>WGMU01000096.1 GCA_016124895.1 bacterium
ACATCGCAGCGTGAACGGCTTCCTCGTCAACCTGCTCGCCGGACTGATTGCCTACACTCACCAGCCAAAGAAACCCGGCATTCAACTCAGCGACAACGAAAAACAACAACTCGCCATCATCGCTTAAACAGGATTCAGGTCAATACGTCGGCAATTCGGACCTTGCGGCGACGCCTCCACTGGTCGTCTCTGCCGACGACCAGCAACAGCTCGTCTGTTGCGAACGGGCGGTAGTTGAGGTGAGATCGATCGACCCGCTGCCCCACCAGGCCTAGCTGCACACGGCCAGACTCAACCTGAGCCAGCACCGACATGCTGTCATCGATCGAGGCCCGGACCGAGATGCGTGGATGCTGGCTGCGGAAGATGGACAGAGCGGCCGGCAACAGGTGCTCGCCAGGAATTGAACTCGCTGCCAGCAGCAGTTCGCCCTCAACGGGCAGTTCCGCTCCAGTGACAGCCTCGTGGGCCTCGCGATGCAGATCGAGAATGCGCTGCGCGTACTCGTACAACTGAGTGCCGGCATCGGTCAGCGAGACCCGACCGCCTTTCCGCTCGAACAGAGAAACATTGAGCGCCCGCTCAAGGGCCTGCACACGCTGGCTGACTGCCGCCTGAGTAATCCTCAGTTCACGACCAGCAGCCGTAAAACTTCCCAGCTCGGCGGCCTTTGAAAACGTGTCGAGATGCGGAAGAGGATGGTGACCTGCTCTGTCAATGAGGCTCATGCTCGTCGAGAAAACCTGCTATTCCGAGGCTTCTGGAAACGCGACAATCTTCGGTGGCTGGTAGCCCGGCTTCCAGTTGCCACTGATCTGCGCTTCTGCAACGAACTCTGTATCGCCAAGTTCGTACGTCGGGTTGTTCTTCGTTTTTCCCAAGCGGTCGATGAGGATTTGGATGCGATATTCACCAGGCGGCAGAATGGGTCGTTCTCGGAACTCTTTTGCGAGTGGGGAGTCGGTAGGCGCGGCGACCATGATTGGGTTCTGCCAGACGTGCTGTTTGCCGTTCACGCGGCTGAACCCGGTGGCCCAGCGATGTTCAGACCACTGCCCGCTCTGCGGATCACGACGGTAGAGATCGACCTGCAGCGGCATGTCGCTGAAAGCCGCTGGAATGTTCGTGATACGCAGTTGCTGTTCGCTCAGCAACGTGATCTCTTCCGAAGCGGCCGGCAGGTCACGCGGTGACTTGTATTTGCCTTTGGTGATATCGGCGTAGTCCGTGAGGAAGGCCAGAAAGTTGCGGTACGTCTGGCTGCCGGGAAAAAACTTCGGTCCACCGCCGTGATCTTCCAGCCCCGCCGGCTTGGTCAGAACGGGACTCGCAGCGGGATCATCAAGGTCAACATTTCCGCTGTCGACAAGTTGCCTGAGAGTCGCGGCTGGATCGCGCGGAACAATCCAGGAAATGGCATCGACGTCTTCCCTGGTGAAGCCGTCACGGCCGATCTTCTGTCGGTTTCGTTCCGGGTTGTGGCAGTTGATACAACGACCCATTTCGCTCCAGATGTTGTCGATGAAAGATGACAGCACCCGGTCACTGCGGGCATGGCGAATGACCTTAGGTGGCAGCGTCGTACCGACGTCTACATCCGAGGTGGCATTCAACAATTCCGGCTCGCGAACCGCAGCATGAATCCACGCTTGAAAGGCGATGAGTTCCGTCTGGCGAACTTTCTCCATCAGCGGATCAGACTTCTCTGGCTTCCGACCGATGAACTTCAGAATCTTTGATTCGTCCGGCTGGTCGACGTTAATCATGCCCGCGGACTTGAGCGACGCGAAAGTCTCTGCCTGATCTTCCAGAATGAAGTCGCGCAGTTCGACGCCTGCAAAATGACACTGCGTGCAACTCGAAGACG
This sequence comes from bacterium, assembly GCA_016124895.1. Lineage (GTDB taxonomy): Bacteria > Planctomycetota > Planctomycetia > Planctomycetales > Planctomycetaceae > JAPOLP01. The sequence continues at coordinate 1,868 of WGMU01000096.1, forward strand.
AGTCGGCTTTCAGAATCGGGAGAATCCGTTGAGCAAAGATTGCGGAAGCGTCGGCTGATTCTGCGGCGGTTTGTTTTGTGAGTTTTCCCGCGTGGGCAACTTCGCCCTTCGTGGAATGCGGTGCGACTTTCGCCGAGTGCCCGTGATTTGAATGCGGGCTGGGTGCGGGATGATTGCTTTGTTCAGAGTTGTGGCCCTCGTGGGACGCAACAGCATGACCGTCGTGTTGACCATGGTTGCTGGCACTGTGCGAGTCGTGAGTGTGTTCGTCGTGTAGATGCTGTGTCGCCGATTCGTCCGTCGCTCCGCTGTGATGACTGTGGTCGCTGACCGTTTGGGCATCTTCGTGCTGGGACTCGGCAACCGGCTCCGACTCATGGCCGCATGAGACCAGCAGCAGGGGCAGGACTACTAAGACCGACAGGCGTAACAACTTCATCACGATGGGCTCCAGTTAGACTCCGGTGTTGTTTCAACCAGTGACGGCTCGGACGCTGTCCTGTCAGACGTAATGCTGCATCATACCGATGGCGATCGCTTTTGCCGCTGACGCATGACGTAAGCGTCTCCTGCGAAGCGAAGTTCCCCAGCGTCTCACTGAAGCGATCAAACTCAGTCCCGGGACCGCAGTCGCAGGGCATTGCTTACGACCGACAACGAACTGAAGCTCATCGCTGCCGCGGCGATCATCGGATTGAGCAGTGCTTTGAGACCGAAGATGGGAACGAGGATGCCGGCAGCGATGGGAACGCCGAGTGCGTTGTAGGCGAATGCGAAGAACAGGTTCTGCCGAATGTTCCGCATCACGGCACGGCTTAAGGTAACGGCCCGAACGATGCCGCGCAGGTCGCCTTTAACCAGCGTCACACCGGCACTTTCCATTGCCACATCGGTGCCAGTGCCCATTGCGATACCTGCATCGGCCTCAGACAAAGCCGGCGCATCGTTGATTCCGTCACCGGCCATCGCGACGACATGACCGGATGCACGCAGAGCCTTGACGCGATCGTGTTTGTCTTCCGGGCGAACGCCGGCCTCGACATCATCGATGCTGAGCTGATCCGCGACGGCTCTGGCCGTTCGTTCGTTGTCCCCCGTCAGCATGATCACGCGCAGGCCGAGCTGGTGAAGTTGCCGAATTGCGTCGGGTGTTGACTCTTTGATGGGATCAGAAACGGCCACGAGCCCGGCTGCCTGGCGGTCAACGCCGACGAACATCACGGTGTGCCCGGACGACCGCAGGTCTGCCGCCTTCTGAGCCATATCCGCGGGAACTTCACAGTGCTGATCCGCCAGAAATGACTGCCGACCAACAAGAACATGGCGGCCATCGACATCACCCGAAACTCCGGAACCAGTGACCGACTGAAAGTTGCTGACGCCGGAAACCTCAACACCGCGATCACCGGCAGCAGACACGATGGCCGCCGCGAGGGGGTGTTCACTCTGTCGCTCAATGGCAGCGGCCAGACTAATCACTTCGGATTCAGTAAATGAATCGGCTGGAACACATCTGGTAAGTCTCGGTCGGCCTTCCGTAAGGGTGCCCGTCTTGTCCACGACCAGCGTTTCGACCTTCTCCATGATTTCGAGAACCTGGGCATCGCGAATCAGGACGCCTTCCTTCGCACCGCGACCAACGCCAACCATGATCGACATCGGCGTCGCCAGTCCAAGGGCGCATGGGCAGGCGATAATCAATACAGCGACGGCGTTAACGAGCGCATAAGCAAACCGTGGTTCTGGACCGATCGCTGACCAGATTACGAATGTCACGATCGAAACCAGCACGACGGCGGGCACAAACCAGGCGGCCACAGTATCGGCGACCCGCTGAATCGGTGCCCGACTCCGTTGAGCTTCAGCTACCATCGTGACGATCTGGGAAAGCAGTGTGTCCGTTCCGACACGGTCAGCACGCATGAGGAACGAGCCAGTCTGATTGACTGTCGCGCCAATGACGTCGTCACCAGGTTCCTTGCGGACGGGAACGGGCTCGCCGGTAATCATCGACTCGTCGACGGAACTGCTGCCATCGATAAGCTGCCCGTCGACTGGAACTTTCTCGCCCGGTTTGACTCGCAGTACATCACCGGCGTGGACGTGTTCGAGCGGAATCTCAGTCTCTTCGCCGTCACGCACGACACGAGCCGTTGGCGGGGCGAGCGAAAGCAGTTCACGAATCGCACTGCTGGTACGCCGCCGAGCCCGCAGTTCGAGCATCTGACCAAGCAGCACGAGCACTGTGATCATCGCCGAGGCTTCAAAGTACAGCTCAACATAACCGCCGTGACGAAACGACTCAGGAAAGATGCCCGGGAACAGAATGGCAATCACGCTGTAGCCATACGCGGCTCCGGTACCAAGCGCGATCAGCGTGAACATGTTGAGATTGAGCGTTCTCAGCGAAAGCGCCGCCCGTACAAAGAACGGCCACCCAGCCCACAGGACGACTGGTGTGCTGAGTACAAACTGCAGCCACCGTGATGCCGTCATCGACAGTACCCGTTCGAGCGGAACTCCCACCATCGGCAGCATTGCCAGCAGAAACACCGGCAGTGTCAGGGCAAGTCCAATCCAGAACCGCCGTACCATCGAAGTCAGTTCTGGCTCTTCGTCAGCCGGGCCGGTGGTGTTCGACTTCGGTTCGAGGTCCATTCCGCACTTCGGGCAGGCCCCGGGATGATCCTGCTCGACCTCCGGGTGCATCGGGCACGTGTAGATGACGGAGCCCGAAATTGAACGTCCAGCGTTCGGAGTTGAGTGCTCACCGTTCGGAGTTGCCGCTCGGTGCGCACTCGCGTGTTCCAAGTGACAGCCGGCATGGTCGCTGGCTGGAGCCGCTGCCTGGGAGCGATTGGCTTCTGGCTCCTCAACTCTCGCGTCTCGACTCGCCACAAACTTTTGTCGGCAATGCTCACTGCAGAAGTAGAACACCTGCCCTTCCAGCTCGAACGACAGAGCCTTCGATTCGTCCACCGTCATTCCGCAGATCGGGTCTTTCGCCATTTGACCATCCTGTCTTTCCTGCTTCTTCATTGTCTCGAAATGGAAGTGCGCAATCCATGTGCCGGCAAGAATCTGCATGGCTCCCACTGTTCGACGGTGGGAGTTACTCGTCACAGATTGTTCCTGTGACACGGCCAGCGGTTCACATTCCGGCGAAGAGCGAAATCGCCCCTCGATTGAGCCTGGATGGTCCATCCAGTCACGGTTTCGGTTGAAACAACATTCGTCGAACCGCGTTTCAGCCGTCAGATGGGCCGATCGACTATTCGTCCCGGTTACCAGGTTCCGTGTCGAAAGCAGCTCGCCACGGGCTTCATCGCCATCCTCGCTGCCGAGACTGCCGTCATCAACCGAGATGCGAATCCAAACAACCTCGCGGCACATTTCAGACCGCGGTTGAATTCTCGCGTGACACAAACGGCGAAGACTTGGTCGTTGTCGGCGGAGCCAGTGAAGTGGATCAGCACGGTCTCTTACATGCTGCCGATTCACCATACTACTTCTTCTGGATCGGCCGCAAAGGATTCATCCTGCACGACGGCGACCAGTCCATTGCCCGACTGCTGGACTACCACTGCGATGGTGCCCGGTACGTCGTTGCTGAGCGAGCCCATCTCGATTCCGTGCCCAGCCTTGAATCGGAACTGCGTCAGAAGTACGAGGGTCTCGACGAACGCGGCGACACGATGCTGATCGACCTCGGCTCGCCAACAGCGCAACCGTCAGAGTCAAGTCGGGGCTCCGCGACGTTCCCAAGTCAACCGTCGACTCGCAGATGAGATATTGCTGACTCACCTGGCGACTCTGTGAACTCGGCGCGGAGGTCGCGTCGTTTGAGATCCCGCGGCTGTGAGACGATTGGCAACTTCTCCTCGACACTGAGTCAACTGCGAAGTTGGCGTTTGACCGGAAGCTGAGGACCGCCGGCCTCATTGTACATCATCGCCTGATAGTGACAGGTCCAGTGTGGAAGACGAAAGCAGTGTCGGTGAATGAGATTTCAAGTTCGTAGCCTGTCGGATCCCACTGGAGTTTTCCGCCGGTATCGAACTTCTGAAGTCGGCCGTTGGTCCATGGATCGATCTTCCACGACTGTGAGTGTCTCTGCTTCCCGTTGGTGAAGTGGATGGTCACAGTGGATTCGGGCAAACCGGGGATTCCGTCGAGACTCGCCAGGACGCCGCGGTGTGTGTCCCAGACGACGCCCTTCTCATACGGAATGAATTGTGAGTCGATACTCAGATCACGGCAGTATTCGGCGATCACCTTGTCCCTGACTTCGCCCCAGTACGACAGCCGGTTGTCGGTCTGTGCGAACTCTTCGCACCAGACAGACACAGTCACCGACGACATGTCTTGAACTGTGGATGCCTGGAGCGTGCGGTTGATCTGCGGGAAGTGCGTTCCGGTTGAGTATTTGGCCCACAAAGTCGCCCCGACCGCCCAGCGATCCACAAAGTGCACGTTGCGCACGGTCTGTCCGCCGCGTCCCTGGATCTCGACCAGAATCGTGCAGTTGTTCAATTCCTGCCCGGCCAGGTTCGTCAGATAGAGCCAGTCGTTGTCCTGAAACACGCCCCACGAGACCAGTGCCCCGATTTCAATCAGTTTTCGATTGTCGATGGGGACGACATCTCCAGCATGCTGCTCGGCGACGTGAGCGAGCATCAGCAGCACAGATTTGTGTTCGCCGGCATGAACAGCCAGTGATTGAATTGCCTCGGTCTGTTCTCGATTAAGTTCTGCCAGTTGTTCGGCATCGCTCGCGATCCCGGCCAGATCAAACGTGAACCCACGATAGAAGCCGCCGATGAAGGACTCGAGAAAACCCGGCGGTTGCGGCAATGTCTGGATTCGAGTCATGTCAGCGAGAAAGCCATCACACACGGCCAGTGCTTTGCCGCAGACCTGTTGTAGTTCGGAGTTGTCAGTGTGGATTCCCGAGATCGCCAGACGATCCCGTTCAAGATCCGCCACAACTTCTTCCAGCTCTTTTTTCGATCTGGCATCCTCAGTCGTTTCATAGAGCGGCTCAGCAAAGTGCGAAGCCAGCGTGACATACTCCGGCGGACACCTCACACGATCGAAGTGCTGGCCAGGCCGGTTACCGCTTCCCGGCCAGATTGTCTTGATCACGACGAAGCCGACGAACACGATCACGAAGTTCGTCAGCCAGGTCTGACGGCGAAGCCAGTCAAGGAATTGTCGAGCAGTCGTTGCAGGTTCGGTTGATTCTTCACGAGGCATGTGCAGCTCCTATTAAAGTCGAGCCACTGCCTCGTCCCGATGCGAACCTGTCGGACGATGATTTCGGTTCCGCGCAAAAAGAGAGGCGCCGAACCGAGACCGCCCGTCCTGCGCCCGCCAAGGCGCATACCAGAACAGTACCCGGCCGACGCCCCATTCACATGGGGCGCGGCTCAGATACCTGCTTCTGGTATTGCGAGCCCGAAGGCTCAGTTTTGGCGGTTTAGGACGAAGCAGAGACCTGACGCTCACGCGTCAGTTTTCAAGTTGTGATGGCATCGCTCGATGCCGGATCGATACAGCTCTCCCAAGTTGAGTACGGAGTGTTACTGAATTCCAGCCAGTCTACGAATTCGGGGACGGTGAGCCAAGCTGTCGTTGGATGCCAGCACGATCCCAAAGTATGCCGTCAGAAATCCGCTCGCAGGCTGTTTGCTTCAGACATTCTTGAGCATCAGAGTCAGTCTTTGATAGTTAAAGAAAAGTCGGGACGGGGCCGCCCGGAGGCGGCCCCGTGATCTCGGCTTCAGCGGCGGAAGTGGCGGTGGCGTCGGCGGCCTCGGGAGAGGCCGACGTTGTAGCCCTTGCGGCTGCCAATGCGTTTGCCGTGGCTGTAGGCCCAGCAGACAAAGCCGACCAGCAGCAGCGTTCCCAACAGTGAGTCCACGCGGTCCCCCTTTTCCTGGATGAGCGAAAGGTCCAGACCGTCATTGGCGCTGTCAGGCCACCGTCAGTTCGCTGGCCAGCAGGTTCAGCGAGACGTCGGGGTCGATCGGCTGGCCGCGCAGCCAACGGGCGAACTGGTGCAGCATCAGGCCGGCCGCAATGTTTGCCGAGTAGATCGTGCTGCGAGCGGTGCAGCGTCCCGTTTGCGCTTCCGACTGCTGGAAGAGACTCGTCGGAAAGTGCGATCGTCCCTGATCATCGGCTACGGAAAGAATCCGAATGGTTTCACCGAGCATCCTGCCGTCACTCCAGAAGCGACATCCATGCTGCACTGACCGCCAGATGGCTGAGCGTGCCGAAATCGAGTCAACGCAGCAGAACACGACATCACTCACGGCGTGTCTGGCGCGGAATCGATCAACAGTGACATTCACGTGGATTGACGGATCAAGTCGCAACACTGCTTCCTTCGTTGCGGTGACTTTCAACCGGCCAACATCATCCCCTCCGTATCCCTGAGTCGTGATGTTGGACTCATCGACCGTGTCGAAGTCGATCAATTGCAGAGAGCGTGTGCCGATCGCAGCCAGTTGCAGCGCGACCTGACGCCCGATGGCTCCGACTCCGATCACCGTAGCCGTCAGATCGACGAGGCGATCTGACGGCACGAGATCCTGCTGACGTGTCAGGCGGACATGGCCGCCATCGGTGATTGGCATGCAGTGTCCTCCCAGTCCAGGAACAGAGGGTCGGCATCGAAAGGTTCGAGCCATTCATCAGGCGCAAATGGTTCCGTATCGGGATCAGGCTCGCGGCCTCCGTCGACATCCATCTGGCGAGACATCAGCGAGCGGCGAGAATGGTTCCTGACGTTCGCTTCGAATTCGTGAGTCCATGCCTCGTTGTCGGATGCGTCGAATGCCGGTCCGTAATCCACTTCGACGTTCATGCGCTGCTCGGTCTGCGGCCCGACGCTGAAACGCAGCCGTGAGTACACTTCTCCGCCACGCGCCAGAATCAACATCACGGCCCAGTCGGAGCCTCCGAAGCAGCGATCGAAGGTTTCTTCATCAGTCGCACTCGGTGAGGCGGACAGGCCGGGGTGCGTGTGGACCCAGATGCGGGCGAACTGCTCTGGGCGGCGACCGGCATCGATCTGTTCGTCGAAGAAGTCGGCCACCGCAGCATCGTCAAAGGAAACGGTGATTTCGCTGCAGACCTGCCGCACGAGTCGCACGTCTTCCACAAACAGCAGATCGTCGGCACGACTGATGCCGAATCCACCAATTTCGGTGTCACCCGCGTCACGCAGGAACAGCAGCTTCGCCCAAGCATAGGGGCTGAAGCGAATGGTGGGACGCTGTTGTCGCTTTACGCGTCGTCGTTTCCGGATTCCGTTCCGCGTCGTTTTCCTCTTCTCTCCGGGCGAGGCAATCAGTGCAGACTTCATCATGGAGGCACCCTTTGCAGAATTCGTCGTCGCAGTCCGCACATTTCGTGAGACAGGACGAGCACGTTGAGTTATCGCAGTCCGGGCAGGTCCGGATGCAGTCGGAACAGAATCGGTCGTCGCAGCTTCCACACCCCGACGTGCATTCGTAACAGGTCGTCGTTGAGCAGAGTTCACAGAGACTGGACTCGTCTTCGTGCATAGTGCGTCCACAGTCTGGGCACTCGGCGCCGTACCAGTCTTGAAGGTTCACGTAGGCACTGCCCGGGTTGTAGGTTTCCAGGATCTGCCGGACGAGAACGAAGAAATCGAACAGCCGGCCCTCGCTGAGTGCCTTGCGGATGGGGACGCGTCCGTCACCCTCGCACAAAGAGTTGCTTTGGACATGCGGATGTGTTGTGTCGCTGTTCGCTTCTGCCGGATTGCTCTCAACGGCCACGACTTCATAAGCACCAGTGTCGCCGAGATCCCGCCAGTCCAGCACAATCTCGAACGCTCCGAGTGTGACTCCTTCGAGCTCGATGACGTCGGTCAGCACGCTGACCGTCGACCGCTGGAGGCTCACCGTCACCTTTTCGAATTCGTCTTCCAGCGAACGCAGGTCACGGAAGATGTCATGGACCGAGGAAGCCAGACTCGGTTCCGGCGCGGGAGCGAGAGAATCCTGAACTCCTTTCAGACTGTGGCTCAGCCGTTCGATCGCCTGCAACAGACTTGCCCGGACACGTCGTTCTGCACGTTGCAGTTGATGCGTCTGGGCTTTCTCCTGCAGACGAGTCAGACGTTCGCACTCAATCCACGATTCCCTCGGCAGATGGGAGACGGCCTGATCCTGACGCAGCAGTCTCAACCGGTCGTGAATATCAACGGCAGCCCGCGTGAATGCGCCGAGCTTTCGTTTCAATGTCGATCCTCCGAAACGTGGGACGAACGCGTCAGTGGATCGTGTGCCGCACCTTCGATCTTGGTCGGCGTGAAACTGATGCGGTCTCCTTCCTGCAGTCGCTGGTCCCGTGCGCAGGGCTGGCGATTGACTCGAATCAGATAGTTCGACGGGTTCGAAGACTGGCAGTGTTTTGCAAAGAGCTGATCGACTGTCGTGCCGTCTGCGACATCGACATAGTCAGCGAAGCCACCGCCATCATTGTTGATTACGAGAATTTTCATGGGTTGCTGTTCCTTGAGTGAATCGGGCTGCTGAAGTCTGAGTCGGGGTGACGCAAGGCCGCTCACAGCGATATGCCGTGAGCGGCATTCAGGTCCAGCGTGTGTCGATCAGGCGCGTGACCCCAGAGCCGGAGATCGGAAATCAATGAGTGACTGCGATTCGCTGGCCAGCACCAGCCGGCTCCAGTCGCGTGGATTGGGTTCGGGTTCCCGTGGCAAAGGCGTCAGTGGACTGAAGCCGCGCGAACGGATCTCACTGACGGTTTCGCCGGTGGCGCGGGCGACGGCGCGGTTCAGTTCGTTGTCGGTCATCGGAAGTTCTCCTCGGGTCGTAAAGCAGGGCGCATAGAAAAGGCCGCGAGGCGAACGATTCGCCGCACGGCCAGGAAACGCGGTTGAGGTCCTTCCGTGACCTTGTGCCATGGCGGAGCAGAGTCAGCCGCTCAGCCAGTTGTCCTCCAGCCAGTCGAGTTCGGCTTTGAGAGCCGTGCTGCGATCTGGAAAGTCGTCGAACCGTGGACCGCCGACCGGAGAGAGATCAGCGGACCAGGTACCATCTGGATTGGGTTCCACGTGGCTCGCACGCTGAATACTGAGCGAACCAAGAGTGCGGAGCCGGATGGCTTCGCCGTAGATGCAGCGCATCGTTCCATCAGATGTGGCGTGGAGAATCATCGATCGTTCTCCTCAGCCCGGCGGCGACTGCGCAGGATGGCCCGGCGGGGCCGGTCAACCATGAGGCCATCCAGAACGGACTGCACGCCCGAAAGCTGGCTGGCGACATGCTGCCGCAGCCCATCACTCGTCCGCAGGGAACCGGGACGGACGCCGCGCAGTGTGTTCTGAGCCTGGTCCACCAGCCGTTCCAGTTCTTCACTGGAACCCACATTGAGCCTGCGAAAGCGAGTGAAGAAGTCGGTGAGGTTGGTCACGGCGGAGTCGCGAAAGACTTTTGGTTTCCCGTCCTGCGATCCGCTCAGCCGTTCGCACAGGTGCGAGATGAGATCATTGAGTTCCGCAAAGAAGGCTTCCTCGGCCAGCCTCGCGGCTTCGGCGAAGCGGGACCGCACTCGATCGCACTCCTGCTCATACAGTTCGGGATTGAGCCTTCGGAGATAGCTTGGCGGCTCCACGGCCGGGAAGTCCCAGGTGATGGCAAACGCGCCGCGGAGCGTGGCCGGGTAGTCCGACTCGTTGAAGAGACTGCCCAGACGGTCCCGTGCGGAATCTTTCAGCTCATCAAAATGATCGTTGAGTTCTGCCACTCGCTCATCGAGCTGCTGGGTGAATACCTGCATTCGCCGGTTGAAGTCATCGACCTGATCCTGCCGCATCAGTCGGATGCCGGGCTCCGGCCACGGCACGCTGAGATTTTTCCAGAATGCAACGACCTCGCCACGAATGGTGGTCAGGGCTTTGAACTTCGGATGACGCGTGTCGATCAGCTTCTTGCCGGCGGAAACGAAATCGCCTTCCGCACCGAACGCGCCGGCAGCAGTCGAGCGTTGCTGATGGGTCAGAGTCCGCCGCACGCCGAGCCAGGTGAAGCTCAGCCGGACGGCGGCCATGGCGTGACGCAGGCGTTGGATGACATCCGCCGAATCGGGCGGTGCTTCCAGTGTCTGGGGCATAAAGGATCCTTTGAGAAATTGGAGACGACCGCAGTAAGGTGCCGAGCGGTGGTTGTTTCAGTTGTTCAACGGGTTGCCCTGGACCGCTCGCCGTCGGCTCCGACGGGCGGCTACGCGTGTCGTGAAGATCCCTGACTGGTCCGCCGACAGGCAGCGACCACTGGCCCAGGTTCTGAGTGCATCGACTGACTCGGCTGATGTGCTGGCCACCGGAACGATGTTGGCTGCTGCCTGAACCAGTGGTACGTCGAGTAATGCCGAGAGCCGGCAACAGGCCCGGATCTCCGCACCGGTCCAGAGTTCGTCGTCGGGTCGCGCTTGTTCCAGATCGAGTTCGAATTCCCTGATGTAGATGTGCCAGATGGCATCCCGCTGTGCGCGGCTGGGAAGATCCACGAAGAACACGCCGTCAAAACGCTCGGCTCGCGCAAACTCCGGAGGCAGCCGACTGATGTCATTGCATGTGGCCACAACAAAGACGTCGGAGGTGCGATCGTTGAGCCAGGTCAGCAGGTTGCCGAATACGCGGGCGGTGACTCCGGAATCTGTGTGCCCGCTGCTGCCGGCTCCGGCGAGTCCCTTTTCGATCTCATCACAAAACAGAATCGCTGGCGCCATGGCATCAGCGATCTGCAGAGCACGACGCATGTTGTGCTCACTCTGCCCAACGAGGCTGCCCATCAGACTGCCAATGTCGAGTGTCAGTGTTGGCCGTCCGGTCTCGTTGCCGAGGCTTTTCGCGAACTGGCTCTTGCCGCAACCGGGTGGCGACAGCAGGAGTACGCCACGTGGCCGGTGTTTTGAGTTCCTGTTCGCGCGAGCCAGTGCTCGACGGCAGAACGCTTTGAGATTGTCGAGCCCTCCGAGCTGATCGAACCGCTCCTCTCCCCGATGCAGGCCCAGCAGTCCGCTCTTACGCAGCGTCTGCGACTTCAGGTTCCAGATGACCTCCGGTGCCACTCGACCGTGTTGAACCAGTGACAGCGAAAACGCTCCTTCGGCTTCATACCGGGTCAGCCCAGATGCGGAATCCAGGACACGGTCGAGTTCCTGGTCTTCTGGTAACTCACCGGATTCCGTCGCGATGTCGCGGGCAATCTGTTCGAGCTGATCGCGATCCGGCAGATCGTGTGAAACGACCACGAACAGCTTTTCCAGTTCGATTGGAATCTGCACGACCGGTGCCAGCACGATCAGGAATGTCCTGTTCTGCTTGCCCAGACTGATCTGCCGGGCGACTGCCTGAATGATCTCCGGTGATCCCAGCAGCCGATGGAAGTTCTTCAGCACCAGCAGCGCCGCCTCGTCCTCAGAGGCGAGGCCGTTGATCGATCGCAGAGCGGCAATGGGGTCGGTTGAAGCCGCTTCTTCCGTGACGGCGGAACCCGGCACGTTCAGGCCGGTATCAAGGTCCCACGTCGCCAGCGACCAGTTTTCACGTTCGCACATTGCTGCGATGTCGGTGATGGCGTCATCGTGCTCGTGGCTCTCGATCCAGATACCGGCAAAGCACGCGCGGATGTAGTTGGTGAGTGTTTCTGAAAGCTGCACAGTCTCCTCCACGGAAAACGTTGCGATTTGGGAATACGTCAGGACTGGCCGAGTCCGGCAATATCCTTGAGCCATGACCGTAGCTCGCAAGCAGGATCGGCCTGCTGAATTCGCGCGACGGTCATGTGATCTGCGGCGGCTGTATTCAGACGACGCTTCAGTCGGTTGAAGAGCCGGTGCTGGCCCTTGCGGGAAAGCTGCTGCCAGGGAACGGCGAAGCTGCCGGACCTGTGCAGCTCGGTCGCCAGGCGTTGGACGACAGAGCAGTACGCCGTGATCTCGATGGAGACGTCGAAGGTGTCAGCGACAGCATCTGGATGCAGATAGTTTTCGAGACTTCGCCGCCGCATCACGACGGCGCGGCATCCGGGCCTGGCGTTGATCGCAGCGGCGGTTGCGACGCGGTTCTCAGTTTCGGGCGAGGTCTCACGATCGAAGAGATAGAACTCCGGCAGCCGCAGGGCCTGGAATCGCGAGGTCCATTCCGCATGACCGCCGCCGCCAAACGGAACGAGAATGACGTTGCCGTCGGCTTCTTCGGCGGCCAGATTCGGAACGGTGGGATCGGCAGCATTGAGAGTGCGCGAGATGCGTCGGAGAAACTCGATGTCGAACTGACCTTCAACGACAACGATGACAGGTCGATCCCGTGTGTCGTTTACGATGTCGTTCGATTCAATCGTGTCCTCCGCAGTTCTGTTGCTGCTGAGTGTGCTGCGTCTCCGACCTGGCATGAAATTCGTGTGTCAGTTGTTCGCGGATAGTGTTGCCCAGTGCCCGCTCAATCCATCGGCTGGCGTCGCGGCATGACGATCCGGTGAATCCCTTCGTTTCGACGGTCGAACTTCCATCCGTGGCGATGGTGATCTCGATGCGATTCATGCCGATGCTCCTGTGCTGACGGTGAGTCGAATCGATCCGTCGGCCAGTTCCTGCTCCGTCACGCTGTGACCCGCACGTCTCGCTTCGATACGGGTTTTCTCGACGGCGTAGGTCTGAAGGAGACGGTTGAGGTGAGCGCGGTTGCCCCAGCGCCCCTCGAAGTTGTCATAGTCGAGCTGGCCGGTGGCGAGATGACACACGACGGGGTATCGCCAGTCCGGAAGTCGGACTGTTGTGCCGGTGACTTCCCGGCTGAACAGCCGCACGGTTTGCTGCCGGGGAGGCTCAAGCTGCAGGCGACGGCATGCGGAGGAGAGCGCGGTGCCGTCCCGGATTTCGGTAGTGATCGTCACAATGTGGGACATTCAGGCTCCTTGAATGGAGATATGGAATCCGTTGTCTGTCGTTGTTCAATGACGCGTTGCGGTTCATCGTCGATCCGTTCTGCGTCTTCAGCGTGCGATTGAGTCAGCAGGTGCGGGTCCGATGTTGCCTCGTCGAGCAGGATCTGCCAGATGGCCTGATCATCAACGGGATGGCCCTGGCTGATGAGCAGCCTGATGCACACCAGAAGTGGAAGCAGGCAGGCCAGAAGCAGGCCACTCTTCGTGATCGCCTCGGCGACGATGGGAGCCGTGTGACGTTCGTCAGCAAGCTGTTTGCGTTCGGCTTCGAGTCTGTCGCGCTGCTGGCCGATTGCGGCGCGTTCAGACTGAATGTCACGCTGCAGCCCGATGATCTCGCCTCGCGCCTTCGCATCAGCCTCAACCAGCGCCCGCGAACCTGCCGTGACCTGCTCCTGCAGTTCAGCCATCTTCAGGGACTGTTCAGCCTGTCGTCGGGTATGTTCCTGCGACAGTGCTGCAAGTCGTTTACTTTCAGTTTGACAGCCTGTCTGGAGCAGGAGTGTCATCGCCAGCAGGATTGTTGTTTGTGTGGTTCGCGAATTCACCGGGCCTCCGGCGGGAGAACAGAGTGCGGATGAGTTTCTGCAGAGCGAGCCGCAGACGACGCTCCCGCAGGAACGCCGTGACAGCGAACAGCACTGCAACCGACAGAAAGCAGATGGGAATCAGGTGCAAGCTTGCTCCTTTCGTGGTGAGTTGGATGTGGCTGCCTGGTTCGATCGTGTGGCGCAACGACGTCTTACCGGCAATGTTTCTATGAGCCGCTCAACGTCGGCGCGTCGGTAAAGCGTGAACCCGGCACCTGGCGTCACGCGTGGTCCATAGACTGGTGCGAGATGCCCGGCGGTTTCCCAGGTGGCCAGAGTGCGACGATGGCGTGCAACGATCCGGCAGGCTTCGGCAGCCAGGCAGTAAGTCGATCGAAATCGTTCCACCTCGGCGCGTGACACACTCCATGTTTGCCCAGCACGCTCAGCGTTGAGTAATCCCGACTGAATCCACTTTTTCAGCACACGCTCTTTGGTCGGGCGATTGGGAAACAGCGACTTGGCGAGTCGGTTGAGTGGGACTCCCTCGCGGTCGTCACGAATCTGCTCGATTTTCGACCGGCAACGCTCGATGTCGTTCACGTTGACCATGATGGAGGCCAGCGAATCACCATTGTCTGTCCGCTTTGCCGGAAGCACTCCGTTAATGATCAGGGTCAGCGCTGACGCGAACGTGAAGCCGCTTTTTCCAAAGCGTCGTGTGGCTTCGCGGAGTGTCAGAAATGGCAGTCGCGTCTTCTGCATCGGTGGCAGGTCGGAAATCAGTCGAAGGACATCGTCGATCGAATCGATCGGGATGTGCCAGCTTCTTTTGACATGGACTGCTCCCTTCAGAACATCCGCACGAAGCAACTCGGTGACGCGATGTCGATCAATTCCCAGACGCGCCGCGGCTTCAGAGAGGGTCATTGAAGAATCGAGTTGTTGCTTCAATCGAATCAGTGAGTCGCGCGAGACAACGCCAACGGACTTGCCATTGTGGCCAGCCTGGTGAAGTTCGCCGTTCAGGACACCATCGGCCACGAGTCGGGAAACAGTGGCCACACTGACCTGGAGTTCCACTGCAGCCAGCGTCTTCGGCATCCAGTCCTGAGTTGCCATTAGCTGTGGAGTGACTTCGCGAAAGAGGCAGACCTTTCTGTTGATGTGCCCCGCTGAGTACCGCCCTGACAGATAGGTGCGCATGGCGCATGCCGGGCCGTCGTGGCCGAGTGCTTCAAGATCGCTGGCGTGTCGGTGCAGACGTCCCAGCGTTCTTCCCAGCCCTGTCGATGTGTGCCGGTATTTGGGGTCGCGAACGTAAACGTCGAGGAATTCGAACAGGCCCTCAGGCCACTTCGCGACGATATCCGCAGCAGCGAACCACGAGACTGCTTCATCGTTGCTGTCATCATTGAAATTCCAGGCGACTCGCAGCCGTTGCTTCCAGTCAGTGCATTTGCCAACTGCCTGGGCCATTCGTTCCAGCCAGAAGAACGCTGCTGGTAACGATGTGTCGGGAATCATCTGCTGCCCGGATTCCAGAGCAGCAGTCGTCACCCCCATCGAGCGGACAATCTCTGAATTGAGCTGTTCTGAGCAGTGTCGATCCAGACGGTGGCCACATCGGCATTCTGCGTTTTGCGGCCGCGCGTTCGGAATCTGTCGACTGCAACCCGGACAACGAGAGATAAGCAGCAATCCGTGGTGGATGCACACGGGCACCGGTCGAAAGGACCAGATCAGTTTCTCGAAGGGAGTCGACGACTCAGCAAGACATTGGGGGCAAACGCGGGTCTGCGGGTTGAAGTAGCGAAGTCTCGTCCGGTTGTCGCATGCCAGCGGTGCCGCGTCAGTGAGAACCAGTGATTGCGCATATCGGTGAATCGTAAGCTGGGTGACACCACTGACTGTCAATCCCAGCAGGTCAGCCAGCCGCCGGCAGACCGTCGCGGTCTGGAGTTCGTTCAGCCAGAACGGAACGGCCCCGGCGTTTCTACTCAGGTTGATGATCTGGTTCGTGGTTTCATATCCCATGGTGAGCGCCGCACGACGAACCACGCTCAACAGTGATTCGCCTTCGATCGGAGGTGCTCGTGCGGGGAGTGCGGACATGGTTCTCTCCTCGGTTTCGTATTTGGTGAGCGATCAAAGAACGTCGGCGGCCTGAAGCTGACGCTTTCGCCGATGAGCTGCGCGCGGTGTCAGGCCGGTGGTCGCGACACGTACGCCATCTGCCGGCTGGACGCGGTTCAGAGCTGCCTGATCAAGACTGCCGACAAACGGGTTGTCCTGTTCCAGGAGAAGCTGCTGGTGAGTCAGTCGAGACTCATAAACGCGTGCCAGGTCGGGCATCTCGATGGCTTCCGCGCCGCGTTCGATCGCTTCCCGCACTGCACCGCGAATCAGCGTCATCAGGTAATCGGGAATTCCGCGGCAGGCGAGATAGATCCGGCCTGCCATGTCGGCTCCAGCCAGCGCTGACGGGCGGGCCAGTGGAATCGCGTCATCGAGCTTCTGCAGCATCCCGCAGAACTCCCGTCGTCCCGGCTGGGTTCTCCAGTTGAAACAGCGGAACGTCAGGCGGTCCTTGAAGCGACGTTCTGTATGTTCTGCGTTGAGCACGTAGGTCGCTTCCGGCATCCCCGACACGACGACCGGAATCCGCGTGTTGACAATCAGCACTTTCAGCCACTGAGCGGCCTGAGTCATCACGCGCGATCGTTCGGAATCGAAGAGGTGATGAAACTCGTCGAGGATGATCAGTTCAACGCTGCAGTGCTCCAGCAGGTGTACCGCACGATTTGTCAGCGTCTGAACCGTCCCGGAACTCCACGCCGGATCACGCAACGCGAAGAGAATGTCGGCGGCAATGCCTTTGGGTTTCGCGTGGGGTTGCAGCGTGACTTTCAGCACGCGCTGGCGCGTGGCCGTGTCGGTTTCTTCAGTCGGGAACGAGCGTCGGTAATGATCAATCACCGTCGTCTTTCCGACGCCGGAGGCTCCGAGCAACGCTCCACAGATTGGTTCCGCCGAAATGCGACTGTCTTCATGGCATCGTTTCAGCAGATTGACGGCATCACGAAATCGCGGATGCAGCACGAGCAGTGTGTTGACGGCGGCGATCCGCTCCTCGGCCGCCATCGTCTTCCATTTCTTTCGATCAGGCGATGTGGCCATGCAGGTGCCTTTCCAGGTGATGTGTGGTTCAGTCAGGTACTCGTCGTATCAACCTCCCAGTCGTCGAGATCCAGATCGTCAAACTCAAAGTCCGTGGTGTGGTCTGAAGATGGTGAATTGACAGCATTTGTCTCTGTCGGGATGTCATCGTCTGCTGCTGACGGGGGTGGAGTCTCGACGGACTCTGGATTCGACCCTGATGAACGTGATTCGCCCAGAAAACGGGCGGCCTTCGTTCTCCGATGCTTCGACGGTTTCTTCATCGTGCGGTCAGCAATGTCCTGGATCACATTCCGCCCTTCGGCGAGTGACATCTGATGGTCCGGTGAATCAAACCGTTCCCGGACCGCACGCTTCAGGACTTTCCACTGGAACTCCGTCAGTCCTTCGAGAGTCTGATCGACTGCGTTTGCGCGAAGGTACGCACCGGTGATCGGATTCAGCACACGGATTGAACCGAGATTCCACGGGTTGTACCGAACGGTCAATTGATCCGATCCGAGGTTGTTTGCAGCAAGGTCGGCACGCAGCGCCAGCAGATCGTCGCTGGTGTAGAACATCCCGCCGAGTTCAATGCCACGCGTCGACAGGGTTCGCTCGGCCCGCTTCGACAGCAGCACGATCAGGTCGTCCGGTGAACTCGGTAAGAACGGCGGATGCTCGGCCGCACTCTCCTGCCACACCTCCAGCCGGGTCTGCGGAATGGTCGGATGTTTTGACCGGGCATACACATCGACCAGATAGACGTGAATGATCTCCAGCAGCGAGTCGTACGGAAGCAACGGCCCGTCGTCCGCGTCGTAGTCAGCCCGCTTCTCCCAGCTTCGGAATGTCCGTCCTGGCAGTGCAGCAATCAACTGGTCATTCAACCCGCCGAAGAATGACTCCACGCACCCCTTCATGTGCGGAGTGCGTGGAGGGTTAAAGTCGAGCACGACGCCAAGTTGAAACGCCGCATTCTCCAGGTCATTGCTCGTCAGATCGGCGCCGCGGTCGCAGACGATCATTTCCGGGATGCCAAAGCAGGGCCAATCGCCCTTCACTGATGGATAAGCCGAAGCGACTCCAGTCTTGGGCAGAATGGCATGTCGAAGCGACTCCATCAGCACGGCATACGATGGCGGATCAAACCCGAGACAGAATCCCACGATCATCCGGCTGTAGTAATCGATCAGGACGGTCAGCCACGGTTGCCCGATCGGACCTGCTTTCGTCCCAACGACGACTTTCAACGGCGAATGATCGACTTCAACACGTTCCAGAACCCGTCGGGCAAGGCTCTGGGCTGACCTGGGAGCATGCCGTTGATCGGCAATTCGTCGTCCCCATCGCTGCCGATCAACTTCCCACGGATCCATACGCTCGATCCGGCGGGCAATGGCTCGCGACAATGCCTGTTCCTTCGGAATCGGCTGAGCTTTGCCAGATGGCAGCCGTGAGTTCAACCGCTGGATGTCTTCCAGAACTCGTCGAGTCACAGCGGAGATGGGCCGCCGTGCCGTTGTCAGATAAACATCGCGAATGCCTTCCTCAACAAATCGATTCAGCGCCGGATACTGAGACAGAAAGCTGCTTCGTCGTGATCGGCCGCGACCTCCTGAGCGAGTCGTCCGCGGTGCCAGTGCCCGGCGGTCACCGCCCGATGACTTCCAGCGACGGAAGTACCGTTTCAATGACGTCGCCGAAATCTGCTCACCAGCTTCACGCAGGTCACTCGCTCGACTTTGATAATCGTGCTTGTGGGGCTCAGTGGAGAGCCGGGTCAATGGCTCAATCTGTCGCCATCGAGTAGCGACGATCGATTGATCGTCCTCAGAAAGATCGCGGAGATCGATCTGGCGATACGCGAATTCGTCGTTCGAGCAGCGGTCCTCATTCGTATGAAAGACCAGCGTTCCGGTCGCGAACTGTCGAAGGATTTCGGAGCGACTAATCTCAACTTCGTTCTGAAACGCGACGTCGGTGGCAATCAATCGTTCTGCATCAAGCTGACGGACGACTCGCCAGGTCCGTCCGTCAGCGAGCCATTCGGTGCCCACACTGATTCGAACGGATCCCATTCAAGGACTCCTTCAGGGTAAAGGTGAGAGTCAGGATTCAATGGATGGTGAACCAGGTCGGTATTGATCTTGTGAGTTGCCAGCAGATGGAGAATGTGCCACATGAATACGTTATCCGGCTGATTCAGATGCGACGCCAGCTCCCTGACCGACGCGCCAGCATTGGGGACGGCGTCGAGAATCTCCCGTATGAGGCGACAATCAGGCTGGAATCCAGAGTAACGGCTGAGCTGTCTTACGTTGTCCAGCAGAGGCTGACATGACAGATGAAGTTCGGTAACGACGTGAAACGTCATCCGGTTGTGTTCCGCGAATCGTCGTGCGACGGAAAGTTTTCGCTTGGTGTCCGGCCTGTGCAGTCGCCCTGATGGTTTCACTTCGATCAGGCGTCTCGTATGCCGCGTTTCGACAAGAAAATCGGGAACGATGTAGCTGGTCCGCAGGCGAGCCTTACTGCGACTCAATCGTTGTGGTTTATCGAAGAGTCGGACCACTTCGTTGGTTAGCGTATCCCATTCATACCAGATATGACGGGGCTGCTCCTGGCACCGCTTTACGGTCGGACATGCGGCCAGAATCAACGCGGTCCTGCCTTCAAGCTGTCCCTGACATCGAATGGCACGTCCTTCACGGACTGATGGAACCAGCAGGAAGGAGCCCGCCGTTCGCCGTCGCAGGTGGAATGTTGACGGTGATCTTCTGGATGTTTCCTCATGCGAGTCCTTCATCGGCCACTTCTTCGGGCAGACGATTTTGTTCCGACCGCACGCGAGGTTTTGGACTTAGTCGGGTTGCATCGATCTGTCCTCCTGTTGCTGACTTGTCGTGTCAGCTTTCGATGACTTCGACGGATTGAGCAGTGGGTGCTGATCAGTTCGTCGACAATTCCGGGAACAGGATCCTTGTAGGCTGACCAGTCAACGTGACTGTTTCGCTCGTTGACGAATTGCTCAACATGTGTTGCTTCGATGGGTGAATCTTCGAGTGCCGCATCAAAGTCTGGAACCGATCGAATCTGTCGTGGGTAATGCAGGAAGTGCATTGTCAATCGACCAGAGCGAGTGATCAGGGCAACCAGATTCCTCCGACCGTTCAACGTGAGTTGTCCAATACCCAGTTTCCCGAGTCTGGAAAGTGTTCCGGTAATCAAGACAAACGGCGCCGTCGCGACTTTCGAAGCTGGAAGAACGTAGAGATGTCGGCCCGAATGCATCACGGGATCAAGGGAACCTTCGGCAACGAACCGCTCAAGGACCAGCTCCTCGTCCTTCGGCGGACGAAGTCGTCGCAGGGTGTCCTCGTCAAGGAGAATCGGTTTTCCGTTCGCCGACTCGATACCTCTGACAACTTCATCACTTGAAAGAACTCCATGCTTCGGGCACGTCCGTGGGCATTGAATCCGCTGGCCGCAGTCACGGTGAAACTGGTGCAGTTCAGGTCCATCGTCATCCTTGACGGATGGGTAAGCACGCACAGGCGCGATGATGGCTCCAATCCTGAGACATCCTGTCCATGCTGCACGTGAAGCTGCCGGGGACGTCCCTGTCAGGTCAGACGCATTTTCAATCGGCGCGCAACTTTTACGCAGTGTTCTCATGTGGTTCTCCGTAGATGGCGAGAGGATAGCCAGGGCGATTTTCGGGACCTCAGTCTTCGACTGACAGCCAGGAAGACGAAGTCGGTGCGACCAGGTGGGCCTGGCGTCGTGATTACCGAGGGTGCGAGAGCTAACCGGGTATCACTATTACATTATGCCCCGATTCTTCCGATTGTTTAGCTTGCGGCAAAACTCCACGCGTTTGCGGGTCACCATCCGTGGCCCTGTGGCTGCCCGGCCGTTGAACAGTGCCGCCAGAGTGATTGCGCAGTATGTGTCGCGTAAACTTGTCGAATCTGGATCGCATCAATGCGACTTCCTCCATCCTCTGAGAAGCGTCGTCGGCCGACCGCAATGTCAACACGTCATACAGCCCAATCTGGAACGGACTTCGCGATCAAGCTCTCAGAGCTTTGTCGACGCCTCGACGTTAAGCAGCGTGATGTACGATACGTTCTGCAGCACGGCATGGTGCCCGATGGTGTTGCAGAAGACCCCGGTCAGGGAAATCACCGTACCTTCAACGCCGAGCAGGCATTCTGGCTGGCAATCGTCATTAAGTTGAAAGCCGCTGGTCTCAAGCCTCGTCAGGCCGCCGAGATTGCGGATTGGTCCAGACGACTGAAGGGCTTAACCCGAAACCTGAATTGGGACTGGAACTTCTCTCCATTTGACGGAGCGTTGCACACGCAACAGAAATGGGTCATCGAAGTCGGCGATGGAAGCTGCGTGCGAATCCTGACCGATGCCAATCCTTCTCGACGAGGTCTCCAGGATGAGACCGGCTGGGTGTCGCTTTCATCACGCATGCAGAACGTCGAATTCATCCCTGTCGTCACGATCCAGGTGAACCTGTCACAGCTTGCGAGAGCACTGACGAAATAACGGTGGTTTGTTGGCTGCAAACAGGCCCGCACGAAACAAACCGTTGACACTCGGCAATGTAAAGCCCACAATGGGCTTTACATGCTGCGGCATCGACCGCAGTGGCTTTAACGAGCAGGGATTGGCCTGCCCCCTGAAAACTGGTCCGGGGTTTATGAGAGTTTCCGGCCGATAAAGATCGGCGAAGGAGGCTTTCGATGACGAAGCAACGAAGACGACACAATCCCGAGCAGATCGTGAAGAAGCTGCGTGATGGGGACGCGATGCTGAATGCGGGAAAGAGTCTGGGCGAGGTGCTGCAGGTTCTGGAGGTCAGCGAGGCGACGTATCACCGCTGGCGGAATCAGTATGGCGGGATGAAGGCGGACGAGGCCCGGCGGCTGAAGGAACTGGAGT
>WGMU01000035.1 GCA_016124895.1 bacterium
GCAACTCACAACAAGCCAGCAACCCCTCACGGCAAAAGAAATGGCCGCCCTGTTCTCCCGAGCGAAACCCGAACGAATCGAAGAACTCCTGCAATCACTGGTCATCCTCGGCTCCGCCCGCGAGGTAGACGAAGGCCGCTACGTCGCCGCGTAGCCGTGCCGCTGGCCGGGTCCTCTATCCTCGCGCCGGCAATCGCGGTTTCCCCATCGCGGCAAACGCGCATCCAGGCCGTCTCGAAACTCACTTTCTTTCTTTCCTTTGCCGACTGAACAGCGACAGGGAGGGAGGCTACGACACTCCCAGCCTCCCTTGTAGCTGAGTCAATACAGACACACTCGAATCAATCCGGTCACGGATGGGCAGGCTGATTGCCGCAGGGAGGGAGGGAGGCAACTTTCTTTTTTCGCTGCGTACGAAGACGGTGCCATCCCTGAACTGCGCGTCACCCGCCCTCCCGGCAGGAGGACCCCGGCAATTCGGCACTGACCATGCACCCGCCGTGACGCCGTCTCGCCACTCCGCCAGAGATGCGCGCCACGGGTCCTCCGCCGGCATTCAAACCGACGCGGTTTACCCATCGCGCCGGGCTCGCACGTCTGGAGTTTTGAATTGGGGGCAGCAGCATCATGTTTCGTTTCAATCGATGACAAAGAGCCCCGCAAGCAGCCGTACTGATCTGTCTCCTACTGTTCCGCACGGCAGCAGACGCGGCTAAGTTTGCAGTTCTAATCGACGCGAGCAACGTCGGGCGTGTTATCGCGTCCGGCCTGGACTCATCTGGCTGCCGTGGTGACGTACGAGAGATCAGAGAATGCCTGCGGACGATCAGCCAATCTGGAACCGAGCGTATCGGCATCCTGTCGAAAGTGGCTCAACCGACGGGATGACCGTGATCGTTCCGCGATGGAATAACGAATCCTTCGTGTGCCCGAAGCCGGACGCACCATATCCGACAACGACTGACGAGGTTTACCGCGAAGCTTCGGCAGTGTTGCTTGCGACGGCCCTTTGTGACGATTGGATCGAACGGCTCCGCACGGGCGACTTGCAGAAGTCCTGCGCAGGAGAAGGCCCCTGGTATCTGCTAAGTCTCTATTCCACTCGACTCTGGTACTTCACGGACCCGACGCTCTTTCCGAATCGTTCTCCGTTTGAGTACAGGGGAACCTACATCGCGTCATTTCACAGACACATTGCTGAGTTCGGACACCAGCGATTTGATGCCGTGCTCTCGACAGTCCTGAGGAACAACGTCGAACTGAGGGCAGTCCATCCCGACCGGTATGCCACAAGCACCGTCGCCCGACAGTTCGATGCAGCGGTCGCCAGTGAAATCGACGAAGTCATCAATGCCTGGACGTTCTCCCCGATCCACTTTCGCGAGCTGTTCTCACTGCTTGAGGACGAATGGTCATCTCTGCGGCCTCAACAACCAGCAAAACGAAGACGGCAGGCGATCAACTGCGGAATGAGCTTCGCGTACTTCGACGTCGATCAGTCAGCCGTCGAAGACTGGCACTTCGACACCAGCATTCAAAAGTGGAAGTTTCGGATTCCGGATGGTGCGGGAAAGGGGCGCCCCGGCGCAGGAGCAGTCGAAGAACTGAGTCCCGCTCCGTCAGACGTAGCGTCGTTCGTTATTGAGTTCAGCAACCTGATGCGGGCGATGTGCTGGCTGGATGCGTTTGCCGAAAATCCGACGCAGAAAAGTGAGCGGACCTCGCTCCATGCTTGTGAACTCCCCTTCGGTAGCAGCCGCGAACGTGCCATCCGTCACTTCGCTTACCGCTACTCGCGAGTTGCCTTTCACTGTGCTTACTCGCTGCGTCAGTCACTGTTTGGTGAGCAGATGGTGCCACACAACGGCAGGCAGTATGAGTCCTGGCACGAAGCATTCCTGGATGAATGCGGCGAGCGGTTCAGACAACTTCAGCCCGCCTTGAATGGGGCACGCATTGTCGACCTGACCGACGTTGAAACACTACGCAGTTTCGCGTCACGAGCCGATGAACGCTTCCGCGAACTGGCTGTCGACTGGCCGGTTGAACGGTTCGACTGGGAGGAAACACTGAGAATCCTGAACCGCGAGGCAGTTGTTGCGCAACGAGGCGAAGCGGTTCAGAATCGCGACGAACTGGCCGCAGACTTCCAGGTTGGAGGGGAGTGGCTGACCGTCGCGAAGTGCCGCGACATCTGGGGCTACAATCGCAAGACCTTGTCGAGATGGGCAACGAAAAAATGTCCGTGGCTCAATGATCGCCTTCTCCGAAGAATGCGATTTCCTCCAAGCCAGCCGAACTGGTGCTATCACCGGATTGACCTGGAAGACATCCGAGAGACAAAGGACTCGGCAGAGAGACGCACGGACTGAGACGGTCTCACGAAGGCAGCAATTTCGGCGGTGCTGGAAAACTCTAGCCCGCACTTTTCCCCGCGAGTCAGTACGAAATCGGCACAGTAAGACTGAGATTCTTCCGTGAGACAGTCTCACGGAAGAAAACGTGCCGTACATCTCCCGCCCGTTGGCAGCCCTTTGTCGAGCTGCCGTGAACGGAGTTCGAGATTGGGAGATTTGAAGATGGTTGCAACTGCAACACCCACTGATGACCGCAAGCGACTGGCGGTCACGTATCGCGAGGCCGGGGACGCGTTGGGCGTCTGCGAGCGCATCGTCTGGCAACTGGTTAAAGACGGCGAATTGAAGGCCGTCCGCTTTGGGCGGGCGGTTCGCATCCCGGTTGCCGAGCTGGAGCGGTTCATCGCGGACCGCACGGCCAATGCTTGACAACATCGCCACACGGCGGGCCGGCAAGGATTTCCGGCCTCGCCGTGGCCGTCGAGTCCGCTCCGCGTAAACGCACACAGGCGGCAGGCTCGACGTTTCCGCCAAACCTGCCGCCTGCATTTCTCTTACCCGTCACTCTGACCGCAACGCCGGACAAGCACCTGCGGTCACAGCATGAAAGGGATGCCGTCATGGTATCCAAACGGAACCACAAGGAGGAGACCGAACGTCGGTCTTTTACAGAAACACCGTCAACGTCGAGAACACCAGGCAGGCCGCCAATCGAAAACGTGCTCGATGCGTTGAGGACGGCGACCGGACGCGAGCCGATCAAAGCCGGAGACGGCTGGAAAGCCTGCTGTCCGGCTCACGACGACCACAACCCGAGCCTGTCCGTCTCGGAAGGCGACGATGGCCGCGTGCTGCTGAACTGCCTGGCTGGCTGCTGCATCGACGACGTGCTCGCCGCTGCCCGGCTGGAGAAACGTGATCTGTTTCCCGAGTCGAGCGGCTGCCGCTCGGCAGGCATCCCGGCGAAGTCGAGCACTCGACAGGCGGGGACTCGGACACCGAAACCAGCAAAGGCTGCCGGACCGGTCTGGCCGTCGAGTTCTGCGGCAATCGCGGAGCTGGAAAGGCAACGCGGACCCCGTGCGGCTGCCTGGACGTATCGCGACGCGGACGGCGAACCGGTCGGGACCGTCGTTCGCTGGGATCTGGCAGACGGCGGGAAAGACATCCGCCCGCTGCGACGCGGTGACGATGGCTGGTCGCTTGGGACACTGCCGGAACCGCGACCGCTCTACTGGCTGCCGGACATCATCAACGCGGACGTCGTGTACGTCGTCGAGGGTGAGAAGGCCGCCGACGCTATGCGGTCAATCGGTCTGACGGCGACAACTTCGCAGGGCGGCAGCAACGCCGCTCACAAGTCGGACTGGTCACCGCTGTCCGGCAAGACGGTCGTGATCATCCCCGACAATGACGAGCCGGGCCGGAAGTACGCCGCAACCGTGGCCAGCATCCTGTCACAACTCGACCCGCCTGCCGTGGTCTACATCGTCGATCTGGCTGACGACTGGCCGGAGCTGCCGGACAAGGGCGACGCCGATGATTGGTGCGAGCACTTCGACAGCGTCGAACCGGAAGTTCTCCGGGAACGCATCGAGGCACTGGCCGCGACCGTCGAGCCGTGGGAACCCGCGACGAACTCGGAACCGGGTCCAAGAGCCCGACCGACTCGCCGCGCGATTCTGCAACGCTTCTCGGACATCGAACCCGAGACACTTCGCTGGTTGTGGGCAGGCCGGATTCCGTCCGGGATGCTGACGGTGATTTCCGGCAACCCTGCCGCCGGGAAGTCATTCATCATCGCGGACATCGTCGCGCGAGTGACGACCGGCAGGCCGTGGCCGGATGACTCCGCCAACGATGACGGGCCGGGAGACGTTGTGCTCGTCAACGTCGAGGATGCGGTTTCCGTCGTGCAGCGTCCGCGACTGGACGCCGCCGATGCCGACGTTACGCGAGTCCGCCGGATCGATCGCGTCGAGCTGACCAATGGCGACGACGTCGTCGAGTCCCGGACGTTCTCGATTGCCGACGCTGCCGAAGTCCTGCGGAGCGCCGTCGAGCAACTCGACCGACCCCGGCTGATCGTGCTCGACCCACTGGCAGCGTTCCTGGCCGGAGTCCGCTCGAACGATCAGGGCGACATCCGGGCCGCATTCTCGCCGCTGGTCCAACTGGCCGAAGACTTCGACGTGGCCATTGTGTTTGTGCATCACAACCGCAAAGGCACCGGCAGCCATCCGTCGGAACGTCTGGCCGGCAGTCTGCAGATCGGCGCGACCGTCCGGCAGAGCTGGGAAGTCGTCGGCGATCCTGACGACGAAGGCCGCCGACTGTTCCTGCCGGGCAAGAATTCCAACGCCCGCGACCGGGGCGGGCTGGCGTTCCAGATCGTCGATTCCGACATCCCGCTATCGGACACTGGCGACTTCGTCGGACGTGTCGAGTGGCAACCCGGCAGCGTCGACCCGACCGCCGACCAGGTCGCGTTTCAGGCCATCGACGAAGAATCCCGCGATCCGTGGCCGATTGAGTGGCTGAGCGACTATCTGAGCGACGGGGCGAAACCTGTTCGAGACGTGCAGACGGCAGCAAAGGCCGTGCTTGTGTCGGAAAAGCAACTCCGCACGGCACGCGGACGTCTGAAGATCACGACGCGGAAGTCGGACTTCAAAGGTGGCTGGATCTGGGAGCTGCCCGACGACGCTGCCGGATCGAATGAAACGGCTGTAACTCCGCCCGATGCTGCCTGACGACCGGCAGCCGCTGCCGAAGATGCCCAAGGCGCCCTGACTCCGGGTGTGGGCATCTTGGGCACCTTCGCCCGCTGCGGGGCATCTTCGCCAAAAGATTCCCCGTGGCGGTCCTCACTCCCCCTGACTATCCTGGCCCGCACTGTGCCGCACCAAGCACTGTGCCGCACGCAACAGAAAAGGAACGCCAACGATGGCTTCACTCATTCAGGAAAGCGACGGACGCCGCCGCATTCAGTTCAGCGACGCTAAGGGTAAGCGTCCCAGCATTGGCCTCGGTTCGATCAGCGAACGCAACGCGCGACGTATCAAAGACAAAGTCGAGCAACTGGTCGAACACAGTATCACCGGGATCGCACTCGACCCCGAAGTCTCTCGCTGGGTGGCCGGGCTCGACGATCGATTGCACCGCAAGCTGGTCAAAGTCGGACTCGCTGAATCCCGGCAGGTTGAGGCCGTTGAGCCGGCAGACGAGTCAAAGGCCGTCACGCTGGGAGAGTTTCTCGATGACTACGTCGACAAGCGGACCGACGTAAAGAAGGGCACGCTGACGTTCTACGGACACACGAAGCGAAACCTGATTGCGTACTTCGGATCTGACAAACCGCTGGCAGAGATCACGGAGGGCGACGCCGACGACTTCCGCCGGTTTCTGAAACGCGAGAAGCTGTCGGACGCCACCGTCAATCGGCGGAGTGGACTGGCAAAGACTTTTTTCCGGGCTGCCGTCCGGCACCGGCTGATCGCCGTGAATCCGTTTCAGGACCTGAAGGCGACGTCGAAGGCGAATGACAAGCGGCAGCGATTCATCGACCGCGAGACCGTCGACCGAATCATCAAGGCTGCGCCCGATGCCGAGTGGCGGTTGATCATCGCGTTGGCCCGGTACGGCGGCCTGCGGATTCCCAGCGAGGCACTGTCTCTGCGCTGGTGCGACGTTGACCACGAACGGCAGCGAATCCGTATCACGTCGCCAAAGACCGAACACCACGAAGGCCGCGACTCGCGCGAGATTCCCATCTTCCCGGAACTGGTCGAGCCGTTACGTGATGCCTGGGAACAGTCAGACCACGGCAACCCCAGCGACTACGTCATCAGTCGGCATCGTCCCGCGTCTGTCATCGACAGCGCCGGCAACTGGCGTAACGCCAATCTGAGGACTCCGTTTCAGAAGATCATCCGCAAGGCTGGAATCGAGCCGTGGCCAAAGCTGTTTCAGAACCTGCGATCGACTCGCGAGACGGAACTGGCCGGAGAACATCCACTGCACATCGTCTGCGCGTGGATCGGCAACACCGAACGCATTGCCGCGAAGCACTATCTGCAAGTCACTGACGAGCACTTCGCCGCCGCAACGAAGTCGGCAACCGATCGCACCGGTCGGGAAAAAACGGTGCGAAAACCGGTGCAGTCTGGCCCCGTTTCGGCCCGTACACGCCCGCACGGCGAAAAATGCGAGACGCTCAAAACCCCTGCAAACAAGCAAAAACGGTCGCGTGCGGGAACACGCGACCGTTCGGGATGGGCGATACTGGATTCGAACCAGTGACTTCCACCGTGTGAAGATGGCACTCTAGCCGCTGAGTTAATCGCCCGGGTTGAAGCTATCGGGCGTTTTATCGGGCGCGGGTGGGTTGATCAACTCAAAAGGAATCTGGCACAGCCGTTCGATGAGGAGTGGGGGCGAAATGGTGTCGGTCGTGTCGAATCGTCGGCGCGACGTTGGCGGGCACTCTCTGTGCTGGACTGGAGACGGCGGCCTTCGCGACTGCTCATGCCTTGTGGCCGACTCTCATTGAGGTCGAGCGGTGCAGGGGGGTGGGCAACCTGTTGATCACTATGGTTCTGCAACAGGTCTGGTGCCGTTTGCCCGAGGATTGGGCAGATGTCAGAATCCGCGACCTTTGACCGACAGGTGATTTGATCGATTGGCAGATTGTCAGTGAGTGACGAACTGCTGACTGACGAAGGGCTCGTCGAGTGGTGGACGCCTGAGGTATCGACACTCGATGACGGCAACTCGAACCAGGAAAGCAACGCAATGAGAAAGCTGATCTTTGATGCGCATCTTGATATGTCGTGGAATGCGATTGAGTGGAACCGCGACCTGATGCTCCCTGTCAGTGAAATTCGAAAGTTCGAGAGTCAGTTTGAGAACATCGTCCCCGGTGACCCCACGGTGTCGTGGCACGCGCTGCGGCGGGGGCGGGTCGGAATGACGATCTCGACGCTGCTGCCGCGGTTGCATCGCAAGGACGGGGCGCTGACGCATTATCAGTCGCGTGAGGCGGCGTATGGCTGCTGCATGGGACAGCTTGCCTATTACCAGGCGATGGTGAAACGCGGTGTGCTGCGGGAGATTCCAGACGCGGCTGCTCTGAACGAGCACGTGGCGGCGTGGGAGGCAGACGAATCAGAAGACTCCAGCGAGCTGCCAATCGGGTTCATTCTGAGCATGGAGGGCAGCCCGTCGATTCTCTCGCCAGGACAGATCAGTGAATGGTACGAGGCTGGCCTGCGGATTCTGGGGCCGGCTCATTACGGGCCAGGGCCGTACTGC
Source organism: bacterium (assembly GCA_016124895.1). GTDB lineage: Bacteria > Planctomycetota > Planctomycetia > Planctomycetales > Planctomycetaceae > JAPOLP01. The sequence goes on from WGMU01000035.1 coordinate 7,671, forward strand.
ATGGGGACAGGCAGCGAAGGCGGGCTGAAGAAAGAAGGTCCGGCGCTGCTGCGCGAGATGGATCGTGTCGGGATGCTGCTCGACGTGACTCACCTGGCTGATCAGTCATTCTGGGAAGCACTCGACGTCTATCAGGGGCCGGTGCTGGCGAGTCATCACAACTGCCGTGCCTTAGTGCCGGGCGATCGGCAGCTCGATGACGACCAGATCAAGGAACTCATCAAACGGGACGCGATCATCGGAGCAGCCTTTGATAACTGGATGATCAAGCCGGGCTGGATTCGCTTTGTGAGCGATCCGCAGACGGTCTGCATGGCGGACATCGTCGATCATATCGACCATATCTGTCAGCTCGCAGGAACGACGAAACACTGCGGTCTGGGTACGGACCTCGATGGCGGTTTCGGCAAGGAGCAGTGCCCGTACGATCTCGACACAATCGCCGATCTGCAGAACATGGCTGGCCTGCTGTCAGAGCGCGGCTATAGCGATGCCGACATCGAAGGCATCATGTACCGCAACTGGGTCGACTTCTTCCGCCGGGTGTGGAGCTGATCTGACCTGGTGTGTGCCACTGGTTCTGCCAGTGAATCAGAGCCGGGGCTCAGCACTGGCGGAGCCTGTGGCACACAGGTTTGCGTCCCGGCTATTGGAATACTGCGTAGAACTGACGACAACACTGGATTCTGACTGATGAAGATTCTCTCCGGCATTCAGCCGACTGGACGCTTTCACTGGGGCAATTACTTCGGAGCGATCCGGCAGTACATTGATCTGCAGGACAACGAGCAGGCGTTTTACTTCATCGCGGATTACCACGCGCTGACGACCGTGCGCGAGCCGGAAACGCTGCGTGGCTACGTCCGCGACGCGGCGCTCGACCTGCTGGCGCTGGGACTCGATCCGGCGAAAGCGACGCTGTTCCGGCAGTCGGATGTCCCGGAAGTCACCGAGCTGACCTGGCTGCTGATGACGCTGACGCAGATGCACCTGCTCGAAAAGTGTCACGCTTACAAAGATAAGAAGGCGAAGGGACTGGCGGCCGACGCGGGACTCTTTACCTATCCGGTGCTGATGGCGGCCGACATTCTGCTGTATGACAGCGACGTCGTCCCGGTCGGGCTCGACCAGGTGCAGCACATCGAAGTGACACGCGACATCGCGGCCCGGTTCAACAACATGTACGGTGTCGAAGCTCTAAAGCTGCCGGATGCGAAAGTCGTCGAGTCGGCCGCCAAGGTGCCGGGTATCGACGGCGAGAAGATGTCGAAGAGCTACAACAATACGATCGAGCTGTTCGAGACGCCGAAGCGGACGAAGAAGAAGGTCAACTCGATCAAGACAGACTCGAAGACCGTCGAGGAACCCAAGGATCCGGAAACGTGTTCGGTCTTCACGCTCTATAAACTGTTCGCGACACAGGAGCAGCAGGACGCTCTGACCGAACGTTACCGAGCGGGCGGGATGGGCTACGGCGAAGCGAAAGGGGCTCTGTACGAAGCCGCGATGGAACACTTCGCCGAGGCGCGCGAACGTCGCGAGAAGCTCGAACAGGATCCGAGCACGGTTGAAGACATCCTGCGGGCCGGCGCAACTAAAGCACGGGAAGTCGGCCGGGAAGTGCTCGATCGCTGCCGCGCGGCCTGCGGGCTGACGGCAACGTTCTGAAACCTGACGCAACCGCGTGCGTACAGTCCTGCGTTTCAATGAATGCCGCAGTTGAACAGCGTCACTTTCGGATGCCGTACCAGCACGAAGCGCAAGTACGTGAATTCCTTGCGTCACAGATACACTCGCTTGCGCGTCGTGCTTGTATCCAGGGGTTTTGCCGACGCGGCGCTGTCGCAGCCGAAACGGTGGTTTCTGAGGCAGGCTGGATGCCTGGCCCGCGTTGCAACTGACGGTCAGCGCGGCGTCGCTGGCGTTGCTTGTTCGCTGCGGCCGATGCCGGTGTGAATCGTGGACTCGGTGATGACCTTATCCATGAAGATGTCGTGTGACTGCATCGGTATCTCTGCGAACATCTGGCAGTCGAAGGCCAGGGCAACCAGCGGGCAGTCCAGGCGGGCGTGTTCGAGCAGTTTGTCGTAGTAGCCCTTGCCGTGTCCGGTGCGGCCGCCGCGTTCGTCGAATGCGACGCCGGGGACCATGATCAGGTCGATCTCTTCCGGCTGGACGACCTTCTCCGCCAGGCGACGCAACTCGGCTTTCGGTTCCAGGATCGAGTACATCCCAAGTTCCAGCTCGTCCATCGACTCCAGCAGGAACAGTTCGAGTTCTCCGTCGTCGTTGCACCAGGGAACGATGACGCGTTTGCCAGTGGCGAGTGCTTCGGGCAGAGCGAATCGCGTGCGGACTTCGGCTCGAACGTCGACGTAAAACATGACGGTGCGGGCCTGCTGAAACTCAGGTAGCTCCATGAACCTGCGGACGATCGTCTCACTGAGCCCGTCCTTGTTGTCCTGATTGCGGCGGTTTTCGTGCGCCTGCTTGCGGATAAACTGCTTGAGTTCGCCCGGATCCATTGCCGATTCGGTCGCTGTCTGGGTCGTCATTGTTACCTCCGTGACGAGTGATTCTGGCACCGACGGCGACGATAGCGATGCTCGATCGGCTTTTCAAACTGTGCTGTCCTCTCGTCTCCATGCTCAGCGGCGAGCAAACTTGCAGACGAACTACGGCAGAATAATCCGGGAACAGGATGATGCCTGTCTGGATCATTCTTCCCTGAATTAATCTGCCAATCCTTCACGCTTGCTGAAGTGAGTCATCTCCTGCCCTGCCTCAACGACTTTGATTGCGAACACCGGTCAGCACCAACGTCGTCGTCAAAGCGTGGGAGCCAGCGCTGCAAGCCGGTAATCTGTCGCGACATTCGCCCTTACAAATCTTCAAACTGGCTCGAATCATGCCCGAACTGAAACTGGCCGTGGCGACTCGCCACTTCAACCTTCCGCTGAAGCGGGTGCTCGACACCGCTGCCGAGATCGGGGCGCGCGGGCTGCAGTTTGACGTCCGCAACGAACTGAAGCCGAGCGAACTGTCCGAAACCGGTCGGCGACAGTTTCGGCACCGATTGCAGGAACAGCTTCTGACGCTGGCGTCGTTCGAGTACCCGACACGGCGCAGCTTCAGCGACGAAGATGCGCTCGATGCTCGCATTGCTGGTCTGAAAGCGGCGCTCGAATTCGCGTTTTCGATGGGGGTGACAGTGGTCTGTGGTCGGATCGGCCGCATTCCGGAAGACGCCGACGCGCCGAAGTACAAGCTGCTTTGCGACGTGCTTAACGACATTGCCCGGCACTCGAACCGTGTCGGCGCGACGTTTGCTATCACGCCGGGCGTTGATTCGCTCGACATGCTCAAGCGTTTGCTGGACGACGTGATCGAAGGCCCGATCGGCATCAACCTCGACCCGGCCGGTCTGGTGATGAGCGAGAACGATCCGGTCGAGGTCTATCGCGCGCTGTATGACAAGGTGCTCTCGGTCACGCTACGCGATGGTCTGCGCGACATCGACGGCCAGGGGATCGAAGTTCCGGTCGGTCGCGGCGAGGTCGTGTGGGACGAACTGCTCGCCCTGCTCGACGAAGGCAACTTCAACGGCTGGCTGGTCGCCACGCGAACAACCGGCGACGACCGCATCGCCGACATGGCGCGTGCGATCCGCTTTGTCCGCAACCTGCAGGCTGGGCAGTGAACGCACGACTGCAGAGTGCGTCCTGACGTCCCATTCGTTCGACCGGTCCTGCTGGCAGCTTGCTGAATCGGCGTGTTCCGGGTGTGATGTCAGCGGAGCTTTAGAAAAGACTGTCAGTGACGCTGTCAGCCGACGATTGCAGACGCAGTGTTTTGCCGCGAGCGGCGTCGAAATGGCAGTGATCGGTATGATCGAGGGAGCCTGTAATGAATGTTATCGCAAGTGTGTGGTCAACTCTGTTTTTTGTCTGTGGACCTGGGCAATGTGCTGATCTGGAGCCAGTGCGGATCGCAGTGCCGGTTAATGGCCACATTCACCCGGCGATCTGTGTCAGTCATCAGGGGACGATCGTCGTGACATACGGACGGGTGAACCACCACGATCTGCGGATCACTCGGTCGACCGACGGTGGGAAGTTGTGGGCCGAGCCCGTTCCGTTTGAGCATACGATCGAGAAGACGTATTACCCCGGTTCACTGACGACGCTCGCCGACGGGCGGCTTGTTCATGCCTGGAACCGCTGGGACACGGACGTCACCGAGAAAGAACCGCGGTCGGTGCTGTATTCGATTTCAAAGGACGACGGTGTTACGTGGAGTGCCCCTCAGCCCCTGCCGCGCGACCCAGCCGTCCGCAGCATCATTCGACACCCGTTCGTTGAGCTGGCTCCGAACAGATGGTTGTTCTCGCTGAGCGACCGGACGTTTGTCATTGATCCACCAACCGGAAAGGCGACAGATTTCGGTGACGGACGCGTTCACGGGCTCGTCCCGATCGTGCGCACGCCGAAAGGGACGTTCGTCAGCGGTGCCGGGCTGCGATCGACGGACGGTGGTCAGACATGGGCGGAGATCGACGAGTTTCCGAACCTCAAAGAACAGGGCTGGCGTCACGAGATGGTGTGCCTGTCGAATGGTCTGCTGCTGGCCTCCGAGATTCTCGGTCCTGGGTTCGGCGGCGAGCGAATCCGCTATCGGATCTCGCGGGATGACGGCGTCACCTGGAGCGACCACTTCGAGTATCACAATCCGGGCCGCCCAATCGTCGGCCGGGCCTGTCCGCGAACGGTGCAGCTCGACGACCAGAACATCGGCGTCGTCTTCTACGACCAGAGTCCGGATCAGCCCGGCGGATCGGGAGTTTTCTTTCTGCGGATTCCGATGACGAGCCTCGCCGCAAAGTAGTCACCGGCGAGGTCACATGACTCGTCAGTCGTCTGTACTGAGGACTGGTCGCGCTTACCGCAGGTTGTGCGCCGACGGCTTGACGCCTTTCGTGTAGCTGCCGAAGCCGTAAAATGACGGTTTGAATTCGCCGACAATGTCGACGTTGGCTCGTTCCGGGACGTCCATTTTCAGGCCCCAGTAGCAGGCGTTGATCAGCAGGCGGCGGAGGTCTTCGCATTCGAGGTCGACCGACGCACCCATCGTCGTGTTGACGACGCGTGAGACGTTGCCGGTCTCACCCTGGTACATTCGCGTCCAGACGAGCGGCATCATCGGGTTGTTCTTCGGACCTTCGACAGGCGGGTCGGTTGGCTTCATTCCAGCGAGCACGGCGCCGCGCATTAGAATCTGATCGTCGTCGCGCAGGTGCTTGATGCCGTAAACGTCGGTCAGGCCGAAGACGTCTTTCACGCCGCGCAGGATCGGATGGTCGGCGAATTCCGGGTTGATAACTCCGCGCGTGGCTTCGTGCTTGTGGCTGCCGTGATGGCTGATCCAGGTATCGCCCAGCACGGCCTGCCCCCACCCGCCCGGTGGATCATTGCTTCGCCAGGACCATTTGGCATAAGTCGCGTCGCCGGGGATGTTGAACGCGTGCGTTGCGGTCCGCAGACCGAGGATTGGTTTGCCGGAATTCGTAAAGTCGACGATCGGCTTCATCTGCTCGTCCGGCAGGTTCCGGAACCGCAGGAAGACGACCATCATGTCGGCGTCGTTGAGGACTTCCGTGCCAGGTATGTTGGTCTGAAAGTCGGGTTTGATTTCGCCGGACTGTGGATCGATCGCGAAGAGGACCGTGCATTTGAAGCCGTGGTGCTGAGAGAGAATTTTCGCAAGCTGCGGACAGGCTTCCTCAGAGCGGTATTCATCGTCGCCGCTCACAAAGACAATGTGCCTGCCCTTGCCGGGGCCTTCGCCGCCTTCGTACGTGACCCACTGCTGCTCGGCGCGGACGGGGGCGGCTCCGCAGGTCACGATCAGAGCGACCAAAGAAAGCATCGGGTACGAGAGTCGGCAGTGCGGCATTGGTGAATCTCCGGGAAGTTTGGGTCGGGCGTGCCGGCCGATCTGGCCATGATCAATTCGGGAAGTTGTCTCGGGCACGTTTCTGAGTTCGACGGATGGCTTGCCGTCGATGCGTCATCGTAGATGAATCTCCGGCTGCGACGCACTCGTGCGCAATTGATTGTGAGCGTCGCCGATTGCGTCTGGCAGGTTAATCCGGCCGCGACTATACCTCGCGACCGCTCGCGGCGAGGCCGTTTCGACGAACGAACGGATTCCTGATTCGTCTGACCGCTCACGAGTCTGCATCTCGATGATTCTGCTTCACCTCTGCTGGCTGCTGATCCTGTCGATCGGAAACACGGAACTCCTCGTGACGTTGATCAACCGGACGCACGCTGCGCCGGTGCATGAGCGGTTGCTCAAACCGATCCGGCATCTCCACGATGTGCTGATCCCACTTGTGCCGCTGTGGATTCTGGTCGTCGTCGGCTTTTTCTCGCCGGGCGTCTTTGTCCACGAAATGTCGCCCCGCGAGGCCTGGAGTCAGCTCAAAGGCCCGGTCCCGTACTTCTTCGGGTTGTGCCTGATCGGGTTTGCGGGGTTTCTGTGGTCAGTTGCCCGTTACTGGCTGCGGCGGGAACCACGACAACAGATTGGATTTCGGTCGGAGACTGTCGACGTTGCGGCTGAGACCGGTGTTTCTCTGGCTGGACACGGGACCTACCGCAGTCTGCTGCGCGTGCCGTTCAACGAGTGCTTCACTGTCGAGTGGACCGAACGCGAACTGCGGCTGCCGAGGCTGCCGCGCGAATGGGACGGTCTGACGCTGCTGCACCTGAGCGACTGGCACTTCACGGGGACTCCTGACCTGCCGTTTTACAAAGCGATCTGTGAGCGTGCCGCGAAGCTCGATTTCGACATTGCGGTCTTTACCGGCGATCTGATCGACGACGAAGCCTGTCTCGCCTGGGTGCTGCCAACACTGGGAACGATCAACGCTCCGCTCGGGCAGTACTTCATTCTCGGCAATCACGACTGGTATCACGTCGTACCGACGATCCGGCAGGAGCTGACCTCCGCCGGGTGGCGCGATCTTTCCGGACAGATCCAGGTGCTCGACACCGCAGGAAAGAAGCTCGCCCTGGGCGGTGACGAGCGGCCGTGGATCGGGAAGCCACCGAACTTCAACGCGGCTCCGACTGACGCGTTCCGGATGCTGCTGAGCCATACGCCCGACAATCTGACCTGGGCTCGGCGTCAGGGCGTCGATCTGATGCTCGCCGGGCATAACCACGGCGGCCAGGTTTCACTGCCGGGAATCGGTCCCGTTTACGCCCCGAGTCTGCATGGGACGCGTTTCGCAGGCGGACTCTACTGGTCGGACCCGACGCTGCTGTGTGTGAGCCGAGGTCTCGGTGGTCGACACCCACTGCGGATCGGCGCCCGGCCGGAGGTCTGCCGGATCGTGCTGAGAGCTGCGGGTTGAACGCTCAACGCTGGTCGTTTACGGCTATCGCCTGCTTCCTTCAGCCTGCTCCCGACTGCCCTTCCACACGAATCCCTCTTCTGAAGATCGCTGCGTCCTGTTATCACCCGGCTCTGGAAACGCTGGATCGTCAAGGATGACTGTCTGCACGTTCCGATATCGCGTTGAAATCGCCCGTCACACGCCTCAAGGATGAGGAGCCGTTGCGATGGCCCGTCGCTCGATTTTCGTAGCCCTGCTGATGACAGCAGCCAGTGGCTGCAGCTTTGGTCGCGTTGCACTTTCGTTGAATCGCGAACATGCGGTGCCTTTTCCCGAAGTGACAATGCTTCCTGACCAGTGGGAGCCGGGAACCGCCGGCGAGTGACTCGCTGCCGGGGAATTCGCTCAAGCCCGTTACGGCAGGGCGTCGACCTTACCGCCGAGACCGGATTGCTCAGGAAATTCCACAGGCCAGCCGGGTTGGACGTGATCAGATTTTCGCGCAACAGAAACCGCGGGCGGGTCAGCAGTCAGCGCCCGAGACTGAACGGATTCTCGAAATCATGCTGCAGCGCTGCTCTCTGACTATTTTCGCTTTGTGTCTTGCCGTGACTGCCGGTTGCCGCACGCCGATGAACACGGCGTCGCGATACAGCGAACCCGCTCCGACGCAAGTGCTGCCGGTCAGCCAACCGTCCGAACGGGTCGACGTGGTCCCAGCTGTCGAACAGACCGCAGGCGAAACAGACACAACGTCGACAGCCGAACGGCTCTGGAATCGAATTCGTCCGGCCCGTCGCATCTCATTGCCACGAACAGACTTCTGGCAGAACGATGATGCCGGAAAAGTGCTCGAACCCGTTGACGATTTCGACACCGGCTTCTGAGAAGACACTCGCTCCACCAGGTCGGGTTTCTCCCGCACGCCGCAACGCTTCTCCCTCAAGCATCACTCGCATTCCGCATTTCCTGCCGTTGTGGACTGTGAGTGCGACAGTTTACGCGTTGTGGCGTCAATGCACTTTTCCACTCTCGCCTGAATGCTCACCGGCAACTGGCGGACCAGGAACGGCGAAACTAGACTTCCGGACTTCGTGCGAAATCAACGCAGTAAAGGCCACCAGAGCGACTCGCAGGACGTGATTTTGCCTCGGATGACGACCAGCCTCAGGAGTGAGAACCTCGTGGAAATCAAAGTGAACAGCCGGCACGGTTCTGTACGGCCGGAAGTGGAAGAGCATATCCGGGAAAAGTCTGAGAAAATTCTGACCTACTTCGAGCGAGTGACGCAGATCGAAGTGGTCGTCGATTTTGAACACGAAAAGGCCAGGGTCGAAATCCTTGTTGACGCCGAGCATCGTCACGATTTCGTGGCCAGCGATGAGCATGAGGAAGTGGCGGTCGCCTTCGATTCCGCCCTGCACAAGATCGAGCACCAGATTCGGAAGTACAAAGACAAGGTGCAGAACCATCGTCGCGATACCCCAATGGCTGGGCCGACCGAATAACGCAGAGCATCTCTCGCTGTCCGATCGCCGTCAGCGCCGCGATTCGAGCGAGTACCAGCCGAGTCGGCTTTTGACGCGACCCTGGGGCTCGTTGGAGTTGATCGCCAGTTCGATCACCTGGGCAGCTAACTCGCCGTGCGAGGGCATCCGACGTCCCGACTTCGTTCAACGCGAATTTCGCTGCATTCGGCCGATTAATGATACGCGAATGCAAGCGGCTCCAGCGCTGGGACTTGCAAACGGGAGGGTCACTGGTAGGTTCGAGGCATCGTCCTGATCCGAGGAGCCTGTCGTGAATTACTCTCTGTGGTCGTCGTGGGTGGTCGTCTTTGCGGCTGTTTCCGTGACCGCTGCCGCAGCGGTCACGGACTTCAAATGCCGACGGATTCCGAACGTTCTGACAATCACCGCGTTTGCTCTGGGCCTGCTGTTCCGGATCGGTACCGGCGGGCTGGTTGGGTTTCTGGATGCTGGTCTGGCCTTCGCCGTTGGATTTGGAACTCTCTTCGTGCTCTGGGTTTCCGGCGGCGGTGGAGCGGGCGACGTCAAACTGATGGGAGCCCTGTCAGTGTGGATCGGCTTTTCGCTGACGTTGTCCGTGCTGGTGCTTTCCGTTGTGCTTGTCGGGTTGCTGACTGCAGCCGCACCGCTGTTTTCGAAACGGTCGACCGTCGTGGCTTCGACGGTCCGTCCAGGTGACCTCGCCACTGCTGGATACTCGCCCGGCAGTGAGCCGTCAGTTGAGGGCGACGATGCGATAACTGCGACAACAACGAATCCGGAAATGAGTTCTCCTCAGCAGCCGAATTCGCGACAGCGAGTCACTGTCGCGTTCGCAATTCCGCTGGCACTGGCAACGTGGATCGTGCTGGGGCTTGACATTGCAGGCATCCCGCTGCGACTGACCTGACGGAGCTGAGGAGCTGGCAGGAAACTGCCGTGAGAATTGTGGCACGCCCTCAGTCCGGAGCTGAAACGCACAATCGAGACTCAGAACGGCTGACCGACTGCCAGTCGACCGGCCGAATGCCTGGCCTACCTGATGCTGATTTGAAACGGCAGTTTTGTCGGCGTGACGAGCGATCTGGACGGCACCGGTCGCGCTGTGCGATCCTTCTGGCCGTCGACGCGTCACTGCCGGTCGTCGACCTTTCTCGCGAGGGCCTCGAATGGTGCTCTCGCGGCTCAATTTCCGAAGCGTGACGGGAGTTCCGGAATGATGTCTGGAAATCGAAGTCGAGCAGGCCTGCTGACTGGGTGTTTCGCACTCGCCAGTCTGTTGTTGAGCAGCGTAACTGCGCAGGCTCAGAGTCAGCCGGCAGGGAAAGGAAACGCCCAGCCAGCGCCGAAACCACGGACGATTGAAGTGTATCGCGGCACAGTACGCACTGACGGCCGCGGCAATCGTGTGGTGACACCACTCGAAGTCAAACGCGCGGTTGAGCAGGCTCAGCGGGCGAAGCAGCAGGCTGATCGGCAACTGAAAGTCCTTGCTGAGCAGTCGGCTGCTCTGGCAGATCAAAGTTTCGATTCCTTCAGCCGTGGATTGATGCCGCTGCCCGACCACCTCGAACAACTCAAGCTGACCCAGCGCTCAGAACTGCTGACGGCCAGCGACGAGAAGCAGGCGGTTGAAGTTCAGCAGCGGTATGTCGAGCGGATGGAGGCGATCGTCGACGCGCTTGAAGAATTCAATGCGCCGAACGCAGAAGGCTGGCAGGCTGATCTGCTGCTGGCCCGGGCTCTGACCGCAGAAGCTCGCTCGGACCTTGCAACGCAGCAGAAGCGGGACGGCATCGCTCAGGCAGCGCGGGAGCAGGCACTCGAACTGGCCGAAGATCATCTCGAACAGCGGCAAGCGGACAGCACGATCGGCTGGGCCACGGTTCCGATGCTGGTCAATGCGCAGCTCGTCGTGCAGCGGATTCAGGAGAACGAGCCATACACGCTGCTGCCGACGGACGAGTTTCTCGACGACGCCGTCACTCTGACTCGAAGCTGGCAGGAACGGGACGCGGGAGTCGGCCGCGCAGACCGCCTCGCACTCGCCGAGTACGAACAGGCACGGTTCGCCCTGCGGCACGGACTGGAGCTTGATCCGGCTCAGATCGCCGTGCTGTATCAGACCGCCGAGGCTGCGGCCATGGACCTGTACGATCAGCAGCGCGAGTTTCTGCGCAGCGGAACGGCGTCTCTGTTCGATGTCGCGCTGGCCTGGGATTATCGCAGCCAGTTGTCAGACATTCTGTCGACTGCAAAACTCGCTCCTCCGGAAACGTCCGAGCGGCAGCTTTTGCTCGATCTCGATGCGCTCAACGAACTGGCTGATGACGTGACGGATCGTCAGGGACGCATTGAAGCGGACCTGTCGTACATTGACGTACTGAGTTCCCGGCAGAAATCGCTGCAGGCACTCAACGATCTGGATACGGCTAATGCTGCGGTTGAGGAATTGAAAAAGCACGCTACTGAAGCAGAGCAGAGCGTTGCTCCGCCAGCGCCGGGCGATGCGACGCGTCCCTCACCGGCAGCGACCGATCCGCCGCTGACTGCGCCGCGGAAACTGCAGCGCGGCGAACGACTGCCGCAGAGTGGTAAGCGACTACCGCAACGCGGCGAGCGGCTGTCTGTTCGTCCGAAGCGCTAGCGGCGAGCGGCCGGTTGGTGCAGGAACGGCATTCGAGCGAAAACTGCGGCATTCGGTGCTGGCTCTGTCCGGCGGCGACCTCGCACGCCTGAATTGTGCAGTCGAATGTCGTGGGGCGTTTCTCACCTCCTGCGTGCCGACGCTTCGCTTGCAGATCGTTCCGCTCTGATCTTGAATAGTCCGGTTCTGCGCTCTCGACCGGCTCATTCGGGCTGTTCCTGCTCAAGACGCGTGACTCCCTCGACAAAGGAAATGTTCTGATGCGTACGCTCACTGCACTGTTCGCCGCTCTGGCACTCTCTCTGGCTGCTCAGAGCTTTGCGGACGACAAGGAAGAAGGCTTCGTCCGGCTCGACACCGGCAAGGATTTCAGCGGCTGGAAAATCAATGAAAGTAAGGAGTCGTGGTCGATCGAGGACGGCGCGTTCAAGGCGAACGGTGGGCGGAGCCACCTGTTTTACGTCGGCGATGACAAGCCCTTCATCAATTTTGAACTGAAGGTTGATGTCCTGACGAAAGCCCACTCGAACGGCGGCATTTACTTCCATACGCGGTTCCAGGAGGAAGGCTGGCCGAAGTACGGCTTCGAAGCACAGGTCAACAACAGCTACGACAAGGATCCCCGCAAGACCGGCAGCCTGTACGCGGTCAAGGACGTCCTGGAAGCTCCGGCCAAAGACGACAAGTGGTTTACCGAGCACCTGATCGTCAAAGGCAAGCACGTCGTGATCAAAGTCGATGGTAAGACCGTCGTCGACTACACCGAACCTGATGACGCCAAACCTGGCAAGGACTTCACGCGCGTCGTTGACAAAGGCACGTTCGCTCTGCAGGCGCACGATCCGGGCAGCACCGTCTACTTCCGCAATATCCGTGTGAAGCGACTCGACTGATCGTCGCGTGCTCTGCAGCACGCCATCAATGCCTGACGAAACTCGCGCTGAGTTTCGTCAGGCATCGTACTGGCCCTGTGCCTGACAGTGACTATCGTAAGAAACGCGTCTTCAGGGAAACGGACCGCCGACTCAGCGAGAGTCTGGCTGGCTGGTTCACTGGACAGGCCAGTGTCACGCGAACTGTCGGAACGAGTCACCGGCGGAAGTTGACTCAGATTGCGGCCGCTTCCGTGGAGACCGCCGCCGCCAGTTGCCAGATCACCGTCGCCGTGCCGACTGCCGCGCAGTAAAAGGCGAACCAGTGAAGTTGGCCGCGCGCGATCAGCGAGATCAGCCAGCGCAGCGTGAACAGGCCGACGACAAACGACGTCACTCCGCCCGCCAGCAAAGCGGTGACGAAGTCCTGCGAGACGGCTGAGTCGCCCGTAATGAGGTCTTTCAGTTCGAGCACCGCGGCGCCTCCGATCACAGGAACAGCCATCAGAAATGAAAAGGCCGCGGCTGCATCCCGCTTCAGTCCGCAGATCAGCCCGCCCGAGATCGTGCTGCCCGATCGCGAGATGCCTGGAATCAGAGCGAACGCCTGAAACAGTCCAATCAGCAGTGACTGCCCCAGCGTCAGTTGCTCGTAGGCCAGCACGTTTTTTTCGAGCCGCTGCCCGACGACCAGCAGTCCGGCCGTGCCAAACAGAGCGACACCCGCAATCAGCGGCGTTTCGAAGACGCGTTCAAAGAAGTCCTTCAGCGTGAATCCGACCGCCGCCGCCGGAATCGACGCGAGCACCAGCAGCAGGCAGACACGCGGCTGCAGTCGCAGTCTGAGAATCTCTCGCTGGTAGACAATCAGAATCGACAGCAGCGTCCCGACATGCAGCGTCACATTCATCAGCAGTTTCGCGCTGGAGTCCCACGGTGGGTCGAGCAGCTCCCCAACGATGACGAGATGCCCCGACGAGCTGATCGGCAGAAACTCCCCGATCCCCTGCACAATCCCCAGAATCACCGCCTGCAGCACATCCACTCAGGACCTCCCTGTCCGAGGTTTCGAGAACGCATCAGAAGTTCGCCGCAGCAGCGTAACGACTTCCCCCTGCCCCACATACGGCATCAGCAGATTCCGGGCAAAGACCCACTGAATCTTGCAACTCGACCAGATTCTGGATAACAAAAACTGTCCGTGCCTGAACGGCAGGCCTGTTGTCAGGAAAGCAGTTGGCCGGTTACAGGTGAGTCATGAACTGGAACTACGGCAACTTTGCCCCCGCAGCTGTGATTGCATTTAAGAGATCGAACGTTCATTTGGTCGGCTACTGTCTTACGAACGTGATCTTTCTCGCAGTCGGCCTGCCTTTTGAATTCGGAGCCGTTCCGGAATTTCCGTTCGTCCGTATGTCTCTCGCTGCCGTTGCTTTTGTTGCCCTGATCGTGTTACTCACCTGGGGCATGGTCCTGGCGGGCAGCGTCGCGGGCCACTTCTATTCGGCCCTCGATGAGCTGCGTGATGCTTGCGGCGTGTAGTTCTGTGGCGTTCGTGACGGCAGGACAATCTGATCCGGGACGGCTGATGCGACGGGCCAGCCTTTCGAGTGGTTGGGTCTGCGGGTAGACTGCCCTTCTTCTGAAACAGCCCCGGTCGGTGCTGACGCCGGGGCTGAGCTTGTTTTCGGGCTCTGCTGGCTCGACGCTGGTCCCGGGATGTCTGTCTGGCGCGGATTCTCTCTGCGGAATCCGGTCGAGTGATGGGCGTTCGGGGCGTTTCTGCTGACTCCGCGGGCTGATGATCTACTCGCGGTCCCTGTCTGGTTCCTGTCTGTACGAATTGAAATGCGACGCGACGACCTTCGAAATATTGCCATCATTGCCCACGTCGACCACGGGAAGACGACGCTGGTGGACTGTCTGCTGAAACAGAGCGGCCAGTTTCGGGACTCGGAACTGCGGCAGGAGTGCATCCTTGATTCCAACGACCTGGAACGGGAACGCGGCATCACGATTCTCGCCAAAAACATCGCGCTCACCTGGAAGGGCGTGAAGATCAACATCATCGACACGCCCGGCCACGCGGATTTCGGCGGTGAGGTCGAACGCGTCCTGCAGATGGCCGACGGCTGCCTGGTGCTGGTCGACGCATTCGAGGGGCCGCGCCCGCAGACGCGGTATGTACTGAAGAAGGCGCTGGAAGTCGGACTCAAGCCGATCGTCGTGATCAACAAGATCGACCGGCCGGACTGCCGGCCCCATGTCGTCGTCGATCTGACGTTTGACCTGCTGTGCGAACTGGGCGCCGACGACGAAACCCTGGACTTCCCGTACATCTTCGCGAGTGCCCGCGAGGGTTACGCGACCAGGGATCCGGACGTCCGCACGGACAATATCAGCGACCTGCTGGACATGATTCTCGAACACGTGCCCGGCCCGCACGCTCAACCGGACAAGCCGGCGCAGATGATGATCACCACGCTCGATTATTCGGCCTACGTCGGACGGATCGCCGTCGGCCGGCTGCTCAGTGGCAGGCTGCATCCCGGTGACCGGATCTCGGTGCTGAAGCGTGACGGCTCGGCGGTCAACGGTGCGATTGAAGAGCTGCAACTGTTCGACAAGCTGGGTCGTACGGAAGCTCAGGAAGCGACAGCCGGTGACATCGTCGCGCTGATCGGACTGCCGGAACCGGAGATCGGAGACACGGTCGTCGACCCGGCGAATCCCGTCGCACTGCCGCGGATCGAAGTCGATGAACCGACGCTGTCCATGACGTTCACGATCAACGACGGCCCGCTGGCCGGGCAGTCCGGCAAGTACGTGACGAGCCGTCACCTGCGCGAACGGCTGATGCGCGAACTGGAATCCAACGTGGCTCTGCGGGTTGAAGAGGGCGACGACAAGGACAAGTTCAGGGTCTCAGGCCGCGGCGTGCTGCATCTGTCAGTCCTGATCGAAACGATGCGCCGCGAAGGCTACGAACTGTGCGTCGGCAAGCCGGAAGTCATCCGTAAGCAGATCGACGGGAAGTGGCACGAACCGTTTGAGCTGCTGGAAGTCGACACGCCGGCTGAAACAGTCGGGGCGGTCATGGAACAGGTCTGCGCCCGCCGAGGGCAGGTGTCAGAGATGACCGCCGCAGACTCGGGAATGACGCATCTGGAGTTCTCGATCCCCGCCCGTGGACTGATCGGCCTGCGAACGCGGCTGCTCAACGTGACGAAGGGTGAAGCGATCATCCATCACCGGTTTGACCTGTATAAGCCGGCGGAAGGCGAGGTTCCGCACCGCAGCAACGGCGTGCTGATCTCGCAGGAGAACGGCAAAGCCGTCGGCTACGCGCTGTTCAAACTGCAGGAACGGGCAGAGTTCTTTGTCCGGCCAGGCGCGGACGTCTACGAGGGCATGATCGTCGGCGAAAACGCTCGCGATAACGACATGACCGTCAACCCGATTCGGGAAAAGAAGCTGACGAACGTCCGCGCGTCAGGCAGCGACGACAACATCCTGCTTAAACCGCCGCGCGAGATGTCACTGGAAGCGGCACTGGAATACATCGAAGACGACGAGTACGTCGAAATCACTCCGGCCGTCATCCGCCTGCGGAAGATCTACCTGCGTGAGAGCGACCGGAAGCGAATGCGTAAGTAGCGCAAACCACCGAAATGCGGCCGAACAGCGAAAGTTGACCAATTCGGACTGACTGTTGCGAGTGGTTGGAAATCACTTAAAGCGGCTGTACGATCCCGAACTTTTCGTAACTCTGCCTACTGCCATCTGTTACGGCTTCCTAAGCGAAAAGTCCTTCAAGTCTGGGAGAATCACCCGATGAGTGATGCGAGTGCTGTGGAGAATCGCCAGTCCAAAGGCGATCAGATTTTATTCTGGGGATGCTTCATCGCCCTCATTACGACGTCGTTTGCCTTCTTCAGCCGCATGTATCTGTGCGACGTCCGATTTGGTGCCGACTTTGGCATCAGTAAGGTCACCGTCGGCGAGTTGAAGGGGGCTGGTGTCTGGCCGTTCGCAATTTCGATCATCCTGTTCAGCCTGATCATCGACCGGATCGGCTACCGGTTTGCGATGCTGTTTTCGTTCGTCTGTTACGTCATCTATATGATCATGGCGTGCCTAGCCTATGGTTCAATCCAGGGAGTGACTGATCCGGAGACACTGAAGGCCGCACAGGCCGAAGGATACAACCTGCTGTATTGGGGCAGCATCGTGCTGGCTCTTGGCAATGGGACAGTCGAGGCGTTCATTAACCCCGTTGTCGCGACGATGTTCAGCCGTGAAAAGACTAAGTGGTTGAACATTCTTCATGCTGGTTGGCCGGGTGGGCTCGTCATCGGCGGGCTGATCACTGTCGCAATGGCCGATACTGCTGCGACTGGCGACTGGCGAATGGTGCTCGGCGTGATCGCTATTCCCGCGGTCATCTTCCTGGCCATGCTCATCAAGGCCGAGTTTCCCGTCAGCGAACGCGAACAGGCAGGCGTGACCTATCGTGAAATGCTGGCTGAGTTCGGTGGCTTTGGAGCACTCATCGGATTCGGTCTGATTTTTGCGCAGCTCGGTCAGGTGCTGGGCTTCGGTCTGGGAGTCGTGATCGGGCTGGCCGCAGTCGTCACGGTTGCGTTTGGAGCTTACACACGAAACGTCGGTCGCCCGGTGATGGCATTCCTGATCATCATCATGATGCCGCTGGCGACGACCGAAATCGGAACAGATGGCTGGATCAGCGGCCTGATGGAACACCCGATGAAAGAAGCCGGTTACAATCCCGGCTGGGTGCTCATTTACACGTCCGCGATAATGATGGTGTTGCGCTTCTTCGCCGGGCCGATCGTTCACAAACTATCGCCGATCGGCCTGCTGGTGATCAGCTCAATCCTGGCAATCGTGGGCCTGTTTGCTTTGTCACGCTGCGGCAGTTCTGGGCTTGGAATCATTTTCGCTGCTGCAACGCTGTACGGTTTCGGCAAGACCTTCTTCTGGCCGACCATGCTGGGAATTACTGCTGAGCAGTGTCCGAAGGGCGGCGCTCTGACACTCAACGCGATCTCCGGCATCGGCATGATCGCTGTCGGCGTCCTCGGATTTCCGTACATCGGTGCTCTGCAGGAAAAGACGGCCAGTTCTGTCCTTCAGGAATCCGATGCGGCAACCGCTCAGGCCGTCCTGGTCGACAAGGCCTACGTGCTGGGAGACTACCAGGCGATTGACCCTGACAGAGTCGCGACGATTACAGATGAGACGGCGAAGTCAGCGCTGGCTTCCGCCAATCAGGCCGGACAGTTCGATGCTCTTGCGAAGATGGCCTTGTTCCCAGCCTTCATGCTGGCCTGCTACATCGTTCTTTTCCTGTACTTCAAGTCGCGAGGCGGCTATCAGGCGCAGGTGCTGACCGGACATGAGGCCAAAGACGAGGAGTTCACAGGAGGCGTTCCGGCCGCTGTCGAATAGCTTCTGTAATCTAATTGGACAGCGCCACTTCGACATGTTTCGATGCCGCAACCTATTGACCAGGAATCAGTTACGATGCAACTGGCACTAACTTCCGGTGGAAGTTGACTGTCACGCTGTAACTCACAACGTCAGCAAGAGTTAAGTGTGGGTGGTTCGCCCAAAGTGGCGCTGTCCAACTAAACGTAGTTATCCGGGGCAGCCAGAATCTGATCTGAGCTGCCCCGTTTTCTTGTGACCTCTCTAATGGCTGCAGGTCAGTCTCGATGGGAACACCGGCCTCAGTGACGCTGACAGCTCTCGCCGCCTACCTGGCCGGTTCGATTCCGTTCGGGCTGCTGGTGGCTCGGGGGGTGGCTGGGATCGATATCCGGCGGCACGGCAGCGGAAATATCGGAGCGACCAACGTCAGCCGCACGCTCGGTGCGAAGTGGGGCGTGGCCGTGCTGGTGCTCGATGCGCTGAAGGGGGCGTTGCCGGTTCTGGTCATCCCGCGATTGTTTGCCGGTTCTGAATCCGCCTGGTTTCTCCTGTTGCAGGTGATCGCTGGCGTGGCGACCGTCGTCGGGCACATGTTTCCTGTCTGGCTGAAGTTTCACGGCGGCAAGGGAGTGGCCACGGCGCTCGGCGTTGTCTGCGTGTTGACGCCGGAAGCTTCGATCGCCGCCTTTGTCGGATTTGCTCTGTGCATGGTCGCATCGCGGATCGTCGCTCTCAGTTCGGTCGTCGCTGCGCTGGTCTTCGCCGTCGGACAGATGATTATTCTGTCGCCGAACCCGTTTGACCGGGCGAAGCTGCCTCTGTCGATGTTCAGTCTTGCCGTGCCCGCCCTGATCATCCTGCGGCACGGCAGCAATATCGGGCGTCTGCTGCGAGGTGAAGAGAAGAAGTTCTCGTTCGGCCGCCGGCGCAATGCGGAATCCTCGCCCGACGAAGCCGCGTCAAATGATGAACCCTCCGTCGGGTCGCGTGGAACTGGAAGCTGATGCGGCCTCGCCCGCAGAACGTGAATTCCGACTGTTGCCGACAGGCGTCGAATTCGCGGGCTACAGGCTCATCTTGCTGCGTTTTCGCCGATGCGTGATCATGCCGCCGCCTCTCCGAGGTCGAATCCGTCGGCCTCGAACTGCGCGTTGCGAGCGTTGAGGCCCGGTCTGGCCCCATGCGGCCGGAGCGGGCTTTGTGGGAATTCTGATTTCGGCGTTTCGATCGCTGAGCGATCAACGACTTTGTTACGGATTCCATCGCGGCGTGACCTGCCATCGCCACCGGGAAGGGACTCCCGCTCGTGGTTCAGCCTCCGTCAAAACAGCTACAGCAAATCCTGCTGGGCAAAAAGCTCTGCACACCGCGCGACCTGAAACGGTGCGTGCGTCGTGTGAAGCGTCTGTCTGCAGACCTGCCGGCGTTCGATTCTGTCTGGCTGGATGCACTGGTGCAGACACGACGGCTGACGTCGTTTCAGGCTCTGACAATCGAGACCGGCCTGACCGAACTGCTGACGATCGGGCCGGGCATCGTGCTCGATCAGATCGGTTCCGGCCCGGCGGCGGCGACGTACCTCGTGCGGATTCCGGATTCGCAGACACCTGCCGTCATCAAACGCATTCCCGTCGCGACGGAACTGAAAACCGCGACGCTGGCCCGGTTTCGAGAACTCGCTCAGCGAGCGACTGGCGTTGGACATTCTGCCGTCGTTGCGCCGCACGCGTGCCACGAGATCGTCCGTGTCGCCGAACCGCGACGCGAACCGGCCAGGTCCGAGAAGGGTGTTTCGCCAAGTCGTCGACGACGCAGGTTCGAGTCGGCAAACGACCTGATCAGCGAACTGGCAGCAGCGAGTCGACTGGTCGAGGGTCTCACACTGACACAGATGCTGCTGCGTCGCGGACGGTTCCCGGCGTCGGTCGTTCAGGAGATCGCGCGACAACTGCTGGAGTCGCTGGCGGCACTCGACGCGGCCGGCATCGTCCACGGCGAAATTCTGACGGACAATGTCATTGTCGACGGCAGTGGCCGGGCGGTACTCGTCGATGCGGGCGTGCGTCCCTGCGTACAGCCGGAGTTCTCGTTCAGCGCAGCGATCGATCCCCAACGGTACTCGGGGATCGCCCCGGAACTGATTGGCACCGCGTTGCCGTACTCGCATCGCTCGGATCTGTACGCGCTGGGCTGCCTGTTGTGGGAACTGCTGACAGCCCGTCCGGTCTTCCCGACGGGAGATCCGCTCGCCCGCCTGGCGGCGCATCAGACGACCCGCGTCCCCGACGTGCGCGAGATCGCTCCCGATACTCCGACCTCGCTGGCCGAGACGATTCAATGGCTGACTGAGCCAGACGCGGCACTGCGTCCACGCCTGGCGTCTGAAGTGCTGGGCCGGGGGGCGTCGACGGCCCGCAAGCCAACGGGTGACAAAGCGGCGACGGAAAAGCGGACGGCGGGGAGCGTCACGGCGAGCGGCGGAGCCCTCTCGTCAGGCAGCGTCGCCTCGGCAGAGGCCGGCGCCGTCGGCGACTCAGGTGTGTCGCCGCGTCGCGGACTGTCGGCGCGAGCCAGTCGCCGGTCGCTGTCAAAGTTCTCCGCTGGATTTCGGAGCCGTCCAATCAGTAAATCGACGCGGCCGCGCAGCAACGTTCGCTTTGCCGGCCATATTGCGGTGGCCGGTCTGGCAGTTGTGATGGCGAGCGTCGCGCTGCTGACTCTGCACGGCCAGTCGCGCGACTGGGTAACGGCGGCGATTCTCGCGTCGCGGGGCGAGATGTCTTTGCAGGCCGAGCCCAGCAACGATTCGGTACTCGCTCTGCATCCGGAATCACCCTTGTCGGCATCGCCGATAACGACGGCTCAGGAGCTTCCGCAACCTGACGCATACGGCCTGATCGAACTCCCGGACGCGGGGCCGTGGCAGGCCCGATCGCTGCTGTGGAGCGGTCAGCGTCTGACGCTCCGCGGTTTGAGTTCCGCTCCGGCGGTGTTGCAGATTGACCGGCCGATTCGGATCCGCGCCACTGAGATCGAGATCTCCAACGTCGAAATCGTCTTTACGTCGCCGTCTCCGGTCAGTGAAGTGCCAGCCAGAGTGTCCACTTCCGGTTCCGCGGAACTGGCGAAATCTAATGTCGCATCAAAGCCGCTGGCCATGCCTTCATTGCAGTTCGAATCACAAACGCTGCTGGTTGAGGATGCGGCATTTCTTTCGGAGGCAATTCAGGCCGGTGGAGTTGCGCGGCTCGCCAGCGTCTCGGGCCACTCGGCGAAACCAGCCGGGAGTTCGGCGACGGCTCCGTCCGAAACACCGTTCGCGTTTGTCTGGAAGCCGTTCAACCCGCGCGACAGCCTGCCGGGGGAAGTCACGCTCCGCAATACGCAACTCGTTGGCGAGCATGTGTCGATCGGGCTCGCCGGGCCGCGGCATCTCGTCAATTGCTGGAATGTCCTGCAGTCGGGACCAGGTCCGCTGTTTGTCATTGGCCAGTCGAAAACGCCGGGGCGTCACGATTTTCAGATGCAGCACTGCACGCTGCGCGAGTCCGGCGGGCTGCTCGAAATCCGACTCGACGACGGCAACGCCTGGCGGTCGCAGGTGCGGATTAAGCCAGTAGCCTGCGTCTTTGACCTCGTAACCGAAACGTCGACGCGGAAACCGGCTTTCCCGAGTGCCCTGATCCGCTTTCGGGCCGACAGCCTGACCACCGCATGGCCTGAAACACTGATCATCGACGGCAGCGATTCGATCGCCCGCCCGGACCTGCGGCTCGTTGAGGGCGCGTCGCGAGATGGTCGCCACCATACCGAACTCGACGCTTCCGGTGTCTCACTGAACGGCCTGATCGGTGCGAGCTTTGAGTTCCAGTCGCCTGAGCCGACCGCTGATTTTGCGGCCTCCCTTCTGAAAAGCCACGATGCGAGTCTGGTGACTACCGAACGGCCAGGAATTGCCAGAGACAATGACCAATGACCAAACGAGCCAATCCTGTGACAACGACTCAACGACTCCTTCCGGTTGCAATTCTCGCTGTCGCGCTGCTTGTTGTCCTGTCAGGGCGGGCCGCGTTTGCGCAGTCGCCGAACGATGCGTCGAACTCGCAGGTTCTGCTGCTGCGAACTGGGCGAATTCTTGAGGGGCGCATTCGGGAAATGTCGACGGGCTGGCTCGTCTCGCAACCGAACGGGCATATCGTGATTCCCTTCGATGAGGCTCGCTTTTCGGCCACTGATCTGGAAGAGGTTTATCAACGGCTGCGGATTGAAGTGGAAAACCCGACGGCTGGCACGCATCTCCGGCTTGCCGACTGGTGTTTCAGCCAGAAGCTGTATTCCGAGGCGACGCACGAGCTGCGAGAAGCTCTGCAGCTCGATCCGTCCAATGAAACTGCCCGCGTCATGCTTCATCGGATTGAACTGGAGATTCGGCGTCAGACGCAATCAACTGAGGAAACGTCGGCATCGAACAACGTCGTGCGTATTGGCGACACTTCGTCATCCGAGTCTGCTCCGGATGCCCGCAGTCTGGCCGGTCTGTCGCCGGAACTGGCCGACGACTTCGTCACTCGAATCCAGCCGTTGCTGGCCAACAAATGCGACAACGCGCGCTGTCATGGAACGGCGGCCACGAATGACTTTCGACTCGAACACGTGTCCAACCGTGCTGGCAACTTTCGTTTGCGTGTCGAACGTAACCTCGCCGCGACGCTGAAGTACATCGACCCGGACATGCCCCGCGGCAGCCGACTGCTGTTGCCAATTGACCGCAGCCACGCTGGCCGGCCGGTCTTTTCCGGGCGATTCGGAGCCGACCAGGCGGAGATTCTCCGCACCTGGGTATTGAATGCCGCTGCCGAACTGCGTCAGGCCGGCGGGTCGCGTTTGCGCTCGGTCGTTGCCACGGGTGAGCCGCAACTCATTTCGCCCTCCTCCGACACTGCCTACCCATCAGAGCGGCCTGAACCCCGCGGTAACGTTTCCGGCAGCGAACGCGAAACAACGACGCGATCGACCGGCCAGGAAGTCATTGACAAACCGCCGCCGGCTGTGGAGACAAGCCTGGTCAGCGAGTCGAAACTGACGCGTTTCCAGAAGTTGCTGATCGAAGTGGAAGATGCCGCCGACGGCGTCGACGCCTTTGATCCGCACGAGTTCAATCGCCGCTACGCCGCCAGTCGAACGGAATAGTGCGCCCGCCGCCTTTCGGTCAGCGAGTCCGCCGCCAGTCGGAAACACACGACGATCTACGAGCCGACGTGAATCTCGTTCTGCAATTCGTGCCGGGCGAGCGACGCCATGACGGCGCTGGTGGCGAGCTGCTTGTAGTAGTACCGCGACGTGCGGCCGGAGATCACGACAGACGAACCGTTCACGGTCACTTCCAGTCCGCGAATACTGCCGTTGGTCTTTGCGCGAATACTGTCCCGCAGTTCTTCCGCAAGTTCACGACGCGAGCCATCCGGCGTCTCAGAAAACTGTGTCCCCATGAGTTCCTCCATGATGCGGGCCAACGGCCATGCGTCAGACCTGATCGACCCGCTCAAGCGAACTGCCTCGCCGGTGCAGCATGACGAAGCTCAGCAAAACGGCTGACAACTGAGCCGTTTCAATGCCGATGGGCGCGAAATTTATCCAGGGACGGATCAGTCGTCAAAAACTATTCTGAAAGATCTGGCGGCTCGTGGATTTTCATCTTTCCCGGCGGCAGCTTTCCACGCATCTGAGACTGGTCCGACCACCACGAAGGCTGGTCTGCAGCATCTTTCAGCCGTACTGGCGCGCCAGATCACGCAGGTAGTCGAGCGTCTCGTCGAGACTCGGCACATCGACACCCGGACGCCGCCCGTCGCGATCGCACTGCCCCAGCAGAACCAGGTCTTCGTAATCCAGCGACTGCTGCAGCCGCAGATGAGCCCGCTGGCCGATCGTGCGGTCGGCGATTCTGTGAGCCTCCATGTGATGCTCGATCAGCCAGGCGGTGCGTTCAGTGATGTGCCCTTCCAGAGCTTCGAGTCCGGCCTTCACATGATCTGCTGGATCAATCCCCTTACCAACGTCGTGCAGCAACGCGGCCAGCAGGAACTCCTCGTCGTACGGCTGCTCGTCGCGGGCGAGATCAAAGACCTGCAGGCTGTGATACAGAACGTCGCCTTCCGGGTGCCATTTCTTCGATTGTTCCCAGCCGTCCAGCGGCAGCAACAGGGACCGATACACCTGAAACCGGTCGATCGCTTCCTCGGCTGCTTCCAGCTCGGCGTCCAGGTCGATGTCCGGGTACTCGCTGCGCAGAAACTGCTCGAACTCGGCCGTCGTCGCCCGCTCCATCGACTTGCCGGTGATCGAACTTTTGAAGACGAAGCTCGCCTTGTCCGGCGTGTACAACGTCAGCTCAATCGGAAATCGCTCGCGGATATGGACGTGCGTGAAGACGCGTTCCTCACCGTGCTTGCGGACCTGCTTGAACTCAACGTCGTACTCCATGCCTTCCCGATCGAGCGCCGAGGTCACCGCGTCGGTGTTCGCCACAAAGCAGTGAATGTCGATATCCGAACCCTGCCGCACGTGGCCAGTCAGCACGCTGCCAATGATTTTCGGTCGGCAGTGATTCAGCAGGCGCATGATGCGCAGCGCTTCGATCCGCATTTCCTTGAGCTTGTCGAAGCGGCTGTCACCTTCGTACAGCCACGCCATTCGCTGAATCTCGTCGCGAATTTCGGCGTTGCTGGGCAGCTCGCCGGGTTTGACCCAGCCGTGGCAGAGACGGCGGGCGGCCTTCATCTTTGCCCGGTAGTATTCAGTTTCCCGCCGTTCGTACATCAGCCGAGCGGCTTCAAAGATAATGCTGCGCCTGAGTTTTTCGTTCGCCATGCAAGCGTGTACCGTAACAAAGCCCATCAAAGCGGCACCGGGCTGTGGAGCGGCAGACTATCAACAGTCACCCGTTGATGCTCTCGGAATCTGACACAAAGTCGCTGAGACGCGAAGATTCGCATAGCAGAAAACGAATGAAGAGTGCCGTGCTGCGCGGCGACCAAACGGCGGCTCGGTCGAGCGCATTTTGTGAACCGGAGAAAACAGAGGAACCAGAGAGTTGCACTCAACTCTGTGCTCTCCGTTGTCTCCTGTTCGAAAAGTTGAGCCCGAGTATCAACTCGCGTCAGCTCAGTGCGTCCTGATAGCGCGATGTCTGAGCGGCGACCATTTCCCGGTAGCGGCTGTCACGGTCGATCAGTTCGTCGTGCGTGCCGATCTCGACAACGTGACCGTCTTCGATCACGACGATCCGGTCTGCATCGCGAATTGTGCTCAGTCGATGCGCGATGACAAAACTTGTGCGGCCTTCCATCAGCCGCCGCAGACTGGCCTGAATGAGCAGTTCGCTCTCGGTGTCGAGATTACTCGTGGCTTCATCAAGGATCAGGATCGCCGGATCGGCAAGGACCGCGCGGGCGATTGCGATTCGCTGCCGCTGCCCGCCGCTCAGCTTGACACCGCGTTCGCCGATCCGCGTCTCGAAGCCCTGCGGCAGCGCTTCGATAAACTCGATGGCGTTAGCCGTTGTGGCTGCCGATCGCAGAGCCTCTTCCGACGCCGACCGCTGGGCATAACCGATGTTGTCCGCGACGGAACCGTCAAACAGAAACACGTCCTGCTCGACGACGCCCAGCAGCCGACGGTACGACTCGACATCGAAGTCCCGCAGATCGTGTCCGCTGACTGTGATCGCCCCCGAAGTCGGATCAAAGAACCTCGCGATCAGATTGCACAGCGTTGTTTTGCCCGAGCCACTCGGCCCGACCAGCGCGATCGTCTCACCAGGTTCAACCGACAGCGAAACATTCTGCAGTGCGTCGCGTTCAGCCTTCGGATACCGAAATGTGACGTCGTGCAGTTCGAGTCGCCCGGAGACGGCGGCGCGGTCGGCGATCAGCGCGTCATCGCCGGCCGGCATCTCGCGCGGTTCGTCCAGCAGGTCGAGAATTCGATCGAGTCCCGACAGACTGTTCTGAAACGACGATGCGCTCTCGGCGAGTACGGCCACTGGCTCAAGCAGCATGACCAGATAGACCAGAAACATCGTCAGGTCACCGATTGTCAGATTGCCGCGCAGCACTTCCCGCCCGCCGTACAGCAGCATCGCCGCCGAGGCTGCCGGAATGAGAATGTTCCAGGTGAACTCGATCAGCCGCGCCCACCACCAGACATGCAGCTCTTTGCGGCCCATCAGGTGATTGCCGCTGCTGAACCGCGACGTTTCCGTTCGCTGCCTGCCAAAGGCCCGCACGACGCGCATTCCACTGAAGGATTCCGCGGCGTGAGCATCAACCGCTTCGCGCTGCATGCGCACATAGCGGTACTGCGGCCGGATGCGGGCGATCCAGGTGCGATGCGTTACCCAGACAATCGGCAGCAGAATCAGCGAGCCTGTCAGCAGTCGCCAGTCAACCCAGGCCAGCACGGCCAGGCTGCCGATCAACTGCACGAAGGCTCGCCACGGGTTGTAGAGCATCCCGAAGACCAGATCGCCAACGCTACCGGCATCTTCACGCAACAGGCTCGCGACCCCGCCGGACTTCAATTCGTGAATCCGGTTGAGCGGCAGTCGCACCGCGTGTTCAAAAACCTGCTTTCGCAGCGAGAGCTGAATCCGCTTGGTCGTCAGCGTCGCGTACCAGCGTCCCCACAGATGCACGGTGACCTGAGCGAGCGTGACAACCATGACGGCACTGACGATTGCAATCAGTCGGTGCCAGCGGTCATCGGGCAGTCTGAGAATCTGCCAGCGGTCCGGCAGCGGCTGATTCGTCAGAACATAATCGACAACGAACTTCGTCGACGCGGCCGGCAGCAGGGACAGCAGTTTCGAGACCGACAGCGTCCCCAGCGCAACCAGCAGCGCCGGTCGATGACCTTTCATTAACCCGAAGAACCGCCGGATCAGTTCCCAGGCGGAGCGCATCCGCGGCGTTGAATCGCTCCCGGCCGAGCGACCGTGATGCCCTTTTCCCGAGTCGCCCTGCGGTCGCGCGTACCCTGAGGCTTTCAGATCGTGCAGATACGCCAGAAACCGCTGCCGGCTCGACCGGCCAGCAGCCGGCCGAGTACCGTTCGGGGAAGCAGACAATTCGCGGGAACGTTTCATGGAGTAGTCAGTCTGACGGTCAGGTCGTTGCTGCAGCGAGCGACTGCCCGCAAAGCGTAGCCAATCTCTTCAGAGATTGGGCGAGTGCCCCGGAAAGGCCCGATTTTCGGCGAGGCCGGCAACTCAAAATCGCTTAGGAGCGCGTCCGAAACAACTCCCCGATTTTCAATCAGGCTCATTTCGTGGTCGCCCTTAAAAGAAAGTGGTTGTTGAGCAGCCCGCTGGGAGGCCTGCGATCCGGAGAAGTGCGGGGGGCAGGATGCCCGCGCACAGGAAGGGGCTTGGCCATGGCGCCTCAGGAGACCCGCCCACGGCAAGCAGGAACAACGCAATCTCACCGGCCGGAAATACCAGCAGATCAGTCGCTGGCGAAAACAGTCACGGAATCGGTGGCCGCAAGCGTTGCTCTGTCGCTCGTCCGTCCCTGTAATTCGATCTTCGTTGTCAGAGTGATTTGCTCTGGCTTCAAACACCACAGTCTTCCCACGCGACGACGCGTTGCATCATCGATTATCCCGGAGTCACCACGATGCCGACCGCCCCGTTTCATTATCAGCCCATGTTCGAACTCGGTGCCGACGACACGGAGTATCGACTCCTAACTAAAGAACACGTTTCCGTCCAGCAGTTCAACGGGCAGGACGTGCTGATGGTTGAGCCGGAAGCGCTGACGCTGCTCGCATCGCAGGCGTTTCACGACATCAACTTCTTCCTGCGCCCGGCCCACCTGAAGCAGGTTGCCGCGATCCTCGACGACCCGGAAGCGTCGGACAACGACCGGATGGTCGCTCTGACGATGCTCAAGAACGCCGACGTGGCGAGCGCGGGAGTTCTGCCGTTCTGCCAGGACACCGGCACGGCCATCGTTCACGGGAAAAAGGGGCACGCCGTCTGGTCGACCGGAGACGAAGCGGCGCTCTCGCAGGGCGTCTACAACGCCTACGCCGAAAACAATCTGCGGTACTCGCAGAACGCTCCGCTGACGATGTGGGACGAGAAAAACACGAACTGCAACCTGCCCGCGCAGATCGATCTCGGGGCCGTCGACGGAGATGCCTACAAGTTCCTGTTCATCGCCAAGGGCGGCGGGTCGGCGAACAAGTCGTATCTCTACCAGGAGACGCGCGCCGTTCTGAATCCCAGGGCGCTGGTCGATTTCCTGACCGAGAAAATGGCGTCGCTCGGCACGGCGGCCTGCCCGCCGTATCACCTGACGTTTGTCATTGGCGGCACGTCCGCCGAAGCGACCATGAAGACGGTCAAGCTGGCGTCGACGAAGTACTACGACAATCTGCCGACGACCGGCAACGAGCATGGCCGGGCCTTCCGTGACGTCGAACTCGAAGCCCAGATGCTGGAAGTCGCTCGCAACTGCGGCATCGGTGCCCAGTTCGGCGGGAAGTATTTCGCTCTAGATGTTCGCATTGTCCGGCTGCCGCGTCACGGAGCGTCGCTGCCGATCGGGATCGGCGTCTCGTGCAGCGCTGACCGCCAGGCGAAAGGCAAGATCACGAAAGATGGCGTTTTCATCGAGCAGCTCGAATTCGAACCGCTGAAGTACATTCCCGAAGAGCTGCGGCATCGCAAGGACGAAAGTGCCATCCGCATCGATCTCAACCGCCCGATGCCGGAACTGCTGGCCGAGCTGACTCAGTATCCGGTCACCACGCGGCTGCTGTTGAGCGGCCCGATCATCGTCGCCCGCGACATCGCTCACGCGAAGCTGCGCGAGCGGCTCGAGTCCGGCCAGCCGTTGCCGGACTACTTCAAGCAGCATCCCGTCTACTACGCCGGCCCGGCCAAGAAGCCGGAAGGCCTTCCGAGCGGCTCGTTCGGACCAACCACGACTGGCCGCATGGATGCCTACGTCGACCTGTTCCAGGAGGCCGGAGGCAGCATGGTGATGATCGCCAAAGGCAACCGCGGCAAGGGCGTCACCGAATCCTGCCACAAACACGGCGGCTTCTACCTCGGCAGCATCGGAGGCCCCGCAGCCATCCTGGCCAAGGAGAACATCCGCAAAGTCGACGTCGTCGAATTCCCCGAGCTTGGCATGGAAGCCATCTGGAAAATCGAAGTCGAGGACTTCCCAGCCTTCATCCTGGTCGACGACAAAGGCAACGACTTCTTCGAAACCGTAGGCCCCGGCTGCGCCCACTGACCGTCGGAAGATGTCCGCGACGAGGCCTGGGGCACCAGTTGACGTGTTCGCCTGTCTCGAAATACGTTCCCGCATCACGAAGGAGACGAGATGGCGCGGAACAAAAAGCGAAACGGAGAACAACATCGACTTCAACTCCCGAAAGACGCGCTTTCACGCGTCAATCTCGGACAGGTATTTGCCGAGTACGATCGAGTTCTTCAGCAGAAAAAAGGTATCTTCGTTCGGACACCAGCGATCCGTGCAGCAACTGAGACCGACCTTTCAAAATGCTTCTTTGTAGGTCGCCGCGGTACGGGCAAGACAGCGATTTCCTACTTCCTACGCACGCAATATCGCTCGGCGATTCAGCTTCAGCCGCAGACATTTAACGCGTATGGATTGCCCGTTGAGATTGATCAACTCCGCGACGCAACTCAGCGACACTTTCGATCGCTCGTAGCCTGCTTCAAAAGAGCGCTGCTCGATGAAGTGCTCGCATCATGGCGTGCTGATCACGCGGTCGACATGAATGAGCGCCCTTTTTCGCTCGAACGCAACTACGTCGACGATTTCGATTTTGACCTTCGGATGCTTGCGTTCGTCGAGACGTTATTCAGCGAACTCGCGAAACCCAAAGAGAAAGATTGGCTCCGCGAATTAAAGAAGACGAAAACGCTTCAAGACGCAATGGAAGAATGCGGAATCTCGACTCCAGTTGTGCTCCTCATTGACCAGATCGACGAAGCGTGGGACGGATCGGACGCCGCTGTGTTATTTCTGATGGCACTTATGCATGCGTGTGTTGAACTGTCAGCGAGCACGTCATTCATGCGGCCCTTACTGTTTCTGCGAGAAAACATCTTCGATCGAGTCCGCCAAATTGACAATGAGTTTGCTCGCCTCGAAACCTGCGTGGTTTCATTGGAATGGACTCGTGAGTTGCTCATTGAACTTGTCGAGCGTCGATTGCAGTCTGGGCTCACCACTAAACCTGCCCTCGGCGAAACATGGGATCTGTTTTTTGAGCCATACGATGGAATGTCATCTCGAGAGATGGTCCTCGACTATTGCCAGCAACGCCCCCGAGATGTTCTTACGTATTGTTCCCTAGCGATCGAGTCAGCCGTCAGTCGTCGCCAAGCGATGGTCTCGGTTGAAGATCTTCAAACAGCTCGTCGACAGTTCTCGGAAAGTCGTTTGAAGGATCTCGGCGACGAGTACAGTGAAAACTTTCCACAGCTCCAAGTCGTCTTGAATCGGTTTCATGGGCTGGGGCGAGACTTCACTGTTAGCGGTGTGTCGTCGTTGATTCAAAAACTTCTTGTGGACAACGAGGTGCGACAGTTGTGCGGTAGCTGGATCTATCAGTACACAACTCCGCCGAAGTTCATGCAGCTTCTTTACGGAATCGGCTTTTGGGGACTTCAGACGAAGGGCAAACCGGTCGTATTCAGGTCCCTCGGTGCGACGACGGCGTCCCCACCGCCAATCGATCAGACCACACACGCCGTCGTTCATCCCTGCTATCGAGACGCGCTCGATCTTCCAGACCGCGTGATTACGGATTTGGAAGAGGACTTGGCGCTGCAGCAAGACGGCTTGATTCTGGATATCCCAGAAGCGATCCAACTCAACGACTACTTTGAAGAGGTGGGGCGTCTGCTCGACACGTTACCAACGATCCCGACTGGTCGAGATGGCGAAACGGAATACGAAGATCTGATCGGACGGATGATCGAACTTTGCTTCTACCGTGCCCTGACCAATGTTGAGCCCCAGTCTCGAGACTGTGAAGGACGGGTCAGGCGCGACTGGATCGCATCAAACCGTGCAGACACTGGGTTCTGGGAAGTGATCCGATCTCGATACAAAGCCGTGCAAGTTGTCTGGGAATGCAAAAACTTCGAGGAACTCGATGCGGATGTGTTTCAGCAAATTGGGTATTACTTGAACGATACCATTGGACGATTTGGATTGGTCTGCTTTCGAGGAGAGATGAAGAATCACTACTACGGGCATCTCAAGAGGCTCGCAGACAAGGACAACAAGACGGTGCTTTTGCTGACTGAGCGAGACGTTCTTGTGTTCCTTCGACAGGCAAAAAACGGCAAGGTGAAGGAAAGCCATCTCCAAGAGATATACGATCGAACTGTCAGGAAGACCTCATGAACGTGATGGCACCGTCTGTGTAGGGGGGGCGGCCTGACGCACCAGATCTATGAAACCGCAGCCAACGGTGCGTCGAGACGCACCCGACTCAATTCACTCGCTCGATACGGTGAGGGAATCTACTGAATCTTCAGGCTGGCGATGGCGAGGACGGCCAGCAGGGCGGACGTGATCCAGAAGCGGGTGACGATTTTGATTTCGTGGTCGCCCTTGAACAGAAAATGGTTGTGCAGGGGGCTGCAGGCGAGGACTCGGGTGCCGGTCAGTTTGAACCAGCCGACCTGGGCGATGACGCTCAGTGTTTCCGCCACGAACACGCCGCCGACGATCACCAGCAGGATCTCCTGACGCGCGGCGAGAGCGGCCAGGCCGAGTAACGCTCCGATCGGCAGCGAGCCGGCGTCGCCCATGAAGACCTGGGCCGGGTAGCAGTTGAACCACAGAAAGCCCAGCATCGCGCCGACCATCGCGCCCATCACGACAGCCAGTTCGCCGCAGCCGGCGACGTACGGGATCGCCAGGTACTCGGCCATCTCCTTGTGCCCGGCCAGGTAGGTCAGCGCAGTGAATGCTCCGCCGGCGAACACCATGCAGCCGCTGGCCAGACCGTCGAGACCGTCGGTCAGGTTCACTCCGTTGGAACTGCCGACGAGCACGAACGCGGCCCAGGCGACGAACGCGATGCCCAGCGGGATCGTGGCACCGCCGATCGGGATGACGAGGCTCAGGCCCTGCGGCACGTCGCGATGCGTGACGTACAGCGCTGCCGCGAAGCCGAACGCCAGCAGCCACTGGACGACGAACTTCTGCCGGACCTTCAGGCCGTTCAGTTTCGAGCTGAGCTTGACCCAGTCGTCCCACGCTCCGAGACCGCCAAACGTCGCGACGATGCCGATGCCGCTGAGCGTGTACGGACTGCTGAGGTCTCCCCACAGCAGAGCGCCAATCAGAATCGCGGCGCAGATAAACAGGCCGCCCATCGTCGGCGTCGACTGCTTCTCAGCGTGCAGCTCGTTCAGCCGTTCCGAGTCGCTGGCAATCCGCTCGCGAAACCGCCCCTTCAACCAGCCAATCAGAATCGGGCCGAGCAGCAGCGCGGCAACGAACGACGTCAGGTTCGCCAGAGCAATTGGCGGCCAACAGAGTCACTCGCACGGATGTGTCCGGGGACGCATTGAACTCCGCGCGCATTCGTGCGCAGAACAGGTGGCTGAGCGCTGTCACAAAGAAGTGGCGATGCACGCAGCGCCAGCCGCGGACTTCCCAGTGGTCCAGGCCCAGTTCCTCTTTGCCTTCGCGGAACACACTCTCGATCGACCACCGGCCGAACGCTACACGCAGCAGCCACCGCACGGTCACACGCTCGTTCGTGACCGGGTTCACCTCGCCGGGC
>WGMU01000173.1 GCA_016124895.1 bacterium
AGGAGATACACTCCCCGCAGCAGTGGTGTCATCCTTGACTCCCTGGCCAGTTGGTTCAGCGGACACTGATTCCCTTCTGGCCGGGGAGTCTTTTCAATTCATATCATCCAGCAAATGCCGAAGTAATTTCATCGCGATCCCTTATCGGTCAGCTTAACCGGTCCAATGGCAGTGCGTCGTGTCCTCTGCGTGCGTGTCAGCCTGCAGGTGCTCGTGCCAGAGATCCGCCGTTTACAAATGCCTCCAGTCGACAACCCCGCAGCATCTCTGACAGTTTTCGTTACCTGCGTCGGTCCCATCGTCGAATGGCACTTGGATTTGGCTGACTCGTTTCCGGATATCGAGTTTGTAAGCGTGTCTGCATTTGGTGAAGAGGTGGGAATTCCCGCTTCGTCGTTTCCTCCGACGCGACTCGGTCGGGGCGATCAGCGGTTCGCCTCGCATCAATGCGTGGCTGGGCTGTCAGCTCCGTTTGAAATCAAGCCCGGTCAACGTACCGGTGCTCGTTGAGAACTGATCCGCCTCGATGCCGAGCCTCTGCAGCAGGCTCAGGTAGAGATTGCACAGTGGGGGCGCATGCTGTGGGTCGAATGCGAGATGCTGGCCGTGCTCGAAGCCACCGCCGGCCAGCAGCACAGGCAGGTTCCGGACCGAGTGACTGCTGGCGTCTCCCAGATTGCTGCCCAGAAAAACAGATGTTCGGTCGAGGAGCGTGCCTGCGTCCTCGCGGGTCTCCCGCAGTTTCGCCAGCAGATCGCGGACGGCTTTCATCGTCTCAACTTCGACCAGCTTGAGCTGCTCGAGCTTGCCAGGATCCTTTCCGTGATGCGACAGATCGTGATGGCCCAGATTGACTCCCTTGATCGGCGGCGCGTATGTCGAGCCGCCCAGCATAATCATGATCAGCCGCGTTGAGTCGGTTTGCAGTGCCAGATGCGTCAGGTCAAACAGCAGACGCATGCGGCCAATCAGGTCGGCCGCGTTGGGGATATCTTTGGGCGGCTCAGCGTCAACGTGCGGCTTGGGAGTGCGCGCCCACTTTTCATTCGTCTGTAACCGCCGCTCGAGTTCACGCACGCTGGTGAGGTATTCGTCGAGTTTGTTGCGATCGCTCACTCCAAGTTCTGATCGCAGAGTCCGGGCCTGATCTCGCACGTCGTCGAGGATGCTGCGTCCGTCTTCCAGCCACTGGAGCCGAGCCTGAACTTCGTCAGCGCCGCCATCGAGAAACAATCGCGCAAACACTCGCGACGGAGAATTGTCAGCCGGAATCTGCGCTCCAGTCCGCGTCCACGACAGCCCCAGTCCCTCACCGGAAAGATTCAGACTCGGCAAACGCGTCAGGCCGCCAAGAAAGTCGGCGGCGTACTGGTCGAGTGAAATCGTGTTCCGAAACCCGGGTCGTCCGGCTCCCGGAGCACCGGTCAGAAAGCTGGCTGTGGCCTGATGGGCAAACCCGGAACTCATCCCGGCATGCGCCAGTCCCGAGATCACTGTGAAGTCGTCGCGGAAATCCTTGAGCACGTCGAGATACGGCGTCAGCTCGTAACCGCGTCCGGTCTGTTCCGGAAACAAGTTTGCCGGCAGGAAACCCAGCGGAGCGCAGAGGCAGACCATGCGGCGCGGGATTCCCGATTCCGCAGCAGGACTGGCTGAAGCGAACATCTCCAGCATCGGCAGAGCCAGCGCGACCCCGGAACTGCGAAGAAACGAACGGCGATCAAATCTCATGACGGATTCCCAGTAATGATTGGATTGCTACTTTTTCTGAAACACTGCGCTCTGAACCACTTCATGCACCAGTGACCGGAACCCGTAACCGTGGTCCCGGATGCGATTGACGATCGCTCCAATCTCCGGCTGATCAGTCGCTATGGGAGCCGCTCCGGTGGCGTACGCGAGCAGTTTTCCGGCCAGTGCGCGAGCCAGTTGGTCCTTGTCGCTCAGCAGCAGTTGCTTGAACTCGTCGATGTTCTGAAACCGCCGGCCGTCAGGCAGGACGTCAGCCGCCTCCACTTCGGGGCCGTTCCGATACCTCACACGGCGGCCGTTGACGATGGCGGGCTCGAAGTCGCCGATCTTGCGGTAATGATCGCGCCAGCCGCCGATCACGTCGAAGTTCTCCAGCGCAAATCCAGGCGGGTCCATTTTGACGTGACAGCTCGCGCAGACCGAATCACTCCGATGTTTCTCGAGTTGATTACGGATCGTCGTTGCACCGCGAATGTCGGGTTCAACGGCCTCGACATCCACCGTCGGTTTCGGCGGCGGCGCCCCAAGGATCCGGTCCAGCACCCACGCACCGCGCAGGACCGGTGAAGTCGTTGTACCGTTGGCGGTGACCTTGAGCACAGAGGCCATCGTGAGCACTCCGCCTCGATGATTGCCCGGTGGCAGCCGCACCTTGTGAAACGCCAGTCCGTCCTCGACTCCGTCGATGCCGTAATGCTTCGCCAGGCGTCCGTTGAGCACGCTGAAGTCGGAATCCACGAAACAGGTCAGACTCAGGTCGTGCTTCAAAACCTCGTCGAAGAACAGCAGCGTCTCCCTGACCATTGAGACCTTCAGAACGTCGTCATACTCGGGGTACAGCAAGCGGTCGGGAGTCGTCGCGTCGATATTGCGCAGGCTCAGCCACTGACCGGCAAAATTTTCCGTGAACGCACTGGCTTTGGGATCCTGCAACATCCGCTCGACCTGTTCCCGGAGCGTCTCCGGTTGTCCCACCCGGAAACTGGTCGCTCCACCCGGTAGCAGTCGGAGCGGTGGAGGAAGTAACGAATTCACTGAAGCACCACGATAACGGGGCCACTCTGGCGGTCCAGTGAGCTGGCAGGTCGTAACTCGAGTGAACGTTGAGCAGGCCTCGAAAAAAGGGATGTGGAAGCTGACCCGAGTGCAGACGAGGAAGGCCGCCATTGTGGAGACGTGTGCCTGCTGACCTTGTCGGGCGAGGACATTCGCGATAGGCGATCCACGCTGTCTGTCGGTGCTGCTGAGTTCGGCCTCATGGAGATCTCAATTCACGACGCTCGGTCCTGCAACGCGCCCGCGGCGATGTGCTTATCGCCGGACGACGCACCGGTCGAGCAACTCGCCGACGCCGTCAGGACGATCCCGTCCAACAGTGACGACGGGTACGTTCACAGTGTCCGCCAGTTCGGACTGGAGCCGGCCGGCGCCGGGCAGGTCGGCTTTCTGCAGCACGACGATGTCGGCGACTTCGAGCAGGCCGGCTTTGTCCCACTGGATCGAGTCACCCGACTCCGGCTGCACGACGACCACCACCTGATCGACGACGTTGCGGACCGCGACGTCTCCCTGCCCCAACCCCACCGTTTCGATGAGAACGGTCCCAAAGCCTGATTCGTGCAGGCAGCCGGCCATAAGACCAATGCCCGGCGCGATGCCCTGATGACCGCTCGGAACCGCAAGGCTGCGGAAGAAGACACCCTCATCCGGAAACACCTCGGTCAGTCGAACGCGGTCGCCCAGCAGAGCGCCGCCGGTCAGTGGACTCTGCGGATCGCAGGCCAGCACGGCGACGCGCTGCTCGCGGCGGCGCAGCTCTTTGACCACGCGGGCGATCAGCGAACTCTTGCCGACGCCCGCACTGCCCGCGAACGCAATTGTCCGGCGACTTGACGCCGGCTTTGAACCGCCATTGCACGTCGATGTTGACTGCTGCTCGACGGCTGGCTGCGCGTCACTCAACTCGCTCAGCCGGCGCGACAGACATTGCCGGGATCGAGCAGTGCCAGTTGCCACGCTGCTGGAAGCAACGCCTTGCAATTGCGGCCGGTTTCGTTCGGACGGAATTTGCTCGAACTCGCGGTTGACTTGCGCCGAATCCTGCAGCAGGTGGACGATCGACTCGATTGCCGTTCCAGGACCGAATACACCAGCGACTCCGGCCTGCCGGAGCGGCTCAACATCCGACTCTGGCACGATGCCTCCCACGACGACGCGCACGTCGTCGGCTCCTGCCTGATCCAGAGCTGCCAGGACACGCGGCACAAGCGTCAGGTGAGCGCCGCTGAGCAGACTCAGGCCGAGCCATTCCGCGTCCTCGTCGACAACCGCCTGAGCGACCGCTTCGGGTGTCTGCCAGATTCCGCCATAGATGACGTGCAGCCCGGCGTCGCGCAGTCCACGGGCGACGAC
Organism: bacterium; assembly: GCA_016124895.1. GTDB lineage: Bacteria > Planctomycetota > Planctomycetia > Planctomycetales > Planctomycetaceae > JAPOLP01. Next base: position 4,165 of record WGMU01000173.1, read on the forward strand.
TTTGATCCCCCGATCGTGTCCATCGAGGCCAACCTTCGCCAGCACGATGCGGCAGGCTCTGCGCTGGGCATCGGCGGACTCGCTGACGACTGATGCAGGCAATGTCTCGCAGGCAGGCATGGCGGCGTCCTTCAAACAGTGAGTACCTCACAAGTCGGGCGGCATCTCGACCACGACTTTGCCGAACGGGCTGTCCCGCAGACGCGCGAACGCGTCGCTGAACTGCTCCAGCGGAAACGTCTGGTCAATCACGGGCCGACGATTGGCGTTCTGCAGCAGCGTGGCAATCTGCCGCCACTGCACGACAGCAGCGACGGCGTCCAGATCGGCGACCTGGATGCCATGCAGGCTTGCCCGCTTGAACATCAGCGACGGGATGGGAATGGTCCCTTCAACCCCGCCGAGCACTCCCAGCACGCCGACGCGACCTTCTGGTCCCAGCAGATGGACCGCCAGTGTCAGCAACGGGCCACCGACCGTATCAACAACGACATCGACGCCTTTGCGGCCAATCGCGTCGAAGACTTTCCGTTTCAGATCTGGTTCATCCGGCGCAAAGACGTGCGACGCTCCGAGTTTCTGCAACTGCTGCCGTTTGGCTTCGCTGCGTGACAGCGCGACGACCTGCGTGCCGAGAGCCAGGGCAAGCTGGACGGCCGACAGGCCGACGCCTCCACCGGCTCCGGTCACTGCGACGATTTCGTCTGACGTTACTGGTCCGCGGCAGTTCATCGCCTTCCAGGCAGTTTGAAAGGCGAGTGGGGCGGCGGCGGCTTCGATCCAGTTCCAGTCGTCGGGGATCTGTGCAACCGTGTCGGCGGGAAACCGCTGCACCTCGCACAGCGTTCCCTGAGCGAGATCTCGAACCGACGACTGCACGACAAGGACGCGCGTCCCAGCGGGAACCCGACCGGCCGTATCACTCTGAACGACGATGCCCGCGGCATCGCGTCCGGAAATAAACGGCGGACGCGGGCCGCCCGGATACTGGCCGTCGATCGCATATCGATCCGCCGGGTTGAGTGCGGCGGCGCGAATCTGCACCAGCACGTCGTCCGGTCCTGCGGACGGCCGCGGTACGTCCTGCAGTCGTGTGTACTCAAGTCCGGTCTCTTCGGTCACGACAGCTCGCATCGGTCACTCCCTTTCCAGTGTGTACCGGCCCAGCGCGTCGGCCAGTGCGTTCATGATCTCACCCACAGTGGCGCGTGCTCCCGCCGCTTCGAGCAGAGCCGGGAAGAGGTTTACATCAGTCGCTGTCACGCGGCGAACTTCCGCCAGTGCCTGACGCACCGCATCCGGACTTCGTGTGGCTTTCACGTGATGCAGCGCTTTCACCTGTTCGCGTTCGATGGTCGGATCGATTTCGAGCAGTTCGATCGGTTCGTCCACAGCTTCTTCGAAGCGGTTGACACCGACGATGACCTTCTGGCCGGAATCGATCAGCCGCTGTTCGGCGTAAGCGGCTTCCGCAATCTCGCGCCGGAAGAAGCCGGAATCAATCGCGGCGAACATGCCGCCCTGATCAGCGATCTGCTCAAAGTAGTCCGCCGCCTGATCGCAGAACTGCTCAGTCAGAGTTTCAACGCAGTCGCTCCCGCCGAATGGATCGACGAACTCAGGAATCCCGGTTTCGTGGGCGAGGACCTGCTGCGTTCGCAGGGCGAGCGTGACGGCATGCTCGCTCGGCAGCGCCAGCGTTTCATCGAGGCTGTTGGTGTGCAGCGACTGGCAGCCGCCAAGCACCGCGGCCAGCGCCTGATACGCAACGCGAATCACATTCACTTCCGGCTGGCGACTTTGCAGAGTGCAGCCGGCTGTCTGCGCGTGAAATCTCAGTTTCCAGGACGCGGGTTCGCACGCCCCGAACTCGTCCCGCATCATCGTCGCCCAGATTCGTCGAGCTGCCCGGTATTTGGCGACCTCCTCCAGCAGGTTGTTGTGTGCGTTGAAAAAGAAGCTCAGCCGCGGTGCGAAGCCATCAGCCTTCCACCCGCGCTGCAGCATCTCTTCGACGTAATGCCGACCATCCGCCAGCGTAAACGCCAGCTCTTGAGCCGCGGTCGAACCGGCTTCGCGAATGTGGTAACCACTGATCGAAACCGTATTCCACAACGGGACGCGGCGCGTGCAGAACTCGATCAGGTCCACGGCCAGACGCACGCTGCCGGCTGGTGGAAACACGATTTCATTCTGAGCATGAAACTCTTTCAGAATGTCGTTCTGGATTGTGCCGCGGAGCCGAGTCCAGTCGCAGCCGGCTTCCTCCGCTGCCACCAGATAAAATGCCATCAGCACCGCCGCCGATGCGTTGATGGTCATCGAAACCGAGACGTCTTCGAGCGGGATGCCGTCGAAGAGCTGTCGGACATCGTCGACGGTGTCAACTGCGACGCCCAGTCGACCGACTTCTCCTGCCGATTGTGGAGCGTCACTATCGAGCCCCATCAGCGTCGGCAGGTCGAACGCCGTACTCAGTCCGGTCTGGCCCTTGCTGAGCAGAAAGCGGAACCGCTCATTCGTCTGCCGCGGTGTTCCGAAACCGGCGAACTGACGCATCGTCCACAGCCGCCCGCGGTACATGTCCGCATGAATGCCGCGTGTGAAGGGAAACACACCAGGCTGTTCGATGGTCCGGTTGGCTGCCACTGCAGCCGCGTCGACTGTCTGCCTGCATTTCGCCACGGTTACCATGTGACGGCCTCCTTTGCAGAAGCCCTTGCGATCAACCGTTCGTTCGTTGTCATAATCATTGTACGCAGGCGGTTGACCCGACTGCGGATCGTTTCTCTGGAGTGTTGCCTCGCAGTGCGTCCCGACGGAGGCGATTGAATCCAGTTTTTTCCGGGGCTCGCGCCCCAGGCTGTTACCTATCGCCGTTTCGCGGCTTGAGCCTTCGCCTCAGTTTCGAAGTCCAGAATCATTACAGCAACTCCCTCGCCGGGTTCCCCGATGACGACACCTGACTCCCCCGGCCAGCGTTTGCGTCTGGCACTGGCTGCTGAATGTCCGCTGCAGATTGCGGGCGTGATCAATGCTTACTGTGCGAAGCTTGCCGAGGAAGCGGGTTTTCGTGCGATCTATCTCTCAGGAGCCGGCGTCGCCAATGCCTCGTACGGCCTGCCGGACCTCGGCCTGACGATGCTCGCCAACGTACTCGAAGACGCGCGACGGATTACCGGGGCAACGGAGTTGCCGCTGCTCGTCGACTGCGATACCGGCTGGGGCGACGCTGACTCAATCGTACGAACGGTTGGCGAAATGATCGCGGCTGGTGTCGCTGGAATTCATCTCGAAGATCAGGTCGACCGGAAACGCTGCGGGCACCGGCCTGGCAAGCAACTGGTCTCAACCGGCGAAATGGTTGACCGCATCAAAGCTGCCGTCGCTGCCCGCACGGACCCGGCGTTCGTCATCATGGCCCGTACCGACGCGGCTGCGGTCGAGGGACTCGACGCGGCCATTGAACGCGCGGGCCGGTATGTCGAAGCCGGAGCTGACATGATCTTTGCGGAAGCGCTGACGACGGGTGACGAGTTCCGGCAATTCACCTCTCGCGTCAGCGTGCCCGTCCTCGCCAACATGACAGAGTTCGGTCGAACGCCACTGATGACCGTCGACGAGTTTCGGTCGCTGGGCGTCGAAATTGTCCTTTATCCACTGACGGCGTTTCGCGCGATGAGCGCCGCCGCCGCTGGCGTTTACGAAACGTTGCGTCGCGAAGGAACGCAGCGGAGCCTGATCGATCAACTGCAGACGCGCGACGAGCTGTATCGCATCCTCGATTACCACACGTTCGAACAACGGCTCGATGCCGAGTCATAGGTCCGGGCCTTCAGCACGGCAGGCGTTCTGCCTGTCCTCCATCCTTCAGGCGGGAGAGAGCGATGTCGGGTTCAGCAAACACGGCCGGGCTTGCGGGGATCGTCGCTGGCGAAACGGCATTGAGCACCGTCGGCAAGGCCGGTCACGGCCTCACGTATCGGGGCTACTCGATTGACGACCTGGCCGAACACGCCGGTTTTGAAGAAGTCGCGTGGCTGCTGCTGCGCGGCGAGCTGCCGACGGTCGCGCAACTCGCGGCCTATCGCGAATCTCTGCAGAGCCAGCGAGGTTTGCCGAGCGCCCTGTGCGACATCCTCGAACGCCTGCCGGCGACGGCTCACCCGATGGACGTGCTGCGGACTGGTTGCTCGGCACTGGGTTGTCTGGAGCCAGAGGGCGACTCGCGGCCCGGGATTGAGATTGCCGACCGGCTGCTGGCTGCGTTTCCATCAATGCTGGGTTACTGGCACCAGTTTCACGCGAAAGGAACTCGGATCGTCGTGCAGACGGACGACGACTCGATCGCGGGCCATTTTCTGCATCTGCTGCACGGTCGCCCGGCTTCCGAGACGCATCGTCGGGCAATGGACGTCTCGCTGATTCTGTATGCCGAGCACGAGTTCAACGCGTCAACGTTTGCCGCCCGCGTCGCGGCCTCGACGCTGTCAGATTTCTACTCGGCGATCACCGCAGCCGTCGGCACGCTGCGCGGTCCGTTGCACGGCGGAGCGAACGAAGCGGCGTACGAACTGATCGACCGGTTTGATTCACCGGACGCCGCGGAAGCCGGCATTCTCGAACTCCTCGCCGTCAAAGCAAAAATCATGGGCTTCGGTCATCGCGTCTACCGCGAGTGCGATCCGCGATCGGCGATCATTCAGCAGTGGGCGAAACGACTGGCCGACGAAACCGGCGACACTCGGCTGTACGCGGTTTCGGAACGAATCGACGCAGTGATGAGCCGCGAGAAGAAGCTGTTTCCGAATCTCGATTTCTACAGCGCCAGTGCCTACCACTTTCTGGGCATCCCGACGCGTTACTTCACCCCGCTGTTTGTTTTTGCGAGAACGGCGGGCTGGGCCGCTCACGTTCTCGAACAGCGAGCGAATAACCGGCTGATTCGCCCGACTGCCGATTACGTCGGACCGGAAACTCGCGCATTCGTGCCGCTTGCTTCGCGCTGACTTCAGTTGGCCGTAACCGACGAAACGCCGTTCCGCAGCCGCAATGGCCGCATCATTCCCGCCCCTCGGACACTCTGATGACTGACCCGCTGACCGACGACGTGATTGCCCGCATCGCCGACTATGCCGCCGGCGATCCCACTGCCAGCGACGAGGCATACGAGACCGCGAGGCTGTGCCTGCTCGACAGTCTTGGTTGCGCACTGCTGGCCTTGAACTTTCCTGACTGTACGAAGCTGCTCGGACCCGTCGTGCCGGGTGCGACGCTGGTGGGCGGAGCGCGCGTGCCAGGGACGAACTTTGAACTCGACCCGGTCCAGGCGGCGTTTAACTTCGGCACGATCATCCGTTGGCTCGACTACAACGACACCTGGCTGGCGGCTGAGTGGGGGCACCCGTCGGACAATCTCGGGGCGATTCTGATGACCGCCGACTGGCTCAGTCGCCAGCGGGAACGCGACGGTCAGTCTCCACTGACGGTTCATGACGTGCTGACGGCGATGATTCAGGCGTACGAGATTCAAGGCGTGCTGGCGCTCGACAACGCGTTCAATCGAGTCGGGCTCGATCATGTTCTGCTCGTCCGTGTGGCGTCGACCGCGGTCACGACGAAACTGCTGGGCGGTTCGCGCGACCAGATTGCCGCGGCGGTCAGTCAGGCATGGCTCGACGGCGGCGCACTGCGAACGTACCGGCACGCGCCGAACACCGGCTCACGTAAGAGCTGGGCGGCCGGCGACGCGACCAGTCGCGCGGTGCGTCTCGCTTTGTGGACGCTGGCTGGCGAACCCGGTTACGCAACGCCGTTGACGGCGCCGATCTGGGGCTTCGAGGCCAGCCTGTTTCGCGGTCAGTCCATTACGCTCGCCCGACCGTTCGGCAGTTACGTGATGGAGAACATCCTGTTCAAGGTCTCGTTCCCGGCCGAGTTTCACGGGCAGACGGCCGTCGAAGCGGCCCTGCAACTGCATTCCTCTGTTCGAGATCGACTGGACCAGGTCGAGCGGATTCAGATCGAGACTCAGGAACCGGGCGTGCGCATTATCACGAAGAACGGCCCGCTGCAGAATCCCGCCGACCGCGACCACTGCCTGCAGTACATGGTGGTCGTCGCGCTGCTGCACGGTTCACTGACGGCCGAGCACTATGAGGACGACGCGGCAGCCGACCCTCGGATCGACCGGCTGCGAGCCGTCACTGAGGTTGTCGAGCAGCCGTCGTACTCGCGCGACTATCTGGATCCGGACAGACGTTCGATTGCGAACTCCGTGCAGGTCTGGTTTCGCGACGGCACGGCGACCGAACGCGTCGCAGTGGAATACCCGCTCGGCCACCGCCGCCGTCGTGACGAAGCCCGGCCGCTGCTGCTGCAGAAGTATGAACACAACGCGGCGATGCGGCTCACTGAAGACGCAATCCGGAACCTGGTCTCGTTGATTGAGGACTCGCAACAGTTCGACACCCTGTCGGTTCCGAAGTTTATCGAATGGACGATTCCGCCGGGCGGCGGTAAACGCTGACCGGGAATAGAACTGTTGATATTTCCCGTCCCCAATGGGTCTACCCACCTGCGAGAATGCGCATCGCGCATCAGTGGGAAGACTGCAATGACATCGCTCCGCAAGCTGACTGACGAAGTGTGTTCTCAGGAAGTCGCGCTCCGCGAAGGCGGCGGTGTCTCCGGGCGGGAACGCCAGCGCCGGCTCGGGCGGCTCACGGTCCGCGAACGCCTCGACCGGCTGCTCGATCACGATTCTCCGTTTCTGGAACTTGGTCTCTGGGCGGCCTGGCAGATGTATTCCGAGTGGGGTGACGTACACGCTGCCGGCGTCGTCACGGGCATCGGCTACGTTCATCAGCGGCCGGTTCTGGTGATCGCGAACGACGCGACGGTGAAAGCCGGTTCGTTCTTTCCGCAGACGGTGAAGAAGGTTCTGCGGGCACAGACCGTCGCTCTGAAGTTCCGGCTGCCGCTGATCTACCTGGTGGATTCCGCCGGAGTCTTTCTGCCGCTGCAGGATGAGATCTTTCCGGACGAAGACGACTTCGGACGCATCTTTCGCAACAACGCAGTGATCTCGGCGGAAGGCATTCCGCAGTACGCCGCCGTGATGGGCAACTGCGTCGCGGGCGGAGCGTATCTGCCGGTGCTGTCCGACGTGCTGCTGATGACCGAAGGCAGTCAGCTTTACCTGGCTGGCCCGGCGCTCGTGAAAGCGGCCATTGGCCAGACCGTGGATCCGGAAGACCTCGGCGGCGCCAGGATGCACGCGGAGATCAGCGGCACGGTCGATTATCACGAAGTGGATGACGAATCCTGTCTGCGACGGCTGCGGTCACTCATCGAACTGCTGCCGCCGCCGGCCGCAACAGAGGAATCCGAACTGCAGCCAGACCGGGACATTGACGACGTTTACTCGATCGCTCCGGGCAGCGACCGCCGCGAGTACGACATGCGGGACGTTCTGGCGTGCGTGGTTGACGCGTCATCGCTGCAGGAATATCGGCCCGACTTCGGCCGGACTCTGGTGACGGCACACGCTCGAATCGCCGGACATCCGGTTGGTATCGTCGCCAATCAGCGTGCTCGAACGAAGACGGCGACCGGCGAACTGCAGATCGGCGGCGTGCTGTATGTCGAGAGTGCCGAGAAGGCTGCGCGTTTCGTCATGGACTGCAACCAGCAGCAGATTCCACTGATTTTTTTTCAGGACGTGCAGGGCTTCATGGTCGGCCGCGATGCCGAACAGTCGGGAATCATCCGAGCCGGAGCGAAGCTTGTAAACGCGGTCAGCAATTCGGTCGTCCCGAAGCTGACGGTCATCGTCGGCGGTTCGTTCGGTGCCGGCAATTACGCCCTGTGCGGCAAGGCTTACGATCCCTGGCTGATCCTTGCCTGGCCCAACGCCCGATACGCCGTGATGGGAGCTGACCAGGCTGCTGAAACACTCGTGAGCCTGCGCGTCCGCGACGCCGAACGCTCCGGCCAGCCGCTCTCGGACGAACAGCAGGACGAACTCCGTACTGGGATCCGTCAGCGTTACGAACAGCAGACCGACATCCGCTACGGAGCCGCGCGCGGCTGGGTCGACGCGATCATCGCTCCGCACGAAACAAGAAACTGGCTGGCGACGGCGTTGAGTCTGATCCCGCAAAAACAACCATTGCGTCAGTTCTGTACTGGCGTATTTCAGGTTTAAGAGTCTGCTCCCAGATGCCGGATCAGCAGCGAACCAGACTCCTCAGATTTGCTGCCGATTGAGTCTCCGCGTCTGCGAGAATGGTTGACCGGGAACCGACGGAGATTGACATGATGCCTTCCGGCTGCGTACGCATCGGCAATGCTCACGCTTTCTGGGGCGACCGGATTGATGCTGCCGCGGAAATGCTGCGACGGGAACCGGACCTCGACTTTCTGACGCTCGATTTTCTGGCCGAAGTGTCGATGTCGATTCTCGCGCTGCAGCGGGATCGTGATCCGCAGGCGGGGTTCGCTCGCGACTTTATCGACGTTGTCGCCTCACTCGCTGCGTACTGGAAACGCGGCGGACGCTGCCGTGTGATTGCCAACGCGGGCGGGCTGAATCCGCGAGGCTGTGCCGAGGCCTGTCGTCAAGTTCTGGCTGATGCCGGAGTCGGGGGTTTGACCATTGCAGTCGTGTCCGGTGACGACGTGCTTGAATTACTGCGTGCGGATGCTGAGCAAACGCCTGACGCTGCCTGGCTGAAGAATCTCGATACCGCGCGACCTCTCGGCGGTGTTGCAGAGCGGCTCGTCACTGCCAATGCCTATCTGGGAGCCGCAGCGATTGCCGAATCACTCGATCGCGGAGCAGACCTCGTCATCACAGGACGCGTTGCTGATCCGAGCCTGACCGTCGGCGCGTGCCTCCACCATTTTGGCTGGGCAGCCGATGACTGGAATCGGCTGGCCGGAGCGACCGTCGCCGGACACCTGATCGAGTGCGGGACGCAGGTGACCGGCGGTATCTCGACCGACTGGCTGATACTTCCTGACGTCTCGTCGATCGGCTTTCCAATCGTCGAAGTCGCCGACGACGGAAGCTGCGTCGCGACGAAACCGCGCGGCACCGGCGGATGTGTTTCCGAGCAGACTGTCAAAGAGCAGCTTGTTTACGAGATCGGAGATCCCGGTCGGTATCTCTCGCCCGATGTGACAGTGTCGTTTCTCCCGCTGAGCGTGACGGACTTCGGCAACGATCGCGTTGCGGTCAGCGGAGCCACCGGAAGTCCGCCGCCTGCGTCGTACAAAGTCAGCGCGACATACCGCGACGGATACCGCGCTGCCGGAACGCTGACCGTGATCGGGCACGACGCGGTCAGCAAAGCGCGTCGGGCGGCGGACGCGCTGTTTGACTCGCTTGCCCGCCGCGGCATCACGTTTCAGCATCGCCTGGTCGAGTGTCTCGGCACCGGGCAGTGGACTGGACTGTCGCCCGCGCTGGCTCCGGGAGTCGAGATCGAAACCGTGCTCCGCATCGCGGTTGCCGATCGTTCCCGCCGCGCTGCCGAGTTATTCGCCCGTGACCTGACTTCGCTGATTACCGCCGGTCCGCCTGGCACAACGGGTTACGCAGAAGGCCGGCCGCGCATGCACCCCGTCTTCCGCTACTGGCCGTGTCTGATTGATCGAAAGCGAGTAACGCCGTTGATGGAACTGCTGTCGCTGAGTGGGCAGCGCGGAGATGCCACGTCGGGACGCCAATTCGCGCCGCCAACAACCGCAGAGTCGAACGATCATCTGGACCACTCAGCCGAGCCAGAGGTCAGTCTGACTTCTGAAGCCGGTGAGATGCTGGACAATCTGGCAACCCTGCGTGACGTGGCGTTTGCCCGAAGCGGCGACAAGGGCATTAACGCAAACGTCGGCGTGCTGGCGCGGCGACCGCGTGACTTCGACTGGCTCTGCCAGGAATTGACAGTCGCTCGCGTTGCCGAGCATTTCGGCATCGCGGCCAGCCGGGTTCAGCGGTTTGAACTTCCGAACCTGGCTGGCTTGAACTTCATTCTGCAGGGAATTCTGGAGAATCCGTTACGCACTGACGCCCAGGGAAAAGCTCTCGCGCAGGTGCTGCTGGAATTGCCGCTTGAGTCCGGGCCACCGGGATATGGAACTGCAGAAACATTCGGAGCAGAAAGATGAGCAGAGCGAATGCCGCCATGAATTCCGACGTTCTGCTGCAGACAACGATCAATGAGTCGACCGTCTGCCTGACGCTGAATCGTCCTGCGCGACGCAATGCGCTGACCATCGAACTGATGGAGTCACTCTGCGAAGCGCTGCAGGATCTGGCCGTGACGCCCGACTGTCGGGCTGTCATTCTGAATGGAGCGGGTTCGGTCTTCTGCGCCGGACTTGATCTGATCGAGGCCGCGGAAACGGAACTCGCTGACCGCAGCGCTGAGTGCGTCGCGCGGACGTTTCAGGCCGTGCTGTCGAGTCCGCTGGTCACGATCGCGGTAGCTCACGGAGCGGCCTGCGCGGGCGGTGGCGGCCTGATGGTTGCCTGCGATTTCGTGGTGGCCAGCGATGATCTGCGTGTCTGCTTCCCCGAAGTACGACGGGGTCTGGTGCCGGCACTGGCGAGCGTTGTTCTGCGGCGACGCCTGCGCGACGCCGACCTGCGTCGACTGCTGTTGCTCGCCGAGTCGATCGACGCGCAGCAGGGGCTCGCCGTCGGTTTGCTCGATTGCGTCGTCAGCTCCGATCGTCTTCTCGACGAAGCTCAGACGCTGATCGCAACTGTTCTTCGCGGAGCGCCGCAGGCAGTCCGTCACACCAAAGAGTTACTCGTCGCCGGGCAGGTCGAGGTGATCGAGCAGCAGTTCCATCAGGCGCTGAACAGTCACAAGCTGGCTCGCCACAGTCCAGAAGCGGCCGAGGGACTCGTTGCGTTTCGCGAAAAACGCGAGCCGAACTGGCCGTCGGACTGACTGACGCGGTGCCGGAAAATTGCGAATCGCATCCAACTTCTGCCGCACGTATAATCATTGCCACACACTGTGAAACAGTAGGGATGTCCGGGCTTCCTTCCAGGCTGGAGGGACGCAGAATGAATCCGGTTGATTTTCGACGTGGCTTTCTACCGGCAGTCGATCCCGCGACGCGGTTTGAGCGATTTCCGGAATTCGGAGGCATGTGCAAACTCGGCGCTGCGCTGCCGGATTTGCTTGCGGCTCCGGACTTCCGAGCACAGGCGGCGCAGTGGCCCATTCCCCTCTGGCCCGAGAACGTTGCGCGGGCTGAAACGCTGCCTGAACTGCGACTCTACTACCTGACGCTGGGCTTCCTGGCGTCGGGTTACGTCAATCAGGTCGGGCAGCCACCGGTCGCCCTGCTGCCTCGCAATCTCGCCGTACCGTTGTGCCGTGCCTGCCAGCTTCTCGAACGTCCGCCGATTCTCAGTTACGACGGTTATGCACTCTACAACTGGCGACGACTCGATCCGGCCGGCCCAATCGCGCTGGGCAACCTCGACACGTTGCAGAACTTCGTTCGGCTGTATGACGAGAAGTGGTTCATCCTCGTGCATGTCGAAATCGAAGCGATCGCGGGAGACATCCTGGCTGCGATGGATCGCGCGGCTGAGGCCATGTGGCAGCGCGACGGCGACACACTCGACGAATGCCTCACACGCATCGCCGCCGCCGTGTGGCGACAGGTCGCGGTGCTGCGGCGTATTCCCGAACGCATGAGTCCGGAGCTGTATTTCAAGACCTTCCGGCCGTACATCCGCTTCTTCGAGAACGTTGTCTTTGAAGGCGTCAACGCGCAGCCGCTCAACTACCGCGGTGAAACCGGAGCGCAAAGCAGCGTCCTGCCCGCCCTGGTCGCGTTCCTCAAAATCCGACACCGGCAGTCGCTGCTGACAACACACCTGCGGGACATGCGGCGTTTCATGCCGCGCGAACATCAGGCCGTGCTCACCGAACTCGAAGCCCTGCCGTCGCCACGGGAACTGGCATCGCCGGACGCCTACAACGCCGCCATCGATGCCGTCGCCGCGTTCCGGGAAGTTCACTTCGGCTGGGCTCAGGAATACATCAACCGCCACGTCACCGATCCGCGGGGCACAGGCGGAACGCCCTACATGCAATGGCTGCAGCAGTTGATCGCTGAAACTCACGAGCACCGAATCACCGCCGGATCACGGCAGACGGATCAGGTCAGCGCACCGACTGTTCTGCCGGACATCCGGCTACCGGAGCATGTACAGCGGGTCTGACTTACTTTTTCGGAGGCTCCCCATGTCCACATCCACCCACGGGCCGACGGGCACGACGCGACTTTCGGAGCGTCAGATGCGCAACTGGTCGTTGAAGCAGGAAATCGGTCAGCGGATTGAAAACGATGGCGCCCACCGCTTCTCCACACAGATTCAGCCGTTTATCGCCATCTCGCGCGAAGCCGGAGCCGGTGCCACAGAGGTCGTTCAATGTCTGGCCACCCGCCTCAACTGGCCGGTGCTCGACCGCGAAGTGCTTGATTCGATCACGCACGACTTTCACCTGTCCCGGCGGATGCTGGAGAGTGTCGACGAGCACGCTCCCAACTGGGTGTATGACACTCTTTTCAAATGGATGGACCACAACATTGTCACTCATCAGGAATACATGGGTGCCCTGCGGACTGTTCTGCTGCGGGCGACGCGCGAACGCAGTCATATCATCAAGGGCCGCGGCGCCGCATTTCTTCTGCCGAGGTACCACGGAGTCGCTGTGCGTCTTGTTGCACCTTTACACCAGCGGATCGAACGGATCATGGGCCGCTTCCACTGGTCGGCGACTCATGCCGAAGAGCACATCATCCTGACGGACCGCGACCGCGAAGCCTACATTCGCAGCCAGTTTCGAAAAGAACCGTCCGATCCACACGGATTCGACTTGATTATCAATATGGAGTTCTACACGGCGGAAACGGCCGCTGACCTGATCATCGACCAGTACCAGCGACGCTTTCTCGGAAGCTGACGCCTTTGTGTTCGAGTGCCAAACCGTCGAGGCGTACTTGAGGACTGAAGGCACATTGGCAACCGGGCGGACATCGCCGGCCGCTGCTCGATCGGTACGTCCGCTTTTGCTGCCCGACAGATCGGAGGACACGATGACCATTTCAACGGACAGTCAGACGTCAGCGGCATCTGAAGCCGAACGTCGGCGCGAAGCTCAGGTCCGTCAGGCGGAAGAGCTGCTGTTCTCTGAAACGAAGCTCAGCAGCCCGGCACGGGATCTGTTTCATGGGAACTTCTCCACCGGGTTGCTGAGCACCTATCCGCGTCTGACCGGGCGGGAAGCCGAGCAGGTGGACGATGCCCTGCTGCAGCTTCGGAACTTCTGCGACAGCCATCTCGATCCGGACGCAATCGACCGGAATGCTGAGATCCCGCGCGAGGTCATCGACGGGCTGGGGCAGCTTGGTGTGCTGGGCATGACGGCTCCTGTTGCGCTGGGAGGTCGCGGCTTTTCACAACTGGCCTACTGTCGTGTGCTGGAAGAACTCGGAGCCCGCTGCAGCTCGACGTCGATCTTCGTGAACGCGCACCATTCGATCGGGATGCGCTCGCTGCTGCTGTTCGGAACTGACGAGCAGAAGCGTCGCTGGCTGCCGGGACTGGTGACGGGCGGGAAGCTGGCCGCGTTTGCTCTGACAGAACAGAATGCCGGTTCAGACGCGGCCAACGTACAGACGACCGCCGAGCCCACCAGCGACGGGCACTTCATCCTCAATGGCGAGAAGCGCTACATCACCAACGGCGCAATTGCGGACGTTCTCACGGTGATGGCCCGCACGCCAAACCCGTCAGGCAATGGTCCCGATTCCGGCATTACCGCGTTTCTTGTCACACCGGACATGCCCGGCTTTCAGGTTGTCGAACCTCGCATGGAAAAGCTGGGGATCCGCGGCACAGCGACGGCGAAACTTGCCTTCCGTGACATGCGCGTCCCGGCGGCCAATGTCCTTGGACCGCGGGGCAAGGGACTGAAAGTTGCCCTGACAGTGCTCGACTTCGGGCGCACGACGTTCGGCGCCTGCTGCACCGGTGCGGCAAAGACCTGCCTCAAACTGGCAACCGCACACGCGCGTAACCGCATTCAGTTCGGACAGCCGCTGGGCGACTTCGAACTCGTTCAACACAAACTCGCCCGCATGGCAGCCTGGACGTACGCGATGGAAGCCATGACGACCATCGTTGCGGGACTCGTCGATCGCGGTACGAACAGTGAAGCCATCGACTACATGCTGGAAACCGCGATGCTCAAAGTCTGGAGCACCGAACGGCTCTGGACGATCGTTAATGACGTGTTTCAGATTTACGGGGGGGCGGCGTACTTCACCGATTGTCCCCTCGAACGAATGCTCCGCGATGCCCGTATCAATCAGATCGGCGAAGGCGCCAACGAGGTTCTCACGTCGTTCATCGCGCTCGTCGGGATGCGCGAGCCGGGCGAGCAGTTACGTTCGGTCTGGCAGGCGCTGCACCGGCCGTTGAGCGGACTTGGCACTCTGAGCCGTTTCACAGGACATGAAATCGCACGCCGCTTCGACTGGCCAAGCGTGCCGGTCCAGTCGCCCACTCTGACGCCGTGTGCGCGGCAGTTGAGCGACCTGATTCATCGCTTTGGACTCGCTGTCGAACATGCGCTGATTGAGCATCGCGAACCCATCCTCGAGCGACAGCTTGTTCAGGCACGCATTGCCGACGCAGCAATGGAACTGTTCGCCTCGGCCTGCGCGCTCAGCCGCCGTGACGCTGAGCTGAGTGACAACGCAGCGGATGACGCAGGACGAAGTCGGAACGGAAACGGAGCATCTGCGTCGAGCCAGGACCCGTCCGGCAGTGACGACTGGCACGCTTCGGCGTCGACGCTGTTCCTCAAGCTGTCCGCACGGCGCGTTCAGCGAAGTCTCAACGACCTCCGCAATAACGACGACAGCGCCATTCGCGAAACAGCGAAGCGGGTCCTCAATGGCGTCGAATGAGTTCGATGTTCGTCGCACTGCGGCGGATTTGCACAGTCATCTGTCGCGGAGAGAAGGCGTGACGCTGCCTCATCGCGCCGGCATCCGCAGGGCTCCGTCGAGTCGGATGATTGCTCCGTTAAGCATCGGGTTTTCGATGATGTGCCGCACCAGTGCGGCAAACTCGTCCGGTCGGCCGAGTCGAGGGGGAAATGGCGTCTGAGCGGCCAGTGTTTCGCGGACTTTCGCCGGCGCCTGTTCGAGCATTGGTGTTTCAAACGCTCCGGGCGCGACGCAGCAGACTCGAATTCCGTACCGCCCGAGTTCCCGGGCCGCCGGTAACGTCAGGGCAGCGACGCCTCCCTTTGACGCCGAATAAGCCGCCTGACCAATCTGTCCCTCGAACGCGGCGACCGACGCCGTCGTCACAATGACGCCTCGTTCGCCGGTTTCGTCTGGCTCGTTACGCCGCATGACGTCAGCAGCCAGACGCAGCAGGTTGAAGGTTCCGACCAGGTTGACGTCGATCACGCGCCGAAACGCCGCCAGATCAAACGGCCCGTCCGAGCCAACGATTCGCTCCGCATGAAGAACCCCAGCGCAGATAATGACGCAATCCACTGCTTCCCAGCGCTCGACCGTCGCCTGCAGCAGCGAACGCACAGCATCTCCGTCCTGGATATCTGTCTGGTGATGGCCGAATCGCCCGTCGACCGCGGCCTGCAGCTCTTCTGACGGAGGCCGGAGATCGGCGATCATCCCGCGTCCCTGCTGCGCGGCGAGTTCATGAACACAGGCGGCGCCCAGACCGGAACTTCCGCCCGCGACTACAAACGTCCGATCACGAATCTGCATCGGCTGCCACTTCCTACGCTGTGACCAGCGAGGCGACCTCACTCAGTCCCAGTTCTTCAATGGCCTGCTCCCGCAGTCGGAACTTCTGAATCTTTCCCGTCACGGTGGTCGGAAACTGGTCAACGAACTTCACATAGCGGGGTGTCTTGTAATGAGCGAGTCGCTCGTGACAGAACTTGCGAATCTCTGTCTCGCTGACCGTCTGGCCGCTGCGCAGTTTGACGCAGGCCAGGATCTCTTCTCCAAACTTCCGATCGGGAACACCCACAATCTGCACGTCCTCAATCTGCGGAAGCTGATAAAGCAGTTCTTCAATCTCGCGCGGCGAGATGTTTTCACCACCGCGAATGATCATGTCTTTCTGCCGGCCGGTGATGCGGTAGTACCCGTCCGGCTGCCGCAGCGCAATATCACCGGTATGCAGCCAGCCGTCGGCATCGATCGCCTCGGCCGTCCGGTCCGGCATATTGTAATAACCCAGCATCACGTTGTGGCCGCGGCAACAGAGTTCTCCGGACTGGTTATCCGGAAGTTCCGCACCGGTTTCCGGATCGACAATTTTCACTTCAACACCAGGAATTACTCGTCCGACCGAGCCGACACGCGCTTCGATCGGGTCGTCTGTCCGGGTCATCGTGATAATCGGTGACGCCTCCGTCTGACCATATCCAATCGTGATATCCCGTGCGCCCAGATCTGCCGTGACCCGCTTCATCAGCTCGATCGGACACGGACTCCCCGCCATGATCCCAGTCCGCAGTGACGAGGTATCGCGGCGTGGGAATTCAGGCGATTCCAGCTCGGCGATAAACATGGTGGGCACTCCATAAATGGCCGTGCAGCGTTCCGCTTCAATTGCCCGTAGAGTCGCGACAGGGTTGTAGCTCTCACCAGGAAACACCATGGCTGCGCCGTACACGACGGCACACACAGTTCCCAGTACGCAGCCGAAACAGTGGTAAAGCGGGACGGGAATGCAGATGCGATCGGCTGCGGAGAGACGCTGACAGTCGCCTGTGTAATAACCGTTGAGCAGAAGATTGCTGTGAGTCAGAAGTGCCCCTTTGGGATGCCCCGTCGTCCCGGAAGTATACTGCAGTGCGATGGGAGCGCTGGCCGCCAGTAAACGCTCACAGGACTGCAGCTCGCCGTCCGATACGGATTCTCCGGCTTTCAGCAGTCGCGCCCAGGTCAGCATTCCGGGATGCTCGGCGCCGTGGAACTGGATCACCCATTCCAGGTTCGGCAGGGAGTCGGAGCACAGGTGGCCGGCTGTCGCAGATACGAGTTCCGGGCAAACGTCGAGTAGCATCTGGTAGTAATTCGACGTCTTGAACCGTTGAATCAGGGCGAGGCCGCGGATCTCCGATTGCTGCAGAGCAAACTGCAGTTCTGACGTCCGATAGGCCGGGTTAATCGTCACCAGGACGACACCAGTACGGGCTGTCGCAAACTGCAGGACCAGCCACTCGGGCCAGTTGGTCGCCCAGACGCCGAAATGGTCACCGGGTTCAAATCCCAGTGCGAGCAGCCCTTTGGCCGCGCGATCGACAAGGGCATCGAAGTCCTGCCAGTTCAGCCGCACGTCCAGTTGCGGAAACACGACCGCGTCCTGTCTGGCATTACGGCGAGCTGTCTCGCGCAGCACCTGCCCGATCGTCAAGCCAGAGACCCAGGGAACGTTAGCCATGACTGGTCCTCCCAACGACGCCTGCGGCGAATGTCAGCGAGTTGATTCTATCCGGTTTTCGATGCGATGGAGGCCCTCGATCCTGCACGGAAAGGTAATTGCAGAATCACGTGTTCGAAGTCCCGTTTGGTACGCACAGTGGCCTCGTCATACAGGCACAATATGAGATGCAGAATTGGAAATCCGTCGATCAGAAGGACGTGAAGCGTATGTCTGAATCCGTGGTCGTCGCCGCCTGCCGAACTCCCATCGGTCGCTTTCAACGCGGTCTCTCGACGCTGTCCGCGACTGACCTCGGAGCGATTGCAATTCGGGCCGCCGTCGAACGCGCCGGACTTCCGTCCACAGACATCAACGAAATCATCATGGGGAACGTGCTGAGCGCCGGCGTCGGACAGGCACCGGCCCGACAGGCGGCCCTCCGCGCCGGCCTGCCACCGGAGGTCGCCGCGGTGACGATCAACAAGGTCTGTGGTTCCGGTCTGAAAGCCATCATGCTCGCCGACCAGGCGATCCGCTGCGGCGATGCGCAGGTGATCGTCGCTGGCGGTATGGAGTCGATGAGTAACGCTCCCTGGCTGCTGCGACGGAATTCGGCCACAGTCGGAAACCTGGAACTGGTTGACGCGATGCTGCACGACGGTCTGGCGTGTGCGTTCAGCGGCCGATCAATGGGCGAGATTGCCGACGCACTGGCCGAACGCGATGGCATTTCGCGCGCCGAGCAGGATCGTTACGCGGCGCAGAGCCACGCTCGGGCGTTAACGGCGATCTCCGATGGCCTGTTTGATGCCGAAGTCGTTCCCGTCACGTTGCGGCAGCCGTCCGGTGAGCAACTCGTCTCGCATGACGAAGGTCCGCGCCAGACAACCCTTGAGCAACTGGCCGCACTGCGTGGCGCATTCGGAAGTGGCGGTGTTGTGACGGCCGGAAACGCGTCCATGATCAGCGACGGCGCTGCCGCTCTGGTTGTCACATCGGCCGACTACGCAGCCGAACACGGTCTGGAGCCTCTGGCCCGAATCGTCAGTACGGCAACGTCAGGTACTCAACCCGATGGCCTGTTTGTGGCTCCGGTCGCGGCCATCGAAGCTGTCGCTCGGCGCGGGAAGATCGATCTGGCGAATGTCGACCTGCTCGAACTCAACGAAGCCTTCGCGGTGCAGATGCTCGCGTGTCTGCGTCGACTCGATCTCGACGAGAGCCGCGTTAATCTTAACGGCGGTGCGATTGCCCTGGGCCATCCGATCGGAGCCAGCGGAGCCAGGATCGCCACCACGTTGATTCACTCCATGCAGCAGCGGTCGGCCGCGTACGGAATCGCTTCGGCCTGCCTGGGCGGCGGCAATGCCGTTGCTGCACTTTTCGCGCGGTCTGGCTGAGCGATTCAATCACCAGGCGACGACATCAAATGCACTCGCGCAATGTCAGGCAACATTGAGGAAGTTTGCTGGCGGGTCTGCTGCAGGGAGTCGCTACAGGCAGGTCACGTCATCGGAGCGGTCGTCTCCAGTAACGACGCAGCCGCTGTGAAGTTGTCCCTGCATGGCTCGGTCACGCCAAGGGCCAGCAGCATCGAAGAAGTCATTCCGGAGTTCCATCTCGGTCAGCAGCAGATCTGCACGGTGCAGCTTGAGTTGGCCGGTGACCTGTCCGTCAGGACGAACGGCGAAGCTTGCCCAGCGTGATGGTTTTGCCTGGCTGTTATTTGCGCTGATCCAGAAGTAGTTCTCGGCGGCACGGCAACTCATTGTGGCTGGCACGATCGTTTTCCAGATGTTGTAGCTGTCGTCTTTGACCACCGTGCTGCGTGCGTTGTGAAACGATTGAAACAGGATCTGCACGTTTTCGCGTTTCAGATCGCGGTAGAGTTCCGGAAAGCGGTAGTCGTAACAGATCAGCAGTCCGCAGGTGACGCCTTTGATGCGAAACACGCAGTGCCGGTTGCCGGGCGAGTAATACTGCAGATCGAGCGTACGTTTGCGGCCGTCGGTTCCGGTGCAGAATCGCTTGTCGTAGCGGTTGATGATGCGGCCGCGCGAGTCGATGACGTAAACCGAGTTATGTGGCCGGTTGCCGTTACTCAGGCGGTGCGTCGAGCCGAGCAGGACCCAGAGTTTCAGTTCCCTCGCACGCTGCATGATGGCATGCGTCGCGATTGTCAGGCTTGTCCAGTCGATCGTATCGCAGTCCGGGATGTCGACGCCTGCGTAGCCGGAGAGAGCGCACTCCGAGAAGTGAATCACGTCGGCCTGTTCGTCAGACGCTCGCTCCATCAACTTCAGAATCTCGCTCCGGTTGTGAGCGATGTCGGCTTCGACGGAAAACTGAGCGGTTGCGACGCGTAAGGTTTTCATCGTTTTCTCTGTGCCGTGTGACGTGCAGAAAGGATTTCAGAACGACGGCGATGGAGCTTCGGGGATCGCCGGGTTGCCAGCTTCGGAAATCACTCAACCCGGTGAAAGAGTCTGAGAACCCGCACCGACTTCGCAACTGGACACGCTGCCGGAGGGCCGAATCTCAAGTGTCAACACTCTGTGAATCCCGTCCGTTTCGGCCGGATGGGGCTTTTCCGCCAATTTTCAGAGGCGTAGAATTCCGGCCGCGTGAGACAGAGGTGGAGCGGCTGGTGCTCCGGGCCAGCGTTCCTCTGATTCGATTGTGACCATGTCCGGAAATGGTGTCTGATTCGATTGCTCTCCTCGCGTATCGGACCTCACTGGCATCGCAGGTGCCAGTCGCGTCGGGTTCGAGCTGGCCGGGTTGTTTCGGCTGGCGAAATCCTTTCCCTGCAAGAGTTGCGTCAGGAGATTAGTCGAATGGCTGAAGGCACCATCCGTAAGCTGGCTGAAAAAGGTTTCGGATTTATTTCGAGTGATGGCGGCGACGTGTTCTTTCACATGTCCTGCCTTGTTGATGTGCAGTTTGAAGAGCTGAGTGTCGGCCAGAAGGTCGAGTATGAAATTGGTGAAGGACCGAAAGGACCGCGTGCCGAAAATGTCCGCGTGGTCTGATCGTCGGGCGACCGGCGTCTCTCGCTGACTCACGAGCCAACTGTGCTGCCGGAGAGGCTTGCCGAGTCAGTCTGGTACGCTGGCTCAACGCGACGGAATCTCAAAGAATGTCGGCGGTCCGGAACGTCGGCATTCTTTTTTTATGCGCCGTGTTCGGAATGGTGACACGGACGCACGGGAATCGTCCGTCCTTGAGAACGCGGCAACGAACAGCATTCAGAAACGTGGAGGCACCAGCGCGTGGGCAGCAGATCACTGATCGAGATTGCGAAGCGGGGACGGCTGGCAATCACCAGATGGCGGAAAGCCAATCCCGAGGTCCTGCTGAATCTGTCTGACGCCGATTTGCAGGACGTCGACCTGCGCGGAGCGAATCTGAAACGTGCGGATCTGACCGGCGCTGACCTGCGTGGAGCTGACCTTGTCGGAGCGCAGCTCGGTGAAGCGGACCTGACACGAGCGGACCTGCGCGGTGCGCGACTCGTCAAAACGGACTGCTATCAGACTCGCTTTTTCAAGGCGACGCTCCGCGATGCCGAGTGCAGCGGAGCTTACTTCCGACGCGCCGAGATGACGCAGATCGACCTGTCGGGGGCGGACCTTGCCAAAGCCGATCTGGTTGAAGCAAACCTGTCGAACGGCAGTCTGAAAGGCGCGACGCTGGTCGGTGCGGATCTCAGCAACTCCTGCCTGACCGGCGTCGATCTGCGTGAAGCCGTTGTCGGCTGGACAGTCTTCGGCCGGCTGGATCTGACTCAGCCAATTGGCGTCGAGCAGTTGCAGCACGTTGGGCCCAGCACGCTCGGCATCGACACGGCAGTTCTCTCGCATGGCAAGCTGCCGCCCGAATTTCTGCGTGGCTGTGGAATCAGCGAGGGCATTCTGCAGAACTGGGCTGCGTGCTTCGGGCATCCGTTCGAGAGTCTGACGTGCTTCATCCGGTTCGCGCCCGATGATGCCTCGTTCGCGCAGCATCTGTTTCGACTGGCTCAGGACAAAGGCCTGCGCTGCTGGCTCGACGGAGCACCGGAATCGGCGTCAGAGCGGCGTTCGCGAACTTCGCCCAGAACCTATGAGTCCACCGAACGCATTCTGCTGTGCGCGTCGAAAGCGTCGCTGACGAGCTGGTGGATCGAGGATGAGTTCGAGCGAGTCTTCGAGCGCGAACAGCGACTTAAAAAAGAAACCGGTCGTGACGTGCGGCTGCTGTACCCGCTCAATCTGGACGGTTTCATGTTCGGCGGTGACTGGAAGCACGCCCGCGAAAAGCAGATCGCGAAGCAGGCAATCGACTTTGTCGGCTGGCGACGCAACGAAGCAAAGCTCGACCAGGAACTGACGAAGCTGCTGCAGACGATGACGGGCGAAAAGTGATCGCGATGACGAAGATGCCTCATGCCCACTTGTTACCGAAAACGCCGCGCGATCGACCGTTGATTGCTCTGACGATGGGCGACGCCGCCGGAATCGGTCCGGAGCTTGTCGTTCGCGCTGCCGCCGACTCGACGCTGCAGAAGTCCTGTCGACTGGTCGCCGTTGGTCACACTGAGGTGCTGCAGCGAGCGGCAGAGATGCTTGAACTGAGAGTCAAACTGGCTGACGTGTCAGACTTTGCGGCTGCGTCAAAACTGGTTGGCGAGATGCAGTCCACAGCCGGAGACGATCACGCGAGTGTGCGGATTCCTGTCGTGAATCCTTGCCGGCACGACGTGGCCGCGGCACCAGTCGGGAAAATCGATGGACGCTGCGGGCAGGCGGCGTATGACTGCCTCGTCGCGGCCGCGCAGGCCGCGCTGACCGGCTTAATCGACGGCGTGACGACAGCACCACTCAACAAGGCGGCTTTGCACGCAGCGGGCCGGAAGTATCCGGGGCATACAGAAATCCTCGGTGAAGTCTGCGGCGTCGACGAATTCGGCATGATGCTCTACCTGCCATTGGGCGATGTCGTACGCTCGCCGCACGGGCTGGGAGTCGTCCACACGACGCTGCACACGTCGATTCGCAGTGTCCCCGATCTGCTGACGACGGACGTAATCGCCAGTCACATCCGGCTGATGGACGAATTCATGCGGCAGGTCGGAGCCGGGTCGCCGCGCGTCGCTGTTTGCGCTCTGAATCCGCACGCCGGCGAGGACGGCCTGTTCGGTGACGAAGAGGCGCGCATCATTCGCCCGGCTGTAGAAATGTGCCGCGCCGCGGGAATCAATGTGGCCGGACCGCTGCCGGCAGACACGCTGCTGCGCCGTGCCGTTGCGGGCGAGTTCGACGGCGTCGTCGCGATGTACCACGATCAGGGCCACATCGCACTCAAACTGATCGGCTTCGACCGGGCCGTGAATATCACACTCGGACTGCCAATCATCCGAACCAGTCCGAGCCACGGCACGGCGTTCGACATCGCCTGGCAGGGCAAGGCATCCGGCGAGGGAATGGTCGAAGCGATCCGGATGGCGGCGGTTCTGGCGAATGCTCGTCAGGAGCGGCGGCAGTAAGTTCGGCCGACTTCGGCTGCCGGCGACTTCGACTCCCACGGATGCTGGCCCAAAACGCTGTTTTCGCAGTTCTCTCGAACTGGTAATTTTCCGCGGCTTTGGCTGAGAAAACGGCTGGCTGCACGGAAGGAAACACAATGCGTCGACACGGATGGTCGATCGCTGCGGCGATACTGCTTGCAATTTCGGGATGCGGAACGGACGCGACCGATCCGCTCGGTGATCTGGAGATTCCCGATCTGCCGGTGGCGCAGTCGGCGTCGGATTTGTCAGCCGCTTCTGAATCGCTCGACGGTGCTGCCAGTTCTGAACTCACTGGCGACAACGCAACCGGACCAACGCACGGCGATCTGCGTTTCTCGCTCCAGGTCGGCGATCATTTTCCGCTCAGGAAAACGATCGAACAGAAGTTGACTCAGAAGACAGACACGGGCGAAGTGACGAGTCAGTCGACGTTGTCACTGATGTTTGCCATCTCGGTTGATGCGATTGACGAAGGCCGGCGCCGTCTGACCGTTCGTTATCAGCGGGTTCAGTACGCACACGACATTCTCGATGAACATGTCGAGTATGACTCGCAGTCAGCGCCGCAGTTCGTGCCGGACTCGCTGCAGGTTTATCACGGACTCGCCGGAAACGGATTCAGTTTCTGGATTGGAGCGGACAATCGCATCATCGAACTGCTTGACTTTGACGCGTTTCTGAAGCGCTGCGTACGACACGCTCCGGTCGAGCGGCAGGCGGCACTGCTCGAACAGATCGTCGCGACTCAGCAGGACGAAGGCTTCGCCAACTTTGTCGACGACAGCATCGGTCTGCTGCCGTACAAGCCGGATGCCGAAGGCCGGGAAACTGCTGTCGCCATCAACGAGCAATGGCAGAGGTCCCGACGCCTGATGCGTCCTCTGCCGATGGAAATCCGTACGACATATACCCTGTCCGAACTGACAGATACGCTGGCGAAGGTCGCGATCGTCGGAACGATCGAGCCAATCAAGACGGCGGAACTGTCACCGATCCAGCAGGCATCGGCCCAGACACGTCTTGATCTGCGAGCCGGCTATCAGACCGGGCTGTGCATCATCGACCGTGAAACTGGCCTGCCGCTGCGGTCGCGGGTTGAACGGCAACTCAAGATGAACGTCAGCGTCGCCGGGCAGCCACCGGTCGAGCAATACAAGACAATCGTAACGACGGTCGAGTCGTACCCGACGCACCGCACAACGTTTCCCGCCAGCCCGATCGGCCCACGGATTCCAGCCAGCCAGATGATCCAATCCGGGGCTCCGCCGACCGATCCCTCCGGACAACCGCAAGCTGTTCCCAGCCAGCCCCGAGCGATTCAGAACTCTGATTTCAGCTCGCAGACTCCGCAGTAGTCATGTCACCCTGTCTGCGTTTTTGTGACGTGTTGTTGACGGCAGTTTTATATGTGTGGGCTCCTGCGCGGTATTCCCGCGCCAGTCGCTACAAACGCCAAACTGCCACAGTTTGATCCCGCATTCAGCATCCCGGTGAGAAAAGATACTTCGTCCAGTTGTTTAGGCCATAGCTAATTGTTGCAGCACAAATTGCAGAACACCTCAGAAAGTCTGCGGTGAATCGTGCGTCACGAAAGCGGTCCAGAACAGGCCTTGAACCTACGAGTCGGGGGAGGCGAGCTATGGCTGCTCAGCTACCAGTACGGCGGGAAATTCAGCGAGCGTTAGATATCCTTGATGATCATGGACGACGCACAGAGCAACTTTACGATCGAAGGCGGGAACATCGTCGATCTCCAGTCAACAAACCCATACTCGTGATTCCGGGTGGCCAGCAGGACCGCACACCAATCGAAGCCTGGACCTGCGACGTCTCGCGGAGCGGACTGAGCTTTATCTGCGAAATGCCACTTCCTCTGGCAAACATCCTGGTGTGCCTTGATCTTGACGGTGAAAGCCGAATCTGGATGCACGCATCCGTTAAGCACTGCAAGGAAGTCGTCGATGGCATTTACGCATGTGGTTGCCAGTTTCAGATGCGCGCGAACTCCAGTGTCTGAATGATGGACGTCTCGGGGCGTCGACCCAGCAATCGGCTTCACCTCAGCCAAAGAACTCGTCGTCGTTGGACAGGTCGTTTTCGTTGATCAGTGTAAATCCTTTCGAGCGGAGAACCGTGGCTGCGGCGTCGAAGTCGTCAACGTGAATGGCAATCGCGCTGTGGCCACCGCGGCGGTACAGCAGCGGATACATATAATTCACATTGATTTCGGCCTGCAGCAGAGCCGAGAACACCGCGACGAACGGTTTCGAGTCTTCGGGCAACTGAACTCCGAGCACGTCGTTCTCGAAAAACGTAAACCCGGAGAACTCGAACAGCTCGCGGGCTCGTTCGACCTGATCGAGCATAACGCGGGCGATCGCGACGTCGATTGTGTCGACAATGCTCAGCGCGATGACTCGCAGATCGTGTCGTTCCAGATGCCGCATCAGCTCGTTTAACGCCCCGACGCGGTTTTCCAGAATCACGCAGAACTGACGCAGCGACGGCCAGTCCCGGCCGCGCATCGTTGCGGCGTCTGTGAAGTCAGCGTTTTCAAAATCCATCGACATGCGGCAACCTCGTCCCGGTTGAGGTTCTTAAAGCGGTCCCTGTTCGATCCGTTACGGAAGCGCCGCTGCAACTGCGTTGGAGACGCGGGCAAGCCAGGTCCCGTGCGGTTCCTGTGGCCGGGTCGTCAGCAGCACGAAGAAAGCGTTTCGATCCGGATCAATCCAGAGGACTGTACCAGTCGCTCCCCAATGACCGTAAGTCCGGCTGCTTAGCAAATCGCCGAAGTTGGCGCTGTGCGCCGGCCAGTTGAGCCGCCAGCCGAGACCCCACGGTCTGGTGCGTCGGTCAACGTCCGGGATGTCCGGCATTTCAGCGAGCTGATTTTTCGTCGCGGCCGCAATGCTTGCGGGCGCGAGCACCGTCGCATCACCTTCCGGCTGTCCGAGCATCATCTGACAGAAGCGACTGAGATCCGCCAGTGTCGTCAGCAGGCCACCCCACGGCGCGCCGAGCATTCGCCAGTAGTGGCTGTTCCAGTTCCAGTCCTGACCAGTTTGCTCGTCAGGAACCTGGATTTCGACAACCCGATCGACGAAGACCTCGTCCGACCCCGCGGCAGTAAAGCAGTGATCCGGCAGGCCGAGCCAGGAATCCGTCATGCCCAGCGGCTCGAACAGTTCCCTTCGAACGAACTCAGCGCAGGTCATTCCGGAAACGCGGGCGATGATTTCGCCAAGCATCGCAAAGCCCATGCTCTGATAGCGGACGTCGCGGCCGGGACCAAAGTCGAGTTCGATGCCACACGTGCCGTCGACAAAGGCCGACAGCGGAGCGTGCTGACGTCGCAGGTCGACATTGTCAGGCAGCATGTCAGGCAGTCCGGACGAATGCGTCAGCAGATGCCGGATGCGGACGCCGTTCTTGCCTTTATGACCGAACTCGGGCACGTAGTCGATGACTTTGTCGGAGAGCGTCAGCAGTCCTCGCTCGACAAGCAGCAGTGCAGCACTGGCGACAATCGGCTTCGTGATTGAGGCCACCAGAAAGACCGCGTCGTCGCGGATCGGTGAGCCGGCCTCGGTCTGCCGGCCGAAGAGTTGCGGCTCGGTCAGTTCCTCTCCACAGCCGGCAATCATTCCGGCAGCCGGCAGTGTGCCGTCGTCAACGAATCGTTTCAGCAGGTCACAGGCGGCCTGCCAGCGCTTTGAATTCAGTCCCGTCATGGAAGCCTCGTCCAATGAGCAATCGGTGAAACGAGGCGCGACGATACCGCTGAGCGGCTCAAAAGACGACACCGCCGCCGAACTGACCTCCGACTTCGTCTCCCGAGAGCGTTACGAACACACCGGACCGGAGAAAGATTTGAGGGTGAGGCCACAGAATCAGGTCGGCAGTGAAGGGCGACTGGTCGAATCTGTCGGTATCGATCTCAAGCATCAGGCGCGCGGCAGCAATTCGGGTGATGTCTGCTTCAAGGCCAACGTTGAACAGCAGGGCCTGGACCACTGGGAAGTCCGCGGCTGGCGCTGCGTGCATCGCCACTTCTGCGTGACGGCACTGAGCCACCTGTTCTGCGCACGGATACGGGCGGAGTTCAATGCGTCCCCGGACACATCCGTGCGAGTGACTCTGGAAGGCGTGCGCAGCGCGATGAACGTCTAGCTGGACACAACCGACCTGTGCCCGAACTGCCGCCGCTAGCGCTTCGAGGAGGAAGTCGACCAGCAGGCTTACCACCAGATGCGAAACAATCAGGCCCGCCGCTCCGCACGGAATTCAGCATGGCCATTTTCAAGCAACAGCATACCACCGCACCCGGAACAAGCAGGCCCGCCGCTCTCACCGCAAGA
>WGMU01000052.1 GCA_016124895.1 bacterium
AAGGATCATCCCGCTGTGAAATATGGAGGGTTTGTTCTCATGCTGGGACTCGTGCTGTTTCTGAACTCACGCTACCAGCGAGTCCGAGACCAGTTTGTTCGCCAGAGTCAGCCGGCCAGCAGGAGCAGGAGCCGGTCATGAGCATTCCTGCGTTGGCTGGTGGCGGCGAATCGCTGCTGCTTCTGGTGATTGCGCAGTTGATCGTGATCATTTCCCTGGCGCGAGTCGGTGGCTGGATTTTCGCCAGATGTGGTCAGCCCCAGGTCGTTGGTGAGATTATCACCGGTCTTCTGCTGGGACCGTCGTGCCTGGGACGCCTGGCCCCGGAACTGTTGCAGCAGTTCTTTCTGGCTGAACAGACGGGGCCGGTCCTCCAGGTACTTGGCAATCTGGGCCTCGTGTTCCTGATGTTTATCGTGGGACTGGAATTCGACTTTACGCACTTGAAGTGCCTCGGGCGGACGGCAGCGACCGTCGCAACAGCAGGGATGGTGCTGCCGTTTGGTCTCGGTGCGCTGCTTGCCTCAGCAGTTCACGGTTCGATCGCAATGGAAGTCAGTCGGCCGGGATTCGTTCTGTTTGTGGCGACAGCTCTGTCGATCACGGCCATTCCTATTCTGGGTCGGATCATGATGGAATTCGGCCTGACGCGCACGCCGCTTGGAGTGCTGACAATATCAGCGGCCGCTGTTGATGATGCGCTGGGCTGGATCCTGCTGGCGGCAGTGAGTGCTGCGGTTCGAGGCGACTTTGAACTGCTGCCCGTGCTGCGGATGCTGGGCCTGACCCTTGCATTTGTGGCCGTTGTGTTTCTGGTGATCCGACCGCTGTTCCGGTACTGGGCGGACCGGGTGATGACTCGCCACGAAGGAGCATTGCCGCTCGGCCCGTTTTCTGTCGTCATTGTGCTGGTGCTCGCGTCCGCTGCAGCAACGAATCTGATTGGTGTGTTTTCAATCTTCGGTCCGTTCGTGCTGGGAGCCGCACTGTCCGATCAGCGCGTCATTCAGCAGGCAATTCGCAGCCGCCTGGAAGAGTTTGTCACTGCGTTTTTTCTGCCGGTCTTCTTTACATATACCGGTCTGAGAACTGACATCGGGCTGCTGGACTCCACAGACCTGTGGCTGATCTGCGGCCTGGTGGTTTTTGCCGCCGTCGCAGGCAAGACTCTGGGCTGTGGCCTGGCCGCTCGACTGTGTGGAATGAGCTGGCGTGACAGTGCGAGTGTGGCCGTGATGATGAATACCCGCGCGCTGATGGGGCTGATTGCCATTAACATCGGTCGCGACCTGGGCGTGGTTCCGGACGCCGTCTTCTCCATGATGCTCCTGATGGCGATCGTAACGACGATCATGACGGCGCCGCTGCTTCGTCAGCTCGTGCCGTCAACAGCAGTCGCTATCTGTGCCGATCGCTGAACCAATGGGACAAGCGGCACTCAGGGATCCGCACCTGTAGTTGAGGTGACGGTGTGCGGGACCGCTGTGGAGCAGGGCTGGACGAACCACTGGCTGGGCAGCACCGTACCGCGCACGGTGTCAGAGCTTCACGCCCATATCTGCCCGAAAGAACTTCATGTCCTCCCACACGTCCTTCTTCGCTGCCGGCTGTCTCAGCAGATACGACGGGTGATAGGTGCAGAGGACCTTGATGCCCTTGTAGTCGAAGAACTCACCCCGGAGCTTGCCGATCGCGGCTTTCGTGTCGAGCAGGTTTTGAGCGGCGCACGAGCCCCAGCAGATGATGTATTTCGGGTTGACGATCTCGATCTGCCCGTCGAGGAACTCGCGGCAGTTGGCGGCTTCCTGGGGATTCGGCGTGCGGTTACCTGGAGGCCGGCAGCGGAGGATGTTGCAGATGTAGACCTCCTCGCGCGTCAGCCTGCAGGCCGTGATGATGTCATTGAGCAGCTTTCCGGCACGGCCGACGAATGGTTCTCCCTGCCGATCCTCGTCCGCTCCGGGAGCCTCGCCAAGAAACATGATGTCGGCTTCCGGATTGCCGACACCGAACACCGTTTGAGTTCGCGTTTCCGCCAGCTCCTGACAGCGAATGCAGGCGGCGACGCGATCCGCGAGACTGGTCAGTTGAGTCTCCCGCTCTGAACGGGACAGCGTGGAACACGGTCGCTGGGGGTCGGACATATCGGCGGAGTATTTCTTCGGAAGGGCGGCGGACGGTTGAGCAAACTGACGGACTGGTGCGTGAGCCGCCGGCGTCCGGGCGACGGGCGTTGCCTCGATCGTCGAACGTCGGACTGGCGGTGAGTCCGCTGAGCCGACCGCAGCAGGCTGAGGGCGTGACGAAGAAGCCGGGTGTTGCAGCATTGACGCGACCTGCGCTCGAGTCGCCGTGGCGGGTTTCGCGGGGCGATGGCTTTCAGCAGGCAAAGCGATCGCGGCGACGAGTTCAGAGACGCCAGCCGGAACGTGCGTGACGCCGGCCCGCCGAAGATCTTCCAGCCTCTGCCTGAGCATCCTTTGCGTGGTCATCCTGCGGACTCCGTTCTCGGATTCGGTCGCGACCGTCGAGGACAACTCGACGGGGCTCAGCTTCATTCGCCGCAGACAGTCGGGCATTCCGGTCGTGTCGAACAGTGCTCGGCGGCGAATTCGGCGACGGATTCGATGGCACGTCGCATCTTGACCTCGTCAATCTCATGCACGTCGATCGGCTGGCCGACGCCTTCGAGCATCGTGACCGTGAGTCGACCGCCGAGGTGCTGGCGGAATTCTTCGAGGCCGTCGAACAGTTCGTCTGTCCGGTGCAGAGCCGCGTGGTCGAGCGGCAGGCCCAGATTCGCGAGGCAATGCAGCACTCGGTCTGCGTCGTCTGGTGAAAGGCCATGCGCCAGCGACGAGTAGACCGTATCAACCGCGACTCCGATGCCGACCGCCTCACCGTGACGCAGCTCGAAGTCGGTCATCACTTCGAGCTTGTGGGCCGACCAGTGACCATAATCGAGCGGCCGGGCTTCCAGAGCCTCGAACGGGTCGCCGCCGCGCGTGATATGGTTCAGGTGATGCACGGCCGAGCGTCGAATCAGCGGCGCACAGGTCGGCCAGTCTCTCTGAGCAATCTGCTCAGCGTGATTGCACAGGTCGTCAAACAGCTCGCGTTCTTTCAGCAGGGAGACTTTGACGGCTTCCGAGAACCCGCCGACGAAATCGCGATCGGGAAGTGTTTCGAGCAGCGCCGCATCGTTGATGACTGCCCACGGCACGGCAAACGAGCCGACCCAGTTCTTCTTGTGAAACAGGTTGACGGCATTCTTGACGCCGATGCCCGAATCCGCCTGGGCCAGCGTTGTCGTCGGGATGCGGATCAGGCGGATGCCGCGATGAGCGATCGCCGCAGCGAATCCGACGGCGTCAAGCACCGCTCCGCCGCCAATCACCACGACGTAGCTACGGCGGTCGAGATCGGCGAAGTTCATGCACTTGAGCATCCGCTCGATGATATGGATGTCGTTTTTGACGGCTTCTCCGCCGGGCACTGTCTGAACGTTACCGGGCGAGAGAAACCGGTCGGCGTTCGCCTCGCGGAAGTGCTCGACGCGGTCGAGCAGTCCGGGCACAGCTTCGACAACGCATTCGTCCAGCCAGAACTGGACGCGGGGAATCCGATCGCCCGACGCTTCGATCACGTCGAGCAGGACATCCTGATCAACGCTCAGGACATCGTCAGTAAATCGCAGTCGATGCACGAAGGGCACAGCGAATTCGACATCGAGACGGCGATCGTCAGCAGAGTGGGGCATCAGGCGCAACTCCGGGCGGGATGAGGCGTTCGACGGCGGCAGGGATACAGCAGGCGGGCATGGGCGTTTCGTGCCAACCGGCGGGATCGGCCATTCTGCCGAGTGAGATGAGCCCCTTCAACCGCTTGTCTGCGTGCATGGCGAGCAGACGCTCAGGTCATGCCGGTCGTAGCGGAAGCCGCGCAGTGCGTCGACCGAATTCAGAACGAGTCCGCGAGTGTGACGAGAGGCAGTCTGTCCTGTCGAAACTCGGCGTGAGTTTCGCGACCTGACGACAGCTTACCAGCGGTACAGAGCCGTGCCCCAGGTCAGGCCGGCGCCGAAGCCGCACATCAGAATCACGTCACCGTGATTGATCTGGCCGGAACGTCGGGCTTCGTCGAGGCAGAGAGGAATGGACCCGGCAGACGTGTTGCCGTAGCGGTCGAGATTGACGGCAACCTTGGCGGCGGGAATTCCGAGCTTCTCCATCGCGGCATCGACGATGCGGATATTCGCCTGATGCAGCACGAACAGGCTGACGTCGGCCGCAGTCAGTCCGGCCTTTTCAAGCACCAGTTCGATCGACTCCTGCACGACACGCACGGCCCACTTGAAAACGCTGCGACCGTCCATCTTCAGGAAATGGCGTCCCTCGGTGATATCTTCGGCGGTATTGGGAATTCTCGTCCCGCCTGCCGTGCATTCGAGCAACGGGCCGCCGCTGCCATCCGATCCAAGCTGATACGCGATCAATCCCTGATCTGCCGCTCCCTGCCGCAGCAGGACGGCTCCAGCTCCGTCACCAAACAGCGGAGCGATCGTTCGGTCCTGCTGATTAACCACCCGGCTGTTCGTATCCGCGCCGATGATCAGGGCCAGACCACTGTTACCCGTCGCAACGAACTGAGCGCCGGTCGCGAGTGCGTAGACGAAACCGGAGCACGCTGCCTGAACATCAAACGCCGGGCAATCGAGCCCCAGCCGTGTCTGCACAAGACAGGCGGTCGACGGGCAGAGGTAGTCTCCGGTAAACGTCCCGACAATCAGCAGGTCGATGTCAGACGCCTCGACACCCGCGTCAGCAATCGCCCGTTCGGCTGCAGCGAGCGCCATGTCCGAGGTCCCGATCTCCGACGGAGCGTGCCGCCGTTCGAGAATCCCCGTGCGCTGCTGAATCCAGTCCGGGTCGAAGCCACGTTCCGTCTGCAGCCACTGATTCGTCACCACACTGTCGGGCACAAACGATCCACAACCGACGATCTGAATCCCCATCAGTGATCGCGTTCGGTCAGAGACCAGGGTGCGTTCTGACGGGTGCTCCATCGGCCCATTGGCGCCGGTGCTCGAAATGCTGCCGGTCTCTGCACTGCCGTTTGAGCCCGCGTTCGCACTGCCGGATTTGCCTGACGGCGCCGCTGCTGGCACGCCACGGCGATCATCCGGATTGCCGGAAGCACGCTGCTCCACGAACGGCGAACTCTGGTGCATTGCATCCCACCCCTGACGATAAAAACGCGGCATTTCGCGGAAATTCAAAGGGCGGGGAGTATACGAGACCGAATTCTGAGAAGCCAGACAGTCCACGCACCGTTGAGCCCTCCGTGCATCGCGGAATCCGAATCGGTAAGCACGATAAACCGTAACGATCCCGCAGCCTCAACTGATCTGAAAAGTCTCTGTGGCGACAAAACGCCGCCGCTCTGTACCGTCACTCAAAACTGAGTACCGAAAACTGAACACGGGCGCCGGCCTCGTCGGCACGCACGTCGACGCCTTACAAACTCCGCGAGCCTACCCACCTGCCGGAGCCATCCATGCTTTCGCGTTTCGTCAAAAACTACATCGAGCGTCATCAGGTTCTCTCGAACCAGCTTCTGCATCTGCTCGGCGTACCGCTGACGTTTGTCGTATCGATCGTCCTGCTGACGAAGGACGAACCAGGCTGGGCGGCCGGAGCATTTGTCGGCGGCTACGTCCTGCAGTTCATCGGGCACGCCATTGAGGGCAATGACGCTGGCGAGGTCATCCTGATCAAAAAACTGCTCAGAAAGCCCTACCGCGAATTCCGCCCCGGATACGAACCGCCGTCTGAACAACAACCAGTCCGGGCTGCTTAACGCAGTTTCTGTCGGCAAAGTGCGTCCTGCTGCTCCCGCCAGGTTGAACGTTGCGGCGGCTTCTGCTGAACTCCGCTGAGTTGGACTGTCTGCGTCGCAGCAGCGTCCGTTCTCAACACCCGCGGCCTCCGTTTCATCCTTCCCAGGAAAACTCAGTCATGGTGCGCATTGGAATTGTCGGCATCGGATTCATGGGGATGACCCACTTCGAAGGAGCGACACATCTGAAAGACGATGCAAAATCCGGCCGACGCCGCATTACGGGCTCGAAACTGAAAAACGGCAAAGTCACTGCCATCGCGACACGCGATGCGAAGAAGCTCGACGGCGACTGGCGTTCGATTCAGGGCAACTTCGGGCCTCCGGGCGGCTTGAACGATCTCTCGCCGCTCAAACAGTACACCGACTACCGCGAGCTGCTCGCTGACCCGGAGATTGATCTCGTTGATATCTGCCTGCCGCCAGACATGCACGAACAGGTGGCTGTCGAAGCGATCCGGGCCGGTAAGCACGTTCTCGTTGAGAAGCCGATTTCGATCGAGCTGAAGTCCGCCGTCCGCATGGTCAGCGAGGCAGAGAAAGCCGGCGTGCAGATCATGGTCGCGCATGTGCTGCCGTTCTTCCCCGAATTCGCGTTTGCCGCTGAAGCCGTCAAAGGCGACCAGTACGGCAAGCTGCTCGCCGGGCACTTCCGCCGCGTGATTGCGACACCGGACTGGTCAACCGGCATGGGCGATTTCCGTAAGGTCGGAGGCTGGGGAATCGATCTGCACATTCACGACAATCATTTCATCAGCTCGATCTGCGGCGTGCCGAAGCAGGTCTTCTCACGAGGCACGCTGGTCGACGGTTTTGTCAACCACGTTCACACGTCGTACGTCTACGACGACCCGGATCTCGCGATCACTGCTGTCAGTGGAGGCATCGCAGCCAGAGGGCTTGAGTTCGCTCACGGGTACGAATTGTTCCTCGAAGACGCGACGATCGCCTTTTCCGCAGGGACCTACGCCGGTCAATGGGTTGTTGACCGTCCGCTGACCTTGATCACGAACAAGGGAAAGAAGGTCAAAGAGCCGAAACTCAAAGGCGGCACGGAATGGTGCAGCGCGTTCACTGCCGAACTGCAGGCGGCGGTTGATGGCGTCCAGTCCGGAACGACGCCCGAAATGCTTTCTGGAGCGCTCGCCCGCGATGCGCTGAAAGTCTGCTATGCCGAAGCGAAAAGCATTTCGACCGGCCGCGCCGTCAAGGTGAGCTGATCGCCGAATCGTCAAGTCCCGGAATCGCCGAACTGTTTTCGAGTTTCTATCAAGCCGACGCGTCAGCGAGGTCTGCTGCCCGTCAACTGCCGGCCTTGCATCACGATTGTCATGGTTGAAAACCTGCCACTCCGCACGGAACAGTTTCACGGGCTTACCGTCGAGGGATACTCTCGCGCGGCGGTGCAGAGTTACTGGCGGATTCCCGAACTGAAAGTCGGCTTCGACCTTGGCGGCAGCCCGTGGTCCTTTACCGGGACGCCGACATTCTGCGTTTCGCATGGGCACCTGGACCATCTGCTCTGCCTGCCGACGATCGTCGCCCGGCGGCGGATGATGAAGATGGATCCGCCGACGATCTATATGCCGGAAGAAATCGTCGAGAGTGCCGAGCGGTTACTGCGTGTCTGGCAGCGACTCGATCGCGGACGCATGAACTGCTCGCTGGTCGGCGTCAAACCCGGCGACGAATTCGAACTGTCGCGCGAGCACGTCGTCACGGTCTTCCGGACAACCCACACCGTTCCATCCGTTGGCTACGTCATCTGGGACCGCCGCCACAAACTGAAGCCGGAACTCGTCGGTCGGCCGCAGGATGAGATCCGTGACCTGCGTCTGGCCGGCCAGACTGTCACCAACGAAGTCCGCTTCCCGCTCGTCTGCTACACTGGCGATACCTCGCCGAGAGGTCTCGACGAATACGAACCGGCGTACGAAGCCCGCATTCTGATTACCGAGCTGACCTTTTATCGCAAGCAGCATCGACGCGAGAAGATCCACAAATTCGGGCACATGCACCTCGACGATTTCGTCGAACGCGCCGACCGCTTCAAAAACGAAACGATCATCGTCGGCCACTTCAGCACGCGCTACCACGAAGCGCAGCTCGAACAGGCCATCGCCAGACGCGTCCCGGAAGAACTCCGCCAGCGAATGATTGTCTGGGTTTAGCCCGACATCGGCAGCGAGCGCCGTGCTCCGTCTTCATTCGCCGGCCAGATCAGGCGAAAGCGGGAGCCTCGGTTTGGCTGGCTTTCGACGTCGATCTCGCCGCCATGTTCGCGGAGAATCTTCTGGCTGACCGCGAGGCCGATGCCCGTTCCGGCGGAGCCCTTCGTCGATTCAAAGAAATTGAACATCGCATCGAGTTGGTCTTCGGGGATGCCGGGTCCGTTGTCGGCGACTTCGATCCAGACTTCGACACCATCGGCTGACTGGCCGGTCCGCAGTTCAACGATGCCTTTTTCCTGCCCGTTCAGCGCGTCGAGGGCGTTGACGACAACGTTGAGCAGCGCGCGGTGAATGCCTTCCTGATCGAACATGGCGGTCGGCAGATCATCGACCAGGGCAAGACGCAGTTCGATCTGCAGTTCCTCGGATCGACCACGCATCAGATCGAAGACTTCGCGGACAAGTTCATTAACGCTGCCGGGCTCCAGTTTCGGCTGCCGTTCTTTGCTCAGCGTCAGCAGGTCGTTAACGAGATCGAAAATCCGGTTCTGGTTACGATCGACGACAGACCAGCCCTGTTCGATCATCTCGATGTCATCGTCACGCAACCCGTTGTCGATCAGGTAGCTGCCGCCGCGAACGCCCTGCAGAATGTTTTTGATATGGTGGCTGAGGATCGCAATCGTCTGCCCGACGGCTGCCAGTCGTTCCGCTTTGACAAACGCCGCCTGATAACGGTGATCTTCGACCGCGAGTGCCGCCTGTCGGCCAATCGCCGCCAGCAGACTGAGTTCGTCATCGGTCAGCTTGGTCGCAACGCTGTTTGGTTCAGCGAGCAGATCCGGAGGCGTCGTCGTGTCGACATACAGAACGCCCATCAGTTCGTAACGCCCCGGCATCGGAACACACATTGCCTCACGGATGCCCTCGCGCACAATACTGATCCCGCTGGC
Organism: bacterium; assembly: GCA_016124895.1. Lineage (GTDB taxonomy): Bacteria > Planctomycetota > Planctomycetia > Planctomycetales > Planctomycetaceae > JAPOLP01. The sequence continues at coordinate 9,023 of WGMU01000052.1, forward strand.
GAAACGACTGTCCGCTCGCGCATCGGAGGTGCGCACACCCTGCCCTTTCTTCAGCACGTAATCGACAATGCTGCTCGACACGGGCATGCGATCAAGCCGTTGCCCCGAGTGCCTGTACGCGACCGCCTTCGGTTCGAGTTCACCGGTTTGTGGATCGGTCACGAGCACGCAGCCGCGGTCCGCTCCAACGGCTTCGAGTGTCGTATCAAGAATCCGCTGCAGAAGCTGCTCGATCGACAGTGACGAACTGACGACCTCTTCCGAAATTCGATACAGCAGCCGCAGACTGGCGATTGAACGGTTCGCGCGCGACGCATCGGAGGGCTCGCGCGCCGAGCGTTCGAGCAGGCGGCGGCCTTCGTCATGCCCGACTTTCCCGACAATCTGCGAGGCATCCTGATCGTGATGAGATGGCACGATGTCGACCGAAATCGGCTTCGGTTCGGACTCCTCGGTAAACAGCAGAGTCGTTCGCCCAATCTGAATCTGATCGCCGGTTGTCAACCGGTGCGACGCGATCGAGAGGCCATTGAGAAATGTCCCGTTCGAACTGTTCCGATCAGTCAGCACGAACGCTCCGTCCGAGTAACTGAGAACTGCGTGCTGTCGCGAGATTTCGGTATCGAGCACGCGAATCTGATTCCGCACTCCGCGACCGACGCTGACTTCGCTGCCGTCGAGTTCAAATCGCTTGCCCTGTTCGACGCCGCGAATGACGAGCAGATTGGCCTTCGGCACGTTTGCGTCCTCTCTATGGGCAGTAACCCGCGATCCTCAAATACAGATTGTCCGCCGGTCAGCAGAGCGAATTACTCGACCGAATTACTCGACCTTGTATACCGCCGCCAGCTTACTCAAAGCATCGATCGCCTGATCATCAAGGCCATGACTCCACGCAATGTCAACGTGCGCGGCACGGTTGCCCGTCAGCTCTTTCAATGTCACATGAATGTGCCCGAGATCGTCGTACCCGTACACGATTTCGACAGGTGAGCCTTTCGGCAGGTCCGGAGGCAGCCCGATCAGCCGGAAGTCGCCAACGAAGGTGCAACTGGAGACGTCAGAGGCTTCACCTTCGAGCAGTCTCACATGAATCGATCGCGGGTTGTTTGTGGTCGTCTGAAATCTCCGTCGCGTCGATGTCGGCAGCAGCGTATTTCGGGGAATCATGATGTGATTCCGCTTCTTCGCGGGATTCTTCGGGTCCGAAACTTCAACGCCCAGCGAGTGAGAATTCACGTCTTTCGTCGTCACTGAGCGCAACCTCCGAATGAGTGACTCGGCTGCGCGGCCTCGTCCTTCAGCATATTGAGCCTGCAGAATCGCCGCATGAATTGCCGCTCCCTGAGCCACCGCAGTCTGCGGGTTGAGTTCCCGCGATGGTTCGCGGCCGGTCAGCGTTTTCAGCATCTCGGCGACGGCCGGCATCGATGTCGAGCCTCCAATCAGCAGCACCTCGTCGAGTTGCTTTCGGTCGACACCCGCCTGTTCAAGTACAAATTCCGTTGTGTCTCGGGTTCGCTGCAGCAGGTCGAGTGTCAGTTCCTCGAACTTGCTGCGTTTCAGTTCCCTGACCATCTTCTGGCCACAAAACTCAAATTCAATGGACGACTGGCCAAAGAGACTGACTTCGCGTTTCGCCGCTTCAGCTTCGATCTGGAGCGACTTGGCGGCCATCGGCTCCGACATTGGATTGAGCCCGAACTGCGACTCGAATTCTGCAGCGAGCCATTCAGCGACACGCTGCGACCAGTCGAGCCCGCCGAGCATCGTGTCTCCGTCTGTGCCGAGCACTGTGAATTCGGTCGGCGTGTAGCGGACAACGGTAACATCGAATGTGCCGCCACCGAGGTCGTAAACAAGAATCGTTTTTGCCTTGTTCGGCAGGTCGGGGTTGCCGAGTTCGCCTTTCTGCCAGGCATAGGCAAGCGTCGCGGCCGTCGGCTCGTTGATAATGTCGATGACGTTCAACCCGGCGATTCGACCCGCATGACGCGTTGCCTGCCGCTTCGGCTCATTGAAATAGTAGGGCACCGTGATGACAGCGTTCGTGATCGGCTGCAGATACTTCTCAGCATCCTTTCGCAGCTTCATCAGAATCATCGACGAAATCAGTTCTGGCGTGAGCCGTCGCCCCTCGTGATAACGTTCGTAGGCGGTGTTACCGACATCGCGTTTGATGCCGACCACGACGCGGTCGGCTTCCTCGCTGGCCATCATTTCAGGAGTCGGACCGACGATGACGCGTCCCTCATCACCGAGGACAACGATTGACGGTGTGATCGGACTGCCGTTCGCGTTTTCAAGAATGACTGGCGTCCCGTGTTCGTCGAGGTGAGCGATCGCCGAGTACGACGTGCCCAGATCAATTCCGACTGTATGACCTTCAAGAAACTTCATCTTAAAACCCGCCTCGGAAACTCAAGCAACCAGACTGACCACCATACAAACCGACGACGCCTGCCCTGACAAGCGACCTGTCCGTCAATCCAGACACGGCAGCGGCCAGCGTTACCGATTCCTGCCAGCGATACCAGACACCGCGTCGCCGTTCCCGAGGGATTCAGCAAGCCAACGGCCGAGGGGATCGACTCTCGACTTTACTGTTCCGAGAAACCAGGCGGGAGCGATTCGTATCGATGACCAATGCGAACTCAGTCTGGCCACCGTAACCCGCATCAATTCAACAGGTTGCCGGATTCGCACTGTCAAGGGCACCACTTCAGGATTTTGCCAGAACATGCAGAATTGAATGGACATTCTGGGCGGGCCTGCTATTCTCGCACGCAGTTTGCTCGAACTGACGGCGCGCCTCGTGTCAGCAGATCTCCGTTCTGGGTGGTGCCGGACGAAGGTCAGTAGGATTGGACAAGGGGGTGTCTCGTCACAGTGACGGCGTGACTCAGAAAGAGCATGGAAGCAGAGGTGGACTCCACTAGGAGGCGTAAAAATGCTGGTACTGTCAAGGAAGCCAGGCGAACGTATTCTGATTGGCGACAAAGTTGCAATCACCATCGTCCGGATCGGCCCAAACACTGTCCGACTGGGGATTGATGCCCCACGAGACATGAACATTGTTCGCGAAGAGCTATGTTCGGACCGACCTGAAGACTCGGAAACGGTCGCCAGCCGGCCAGCGGCTCCCCGCTAGAACGGATGGCCGTTTTTGGCCATTTGTCCTCGTTGACAACTGAAAAGACCCACTGGCAGATGCCAGTGGGTCTTTTATTGCGCAATGAGTTTCTGAATGCAGCAATGGGCTGTCCTCGCTGGTCAGCGGTCTTCGATCAAAAAGCTGCGAAAGCCACTTGAGTCGCGGCGCTGAACCCGCCCTTCTGCCGTCAGTGTCTGAACTCGTGTCTGCACGGATTCCGGCCGGCTCTGTTCGATAAATCTGACGCCCGCATCCTGCCCGAGAACGCTGACCGCTGATGCCAGGCTGTCGGCTTGCATCCCGGTTGGCGCGATCACAGTCACCATACTGTGAGATTCCAGTCCCAGGCCGGTTCGCGGATCGACGATGTGTGAATACGACCGTCCGTCGATCTCGACAAACTGAACCGTACTCCCGGACGTCGCAATCGCCTGATTCGCAAGAAGCACGACGGTCCGGGCACCAGCTTCGAATTCATCCCCAGGCTTTGCAGCCGTCGGCACCTCAGCCCGGTTCGAGGCTACAGTGCGATTCGGCTCAGAGGTCCCCCCGGATCCCGACGTCTCGATCGCCGCTGATCCGGTCTCAGTTTTCGCAGCAAGCTGCGCAATCACGATGCGCCAGCCCGGTGCATTTGGGGGGGGATCTCCGAGCACGATATCGCCGCTCGCGTCGACCATTGCTCGGGGAAAACCCCGATCTTTAAGCACATCCAGAGCCTGATCGGCGGCATATCCCTTCGCGATGCCTCCGAGGTCAATCCGCATTCCTGACTTCGATAACCGAACCGAATGCCGACAGGAGTCGAGCACAATCGCCTCACTGCCGACCCGGCTTCGAGCTTCCGCCAGAAGATCGACTGGAGGCATTTCGCCTCGCCGTCTGGCTCGCCGCCAGAGTTTCGTCAACGGACCGACAGTGACATCAAATGCTCCACCTGTGTCTTGCGAAAGTGACACGCTCTGCTGCAGAACGCGAAACAGGTCGGGACTGACAACAACGGGCTGTGCGGTAGAGCCCGCATCACAAAGCCGCCGGATTTCACTCGCGGCATCGTAGTCGGACATAACTGAATTCAGCTCTCGCACGCGGTCAAAAGCGGCAGCGACGGCCTTGTTTGCGGCCTCGGAATCGCACCCGTATACTCGGATGTGAAATTCGACGCCCATTTCAATGCGGCGAAAATCGAATCGCTGCAGCGTTGTGGCCGAGTCTGACCACGCCGTCGAACTCAACCCGGCCAGCAACAGTCCGGCCAGTGCCGTCACGGTCAGGCGGCTTCGCCCCCTGTGGAGGCGTTTGCAGACTCCAGACCAGTCAACCATTCTGGCCAGAGATTCGTAATGCGTCGTTTCGCTCATGCCAATCCCACCTCAATCCCCTGCCCTGCGACGGGAGTCTCATCAATGTTCCGACCGCTGTTTCCATTTCGAGCGATCACGGTTTTCGTGGTGACAATGCTGATCCCACTGTCCGCATCCGTCACCCCGGCTGCTGAACCGTCTGCTGGCGAGATGAAATCATACACTCAGGAAATCTCCGGCACGGATGTCTCATTTGACATGGTCGCCATTCCCGGCGGCGAGTTTGTCATGGGGAGCCCGGCAACTGAAGCAAACCGCAAGGACGACGAAGGCCCGCAGGTTCGCGTCAAACTCGACCCGTTCTGGATCGGAAAGCACGAAGTCACCTGGCAGGAATACGACATCTGGAGCTACCGCCTTGATATCCAGCGTCGGAATCTGCTCGGCATCGAAGCGACGCCACTCGATGCGAATGCCGATCCGGTGACTCGCCCGACAGCCCCCTATACCGACATGACGTTCGGCATGGGACATGACGACTACCCGGCGATCAGCATGACACAACACGCCGCCAAGATGTACTGCAGGTGGCTGTCAGAAAAAACGGGGCATTACTACCGGCTGCCGACCGAAGCCGAATGGGAATACGCCTGCCGCGCCGGCACAACGACCGCGTACTCATTCGGCAACGATCCCGACAAACTCGGCGAATACGGCTGGTGTTACGACAACAGCGACGAAGCGTATCACAAGGTCGGCCAGAAGAAGCCGAATCCCTGGGGCCTCTACGACATGCACGGCAACGTGTCGGAATGGGTGCTCGACGGCTACTCGAAAGACGCTTACGCCAAACTGGCGAAACAGCCGCAGCCGGTCTTCTGGCCTTATCACGTTCCAACTGGCCTGTACCCGCGAATTGTGCGCGGCGGTTCGTGGGACGACGATCCTGACGGCCTCCGCAGTGCCGCACGCTTTGCGTCCAGTGCAGACTGGAAGATTCAGGACCCGCAGATCCCCAAGAGTATCTGGTATCACACGGACGCCTTGCATGTTGGTTTCCGCGTCGTGCGCTCACTCAAAGTGCCGTCGGCTGAAGAGCGAGTGAAGCTGAAGCTCGAACCTGAAGCTGAAATCGCCAAAGAGGGCCGCGCAGGATAACGGGATAACTCTGTGAAACTTCCCTGCAGAAATGGCACGCTGACAGACAATTCATCACCCGGTTGACTGACCTTTGACCTGAACCTGTTACCCACACGGAGACAACTCATGTCCGACCAGAATTCCCGCCGTGACTTCCTGCGAAATTCGACGGCTGCAGCCGTTGGAGCCAGCGTTCTCAGCGGTATCGCGTCGCGTGCTTACGCCGCCAGTGATGAAACCATCAAAGTCGGCCTCGTCGGATGCGGTGGCCGTGGAACCGGAGCTGCCACGCAGGCACTCAGTACAGAAGGACCGGTCAAACTCGTCGCGATGGCCGACGCTTTCGAAGATCAGCTCGAAAGCAGCCTCGGCCGGATCAAAGGCGCCCTCGGTGACCGGTCGAAAGAACGAGTTGCCGTCGATCAGAAATTTGTCGGCTTCGACGCCTACAAGCAGATGGTCGCTGCCGATATCGATCTGGTCATTCTCGCCACCCCGCCCGGCTTCCGTCCGATTCACTTTGATGCGGCCGTCGCTGCCGGCAAAAACGTCTTCATGGAAAAGCCCGTCGCGACCGACGCACCGGGCGTTCGCAAAGTGCTCGCGGCCGTCAAAGCCGCAAAAGACAAGAATCTGAAAGTCGGCGTCGGCCTGCAGCGGCACCACCAGTATCCGTACATCGAAACGCTCGACAGAATCAAGAACGGTGCGATCGGCGATGTTGTCGCGATGCGCTGCTACTGGAACAGCGCCGGCGTCTGGGATCCCCGCAAGAAGCGAGAAGAATGCTCAGGTGAAATGGAGTACCAGATGCGGAACTGGTACTACTACACATGGCTTTGCGGCGATCACATCTGTGAGCAGCACATCCACAACCTGGATGTCTGCAACTGGCTGATGGATGACTTCCCCGCCGAATGCAACGGAATGGGTGGCCGTCAGGTGCGTACCGACAAGAAGTACGGTGAAATCTTCGACCACTTCGCCGTCGAGTACACTTACGGCAACGGTACGAAGATGTTCAGCCAGTGCCGCCATATCCCGAACTGCTGGAACAGCGTGACCGAACACGCGCATGGCTCGAAAGGCTACGCCGACCTCAGCGGCTCCAGAATCACCGCCGGCAGCGACAAGTGGCGGTACGAAGGTAAGAAGAACGATCCGTATCAGACCGAGCACGACGATCTGTTCGCGGCAATCCGTAATAACCAGCCCTACAACGAAGGCGAGTACGGCGCCAAAAGTACGCTGACCGCCATCATGGGCCGAATGGCTGTTTACTCGGGCAAGCCCGTCACATGGGAAGACGCTCTCAATTCCGAAATCGACCTGATGCCCGAAAAGTTTGCCTGGGACGCGTTTCCGAAAGTTCTGCCGAACGACGACGGTGTCTACCCGATCGCCATTCCTGGCATTACCAAGGCTTTTTAAGCCCCCCGCTTACAAAGCCTTCGGAAGGACCGATGCAGACCCGTCGAACAATCTGTTCGGCGGGTCTTTTCCTTGACCGCAAGTAACGCGACTTCGACCCATAATGATCCTGCTGACCCACGACTCGATCGATTACGGACAACTTACCGAATCCGTCCGCTCCAACGCGGCCGGCGCAGTCGTTCTCTTTCTGGGCACCGTCCGCGAGATGACCGCTGGAAGACAGACGGTCGCGCTTGATTACGACGCGTTTCCAGAAATGGCAACGGCCAAACTCGAAGAACTTGAGGCCGAAGTCCGGTCGAAATGGCCGGTAACGAACGTCGGCATCGTCCATCGGCTTGGCCGGCTCGAACTCGGCGAAATCAGTGTCGCCGCCGCTGTCAGTTGTCCTCACCGAGCCGACGCATTCGAGGCTGGAAAATACCTGATTGATCGGCTTAAAGTCGTCGTACCTGTCTGGAAGCAGGAAAACTGGGCTGACGGCACGACAGAATGGGTTCATCCCGGCACAGGCGAATCACAGCAAACGAACCCCGTTTCCCGATAAGATACCAGCGTTCCGGCTTCCGCTTCCGCATTCCGACCTCGGTGTTCCAGCAATGTCTGAACGGCTGATCGACAGCTTTGGCCGCGTGCATAACAACCTGCGGATCAGCGTGACTGATCGCTGCAACATCCGCTGCTTTTACTGCATGCCCGCCGACCATGTGCAGTTCATGGACCGGCAGGAACTGCTGACGTTTGAGGAGATTGAGCGTTTCGTCCGCATCGTCGTGCCGCTCGGAGTCAACAAACTGCGGCTGACCGGCGGTGAACCCCTGGTGCGTCGTGATCTGCCTCAGCTTGTCGAAAAGCTCTCCAGCATTTCCGGCATTCGGGACATCGGCCTCACGACGAACGGCATCCTCTTCGGCGAGCAGGCCCAGGCTTTGTTTGACGCCGGCCTGCGGCGAGTCAACATCAGCCTCGACGCTCTTGATCCTGCTGTGTTCCGCGAAGTCACGCGTCGCGAGGGCTACGAAAAAGTCGTCGAGAGTATCCATACGGCAAAGCAGGTCGGCTTCAATCCCGTCAAAGTCAACGCCGTCGCCATCCGCAATCTCACCGAAGACCAGATCGTCCCGTTCGGTCACTTCGCTCGTGACACTGGCGTCGAAATTCGCTTCATCGAGTTCATGCCGCTGGACGCCGACAACGCCTGGGAGCGCGACAAGGTTCTCTTCGGTCACGAGATCATCGAGCGGTTGTCATCCGAGATCGCTCCGCTTATCCCGATTGGCCAGGCCGACCCCAATGCTCCAGCGACGGACTTTGAGTTCGCTGACGGCATCGGCCGGATCGGCCTGATCGCGTCAGTCAGTCAGCCCTTCTGCAGCCAGTGCAACCGCTTCCGGATCACGGCCGACGGCAAGCTCCGCAACTGCCTCTTCAGCATGGAAGAAACGGATATCAAGTCACTGCTCCGCGGCAACGCCACAGACGACGAAATCATCGCTGCCATCCGCAACTCGATAGCCGCGAAAAACGAGGGCCACGAGATCAACACCGCCAGCTTCATTCAGCCTGACCGCCCCATGTATTCGATCGGCGGCTGAACCGTTTCCGGCGGAAATCCATCGCACCATGACGTACCGCTGACGATCTCTGAAGCACGCCTGCGACGTCGTTTCAGTGGCTGGAATTCAACTTCCCCGCCACTATAATCCCGCCCCGGTTCGCAGCCCCGTTAGCTCAATTGGCAGAGCAACTGACTCTTAATCAGTAGGTTCTTGGTTCGAGTCCAAGACGGGGCATTATTGCTCACTGCATCGCCATGCGATGTATCGCAACCCCCGGCAATTCCGGGGGTTTCTTTTTGCGCGGTGTTCACTGACTGCGTCGCGTTTCTTGGGGTTTCGAGCGGCTGCTGCACCGGATTCTGCAGCGCGTCGTCGGCTGCCTTCGTCGCTCGCTCGAAATGCTCGCCGGTCACCTGGAGATAGTGCTTCGCAGCCACCGGTTAAGAATTGCCGATCCACGCGCAGACGACGTGCAGCGGGAAGTCTTCGGCCAGTTCCGTCTCGCGCGTGCTCCGCAGATTCTGAAACAGCTTCGGCCACGGCGACAGCCCGACCTTGCGGATGATTCGCAGCAGATGCGTCCGCAGATTCTTGTCGATGTCGCGGCACTTCGTGAGGACGAATTCAGCCCCCGGCGTCGCCCGCTCGAATGCTTCCTCCAAGTGTGGACGCAGCTCCGGGAAAAGCGGCACGACACGGCTTTCACCGCCTGCGTAATGCTCCGTCTTCGGGCTCGTCACAACCATCCGATTTTCGCTCCACTGGATGTCACCCCAGCGCAGTCCAACGTGCTCCGATGGACAACGCAGGCCACCGAAGCGGCTGAGTGCAAACAGCAGCCTCCATTCGTGGTCCGGGCAGTATTCGAGAGCATGCCACCGACTACGTCGACAGCGGATGAACTACCGCAGGTGAGACCAGTGCCTCGCAGCAGCACACACATCCCGAGCCCGCTGTTTCAAGACACCGCCAGCCCGGTGGCCGCTGCCGGTCCGCGCCGACCTGATCAACCGGCCGCCAGCAAGCGTTCCGGTACCACCGGAGAGCCGGCAGGTACGCACTCAACCTGCCATGTGTCGCCTGCTCCACACGGCGGAACCGGAC
>WGMU01000145.1 GCA_016124895.1 bacterium
CGCCGCCAATGCCTGTTCCAGCGTTTGCAACAGCGTGCCGTGCGCCACCGCGGCAATCGCCACCCGTCGCGGCACACTCATGCCGTCCAGTACCTGCTGGCAGAACGCGCCCGGCTCCTGCCCACGCCACGCCGCCGCTGAAGATGGGGCTCGCAATCCCCAACTCGAAGCTCTGCATGTGGCTGTTTCTGGGCACGGAAATCATGTTCTTCACGGCCTTCATCGGCAGCTATCTGGTGCTGCGGATGGGCTCGCCCGGCTGGCCCAGCGACCCGGCGGATACACACATCGTGCTGTGGGCAGGCGGCCTCAACACGTTTGTGCTGATTCTGTCGAGTTATTTCGTCGTCGTCGCTCACGAAGCAATGACCGAATCCAATTACCGCAAAGCCTGGACGTTCCTCGCACGCACACTGGCACTGTCCGTTGTGTTCCTCGGCATCAAGGGCTACGAGTATTGGGGTAAGTTCGATCATGACATCCTGCCGGGGCATGTCGCCGAAAGTGAGGATCAGGCTGCCAGCAAGCTCGAACACGAGTTGATTGTCGCCCGTGAAAGCTTTCTGAACGACCTCGTTCCACTCCACGATGTCAGCGTCAAGCAGCGAGAAGGCTGGGTCGGTAATCTGGATTCATTCTCGGCAGCCATCGCGGCAGAGGGTGACGACAGCCAGAAAGAAACCATGCAGTCGATCTTCGACGCCCTGAAGTCCCGCACGGACGATCTTGCAGCTTTTCAGACGTTCTCGACTGCCGTCACCACGTATCGCGACAGCCTGCGGAAGGGCGAAGTCGAACTCTACGCGCATGCGGCTGAGTCAGTTGAAGGCGAGCATGGCGAAGCCGGGCATCATAATTACGGGGAGAAGGTTCAGACTGTACTCGACGCCGCCCGAACTGAGTCGGTCGCTGGATTCTCTGGCGGCGTACATGATCCGCACCCGATGGTCTACGGCAACGTGTTCGCGTCGTGCTACTTCATCATGACGGGCTTCCACGCGATCCACGTTCTCGTCGGGATGATCCTGTTCTCGATCGTGCTGCTGCAGGGCAGCCGGCTGGACGGTCGCTGGGTCGACTTTGTCGAGAACAGCGGTTTGTACTGGCACTTCGTGGACCTGGTCTGGATTTTCCTGTTTCCGCTGATCTATATCGTCCAGTTCTGATTGAGCCCTTTGCACCGAGAGTTACTGTCCGGCTTCCGACGGGAAGCCAGGGAGACTGATGTTATGACTGACAGTCACGAAACCCATCACCATCCACCTTACGGGTTTATCTTCGTTCTCCTGATTGGATTTACGCTGCTGTCCTGCGTGGCGGACATCATGCGGGATGCGTTGCCTTCGGCGCTGGCACTGGCCGTCGTCGTTCTGGCTATTTCCGTCATGAAGGCAACCTGCGTGATGCTCTACTTTATGCACCTGAAGTTCGAGCGAGCCTGGAAGTACATTCTGCTGGCTCCGACGACGATTCTGGCAATCGGTCTGCCGCTGGCTCTGTTGCCGGACGTTGGTGTCCATTACTACGACATCGATGTTCCCCAGAATCCGATCAATGCGCACGCATTCGACGGCAGCGATATCGGCAGTGGTGGTGGAGGGGCCGAGGCGGCTCACTGACGACCGCCGGTCGTGGCCATTGCAGCGATTGATCATCGAGCCCGGTTTTCAGCGAAGCCGGGCTCTTTGGCTGTCAGGATCGCGTCGGCGACTGGAGCTGCAGGCCTGCACGAGTCGTCTTCGGAGATGACAGCGCGTCGTCGCGAAACTCGCAATGAGTTTCAGGAGCCGATTTCGGCCTCACTCTCCGTGAGTTTCGTGACGAAGAACGAAGATCGCTCGTACGGACTGGCGATGTTTGCTGCATTCACTTTGCGGACAGTCATCTGATTTCGATTCGACGCAGGCGGCCCTGATAATGGCTCCGAATCCAGCGATCACTGTTGAAGACCTCTCCCATCACTATGGCGAGCGGGCTGCGCTGGATCGCGTGAGCTGTCAGATCGAGGCCGGGTCGATCACCGGGTTTCTCGGACCGAACGGCGGCGGTAAGACAACGCTGTTCAGCATACTGAGTACGCTGTTGCCGATTCAGGATGGTCAGGTGGCGGCGATTGGCTTCGATCTGCGACGGCAGGCGGGTGCGTATCGACAGCAGATCGGTGTAACGTTTCAGACTCCGGCACTCGATCGTCGGTTGACGGTCCACGAAAACCTGATTCACCAGGGCCACCTTTACGGTTTGAGCGGTCGTAGTCTGTCCGAGAGAATCGCGGAATTGCTGACCCGCTTTCACGTCGCGAACCGAGCGGACGATCTGGTCGAGACACTTTCTGGCGGACTCAAGCGGCGCGTCGAACTGGCGAAGTGCCTGCTGCATGACCCTCAACTACTGCTGCTTGATGAACCGTCCAACGGGCTCGACCCCGGAGCACGGCACGACCTCTGGCAATGTCTGGAAGAACTGCGGGGCGACCGCGGCACGACGATCGTTGTGGCCACTCATTTGATGGAAGAAGCCGAGCGCTGTGATGCACTGTCGCTGCTCGACGCCGGGCAAATTGTGGCGAGCGGGAGCCCATCTGAGTTACGCGGCAGCATCCCTGGCGAGACGATCTCGATCGTTTCTGATCAGCCGGAAGAACTGCGGCGGCGGATCATTGAAGCAGTGCCGGTCGAGGTGCGGCGAACGGGCGAGTTGCTGAGGATTCAGCAGGCGGACTGCCAGGGATTGCTGCATGATCTGGTCAGTCGGTTTTCCGGCGAGTTCAAGACGATCTCGCTCGGCAAAGCGACACTTGAAGACGTATTTCTCGCCAGGACCGGACATCGTCTGGCAGGTGAGGAATCATGACGCACACCGCGATTACAGATGCTGTAACGGTGGCTCCGACCGGTTGCGCGGCAATGTCAGCATGGCTCGGGATCTGGACACTGACACGGCGGGAAATGGTACGTTTCATTCGCCAGCGATCCCGCTTTGTCGGCGCGCTGGCTCAGCCGATCATGTTCTGGGTACTGTTCGGCGCTGGGCTGCATGGATCGTTCAAAGCGCCGGACTGGGCGACCGGCGAGATGAGTTATCAGGAGTATTTCTTTCCCGGAATTGCAGTGCTCATTCTGATGTTCACCGCAATTTTCTCATCGATCTCCATTATTGAAGATCGGCACGAAGGCTTCCTGCAGGGCGTTCTGGTCTCGCCGTTGCCTCGCTGGGGTCTGGTGGTCGGTAAGCTGACCGGCGGAACGCTGCTGGCCATTCTGCAGGCGACACTGTTTCTGCTGATCGGACAGGTCATGGCCGCATTGAATCTGGCGCCGACGATGTCGACAACGCTCGGGGCGGTCAACGGCGCATTGATGATTCTGTTTATGGCTCTGGTCGCGTTTGGTCTGACGGGGCTCGGCTTTATCATGGCCTGGAAGCTGGACTCCGTCCAGGGCTTTCACGCTGTGATGAGCGTTGTGCTCATGCCGATGTGGCTGCTTTCGGGCGCGTTCTTTCCCAGTGGCGACTCGGGATTCCTGGCGTGGGTCGTCCGACTGAATCCGTTGACTTACGGAGTGGCCGGCATTCGTCGGCTGATGTATTCCGGTGGCGGTGTGCTGCCGGTTGAGAGTGTGTCCAGCGGCCTGCCGGCGTTGAGCCTCTGTCTGGCAGCAACGGCGGTCTTTACGGTGTTGACGCTGGGCGGTTCGATTCTGGTCTCGCGGCAGGCGGTCGCTCAACGATCGACGCGGGACTCAACAAGGCGAAAGTGAAACGTGTGATGAGTACTCGTCGAGGAGCAATTCGAGCCGGCTGGCTTCTGATCGGTCTGATTCTGTGGGGGGCGGTTTTTGTGTCGCTGTTCAAAGTCTGGCAGCAGCGGACCAGTGACGCTCCCGGAACTGAAAACGCCGTGGTCACGGAGAACGATGTGCCTCCGGTTGACGATGGCGACATCGAAACGCCGTCGCCGGAAGACGCTGCCTTCGATGAGCGATACGACGAAAACGGTCGGCCGAAGCCAATCGAAGTCAAGCTGACCTGGCCGGAGTCAGGCGTGACCGACTTTTCGTTCACAGATCGCAGCGGCGAGACGATTACAAAGAACGATCTGCTCGGCAAACCGTGGGTCACCGGTTTCATCTTCACCTCCTGTGCCGGCCCATGTCCGCGCGTCAGCCTCGCGATGCAGACGCTGCAGAAGCGTTACGGCGGTAAGCCCGTCAATCTTGTCACGTTTACCGTCGACCCGAAGCGTGACACGCCGGAGGTGCTGGCGAAGTACGCTGACTTTTACGAGGCCGATCCGCGGCAGTGGTTCTTCCTGACGGGCGACCGCGACAAGCTCTATGGCCTGATCAACGGCAGCTTCCTGATGCCCGTCAAGGAGGACGAGAACCCTGAACCCGGATTCGAGATCATTCACACCACGAATCTGTGTCTCGTCGATGCGACCGGGCGAGTGATCGGTAAGTACAATTCAATTAAAGACGAGGACATGGCGTTGCTGCGGCGCGACCTCGATCGACTGCTGGAAGGGCAGGGCGTCGCGGGCTCGAAAACTGTCCTGCCAGCAGGGCCGGACAGTTCGACCGAACCAGTCTCGGCTGACGATTCGAAAGGCGCCAAATGATTCTGGCAGACGCTGTTGAATTGCCGGACTGGCTGGCCGCGTTGCCGGCGGTCAATGCCTCGCTGAACGGGCTGTCGACGCTGCTGCTGCTGCTGGGACTGTGGCTCGTGAAGAGTGGCCGCAAGATCGCGCATCGCAATGTTATGCTCAGCGCGTTTGCGGTCTCGGTCATCTTTCTGGGCTGCTATCTGACGTACCATCAGGGGCTGCATCATTACACGGGGACGCACGGCAAAGAATTCACTGGCACGGGAGCCGTTCGGTACGTCTATTTCGGCATTCTGGTCAGTCATGTCGTGCTGGCCGCGCTGGTGCCCGTGCTGGCGATCATCACGATCGTCCGCGGCCTGAAAGCCGACTGGGTCAGACACCGCCGGATTGCGAAACTGACTTTTCCCATCTGGCTTTACGTGTCGATTACTGGTGTCGTTATCTACCTGATGCTCTATCATCTGCCAACAGGAGCAGACCTATGAAACTGAATAACCGACTCGCTCGCTGGCTGCTGATTGTCGCCATCGCGTTCTGTGCCAACCTGATCAGCGGCAGCGTGCAGCAGGCTTTGGCCTGTCCGATGTGCAAGGCAGCCACAGAAGAAGACGATGCGAAACCGCGAGCTTACATGTACAGCATTCTTTTCATGCTGGCCGTGCCGGGCACAATGGTTGGTGGAATCGCGGCACGACTGATCACACTGAGCCGCCGGGAATCGGCCTCGCTGGCCAAACACGGCCTGACGGACGACGTGTCGAGCATTCCGGTGGATGACGATTTCGGTTCAGAGATCTGACACTCTGCCTGTCTCACGCGAAGGCACCAAGCCGCGAAGTCTGCAGGCGGTTGAACTGTTTATCGCCTCGCCAGGCAGAATCTTCGCATGAGACCTTTTCAGCCAGTCATCGCTCCTGGAATCCACATCGGTCGGCTCTGGCTGGATGCTCTGAACCCCGCACAAATCATGTATCACGCCTCGAACCTCTCCGGTTGCGAGGCGTGTTTCTTATCGGTCCTTCTCTCAAACTCCCCAGGGCAATCAGGACTTGGAAATGCTCAAAGGAAATGCACTCATCGGCCAGTCGGGTGGTCCGACGTCGGTGATCAATTCGTCGCTGGCTGGCATTATTACGGCGGCGAAGAGATCGAAACTGATTCACCGCGTACTGGGAATGCGGTTCGCCATTGAAGGCGTCCTCAGCGGACATCTGCTGGAACTTGGCGATTTCGACCGCGCCGCGCTGCGGCAACTGCAGCTCACGCCGAGCAGTGCGCTGGGATCCAGCCGACTGAAGCTGAAGGGCGAGCACTTCCAGCCGATTCTCAAAACACTGAAGAAGTTCGACATCCGGTACTTCTTCATGATCGGCGGCAACGACACGATGGACACGATTCATCGCGTCGTCGAATACGCGAACGACGCCGGTTACGAGCTGATCGGCGTTGGTATTTCGAAGACGGTCGACAACGATTTGTTCGGTACGGATCACACGCCGGGCTTCCCGAGTGCCGCCCGCTACGTTGCTCAAAGTGTCCAGCAGGGCGGGCTGCTCGCTCGCGACATGCAGCGGGTCGATCAATATGTCATTTTTCAGACGGTCGGCCGCAGTGCCGGCTGGCTGCCCGCAGCCGCAGCCTGTGCGAAGAAGAATCCAGCCGACCCGCCGCACATCATTCTGATGCCGGAAGTACCGTTTGACCGCGGTGCGTTTCTGTCGGCCGTCGAGAAGGCGCAGAAAAAGTATGGTTTCTGCTCGATCGTCTGCGGCGAAGGCATCACGAACGCCGACGGCACTCCCGTCAGCGCCTCGGAAACTCGCGACCGCTTTGGCAATGTGGAATTCGGCGCGATGGGCGGAACCAGCGCAGCCATGTTGCTGCATCGAATGATCACCGATGAGTTCGGTTGGCGGGGCGAGTTTCAGGTCACTGAGTCGCTGCAGATGTGCGCCGCCGATCGTGCTGTCAAGCTCGACATCGACGAAGCGTTCGGTTGCGGTCAGGAAGCCGTGCGGCTGGCGGAAGCCGGTACCAGCGGTGTGATGGTCACAATCGAGCGGACATCGAAACGTAACGATCCGTACGCCAGTTCGTTTGGCACGATTGAACTCGACAAGGTCGCCAATGCGGAACGTCCGATGCCGAAAAACTTCATCACAAAGGACGGTCTGTTCGTGACGAAAGCGTTCCTCGACTATGCGCACCCATTGATCGGCGAACTGCCGGATTACTTCAGCCTGAACCTGCAGAAAGCCGGTCCGACACGTTGATGGACGAAACTGTACTCAGGTGATTTGCAAACCAGGTGAGACGAGGTGCATCCACGGAAACCTCACGTGGTCCGCGGTACCGCGGCTGGGCGTCAAACGAGCTGTCTGGAAACAGACCAGCTACTCGACAGCCCAATAGCCGCCTCGTGCATGATCGAAGCGGGCCTCGTCACCATGCTGATCAGCGCGGACCTTGCCGTCGGCGAAGACGGTCTGGCCCATCACGATGGTGCGGATCGGCCAGCCTTTCAAAGTGACTCCGTGCCAGGGGCTCCAGCCGCATTTTGTCAGTTGATCTTCGTTGCGAATTGTCTGCGTCAAATTGAGGTCAATGAGGGTCAGGTCGGCGTCGAAGCCTTCTTCAATCCGGCCTTTGCCAACGATGTCCCAGACGCGGGCTGGCGCATCGCACATCGCAGCGACGACGCGTTCCAGCGTGCAGTTGCCACGATTGACCTGATCGAGCAGCAGCGCCAGCGAGTTTTCAACAGCAGGCAGTCCGGACGGCGAATTCGGGTAGGGCTGATCTTTCTCTTCCAGGGTATGCGGTGCGTGATCGGTCGCGATGACCTGAATGCGGCCTGAAACGAACGCCGCAAACAGAGCGTCGTTATCGGCCTTTGTCTTGATCGACGGGTTCATCTGAATCAGCGATCCGAGCCGCTCGTAATCGTTGATATTGAAGAACAGGTGATGAGGACAGACCTCGGCCGTGATCAGGCCTTCGGGTTCAACCAGTAGTTCGAGTTCGTCCGCGGTCGATACGTGCAGCACGTGGAAGCGGTGCTGGTGCCGTTTTGCGAGATCAATCGCCCGGGCTGTTGCGATGCGTGCCGCCGCGTGATCGCGGACACTCGAATGATCGAGGTGCGACGTGAAGCCGCCGGACTCTTCGATCCGCTGCCGGTTCGCGCGGACGGTCGATTCGTCTTCGCAGTGAGCACAGATCGGCAGCGTCGTCTCGGCAAAGATGCGTTCCAGCGCGGCCTGCTCGTCAACCAGCAGCGTCCCCGTGCTGGACCCGATGAAGATTTTGATGCCGGGTGTTCGCTGCGCGGCCTGCAGTTCGGCGAGGTTCTCGCCGGTAGCCCCGATATAGAAGCCGTAATTGACGACGGACTTTCCGCTGGCCAGAGCCAGCTTGTCGTGCAACGCTGCGACGCTGGTTGTCGTCGGGTTTGTGTTCGGCATTTCGAGGAACGTCGTCACGCCGCCTTTTGCGCAGGCGAGACTGCCGGTGTGCAGATCCTCTTTGTGCGTCAGGCCGGGGTCGCGGAAGTGGACCTGATCGTCGATCACACCGGGAATCAGGTGCAGTCCGCTGGCGTCAATGACTTCGTCGGCTGCCGTGTTCGCTGATGGATCGATCGCGAGGATTTGTGAGTCTTCGATCAGCACACTGGCCGGTCTGGTTTCGTTGGGAAGAACGCAGACAGCGTTCCGAATCAGCGTCCGCATGGCAGCTCCTTCAGCAGCAAAACATCTTTCAGGATCGCCGGCACGCGCCAGCGTCCGGTTCTTGTCGAGGCAGGAAGAACCGGACGCTGGCGCGTGCCGGCTGATTTCGGGAACCTGTTTCGGACGCGTTCCCCGACGACGAACCGCTGCGGCGGGACGGGCTGGGTGCTAAACGGTATCGGTGCCGAAAGAGAGATTCACCCGTGCCGAACGGACCATAGTGGATCACGCAGACAGTTTCATGCGGCGGAATTCGAGTCAGGCGTTCGGGGCTTCGGGCTTGATTGCGTCAGTGACGATTCGCGCTAGACTTCGATCCGCAATAGCGAATGAAACTGTTTCCCGTGTCCCAGAAACCTTCAGGGAAGACCTCATGAGACGTGCGTTCGGCCCCGTCGGGCGAGCCTTGATATTGACCGTTGCCGCAGTGTTCTGCGACGGGTCGCTGGCGGTTGCAGCACATCCCGTCGTACCGGGCGTCGAACGGCTGCTCGCTGAGCACTCAGACGGCGCCGCGAAACCCGATCAGATGCTGACGGCCGGGCGAGTGCTGCTCAGCGAATTGAACTGCTTGTCGTGCCACAAGGTTGAGGGCAGGGCAGGGCAGGGGCTTAACACGAAGCCGGCGCCAGTGCTCGACGCTGTCGGTGGCCGCGTGCAGCGCGAATGGCTCGCGAAGTACCTCATGTCGCCGCACGAAGTAAAGCCGGGAACAACGATGCCCGATGTGCTTGGTGGACTGAGTGATGCCCAGCGAAAGGCCGACGCCGAAGCATTGCTGCATCTGCTGGCCTCGACCGGACAGGCAGTCGAAGCGATGGGCGATACCTCGGCGGTGCAGCGTGGCGAGAAGCTGTTTCACGAAATCGGCTGCGTCGCGTGCCATGACCCGCAGGGAGCCGACGCGAAGCCGATTGCCGATTCGGTTCCGCTGGGAGCGATCGAAAAAAAGTACACTCTGCCGACGCTGATCGCGTTTCTGAAGAATCCACTGGTGGTGCGGCACGGCGGGCGGATGCCGAACCTGCGGCTCAATGACCAGCAGGCACGCGACATCGCTTGCTTCTTTTTTCGCGACGTCAAAATCGCGACCAACCTCTCGTACGCGTATTACGAAGGAAGCTGGGACACGCTGCCTGATTTTCAGACACTGAAGCCAGTGACGGCCGGACTCTCCAGCGGCTTTGACATCGGCGTGCGCAAACGCAACGACGGATTCGGGCTGGTTTTCAGCGGTTTCCTGCACATTCCGTCCGATGGCGATTTCCGCCTGTTTCTCGGCTCGGACGACGGCAGCCGACTGCAGATCGACGGGCAGGACGTCATTGTCAACGACGGCATCCATCCGCACTCGGTCAAGGACGGCCGGATCAAACTGGCAAAAGGCGTGCATCCGGTCCGTGTTGAGTACTTCGAGCAGGGTGGCGAAGAGAGTCTGACCGTCGAGATCGAAGGTTCCGGCCTGCCGCGTCAGCCACTGGCATCAATCGCGACGATCACGGAAAAAGTTCCGGAGTCTGAAGACACGGCTGACGCTTTCGTCCTTGATGAGCGACTCGTGACGCAGGGCCGCGCCGTGTTCGCCGCTCGCGGTTGCGCGAACTGCCATCAGCTCAGCCTGAATAGCCCGGCTCTGACTTCGACCTTGAAAGCGAAGCCGCTGGCTGAACTGACTGACCTGGGAGCAGGCTGCCTGAGCGACGCGGCGTCAGCTGGAGTTCCTCATTACCGCCTCTCAGGCGTGCAGAAGGCGGTGCTGCTGTCGGCGATTGCGGCGCTTCGCCGCAACGATGTGGCTGCGGACGCGGCACCGCAGGCGGTTACTGCGGAAACACTGAGCCGCTTCAACTGCTTCGCCTGCCATGTCCGTGATCAGGCCGGCGGCGTCACTGCGGCGCGCGACGGATTTTTCACAACGACCATGAAAGAGATGGGCGACGAGGGCCGCATTCCTCCGCACCTCGACGGTGTTGGTGACAAGCTGACTGAGAGCTACCTGCGGGATACGCTCAATAATGGTGTCGACGATCGGCCTTATATGCTGACGACAATGCCGCAGTTCGGCGGCGACAACGTCGGCCATCTGCTCGCTGCGTTTCGAGCCGTCGATCTCAAAACGGAAGCAACCATTCCCGAGCCGTCCTTGCCGGAATCCAAACTGAAGGCAGTCGGCCGGCAGCTTGTCGGCGAAAAGGGACTGAGCTGCATCAAGTGTCATACCTTTGGCCCGTACAAGGCGACCGGAATCCAGTCGATCGATCTGCAGCGTATGTCGCGGCGGCTTCGCGAGGACTGGTTCTTCCGCTACATGCTGAACCCGCAGGTGTACCGACCCGGTACTCGGATGCCGGCTCCGTGGCCGTTCGGTCAGGCGACGATCCGAGACGTGCTCGACGGGAACGTCGAGCAGCAGATGCTGGCCGTGTGGCTGTACCTGACAGATGGCGACAAAGCCGGCGTTCCTGAAGGTCTGACCTCCGGTTCAATCATTCTCGCCGCCGATACCGAGCCTCGTATCTACCGCAACTTTATCGAAGGCGTCAGTCCTCGCGGCATCGCGGTCGCGTATCCTGAAAACGTCAATCTCTGCTTCGACGCCGAAGAACTGGACCTCGCCCT
Source organism: bacterium (assembly GCA_016124895.1). GTDB lineage: Bacteria > Planctomycetota > Planctomycetia > Planctomycetales > Planctomycetaceae > JAPOLP01. The sequence continues at coordinate 10,963 of WGMU01000145.1, forward strand.
GATCTGGGAGAACGGATTCATCGACGCGGCGAAACACTGGGTCGGTCGCGGTCCCGGTTTTCAGCGGCCGTACGGCGATAACCTGCTCAGTCTCGTTCGCGGAGCCCCGTTCGCTGAACTCGACTCTCTCGAAGCAGGCTGGCCGACTGAGCACGCGCGAGAACTCGGCTACCGTTTTCACGGCTACCGGTTTAATGAGAAACGCCAGCCGGTGTTTCTGTACTCATTCGACGACGTGACGATCAGTGACGCGATTATCCCCGCGTCGCACGGTGATGCGACGGCAGCGTTCAATCGAACGTTAACACTCGGCAGCCGCTCGGGGCGACGTTTGTGGTTTCGCGCTGCCGCGGGATCGAAGATCGAACTCGCCGATGGCGTCTTTGTTGTCGACGATCATCTTCGGTTGAAAGTCGATGCAACTGCGGCCAGTGAGCCAGTCGTGCGGCAGAACGGCGGCCGGTTTGAGCTGCTCGTACCGGTCGATGTCTCGCCTGTCGCAGGGGAGATTCATCTGCGGTACCAGTGGTGAGTAGCGAGTCGTGAGTGGCTCGCATGTACCAGCGACGTCCTTTCCGTAGTCAGTACCTTGTTCCCACGCTCTGCGTGGGAACGCTGCATCCGCCGCTCCACGGCGATTCTGAATTTCAAGCTCCGGATTTCAGATCGTCAGATTTCTTTCAGATTTCAAATTCCAAATCATCAGCTCCTCAGACCAGGAATCCCTTCTGATGAGAATCGCATACGCTCTCGCTGCCGCTCTCGTGTGTACTGTCTCGCTGAACGCGGCAGTCGCTCAGGATGCTCCCACCGAAAACGACTATTACCCGATGGCCAGCTTCGAGATTCCCGACGGGATCAACCTCGAAGTCGGCGGCATCGAATGGTTCAACAATCGGCTTGCCGTCTCGACACGACGCGGCGACATCTACCTGATCGAGAACGCGCTGGCCGACGACGTGACCGCTGCAAAGTTCTCACCGTTCGCGATCGGTCTGCATGAAGTGCTCGGTCTGGCGCAGATGGACGGCTGGCTGTACGCGACGCAGCGCTGCGAGGTTTCGCGTCTGAATGACAACGATCACGACGGGCGTGCGGACATCATTGAAACGGTCTGCGACCAGTGGGGCATCACGGGCGATTACCACGAATACGCGATGGGGTCGAAGTTCGACCGCGACGGGAACATCTGGGTCGTGCTGTGTCTGACCGGGTCGTTCAGCAGCAACGCTCCTTTTCGCGGCTGGTGTGTGCGAGTGACTCCGGATGGAGAAATGATCCCGACCTGCAGCGGCATTCGATCACCCGGCGGCATCGCCGCCAACCATCTCGGCGACATGTTCTTCACGGACAATCAGGGGCCGTGGAACGGCACCTGCAGCCTCAAGCACCTGAAGCCCGGCTCGTTTCAAGGGCATCCCGGCGGCAACGTCTGGTATGACAGAACCTCGGTCATCGGGCCGCGACCGGTTGAGCCGAACAGCGGCAGCCGGATGATGGTGGAAGCGGAACGCGTTCCCGAACTCGTCCCGCCCGCGATCTACTTCCCGTACAAGAAGATGGGCCAGTCCGCTGCGGGCATTGCCTGTGACACGACCGGCGGGAAGTTCGGCCCGTTCGAGCATCAGCTTTTTGTCGCCGATCAGACCTTCAGCACGGTCATGCGCTGCTGTCTGGAACAGGTCAACGGCTACTACCAGGGAGCCTGCTTCCCGTTCCGCGAGGGCTTCGGATCAGGCAGCCTGTCCGTCGACTTCACTCCGGACGGCAGCCTGTTCGTCGGCGGCACGAACCGCGGCTGGGGTTCACGTGGCAACAAGCCGTTCGCACTCGATCGACTGCGCTGGTCCGGTGGGGTGCCGTTCGAGATCCACGAAATGCGGGCGAAACCGGATGGCTTCGAACTGACCTTCACCGAGCCGGTCGACGCGAAGACGGCTGGCAATCCGGAGTCGTACTCGCTGAGCACCTACACCTATATCTATCAGGCCTCGTACGGCAGCCCCGAAGTCGATCACACGACGCCAACGATCGACCGCCTTGACATCAGCTCCGACGGGAAGTCCGTCCGCCTGTTCGTGACCGGCCTGCAGAAAGGCCACGTGCATGAACTCCACGCCGACGGAGTCCGTTCCGAAAAAGGCCTGCCGCTGCTCCATAAAGAGGCTTACTACACACTGAACTTCATCCCAGGTGAGTAGTTGCTCGGATGTCGAGCAGTCAGAACCCATTCAAAGAGTGCTTGCCGACTTTTCACGTACGAAAGTGACAGGCTGTTGCTGACTTTCACACGTTCGAGTCTGGAGATTCGTCTTCCCGCCGTTTCCGGTTTCCGGCAGACTCCAACCTTGTCTCTGATGAGGCTGGAATTGCGGATGCTTCGGATGCACGAGTATCTGATCATGACGGGCGGCCCCGGTGACGGAGCGATCCACGAAACACAGGCCATGCGGCTATATGCAATCACTGCTGGAGTTCCAGACGAACGGATCCTTGTTGACGAAAGCGGCTGGAACACGGAGCTGTCGGTCGCCGGAACTGTCCCACTGTGTCGAGAGCATGGACTGAGCAGACTGCTTGTGATCAGTCACGGGTTTCATCTTCCGCGGATCAAACTGGCCTTTGCGAGGGCCGGCCGCGACGTATACACCGTCCCAGCCCCGGAGCGATTCCCGTTACCTGGCCACCGCTTCCTGCTTGCACGAGAAACGGCCGCTCTGTGGGCCTATTACGCGGCACCGCTCGGGAGCTGGCGAAGTAATCGTTCAGAGGTGAGTTCCACAGATCTCTAAGAGCGGTGGACCTTCTTCGACAGGAGAATCTGCCGGGACGTTCGGCATTGGTTCAGGCCCGGTAGTCGTGGTGGGCTTTGCCACGATTGCCGGGCCTGAATCGTTCTAACTGGCGGCTCCGGGTTTCTGCGGTGGTTTGAACTTGATGTTCTTGATGTACTTGACGACGCGCTGCGTACGCGGGTCGACACGGCCGGTACAGGCTCCGACGGCACTGATGACGTTCTTGAAATGCAGGTTGTAATCTGCGTCGATTTCGACAGCCATGTCTTCTGCCAGCGGGTTATCCGGCGAGCCGATCAGTCGCAGAATCTCGATGTTCAGCCGCTTGAACGCGTCCGAGTCGTTTCCCAGCGGACGACTGCCGAGATACACACCAACCAGTGTGCCGTCGGGATTCGCCCGCAGCTTGACCTTTGTATCCAGCGGCGGCGGATCAGGCGATGGTTCAGTCGGTTTACCCCGGGCCGGCATGTTGATGTTGAAGTCGCCTTCCGGCTCGATCAGCTTCAGTGTCAGCATGAAGAAAATCAGCAACTGGAACACGACGTCGATCATGGCCGACATGTTCGTTTCCAGTTTTTCCTGAGGCTTGCGGTTCCGAGCCATAACTCTGCACTCGATTCAGAACAAATTGCCTTCGACCACCGCCAGCATGCCTCGCTGGCGATTCCGAATCCTGTCTACTGACCTTCGCTGCTGGACATAGCCGACATGGCGAACTTCTCGAAGCCGGCATCCTGGGCCAGTTTGATCATTTCCTGAACGACGCCGGTTGGAACTTCGGCATCCGCTCGAATCTTCACTGTGACATCTTTCGGCTCGACTTCGCGGTTCCGATACAGACGCGCTTCCTGTTCCAGCGCCTTGCTGGACCCCAGCGGAGGCATCATGTCCTCGCCGCCGAAGTTGAACAGGAACGGATCTGGATTCGTCCGCTCCCCTCTTACGTCGCGCAGGTAGCCGACGTTAAGCGTGATCTCGTGTTCGATTTTGACTTCCGGCGGTTTGGCCAGCGCATCACGCGGCAGCTTCACGCGTTCGTCCGCCTGAGTCTGTTCGAAGTTGTTGATCACCATGAAGAAGGCGATCAACTGAAACACGATGTCGATCATCGGCGTCATGTCGACTTCAATCGAGCCGATACCGGAAGATCGTTTCTTCGCCATTGATCTGTTCCGCAGAAATAAGAAGTTGGCTCAGACAGTCAAAGCCCGCGAGGCATTCGGCGCACCGCGAGTTGATTCCAGGCAATCACTTACTGCTGCGGCGCAGCAGGGGCGGCCGCCGGAGCGGCACCACCGGCGGGCTTCTGCGGCTGAGCCTGACGACCAGCCTGGGCGAAGCGGCTCATCAAACCTTCGCTGACCATGCTGACTTCCATAATGAAGCGAGCGATCCGGTTTCGCAGCACGGCGTAGGCGACCATCGCGGGAATGGCGACGACCAGACCTTCCAGCGTCGTGAACAGAGCACTCGAAATACCACCAGCGAGTTCGGACGGCTTCGGTGTCGTCGGCGAGGTTGCGATGACACGGAACGACATAATCATACCGTAGACCGTTCCCATCAGGCCGAGCATCGGGGCGATGGCGCTGATCAGAGCGAGGTAGCTGAGACGGTGTTCGAGGGCCATATTCTCGTCGTCGCCGACTTCCTGCATCCCTTCAACTGCTCGTTCGTAGCCAAGATTGACTTTGGCGAGTCCGGCAGCCAGCACGCGGGCAACCAGAGAGTCATCCGCCCGTGCCTGCTCGTACGCGCCTTGAAAATCACGAGCATTCAGCCGCTGCTCGAACTGCTCGATGAACGACTGCGGGACGAAGTTGTCACGCCGCACCTGCATAATATTCATCATGACGAGAGCAACCATCATGAAGCTGAGCAGCAGAATCAGTCCACCGAAGATGCCCGACGCTTCGATCATCCACGACAGGAAACTCTGCTCGGCATCCATGGCCGGCCCCGGCTCTTCGGCCGCAGTGTCGGCACCACCTGTATCGGCTCCTTCGTCCGCCGCAGGCGCTTCGGGCTCGGCAACGGCTTCGCCACCTTCGTCCTGCCAGGCAACCGCCTGCGACGGAACGAACAGGAACGCGGCGACGCAGAACAAAGCGCCCATGACAATCGAGCGGAACGTTGACAGGCGGCTGTCAAAACCGAGCTGTGGCATTGTGAAGTCTCCTCGCGGCGGATTCGCCAGATGTTTCAGTAACCCGTTGTTTCAGTGAGTTCAAAGCGTTGAACAAAATCAGGCAACCCGCTGCGCTGGCCACCTGCAGAATCTGACTCGACCGACCTGCTTACTGGCCGAGTTTCTTAGCCCATTCCGTGTTGGGATAGTTTTCTCGAAGTTCCTGACTGGCAGCGAGGCCTCGCTCCGGCTGGCCAGCCGTCGCCCAGAGCGACGAAAGATGGTAGAGCGCCTCAGCGTTCAGAGCCGCCTCCTTCTCAAACAGCACAGGCACGTGCAGGTAAGCAAGGATTGCTTCCTTCGTCTTACCGAGTAAACGCAGACTGTCGCCTTTTCTTACAAAAGCTTCTGCCTGAACGGAACTGTCTTCCGGATCGGCAGCCTGCAATGCCTGGTTGACTGTGTCGAGAGCCTGCTGGGCATTGCCCTGCTGCAGTGTAACCGTCGCCTTGCCGAGCAGAGCCTCATTTCGTCGCGAGATCTCCGCCGGAGAACTGGCCGTCTGCCCGAGCACAGCCTCGAACGACGACAGCGCCGACGCCAGGTCACCCTTCTTCAGAGCCAGCTTTGCCGACGCATTCTGAGCAGCCATCTTGTAGTCGGACCACGGGGCTTGACTGAGCTGCTGAAACGCGGCTGCGGCTCCGTCAAATTCCTGTCGTGCCAACTGAACGCGGCCAAGCAGGAACACGGCATCGAAAAACCGGGCGTTACTGCCGTTGGCCTTTGTAAAGGCGTCGAGCTTCTTTGCGGCGTCTTCGAGCTGCGCAGCGTCCGATTTGTCGAGCCCGTTTTGCGCGATCAGGCTTGCCATGAGAAAGTCGATCTCGGCTTTAATATCGCCTTTCGCTTTCGGGTCAGAGGCGCTCTTGCCGAGTTCCTCAATCGCCCGTTCGGTATTTCCGTTTCTGGCGGCGACGCGTGCACCGCTCAACGCCAGCGGTTCATCATCCCAGCGAATGTCAAGAATATCGTTGGCGGGCACGGTGACATCCGCGCCAGCCGGTGGCTTTATCTTCACTCCGTCACGGGTCACGTCAGTGATTCCGCCGCGGATGGGCTTGTCAGAACGGCGGGAGACCTCATCAAAGGCATCCGCCGAAACGGCGCTCAGCAGCAAACTGGCGATGACGATCAGAGCACTGAACTGCTTCATAGGTAAACTCGCGGAAAGACTTCCTTCAATTTCCAATTCGGATTCCGTCAATCGGGTCGACGGAGAATCCAGCAAATCACGCAGCGACTCATTTATCTACATCTACTCGCCGCCAGTCTCGTTCTTCCGTTCCTGTTCGGCTTTGGCTTTTGCCTGAGCAGCACGTCGGCGACGCAGTTTTTCTTTTTCTTCGGGCGTCAGTGGCCGTTTCGGTTTCTCGCCGGCCGTAGCCGCCTGTCCTGCACCTGTGGGAGCCTGAGCTGGAGCCGCAGACTTTGCAGGTGCTGCAGGAGCCGCCGCAGCGGGACGTTTCTTCTTTGGAGCGGGAGCTGGTGGCGGAGCAATGATCGGAGCGTCAATCTGAGTGACTGCCAGCGCCGACGACGGACGCCGCCCCTTCGACCCTTTCATCACCATGAACGCGCCGCCGCCGATACCCAGCAGAGCCACAACTCCGAACATCGCGTATGTCAGACCGGAACCAGATTCTTCGGCAGCCTTTTCGACATTTGCGCTGGGCGATTTCTTTTTCGGTTTCGTTGCCGCCTTAGTCTCGGCCACGACCTGTTCACGAGGTTTCGGTTCAAAAGACTTTGGACGTTCGAGTGCCACCGGCGTCAGCGTGCCTTCGCTTCGCTGAATGTCCTGAAAAAGCACGTCGAATCTGACCCACCAGTCGTCATCGAAATTCTGCGTGATGGCAGCGAAGGTGTTGATTGTGGACTTCGCTCGCTCGAACTGCGACTTTCTTTCCGGACCGGTCAGTGCTTTACCGTACTCGTGCTGGCAGGTCGCGAGGTTGTACTGCGATTCGTACAACCGGTCTTCCCAGCGAGTCGCCGCATCCGGACCGCCAGCTTCAATAGTTCGCTGGAGCTGCACCGCGGTCTGCCCCCAGCCCCAGACGCTGGACGCCTTATCGCCAATCATGGCCACCTGCAGCTTCTTGTACGTGTCGCCCTGGCCGCTGGTTCCCCAGTCCTGATAAACAGAGGCCGCCTCCATCTGAGCATCCAGAGTTCGCGGTTTCGCTTTGATGATGGCCTTAACCAGCTCTTCCGCCTGCTCGAAGTTGCCCTGATTGCGGCGGCAGTTGACCAGCCGCAACCGGACGGAATCCAGTCGTGCGGCGTCGATGAACTTGTCGTCAGCAGACGCGCGATCGAGGATCGACTGATACGCTGCGGCAGCCCGGTCGAAATACTTTGCTGAGGCAGCGGGATCGTCCGAACTGCCCTGAGCCAGGCCGTAGTTCGTCTCACCAATCCACGTCAGCGAGTTGACCGTCTGGTCTTTGCGTTTAAAGAGGTCGTCGAGGAACGTCTCGAAGGACGATCGTACCTGATTGAACTGCTCAACCTTTCCAGCGGCTTTGAGCTGCGCCAGTTCCTGCTTCAGTTCGTCGCCGAGCTGCCTGTAGATCTCAGTCAGAGCTGCTCCGCCACCGCCACCGATTTTCTCCAGACGATTCATCGTCGCGCGGGCGTCGTCGAGGTGCTCGTTGCCGAGTCCGACATAACATCGCAACAGCAACTGGTAGGCCAGAGACGCGAACGAGATGCTCTTCACGCTGCCGGTATCTGTCGGCCGCTTCGATTCATCGTCGACCTGAATCGCTCCAATGACCGCGTGCGGATCCTTCATCAACAGATTCACGCCTTCCTGATACTTCTGCTGCGAAACGAGAATCTGGACGAGCGACACTTTCGCAGCGATCAACTCGTCGGTGGCAGATGTCGCCGCGGGCGTTTCCTTTTCGCCGCGCTGAATTCCGGTTCTCAGGTGCTTCTCAGCGGCCACCATCCACTCGTCAAGCTGCTGCTGAGACGGTCGATCGGCCTCAGCTTTGTTGGCCGCCAGAACGTAGGCACTCCAGTACGCCTGCCCGGCCAGAGTCTGAGCTTCAGTGTAGCGTGCTGCAGTTTCGGGAATCTGGCTGAACCAGTTGGCGGCTTCCGGGAAGTCATCGAGCATTCGATAAACGCGGCCAAGCTGATCACGGGCGTCCATGGCGCGGTCACTCTCCGGCCACTTCGCAATCAGGAACTCGGCCATTTCACGCATCTGAGCGACATCGATCTTCTGATCCGCCTTGCGCTTCAGGCGACCATTCTCGTTGAATGCCTGCACATAAGCAGCCATCGACATATAGGCGGAATCCTGTGCCTGCACGGGATTCTCGTCGCCGTAATGGCGAGCCACAAAGCCGGTCAGAATCGCGGCTTCATAACTCTGTCGCCCAAGATAGTACATGTAGCCGAGATAGTACCTGGCCCGGTTGACGTCACCGACCGCGGTGTCGGCATCGGCCAGTCGCAAGGCGATCTTCAGCAGACGAACGGCTTCGTCGATGTGGATCTGCAGATCCTGCTGAGCTTTCTTCCTGTCGTCTGCCGACTTTGCATTCTCGAGCGCTTCCTGCAGCGGCTTCGTCTTCTTTGTCACGAGATCCTGCGCGAGACTGAAAGCCGTCTCGAAGTCTTCCGGGTCTGCCAGCGCGTCACCACCGCGCAGCTTGAGCATCAGGTCACGTTCCTTGAACGTCGCCAGATCCTTGTATTGCCCGGGAAAGCGTTTGATCGTGCGGATATTGGCCAGCGCACTGTTGATATACCGTCGTCGATCCGGCTCCGACGTTTCACGGTTATCAGCCAGGGCCTCGTACGCCAGAGCCTGCTCCCATTGAATGCCGATCCCGACGTTCGTGTACTTCTTGCTGCCTCTGGCGGCGGCGATCCACTCGCCTGCCTGGTCAATGACAAGCTGATAGTCCTTGCGTTTTTCATGGTTCAGGCAGATCAGTTTGAAATGCCGCACCTGATCCTGAAGCTGGATCATCGCCGCTGACTGGCCTGGGTGTTCGAGCAGTTCGTTGTAGATGCCGATCGCCCGCTGAATATCGTTCTGCTCTTCGTAGCACTTCCCCTGCCAAAGCCGCGCGTACAGGCCGCCGAGCTGGCTGCGGTATTTCGAATGGATGTCTTCATACTGAGCTGCCGCGTCGCGCAGCTTCGCACCGTATTCGGTCGAGTCCTTGTCGTATGTCTGAGCTTCCTCGTAGGTGCAATTCGCGAGGTCGAGCTGTGCGAGGATGTATTTGATCTCCGCCTGCCGCCGCTCTTCATACAACTGCTTGTCTTCGACCTGATCGATGAACTTCGGATAGCCTTCCCACTTCGCTTTGTGCTGATCGTGAGCAGTCTGATAGATCGCCCGCGCCTGCTTGACGAGGTCGCGTGCCCGCTGCTGAAACTCGGCACGATTCTCGTGGTTGCCGGGTGAGCGTGACTGCCAGACCTCAACGCGCACCTGCCCGAGCAGAATGCCGGCCTTTTCGGTATTCGCCTCTCCGGCTCGCGGATGATTCGGCGACGCCTTCGTGAACTCATCGAGGTAGCCGAGCGCCTCCTCGAGCTGCCGTTTCTGGACTTCCGGATTCGTAATCGATGTGCTGCGAGCCATCGACAGAAGAGTCGCTGCCTTCTCGAACGGCACCAGCTCTTTGATTTCCGTCGGGCAATTCGGGTCGTCACGCAGCGTATCGAGATACTCGAGAGTCGTGTCGAGATAGCCACGCTGTCGCAGTCCTTCCATGAACTCGACATAAGGCTCTTTGGCGTGAATCTCCGGAACGGCGAGCGCGGCGAGCGTCAGTACGACGACCACTGAGCGGAGAATCCTCATCGATACCGATCCTTGCGGAAACAAACGGGCAAAAATGAGCGGGCCGGGATCATTGAGTCGGGCGAGGAAACCGCTCCGCTGGAGAGTGTCCCGAGACAGCCTGATGCTCAACCTGCGTCCGTTTGAGCGGACGATTTCAGCAGCCGGTCTACGACAGAACTCGCGGCCAGCCGCAGCATGGCAAGTCAGCATAAAGATCGGTTCCAGCCTACGCAACCACCGGCAAAACGCCGCTGTCGGGCAGTGAACTCACCTCAACTCAGGCCTGACAGTTCGTCTGAAACTGCTCAAAGTGCTGACGTTGATACGGGGATCACTCAGTCAATCACCGTCTTGTACGGCTCACCGGCGATCTCCTGAACGTAACGCGGAACCAGATAACCAGGCAGTCGTTTCCGCAGTTCGTGGATCAAGCGCCGGCCACGGGCAACCGGCACCTCGAAGTGAGCCGCTCCGGCCACGCGATCGAGCTGGTGCAGATAATAGGGTGTCACTCCGAGATCGATCAGCGACTCGGACAGGTCCGCCAGGGCGTCCACGGAATCGTTGACGCCGCGCAACAGGACGGCCTGATTAAGCACGAGCAGCCCGGTTGCTCGCAGACGCTGCAGTGAGTCGGCACAATCGTCGACCAGCTCGGCCGCATGATTCGCGTGGACAACGACCGCTGGCGTCAGCCGCGTCTCTGCCAGAATTCGCAGCAATCCGCCGGTCACACGATCTGGCAGAACGATCGGCAGCCGCGTGTGAATTCTCAGCCGCCGCAGGTGCGGAATTGCCGAGAGCCGTTCGACCATCTCACTGAGCCGCTCGTCGGTCAGCATCAATGGATCGCCGCCGCTCAGCAGGACTTCCGTGATCGACGTGTCGGCTTCGAGTTCGCGAAATGCAGACTCCCAGGCGTCCAGTCGCCGCGGTTCGTCGCCGTACGGATAGTGACGCCGGAAGCAGTATCGGCAGTGGACCGCGCAGCTTCCGGCGGCAATCAGGAGTGCTCGACCAGCGTACTTCTGCAGTAGCCCCGGAGAACGGCGAAACTCCACATCCTCGACCGCGTCGAGTGAAAACCCCTGCACCGACCGACGTTCCTCGCCGATTGGCAGCACCTGTCGCAGTAAGGGATCTGCCGGATCGGCGCGCCGCATCCGACCGAGATAGCTCTCAGGTACAAGCAGCGGAAAATCAGTCGCAACCTCGCGTGAGGTTGCCAGAAAGCCGTCGGGCAGCAGTGACTGCGACACTTCGAGTCGACACAGCAGCTCAGCCGGGTCGCGGATCGCACGAGCCAGGGAACGCTTCCACTGGCGATCGTCCGCGGTTTGCATGTCTCGTCCGGCCTTCAGAACCTCGAAAGTCGACGCCGCAGTTTCGACCCGCGACTCGGTCCCAGGGTGAGACAGCGTCGCGGGTAAACCTGTCGTGGCACGCTCAGATTCAGATTCCTCGAAAGCCGCCGTCGGCGAAATTCCCATTGGGAAAAACCAATCATAAATCCGCCGGAAATGCAGCCCAGCTTCGGCTTTCCGACTGTTCCGCCGTTTTGCTATCGTCCCGCCCCTTCGCGAGCGTTAACCACGCCGAAGATCCAGAAATCCGCCCTGCAGCCCGCGGGGAAGCATAAACCGTCTTCACAAAGCGAGTCATCTCATGCCGAGTATCAACGCCCAGGAATTCAAAAAGGGAATGAAAGTCATCGTCGAGGGCGACCCCTACGACATGCTGGAAGTCCATTTCGTTAAGCCAGGCAAGGGACAGGCGCTCTACAAGCTGCGGCTCCGTAATCTCCTGAAGGGAACGATCATCAATCCCACACTGCGCAGCGGCGACAGCCTCGAACAGGCCGACGTTCGCAAAACCACCGGTCAGTTCCTGTACCGCGACGGAACCGGCTTCGTTTTCATGGATAACGACACGTACGAGCAGTACACGATCGACGCCGACCGGATGGGCGACAAAGCCAACTTCCTGCTGGATGGAGCGATCTGCGACCTGCTGTTCTTTAACGACCAGCTCATCGACGTTGATCCGCCGCCGCATGTCGTTGTCGAAGTGACCTATACCGAACCCGCCGCGAAGGGTAACACCGCAACGAACGTCACCAAACCGGCGACCGTGCAGACGGGAGCCGAAGTCTTCGTTCCGGCGTTTATCGAACAGGGCGAAATGATTAGAGTCGACGCCCGCACGGGCGAGTACATTGAGCGGGCTCGGTAAACCGGCCGGAAAGCCGCTCAGAATTCTCTGCCAGCTTTTTGACAGGATGTCACGCGGGGCGAGTCACACCGCCCCGCGTATCGTCTCGCAACTCCACCGTCAGGACTTCCGGGGAGCCAACCATGACGATCTGGCACGTCTTACTGTATGTTGGGGCCGCGTTACTCGCATTGAGGTCGTTCATTCAGCTCGTCACGAATTACCGGGCCGAATACGAACAGACCGCCGTCGCTGCAGAACTTCAGCGAATGCAGGAAGAGTTTAACGCGGATGTTGAAAAATCGGCTGACCAGCCGGAAGCAGCCTCTCCCGTATCCTGACTCCGCCGAGAGTAGCCTCGGCCCTCAACTCTTGCTCCTCGACTCTTCCGATGTCCCACAACGGCAAGCTCTACATCGAAACTGTCGGATGCCAGATGAACATGCTCGATAGCGAGCTGGTCGTCGGGGCGCTGCGGCAGAAGAACTACGAGCTGACCAGCGACATCAAGGCCGCTGACACGATTCTGTTCAACACCTGCAGCGTCCGTGAACATGCCGAGCACAAAATCTACAGCCAGCTCGGTCGCCTGAAGTTTGCCAAACGCCAGCGCCCGAATCTGGTCATCGGAGTTATGGGCTGTATGGCTCAAAAGGACCAGGAGCTGATCTTCGACCGGGCGCCGCATGTCGATCTGGTTGCCGGCACTGGACAGCTCGCCGAAATCCCGCGACTGATTGACGAGTCGCGAGCAACTCGCGAACGGCGGACAGCATTGAGCCTCGGTCGGCGCGACGGCTCACGCGATGAAGTCGCTGGCAGCTTCGAGAGCTACGACCCGCTGCGCGATCCCGAAATGCGACCGAGTCCGTATCAGGCGTTCGTTCGAATCATGATTGGCTGCGACAAGTTCTGCACCTACTGCGTCGTTCCTGCGACCCGCGGGCCAGAACAGAGTCGCCCGCCCAGCCAGATTCTCTCTGAGGTCCGCACGCTCGCCGGACAGGGAGTCAAAGAAGTCATTCTGCTCGGCCAGACAGTCAACAGCTACAGGCACACCGAGAACGGTCAGCTTTTCCGTCTCTCCGATCTGCTGTCACTGATTCACGACACTCCGGGCATCGAGCGCATCAAGTTCGTCACGAACTACCCGAAGGACATGACGACCGACCTGCTGGAAGCCGTGCGTGACCTGCCCAAGGTCTGCCGCTACCTGCACGTCCCGGCTCAGCACGGCTGCGACGAACAACTCAAGCGCATGAAGCGCGGCTACACGATTGCCGACTACCGCGAGATGATGGCCCGCATCCGTGAGATCGTACCTGGCTGTGCGGTCTCCAGCGACTTCATCGTCGGCTTCTGCGGCGAGACCGAAGAGGCCTTTCAGAAGAGCATGGACCTGATCCGCGAGTGCCGCTTCAAGAACAGCTTCATCTTCAAATACAGCGCCCGCCCTGGCACCAAAGCCGATGACCTGTGGAGCGACGATGTTCCTGAAGACGTCAAGAAGTGGCGCAATAACGAAATGCTCGCGCTGCAGAACTCCATCAGCGAAGAAGACAACGCCGACTTCATCGGCTCAACCGTGACGGTTCTCTGCGAAGGTCCAAGCAAGGCCGCGCTGAAAAAGTACGGACAGCCTGTCGAGAACCGATCAGATTCCTCAAATGCTTTCACCGCCGGGAATCCCGCAGGCACAGAGACACACAAGCTTCAGCTTATGGGACGCACGGACTGCGATCGCATCGTCGTCTTCGATGGCAATCCTCGACTTTCCGGTTCACTGGTTGAAGTCGATATTCACGACTGCACACCAACGACACTTCTCGGCAGCATCGTCACGCACGCTTTAACTCACGGAATGGAATTCACACTTCCAGTCGTCTTTTAGGCGATGATGAACGCTTAAGGAATTCTTTAAGACATCGGCAGACGGAATCGGACGCAATCGTGCCAGTCAGCAGAAAGGCTAACAGTTCCCATCCGTGCGAAAGTCAATCGTCTGCTGGACGATCGATTGACAATGACTAAGCTAGGGGCTGCGATTACCTGCTGAACACTGAATGTTGCGCCATCCGGATTGCTTCCCGCCCCGGTTCCAGGTCGTTGTTGCCAGGACCACCAGACGCGTAGAGCGGATTCCGTCGGCCACAGACGAGCTTCATTGACCCACCGCACGTCCATTAGAGATTCACCGCGCTTTGCGCGACATGACCAGCATCCCGTCAGATGCAATCGATTTCTTTCGACTTTTCAGACAACTGGAAAATACGCCAATGCCGCGGCAAATCTCCTGTTGACGACACTGAAATTGATCCACAGTAAAGCCAGCGTTACTCACCTGCCGATAGGCCGCTTCGTAATCATGTTCCCTGATACTTGTCTCATCGTTTGAAGGAGACCCATGTCATGCCCCGGTTAAGAAAACGTGGATTCACGCTGATTGAACTGCTTGTTGTGATTGCGATCATCGCCATCCTGGTCGCCCTGCTGCTGCCGGCCGTTCAGGCAGCACGCGAAGCCGCAAGGCGATCACAGTGCCGCAACAATCTGAAACAGATTGGTCTGGCGATGCACAACTATCACGGCACTTTTGACAAGTTGCCGATGCTGACTCATGGAGTGGCGAATTCAGCGACCCCTAAGAACGTTCAGACAGGCGCTAATCTCTGGGGAAGGGAATGGGGCGGGCACAGTATTCACACGCTGTTTCTGCCGTACGTGGATCAGGCAGGAATCTATGAGCAGGTCCAGTGGAGTGTCTTCTGGCACGACAATCCAAACCGTGACCTATTTCGAGCACAAGTTCCCGTCTATCAGTGTCCGTCCGACCCGAAAGTCAAAAACACTCGGGATGGCTTCAATAATTATGGTGCCAGCACCGGTCCGAACCTGGGCTGGGAAGCCAGCATGAATCGCGACGTGGGAATGTTCCATCGCCGCATCTCCCACAACTTCCGTGACGTCGTTGATGGTCTCGCCAATACGTTTGCCTTCGGGGAAATCACCGTCGACGACAACGACAACGGTACATTCAATATCCAAAAAAGTGATTTTGTCCGGAACATATCGCTCAGCGGTGTCAACCCAGTCAACCCGACGCAACAGCAAATGGTCACTTACGGTACGACATGCAATGGAGGTACCAGCAATCACCGCAGCGATCGTGGCCTCTGTTGGGGTAATCCCATGATGAGTGGCACAGGAATCAACACGATTGTTCCACCGAACTGGCAGTACCCGAACTGCCATGAATGCTCGGGTTGTGGCTCCGGTGACGCCCGTGGTGTCTGGGCCTCCCGCAGTTGGCACGCAGGTGGTGCCCACCATTTGATGGGAGACGGAGCTGTCCGCTTTGTTGCGGAGTCGATTGACTTCAACATCTATCAGGCCGTTGGGTCAATCAACCTGGAAGACTCGACTGGCGACTTTTAAAGCAACCGTTTTGTTTCAAGCCGTTTCCGCAGCCCGCAAGGCCGATGCCCTGCGGGCTGCATGTTTTGCATCCAGGCGATGCCTGGCGACAATTTCACCACAGAATCCTTAAGTTGATTCGTGCCGGGCAGATTTCTGCATTGTTTGACCAGGCAGGAACATCTTCGTTTCGCCACTGAACTTTAAAGGCAGATCCCATGAAACAGGTATTCGGTTTGATCGCGCTGCTGTGCAGCCTGTGCCTCGCAACGGGATGTGGATCGACCGTCGACGATCATCCGGTTGAAGTAACCCCGGTAACTCCTCCGGCGAAAGTCATGCTCGAACAGGTCGCCGAAGCTGGTGTCCTGGGCAGCGACGCAATGAGTATTCGTGAGGCTCTCGAACAGATGAAGGCATCGGGAGACGCTGCCAAAGCGGACGAACTGCTGTCAGACCTCGACGAACTCGAAAAGACCAGCGGTGAAGCGCAAATCAAGCAGAAAGCAAAAGCAATGGCCGCGAAGCTCTAATCAGCAAATCGAGCAACCGACAAAGAGTCGAGACTCACGAATGGGCTGCCGCCTGACTTCGTGAGTCTCTTTTCCTGCGCTTAGCTGGACAGCGCCACTTTCGGTTGCCGTACAAGCACGAAGCGCCAGCGAGTGAATCCCTTATGTCAAACTCACTCGCTGGCGCTTCGTGCTTGTATCCTCGCAGATTCCGCCAAAGTGGGGCTGTCCAGTTAGAAGCCCGCTGTTCCGCACTCAGGAACGCGTCTGGAGTTACGACCGATGACGCACCGCAGCATCGAGTTGCTTCGACGGCACCCTCCTGTCGTGAATAAGTCCGCGTTAAACGAGGTTTTCGAAGCATAGCCGCGCTCACCTGAAAACGTTCTACGGTCGTCGAAATGCGACCGGTTCCAACATCTGTTCGCGGACGAAGCTGGCGAGGATGGGGGCGACGAGGGCGGTCCAGCCGGTCTGGTGGCTGGCGCCCAGGCCGCGGCCGGTGTCGCCGTGGAAGTACTCATAATACAGCACCAGATCCTTCCAGTGCGGGTCGTCGACGAAGCGGTCTCCACGCGCGTAACACGGTCGATTGCCTTTTTCGTCGGACATGAACAATCGCACGAGGCGTCGTCGAATCTCGTTGGCGACCTGTCGCAGGTTCATTTTCTGGCTGGAACCGGTCGGACATTCGACGAGGAAGGCGTCGCCGTAGAACTGGTGGTAACGCTCAAGTGCTTCTATCAGCAAGTAGTTCAGCGGGAACCAGATCGGGCCACGCCAGTTGGAGTTGCCGCCGAACATGCCGCTGTCGGATTCTCCGGGAACGTAGCGGACCGTCTCTTCGCGGCCGTTGACGTGAAAGCTGAAGGGGTGCTTCTCGTGATATTTCGAGAGTGACCGGACGCCGTAGTCGGAGAGGAATTCGTCCTCGTCCAGCAGGTATTTCAGGATGGATCGGAGACGGTCTTCGGTCGGGATGGCGAGCATCCGCAGCGGCGTCCCTTTTCGTCCGCCTTCGTTCTGCATAAAGGTCATTGCGTTCGACAGAACCTTGCGGCGCGTCTGGAACCAGTCGAGTCGACGCTTGAAACCGGGCAGGCGATCGATCACCCGCTGATCGAGAATGTCGACCGTGAACAGCGGAATGATGCCGACCATCGAGCGGATGCGGAGCGGGATACTGTCGCCGTTAATGTGCAGATGGTCGTAGTAAAACCCATCTTCGTCGTCCCACAGACCATTGCCGTCCAGCGAGTTCATCGCCTCGGCGATCGAGACGTAATGCTCGAAAAACTTCGAGGCCATGTCCTCGTAGGCGGGGTTCTCACGGGCAAGTTCAAACGCGATCGACAACATGCTCGAACAGTAGAACGCCATCCATGCCGTACCGTCGGCCTGTTCGAGGTGGCCGCCGACGGGCAGCGGACGCGAGCGGTCAAAGATTCCGATATTATCGAGGCCGAGGAAGCCGCCGCTGAAAACGTGCTGGCCGCGAACGTCCTTGCGGTTGACCCACCAGGTGAAGTTAAGCAGCAGCTTCTGAAACACGCGCGACAGGAACATTCGGTCGCCCTGGCCCTGCTGAGCGGAGAGCTGGTAGGTGCGCCAGCAGGCCCACGCATGAACCGGCGGGTTGACGTCACCGAAATTCCATTCGTAGGCCGGGATCTGGCCATTCGGATGCTGATACCACTCGCGGAGAAACAGCGCCAGTTGCGTCTTCGCGAATTGTGGATCGAGCCGCGCGAACGGGATCATGTGGAAAGCTGAGTCCCAGGCGGCGTACCAGGGATATTCCCACTTGTCCGGCATCGAGATGACGTCGCGGTTGAAGAGATGCGGCCAGTCACGATTTGCCGGATAGACGGCTGGCGGGCGTTTGACGTCTTCACCAGTACCAGGAGATGCCCGGTGCGGGATCGCGTAGAAGTAAAACTGCTTGGTCCACAGCAACCCGGCAAACGCCTGTCGGAAGACTCGGGTTTCGTCGTCAGTCAGTCCGGCCGGCGCCTTATCCGCAAAGAAGGCGTCGGCCTCGGCGCGACGTTGAGCGATGATCGCATCGAACTCGACACCAAATGCTTCGTCCGGTCGAACCTCATCTGCTGACAGTCGCAGCCGCAGCGTCACTTCGTCGCTGGCGGGAACAGTCATCACATACAGGGCGGCGGCTTTTGTCCCCCGCGGCTTGTCGTTAATTGCTGTCTCGCGACCATTGATCACGAATTCGTGAAACGCATCCTTGCAGCCGGGAGCCCCGCCTTTCAGGCCTTCTTCCAGCAGCGCGGCGTTTGTTTCGTTTTCTGTAAACAGCCACCGCGGAGCGGCACCGTATGGACCGGCGGCAGCAGAAAGGTGAAAGCGTCCCAGCGTGTCATGATCGGCAACCAGATACCCGTCGTCGGTCTGTTCGATAGTCGGGCGCTGCCAGTCGGCTTCAAACGTCGAGTTATTCTGCCAGGTATTGCGAAACCACAACGTCGGCAGAACATGCAGCGGCGCACTCAGCGGGCCGCGGTTGGCGATGGTAATGCGGATCAGGATGTCTTCTGGTTCCGCCTTGGCATATTCGACTGAGACGTCGAAGTAGCGGCTGCCGTCGAACAGCCCTGCGTCGGTCAGTTCGTACTCGCCGTCCTGCCGGCTCAGAGCCGCGTTCTTTTTTCGCAGTTCATCGTAGGGAAACGGGCGTTGCGGGTATTTGTAGAGCGCCCGCATGAATGAGTGGGTCGGGGTCGAGTCGAGATAGAAATACGCTTCTTTGACGTCCTCGCCGTGATTGCCCTCGTGGTTGCTGAGCCCGAACAGCCGCTCTTTGAGGATCGTGTCACGACCGTTCCACAGGGCCAGCGCGAAACACAGACGGCACTGGCGATCGGTGATGCCCAGCAGGCCGTCTTCACCCCAGCGGTAAGCGCGGCTGCGAGCCTGATCGTGCGGAAAGGACTGCCACGGCGACGGATCGAGCGGGTCAGCTTCGCGGACCGTCCCCCACTGCCGCTCGGCGAGGTATGGCCCCCAGCGTTTCCAGTTGGCTCCAGTGTGTCGTTGTGTTTCGGCCAGAAGTCGAAGTGACTCGGCGTCGCTCATGGTGCATCCTCAACCGCCGCATAAATATCGCCAGTCATCAACCCGCAGGGACTGGCCAGCCAACAAAAAAGAGCGAGACCCCGTCAGGTCGCCGTTTCCGGCAACCTGTCAAAGACTCGCTCTTGTAGCAGACTTCGAGTTTGCTGCGAACCCGTCTCAGACAAGCAGCAGGCAGCGCACCAGGCCAGCGTGATCATTCTTCAGCGAGTAGAAGTTGTGCTTGCCTTCGCGTCGCATCCGCAGAATGTTGAGGTCTTTCAGCAGCTTCAGGTGATGGCTGACGGCGGGCTGGCTCTGCTTCAGACGCGAGCACAGTTCTTTGACGTTCAGCTCGGCATCGTCCAGCAGCCAGGAAACGATCGACAGGCGACTGCCGTCCGAAAGCGCCTTGGCAACGCTCAGAACGTCCTCGCGATCGCGACGGCCATCGGCGTCTTCAGTGTCTTCGACAGACGCCGCGACGACTGTCGGGACCGGCTCCGAGGTCTTGACGGTTTCTGCGGCCAGGTCGCCGCCACGCGTATCGAGCGACTGACGGACGGGGGGTTCCCAGGAACTGAGTCCAGGACGGTGTTCGACGGTTGTAACCATGTGACGCTTCTCCCAATTTCTGAAATCGCAGGCCGACTCGTGTGGCCATTTGCGGGGTGGACTGGAGAATGCTGCGGCCCCGGCGGTCTGCCAGCGGCTCCACATCCAGATGACGGGCGGAAATCTATGACCGTCTCGATACACCCTCTATGGCAAAGTTTGCCATCAGTTGTTGCTGTTGGGTTGTTGGCGGAAAGCGTGTCCGTGGGAGTGCCCGCGAGGTCGGTCAGGAGTTCGTCTCATCGCGAACCAGATGCACCATGCGGGTGAGATCGACGACGGATTCAGCGGCCATTTTTTCGAGAATACTTGCCCGCTGGTGCGCAATTGTGTTGGGACTTGTTCCTAGCGCAAGCGCAACCATCTTCGTGCTTTTTCCGTCAATAAGCTGTTCGAGCACCTCCCGCTCGCGGTCCGTCAATGCCGTCAGGTTCTGTTCAATCTCGAGCCGTTCGGCGTTCTGCATCCGGAACTCGCGATCCGCCTCCAGGGCCTCATTGATGATGCTCAGCAGGCGTTTCCGATCGTACGGCTTTTCCACAAAATGCCAGGCACCGGCCCGCATCGAATCAACCGCCATCGGCAGGTCGCCGTGAGCAGTCAGCATGATGACCGGCAGTCGCGGTGCGTCTCGGGCGAGCAGCCGCTGCAGTTCCAGACCGTCCATTCCGGGCATCCGTACGTCGAGGATCAGACAGCCGGGCCAGGCGATGCTGTAAGCTGCCAGAAAGCCCTGAGCGTCCTCGAAGACTTCAACCTCATGGCCGACCGCCTTGAGCAGGTACGTCAGTGAGTCGCGGATGGCAGCGTCGTCGTCGACCACGAAAACCGTCGGTTTGCTGTTCGCTGGTTTCGAGACCGGCTTTGAGTTCACTTTCGACACGGTTTTGCGGTTTCGAGTGGCGGTCTTCTTCCTAGCCATCTGTGACTGCTCCCGTCCGGACCGGCAGTGTGAACTCAAACGTCAGTCCACATTCCGGATTGCGCCGCGCGATCAACGTGCCGGCATGTGCTTCGATAATGGAACGGCAGATCGCGAGCCCCATCCCGAGACCGGATTTCTTCGTGGAAAAGTATGGCTCAAACAGCTTGCCGAGATCCTCGTCGGCGACCCACGGCCCGTTGTCAGAAACGGCGACGCGAATCGTGCCGTCTGTCACCGTCGACGAAATCGTCAGGATACGCGACTCGACCGGCAATGCCTCCATCGCCTCCATTCCGTTGCGGACCAGATTGAGAATGACCTGCTGGATCTGCACACGGTCGGCGGCGGTAATTGGAATTTGTTCGTTCAATTGAAGCTGCACGCGGTGCTGGCCGAGTTCGCTCTCATGACCAACCATCTCGATGACTTCATGGATCGCTTCGTTGACGTTGGTCGGTGACTGTTCAGGTTCCCGTTTGCGGACCAGCCGCCGCAGTCGTCGGATGATTTCTGCGGCACGCTGCGATTCGGAGACGATTCGTTCGAGTAGCAGTCGGTTCTCTTCGCCGGTCAGCATTCCGGATTCGAAGCCGGCGAGTGCTGCTTCCGCGTAACCGACAATGGCGGTCAGCGGCTGATTCAGCTCGTGAGCCATTCCCGAGGCCATCTCCCCCATCGTGTTGACGCGTGCCAGGTGAGCCAGTTCGGCCTGATGCTGCTGACGCTGAATTCGACGATGCGCCTTCTGCAGGTCCACTTCTCCGCGTTTTCGCTCGATGGAGTAGCGGATCGACCGGGCCAGCAGTCGCGGATCCATGCGACCTTTGACGAGGAAGTCCTGTGCGCCTTGATTGAGCGATTCCACGGCGATGGCTTCGTCGTCGATTCCGGTCAGCACGAGCACGGGCAGTTCTGGAGCAGTCAGCCGCAGTTTCTCGCACGCGGACGGCCCGACACTGTCTGGCAACGTCATGTCGAGCAGCGCGGCGTCAAACGGTGCTGCGCTCTGCTGTGCTGAACTCAGCAGATTGATCGCACCGCCGAGTCGTGGCGTCGCCGTCACGTTGCATTCTGTGCCGAGCGCTTTGTCGAGCAGACGTTGAATGAAGATGCGGTCGGTTTCCGAATCTTCGATCAGCAGAATTCGCAGTGGGCGACCGGTGTCAGGCACGGCAGGAAGTCTCACGGGGCGAGGCGGCGTGTGGCGATCAAGTGTCGCATTGACACGGTAGCGAAAGTCGAGGACACGTGGCAGCGTTGTGCATCGGGAAACAGAACGCGCCTGGAAATCGCCGCCGCCGCGGCAACCAGCTTCACGCGGCTGTGCGGTTTCCGCTCTAATGGAACACGGACGCGGAACGGGTCTGTGTCTGTCTGACTTCGCACGTTGAGAACTGACGAATGCGTTTGATTGCTGTTTTGATCGGAGTTGGCGTTTCGCTCGCGGCGAGTCTGCTCGACGCTCCAGTGTTCGCGGCGGAGCATCGCGAGCGGACGTTTGAATCCGATATCTGGCCGATTTTTCGAACGCACTGTTTCGACTGTCACGGCGCGACTGACGATGCCAAAGGCGGACTCGATCTGCGGCTTGTCCGCTTTCTCCAGAAAGGTGGCGAGAGCGGACCAGCAATCGTTCCCGGCAATCCGGATCAGAGCTATCTGCTCGACCGGATCCTCAGTGGCGAGATGCCGCCCGGGAAAGGTTCCGTCCCGAAGCACGAAGTTGTCGTCATCGAAGAATGGATTGCCCAGGGAGCGAAGACGGCGCGCGAGGAACCCGAATCGATTGGCCCTGGCATCGGAATCACTCCGGAAGAACGCAGCTTCTGGTCGTTCCAACCGGTGCATCGCCCTCAAGTGCCCGACGTTGATTCTTTCCCGGCGGATGCTCGTGTGCGAACAGTGATCGATGCGCTGATCGCGTCGTCGTTTAAAGACGGTCTGTCATTCGCCCCGGATGCTGAGCGGAGCACGCTGATCAAACGGACTTACTTCCATCTGATCGGACTGCCGCCGACGCGGGATGAGCGGCAGAAGTGGCTCGCTGATCCGAGCCCCGACTGGTACGACCGGCTGCTGACCGAACTGCTCGATTCGCCACATTACGGAGAACTCTGGGCACGACACTGGCTCGACATCGCAGGGTACGCGGATTCAGAAGGCTATTCCGTCGCCGATGCAGTGCGCCCCTGGGCCTGGAAGTATCGCGACTGGGTAATCCGGTCGCTCAACGAGGACAAGCCGTTTGACGGCTTTGTGATCGAGCAACTGGCCGGTGACGAACTGGCGGGGCCGCAGAACGGGGATCTCACTGCCGAACAGATTGACCTGCTGACGGCGACCGGTTTCCTGCGCATGGCGGCTGACGGAACCGGCAGCGGAGCCAACAACCCGGACGGACAGAATCAGGTGATCGCCGACACGCTGAAGATTCTCGGCACCTCGCTGCTCGGGCTGAGCGTCCAGTGTGCTCAGTGTCACGATCACCGGTACGACCCGATTCCGCAGGTTGACTATTACGCGTTGCGGGCGGTTTTCGAACCAGCTCTGGACTGGAAAGCCTGGCGTGTGCCCGATGCTCGACGCGTCTCGTTGTACACAAAAGCCGATCGCGAACGCGCTGCGGAAGTCGAAGCGGAGGCGCAGGTCATCGCGCAGGAGAAGTCCGCAAAGCAGGCTGAGTTTATGCAGCAGGCTCTCGACCAGGAGCTGATGAAGTTTGACGAGCCGTTGCGGACTCAGCTTCGCAATGCGTACGAAACGCCTGGCGACAAACGAACTGAAGAGCAGAAGCAACTGCTGGCGAAAAACCCGAGTGTGAATATCTCGCCGGGCGTACTGTATCAGTACCTGCCGAAAGCCGCCGACGAACTGAAGAAGTACGACGAACGAATCAACGCAACGCGGGCGAAGAAGCCGGTCGAAGAGTTCCTGCGCGTGCTTGTCGAGCCCCCGAATCATGTACCGGAAACGAAGCTTTTCTTCCGCGGCGATTATCAGCAACCGCAGCAGACAGTCGCTCCAGCATCGCTGACAGTCACGGCACCGATCAACGCGCGGCACGAGTTTCCGCTGAATAACGAATCGCTGCCGACCACGGGGCGTCGTCTGGCGTTCGCACGCTCGCTGGTCAGCGGCGAACACCCACTGGTCGCGCGCGTCCTCGTGAACCGGATCTGGCTGCACCATTCTGGAGCGGGGATTGTTGCGACGCCCGCGGATTTCGGACGGCTCGGAGTGCGGCCGTCGAATCCGGAGTTGCTCGATCTGCTGGCTGACGAACTGGTCCGCGGGAAGTGGAGCCTCAAGAAGCTGCACCGGCTGATT
Organism: bacterium; assembly: GCA_016124895.1. Lineage (GTDB taxonomy): Bacteria > Planctomycetota > Planctomycetia > Planctomycetales > Planctomycetaceae > JAPOLP01. The sequence continues at coordinate 34,844 of WGMU01000145.1, forward strand.
CTGTCATCGACCATCTGGCGACAGGTGAGGGGCGTGCGGAATGCGGAATTCGCAATGCGGAATGAATCGCAAGCGAGGAAGTCGGAAGTCGGAAATCCGAATGGTCGAGATGAGGCAGCGACCGGGCCATCTGACGCCTCGGCCAATCCCGCATTCCGCACTCCGCATTCCGCACGCTCAACCCGCACTCCGCAATCTGCACTGGTGCGGCTCGAAGCCGAAACTCTGCGGGACCGGATGCTCGCCGCGTCGGGGCAGCTTGATCGGACGCTGTTTGGAGCCCCGGTCAAAATCAAAGAGGACGATACCGGCCAGGTCATTGTTGACGGGCCGCAGACTCGTCGCAGTCTGTATGTGCAGGTGCGCCGCAGCCAGCCGGTGGCAATGCTGCAGACGTTCGACGCGCCCGTCATGCAGACAAACTGCGAAGCGCGAGCGAATTCGACTGTCGCGACGCAATCACTGATGCTGCTCAATGGGGAATTCATTCTCGAACAGGCCGCGAAGCTCGCCGAGCGGGCAGCGACGGAAGCCGGTTCGCTCGCTCCCGAAGTGCTGGCAAAGCTGCCGCCGATTCCGCAGCCGATCGAGTCTGCGTGGCAGTACGGATTCGGTACGTTTGACGAAGCCACAAACCGGACGGGCTCGTTCACAGTGCTTGGCCACTGGACTGGCGACCGCTGGCAGTTCGGCGAACAACTGCCCGACCCGACGGTTGGTTACTGCTTTCTGTCGGCGACCGGTGGCCATCCGGATGTCTCGTCACGAGCGGTCATTCGGCGCTGGACGGCGCCGGCCGGGGGGGTGATCTCGGTCAGCGGTTCGCTGCAGCACGGTTCACCCAACGGCGACGGCGTCCGCGGCCGGGTTGTGTCGAGCCGCTCCGGCAAGGCTGCCGAGTGGATGGCGTTTAACGGCAGTACAGCAACCGCGGTCTCGAAGATCGATGTCGAAGCCGGCGACACGATCGACTTCATCACCGACTGCCGTGAGCATCACACGTCGGACTCGTTCAACTGGCCAGTAACGATTACGTTGAAGTCAAACGGCCGGCCGGATCAGACAATCGTCGCCAAAGATCAGTTTCGCGGCCCCGACGAACCGCGCGACGCCCTGCCCGGACAGATCGTCACTGCATGGGAGCTGGCTCTGTGCCGCAGTCCGGAGGCAGAAGAGCTGCAGCTTGCCGTCGAATTCGTCAGCCGGCAGATCTCAACGTTTCAGGCGAGCCAGAGGACACTGCCCGACAATCGAACGCCGGCGCGGCAGGCCATTGTCGATCTCTGCCAGGCCCTGCTGAGTTCCAACGAGTTTCTGTATATCGATTGAGTTTGGGTTCGGAATGCGGAATGAATCGCAAACGCGGAAGGTGGAAGTCAGCATGAATTGCCAGCGCGGAGATTGGAATTCGGAAATGGGAAAGGATGAGACGACGGGGCGGCCGAGCCATCTGGTACCTCAACCAGTTCCGCACTCTGCACTCCGCATTCCGCAGTCATCTTCTGCTTCGGCTCGCCGGGAGTTTCTTCGGACCGGCTCGCTTGGACTTGGCACGCTTGCGCTGTCATGGTTACTCGCTCAGGAAGAAGCGCAGGCGGTTCCAAAAAATGCGCCGAAAGCCGAGCAGATGCGGTTCGATCTGCTGCCGAAGCAGCCGCACTTTGAGCCGCGGGCAAAGGCGATGATCTCGCTGTTTCAGCACGGAGGCCCATCGCATATGGACCTCACGGATCCAAAGCCGGAACTCTCGAAATTCAGCGGGACGGACTACTCGGGCGATGTGCAGTACAGCTTTGCCAACAACGCCAGTAAAAAGCTGTTTGGAACTCCGTGGAAGTTTCGTAATTACGGCCAGTGCGGAACGGAACTGTCGGAACTGCTGCCACATCTCGGCGAGATCGCTGACGACATCTGCCTGGTTCGCAGCATGCACACCGGCGCGAACGGGCACGAAGTGTCGATTCGCTTCTTCCACGGCGGTATTCCCGGAGTGCTCGGCCGGCCGCATTACGCGTCGTGGCTGCTGTATGGTCTCGGGTCGAGTACGGAGAACCTGCCGGCCTATATGGTGCTGACCGATCCGGGCGGGCATCCGGTCGACGGTGCCAGTAACTGGTCGAGTGGATTCATGCCGCCTCTGTTTCAGGGCACGGTGCTGCGTCCCAAAGAGCCGCGGATTCTGAATCTCGATCCGCCGCCTTATCTGCAGGGTGAACCGCAGCGGCAGAATCTGGAGCTGCTGCAGGTGCTCAATCGGCGTCACGCGGCGAAGTTTCCCGACGAGGCGGATCTCGAAGCCCGGATCGCCAGCTACGAACTCGCCGCGCGAATGCAGACGGCTGCTCAGGAAGCGCTCAATATCAGTCAGGAGACGCAGGCAACGCAGAAGCTGTACGGACTCGATCAGGACGCGACGCGGGAATACGGCACGCGCTGTCTGATCGCACGGCGGCTTGTCGAACGCGGCGTCCGCTTCGTGCAGCTCTTTCTGGCCGGACAACCGTGGGACAATCACAGCAATCTGGGGACGGCATTGCCTGCCATCTGCAAACGTACGGATCAGCCGTCGGCGGCGCTCGTCACGGATTTGAAGCAGCGCGGGATGCTCGACGATGTCGTCGTTCACTGGGGCGGTGAGATCGGCCGCTTGCCAGTGACTCAGGATCAGGGCGGCCCGGAGAAGAACGGCCGCGATCATAACGGGCAGGGTTTCAGCAACTGGTTTGCCGGCGGTGGATTCAAGCCGGGCATCGTTTACGGAGCGACTGACGAGTTCGGGCATCGCGCCGTCGAAAACGTTGTTACGCCGAACGATTATCAGGCGACGCTGTTCCGACTGTTCGGTCTCGACTGGCAGCAGCTCATTTACCAGCACAACGGCCAGGAGCAGATCGTCACCGCTGGGCGTCCAGCCCGCGTTGTTGAGGAGATCTTCGCGTGAGTGTTTCCGGAATGTCGGCTCGCTGGCGTGCTGCGGAACGTTGCTGCGTCGCGCTGGTTATCGTGATGGTGCTCGTGTCAGAGCGAACGATTGCCGCACAGGACGCCGAGACTGCAGGCCGCGTTGCGTTTTTCGAGTCACGCGTGCGTCCGCTGCTGCTCGAACGCTGCATCAAGTGTCACGGCCCGAAGAAGAGTGAGGCCGGTCTGCGGCTGGATTCGCTGGCGACGGCGTTGAAAGGCGGTGATTCCGGACCGGCGATTGATCGCCTGAAACCGGAGGCGAGTCTGCTGCTCAAAGCGGTGCGACATGAGGACGGACTGGAAATGCCGCCGGGCAAGACGCTCGACGCCGTCGACATGGCCGCGCTGACGAAGTGGATTCACGACGGTGCTGCCTGGCGGGAACCGCTGGTTGCAGCGTCCAATGGTCCAGCCGTTCGCGGAGGCCCGATTACAAAGGAAGAACGTAACTTCTGGTCGCTGCAGCCGGTCACCGATCCTCAGCCACCGGAAGTCGATGATCGGATCTCCGTTCGCAACGACATCGACCGGTTTGTCATCGCTCGCTTGCGGGCAGTCGGTCTGACGTGGCGCCCGCGAGCTGACAAACGAACGCTGCTGCGGCGGGTCACGTTTGATTTGACCGGGCTGCCTCCGACGCCTGCCGACCTCGACGCCTTTGTTGCCGACGAATCGCCGGATGCACTGGCGACAGTCGTCGATCGGCTGCTCGCCAGCAAGACGTACGGAGAACGCTGGGGGCGGCACTGGCTCGACGTCGTTCGCTATTCCGACACGGCTGGCGAAACGGCCGACTATCCGACACCGCTGGCGTATCGCTATCGCAACTGGGTGATCGACGCCTTCAACGCAGATATGCCGTACGACGAGTTCATTCGCGAGCAGATTGCCGGCGATCTGCTCGCAAAGCAGCTTGTTGCGGACAGCGACTCGCAGGACCTCAGTGACGAGACGTTGCGGCAGTATCAGCGGTTGATGGAAGCGACGGGATTCATCGCGGTCTCGCGGCGGTTCGGATTTGATGTTGAGAACTATCACCATCTGACGATTCAGGACACGATCGATACGCTTGGTCAGTCGGTGCTCGGTCTGACGCTCGGCTGCGCCCGCTGTCATGATCACAAGTACGATCCCGTCAACGTGGCCGACTATTACGGCTGGTATGGCATCTTCGAGAGCACGCGGTATTCGTTCCCCGGTTCCGAGCAGAAGAAGCGGCCGTACGATCTGTTTCCCGATGTGCCGGAAGCTGTCGCGGCAGCGCGGAAGACTGATCATGACCGGCAGCTCGCCGAGGTGACGAACCAGCTCGAAGAGGCGCTGAAACTGAAGGAAGAGTCATCAGACCATTCGCAGCGAATCGCGGAACTGACTGCGAAACGTGATGCTTTGAATCGAGCGACGCCCTACGGGCAGATTTATGGAGCCCTCGATCGCGACGCGCCGGCCGACGCGTTCATTCAGATTCGCGGCGAGGTCAGCAAGCGTGGCGATCAGGTGCCGCGGCGAAACCTCGAAATCCTCGGTGCTGATGCCTTGCCCGACAGCGGTGTCAGCGGACGTCTGCAACTGGCCAAGTGGCTGACTCGACCGTCGAATCCGCTGACGCCGCGCGTCATGGTCAACCGGATCTGGCAGCACCATTTCGGCCGCGGAATCGTCGGCACGGAAAACGATTTCGGGACGCGGGGCGATGCACCGACACATCCGCAACTGCTCGACTGGCTGGCTTCGCGGTTCGTCGAGAGTGGCTGGTCAGTGAAGACGATACACCGGCTGATCCTGAACTCGGCCACGTGGCAGCAGTCGAATGAGTTTGATGCGGCAACGGCTGAACGTGATCCCGGTGCCCGACTTCTGTGGCGAATGAATCCGCGGCGATTGAGTGCCGAGGAGATTCGCGACGCCATGCTGTTTGTCAGTGGCGACCTCGATGCGACGATGGGCGGCGAGCATCCGTTTCCGCCGGTCGAGCAGTGGGGGTACACACAGCACAACCCGTTTTACGCCGTGTATCCGTCAAAGCGGCGGAGCATCTATCTGATGCAGCAGCGGCTGAAGCGGCACCCGTTTCTGGCCTTGTTTGACGGGGCAGATCCGAACGTCAGCACGGCTCACCGCGAGCTGACGACCGTGCCGACCCAATCGCTGTTTCTGATGAACAACGAATTTGTGCATGAGCGGGCGGTGAGTCTCGCGCTGCGGGTACTCAAAGAGTCGGCGTCCGATGCGGAACGCATTCGTTCGCTGTTCCGTATCACGCTGAGTCGACTGGCGAGTGCTGAGGAAGAGTCAGGAACGCTGGCCTTTCTCTCCGAGTATCAGTCAGCGTTGCGTGAATCTGGTGCGGCGGAAACCGATCTCGAACAGAAAGCGTGGGCCGCGTTCGCTCGAACGCTGCTGACGCGGAATGAGTTTCTGTTTGTGGATTAGCTGGGCATCGCCACTTTGACGCCGGAGACGAAAATACGAGCACGACGCGCAAGCGAGTGTATTTGACGTAACGGATTCACTCGCTTGCGCTTCGTGCTTGTACCGCGATCGAAAGTGGCGCTGTCAAACTAGCTGAGAACCATTAATGACGAGCGGACGTCTGATGAGAATTGAATCACCGATTGATGGCGGCCTGGTGACGTCGCGGCGCGAAGTGTTGCGAAATGCCGCTGGTGGTTTTGGAGCGATCGCACTTCAGGCAATGCTCGCTGACGAGCTGGCCGCGGAAATGACTGGTTCTGGCGGAGTAAATTCCGCCGAAGATCCGCTCGCCCCGCGGCAGCCGCCTTTGCCGGCGAAGGCGAAGCGGGTCATCTTTCTCTATATGACCGGCGGCGTTTCACATGTTGATTCGTTCGATTACCGCCCGGCGCTGTTTGCCGATCACGGTAAGACGATCACGGTCGACAACTGGCAGGGGAAGCTCGGGGAGTTCAAGCGTTATCTCAAGCGCCCGAACTGGCAGTACCGGCCCGGCGGTTCGTGCGGCACGATGATCAGCGATCTGTTTCCGCATGTGCGCAGCGTTGCCGACGAACTGTGTCTGATTCGCTCGCTGGAGACCGATCATACGAACCACTATGAAAGTACGCTGGGAATGCACTGTGGTTCGTGGACCTTCGCGCGGCCAAGCATGGGCGCGTGGGTCAGTTACGGGCTGGGCACGCTGAACCGCAACCTGCCGTCGTTTGTAGTCATCGCTCCGCACGCTCCCTATGCCGGTACGCAGACCTGGGGCAGCGACTTTCTGCCGGGGGCTCATCAGGGAACGCAGATCATTCCAGGCGACGATCCCGTTCCGAACATTCGCCCGCGAGTCGGTTCGTCGAAGCTGCAGGAACTGGAACTCGCTATTCTGCAGCGGGCGAACGCACGGCATCGAAATAAGCATCCGGCGGAAGCGGCACTCGACGCACGGATTCGTTCGTTCGAGACGGCGTTCGGAATGCAGCACGCGGCGCCGGAAGCCCTCGACTTTTCGCAGGAGACGGCGGCGACGTTGTCGAATTATGGACTGCAGCCGGGACAGAAGTCCGGCTTCGGCTGGCAGTGTCTGGCCGCTCGCCGACTGGCCGAACGCGGCGTGCGGTTTATCGAACTGATTGACGTCGGTTCGTCAAACAACTGGGACGCGCATGGCGACATGCAGACGCACGCTCCGCTGGCGAAAAATATCGACCAGCCGATTGCGGCACTGCTGACGGACCTCAGACAACGCGGCCTGCTGGATGACACGCTGGTTGTCTGGACGACCGAATTCGGACGCACGCCGTATCACGAAAAGGCGGATCACCCCGGCCGTGAGCATCACCATCAGGTGTTTTCGTCCTGGCTGGCCGGCGGCGGAGTGAAGAGCGGCATGACTTATGGCTCGTCCGATGAGCACGGTATTGCTGTCGGCGAAAATGGAGTTCACGTTCACGATTTTCACGCAACGATTCTGCACCTGCTGGGCATCGACCACGAACGTCTGACGTTCCGGCACGCTGGCCGCGACTTCCGCCTCACCGATGTGCATGGCGAAGTTGTCCGGCCAGTTCTCGCCTGAGAGCGGTCAGTCGACGTTCGCCTGTCGAGGAGCCTCGTTGTTCGAATGGGTCGGTTCGATCCCGTGTGTTCGATCAGTTGGTTTTCAAATGAGGACGACGGCGATGCCGAGATTCCGTGTGATGATTCTGCTTGGTGCCGTCGTTCTGGCGTCGAATTCAGTCGTCGTCGCCCGTGACTGGCTGTTCGTGACGCTGCTTGAGAAGAAACAGATCGTCACATTTGAGCGAGAGTCGAAGTCCGGACAATTGACTCGATTGGGAACGACAGACTGTCCTGCTGAACCGGCATGTATGGCTGCAGCGCCGGACCGACGCACGCTGTTTGTCTCATTTCGTTCAACCGGACAGCTCGCCAGTTTCCGCATCGATCAAACGCAGGGAAGTCTGACTCTGGTGAATGTTGTTCCCGGTGGTGACGACCCGGCGTATCTGCTTCCCGATCGGACGGGCCGGTTCCTGCTGAGCGTCTACTACCAGTCAAATAAGGTCTGCGTTCATCGATTGACGCCGGACGGAGTCATCAGTGCGGCGCCCGTGCAGACAATCCCGACGGCAGAGAAGGCTCACGGGATTGTGTTCGACTCACGCAACTCGACAGTCTTTGTGCCGCATACGGGAGCGAACCGGATTTACCAGTTTCGATTTAACGACCAGTCCGGCAGGCTGACGGCGAACGAGCCTCCGTTTGTCGAAACAGATGCGGCAGATCATCCGCGGCATATCGCTTTGCATCCGAACGATCGCTGGGCGTATGTCAGCAACGAAGCCGGTGACAGTCTTGGTGTTTTTGAGATTTCAGGTACCGGCACGCTGCACCGCTTGCAGACGGTCAGCTCGCTGCCGCCGGACTTCGATAGCAACCGCAATTCGACAGCGCGGTGCGAGATGACGCCTGACGGCCGCTTTGTTTACGTCGCCAATCGTGGGCATGACAGCATCGCCGGGTTTGCGATCGATCAATTCACGGGTCGGGCAACGTCGCTCGGGCAGACGCCCGCCGAGCAGACTCCGCGTTCGTTTTCGATCGAATCGCGAGGCCGGTTTCTGTATGCCGCAGGGCAGGGCAGTGGTCGTGTCGCGGCATTTCAGATCGAGACGAACGGAACGCTGCGGCGGTTTCAGACGATCGAGGCCGGACCGATCGCCTGGTGGGCGCTCGCCGTCGACGGTGTGGAGTAAATGGAATCTGAAAAGTGCAGGTCGTTAACACTACAGCGTTAAGTCGGTGGTTCGGGCCATTGGCAGCGGTTGGTTCTGGTGAGTTTGATGCCGAGCCGGCGCCTGCGAACGGCTGGGGAAGATGACGTCACTGTCGACAGAGCAGCGAGAGCAGGTCCTGAAGGTTTTAGAACAGCGTACGACCGGCACCAATCGCAGCGTACAGGCTGCCGCTACTCAGGCGCTGGAGACGCTCAGAAGCAGTCAGTGAAACGGGTCCTTCAGTTCACTTGAGTGCGTGAAGCAGGCTTCGGCGATTGTGGTGTGTTGCGGAGAGTCTCCCGGTGGATCGAACCGGGTTGATTACATTGCAGGGATCTGAGGTTGGAATTCGGGGTGGCCGGGGTTGGAGCGAGGCAGGAGCGAACCCCCGGGGGTTTCTGTGCAGGCTCAGGCCAGCATCGGCTACGTCAATAACAGCCCCTGATTCGTGGGATGTGGGCTTAGATTGTTCGTCGTCGGGCATCAGGTAAACTCCCTGACTTGTTTCTCCCTGGTTATCCCGCTTCTGCCAGTTACCCGGTCAACTGGCCTTCATTCGTTCTGGAAGCGGGCGGTTGAGATTCGTGAAGGAGAGTCTGCCGTGCGAGTTATGATCAGCCGTTGCTTCTGTCTGGTTGTGATGGCTTTGATGTTCTTGAGCCACTCAGAGTCAGGACTGGTGCGTGCTGCGGATGAGTGGCCGCAGTTTCGTGGTCCGGCAACGAACGGGCATTCTGATGTGACCGGACTGCCGCTCGAATGGAGTGAGCAGAAGAACGTGCGCTGGAAAACGGCTTTGCCAGGTGAGGGACATTCGTCACCGGTGATCTCCGGAAACCAGATCTGGCTGACGATGGCGATGACGCAGACGCTGACCGAAGAGGAACAGAAGACGCGTCTGGCAAAGCTGGCCAACTCGAACGGGCTGCAGGTGGCGGGGGCGCTGAGGCTGCAGGCGGTCTGCGTGAACCGCGAATCGGGAAAAATCGAGCAGACGATCGACCTGTTCAAAGTCGACGAGCCCGAGCCGAAGCACTCGCTGAACAGCTATGCGTCACCGACGCCGATCATCGACGGGCAGCGGGTCTACTTCCATTTCGGGACGTACGGGACTGCTGCAGTCGACGCCGCATCAGGCAAGGTGTTGTGGCGAAATACCGAGCACCACGTCGACCATCAGAACGGTCCCGGTTCCTCGCCGGCCCTGTGGCGCGACCGGCTGATCATCAACTTCGACGGGATCGATCAGCAGTACGTCGCCGCGATTGATGCCGAGACTGGCAGGACGCTCTGGACCACGAAGCGTTCCGGTGAGATGGATCCGAAGGCCGAGTTTCAGAAGGCCTACTGCACGCCGACCGTAATCGAAGACGAACGCGGCATCCAGGTGATTTCGCCAGGTGCCAACTGGGTGTACTCGTACGACCCGGAAAGCGGCAGGGAACTGTGGAAGGCGGCGTACGGGATGCTCGGTTTTTCGACCGTGCCGCGGCCCGTGTTTGGAAACGGTCTGGTGTTTGTTTCAACGAGCTTTATCCGGCCTCGACTGCTGGCGATTCGGTACGACGGTTCCGGCGATGTCACAAAGTCTCACATCGTGTGGCAGATGGACGGGCAGATGCCACGCAAGCCGTCGATGCTGCTGGTCGGCGACGAACTGTATTTCGTCGCGGATTCAGGTATTGGCTTCTGCCTGGATGCAGCTACCGGCGAAGAGCACTGGAAAGAACGCCTGACGGGCAACTATTCCGCTTCGCCGCTGTACGCCGACGGGCGGATTTACTTCTTCAGTCAGGAAGGTCGCACGCTGGTCATCCAGCCGGGCAAGGAGTTCAAGCAGGTCGCCGAAAACACACTCGACGGCGGCTTCATGGCGTCACCGGCGGTTGCCGGTCACGCATTGTTTCTACGGACGGAAACGCACCTTTATCGCATCGAGAATGAGTAGCTCATGGCAAAGCAGGACTACAGCGCGTATCAGCAGAAAGTCATCAAACGGTACTACGAGAACCGGGAGCAGATCGACGAGCAGCGGCTCAGCGAACTGGTTACCAATCTGTACCTCGCCTCGGATAAGAAGAAAGAAAAGCTCTGGCAGCAGGCTCAGGAACTGATGGAGCGGATGAAGGTTCCGAAGTCGCGGATCGAACACGTGATCAAGTCCGCCGACCCGGCGGTGCTGGCGGAAGTCGTTAAGGATCTGCAGAGCGGATCGCTGTAAGACGCCTTCGGAATGACAGCGATTGATCGCACCCAGCAGTCTCTCATCAGGAAAAACGCAGCATGCCTCACTTAATTCGCTATGTCATGGTCGGTGGGTTCCTGGGAGCCGGCAAGACAACGACACTCGGTCGGCTGGCCCGGCATTACATGGACCAGGGGCTGCGAGTTGGAATTGTGACCAACGACCAGGCCGCGGATCTTGTCGATACGAACTCACTGCGCGCTCAAGGTTTTGAAGTCGGTGAAGTTGCTGGTGCGTGCTTCTGCTGCAACTTTGACGAACTGATGTCGACGATGGACGGACTCAGTGCTGGCGAACGGCCGGACGTGATTCTGGCGGAGCCGGTCGGGAGCTGTACGGACCTCGTCGCGACGGTCATCCAGCCAATCAAGCGGCTGTACGACGCGACGTTTCAGATCGCTCCGTATTGCGTCATTCTGAAGCCGAGCCACGGTGGCCGGGTTCTGCGGAACGAGGCGAAGGCTGGCTTCTCACCGAAGGCGGCGTACATCCTGAAGAAGCAACTGGAAGAGGCTGATGCGATTCTGATCAACCGGGCGGATGAGCTGTCCGACGATGAGGCGTCCGAGCTGTCGCAGCTTGTGGCCGAGCAGTGCCCCGGCGTGCCTGTGCTGCGAGTGTCTGCAAAGACCGGCGCCGGCTTCGATGTGCTGACTGAGTTGCTGACGCAGACAGGTGATTTTGGACGCCGAATTCTGGACATCGATTACGAGACGTACGCCGAAGGTGAAGCAGAACTCGGCTGGTTGAACAGCAGCGTGCGGGTTGTCGGAACCGATGAGTTTTCGCTCGACGATTTCCTGCTCGACATTGTGTCGCGGCTGAAAACGCGGCTCGACGAAGTCGGGGCTGAGGCGGCACATCTGAAGACAATTGGTCTGTGGGAAGGCTTCTTCGGCGTTGCGAATCTCGTCAGCAGTACGACCGAGCCGGAGTTGTCCTTACCGTCGAACTGCCGAGTGAAAGCGGTCGACGTCATTGTGAACGCTCGCGTGGCCTGCGATCCGGAAAGTCTGGAAGTGCTCGTACGGGACTGCGTCAACGCGGCGTGTGCGGCGGTTGGTGCGGAGGCCGAGTTTCGACAGACGCAGAGTTTCCGACCTGGACGTCCGGTTCCGACGCATCGGTTTGCGGATTCGGTGTGAAGATACAGAGACGTTCGCTCGCTTGATTTGCAGATACGACTGGCCGGCTCCTGGCGGCACGAACTCAAGGAATGACGGATATGACGACGCAGGTGCGGTTTGGGGCTTCGGCCGAGGGGCTGCAGGCGGCCGGTGATGATGCGTTTCTGGCGGCAGTGGAGTGGCGTGGTGACACGCTGAAACAGTTTGCCCGGAACTCAGACATGACCGACCTGTCGTTGCGAACCATCGGTCTGTGCTGGAAGCAGCAGTGTGTGAATCGTGCCGTGCCGCAACTCAGTGAGTCGGTCGAATTCAGTTCGTTGAATGGGGCGTTGCAGAACGCCGAAGCAGGTCCGCTGCTGGTCCTGTTGCGGGATGTTCGCAAGGCGGCTCGGCGTGCGGAGAAGAAATCAGACAGCAACGGCTTTTCGAAGCGACTGGTCGGTCGGCTTGATTGCTGGCTTGAGGACGAAGCGGCTGGCTGCGAGCAGTGTCCGCAGACGCTGCTCGCCAGTGTTGAACTGCTCGTGCTGCATGGCGGCGGCTTGCCAGCGACGACGCTCGGGCGTTTGTGGAAAGCGACGCTCAGCGCAGCGATCGCTCAGGCAGATGGTTTTGCGGAAGCGGCCGATGGCGTTGACTGGGAAGAACTTGCCGCTGCTGAGGAAACGGACTCACTCCGCTGGCTGCAGGCCGGCCTGCTTCCGTGGGCGTGCGGCCTGCTGTTCGACGAAGTAAAGGGGGCGCCGAAAGTTCTCAAAGCCGGACGTAAGCAACTGGTTGACCAGTTGCTCCTGGTGACCGACGAAAACGGAATCCCGGTCGCGCCGGTGCTGGAGTCGCTGACGGAGCATCTAGCCCGTTGGAAAGATGCGCTGCTGTTGAGTGCGGTCTTTGCTCGTCCTCTGTGGAAGGACGAAGCGGAGACGCGGTTAGCAGACGCGTTGAAGTCAATTGCCGCGACGCTGGGGGCGGATGGCCGAATCTGCGGTTGTCTGCACGACGACGGTTCTGCAGCGGCGCTGGTCGTCACGCTCGCGGAACTGTCTGGTCAGAAGCGAAGTGAGAAGTGGTTCGCGACGGCGCGGGCAATTCAGGCGGCCGTAGCGGCTGGGACTTACTGCGTGGAAACGTCGCCGCCGCGAAAGGCGATTCGCGAAAAAGACATTCCTTCGTGGCAGTCGGATGATGCGGAAGCGGCCTGTTTGAGAACCTCGTGGGTGCCCGGCGGCAGCGTCGTCACGCTGACCTTTCATCGCGATCCTGTCGGGATTGAGCTGGTTGCCGACGGGACGCCGCTGCTGGTTGGACCGTGGGGATTGAGTTTCAAAGAGGATGGCGAAAGTGTTGAACTTGAAGACGCCTGGGAGTGCGTCTGCTGGTACTCGGAAGGTGAAGTCGACTACTGCGAGTTGCAGCATGAGTTTGACGACGGGTCGAAACTCGGACGCATCGTCATGCTGCCGCGCGGGCGACAGTTTGCGATCCTGGCCGATGTGATCACGGGCTCTCCCGCGCAGCAGGTTGAGTTGACGTCTGAACTGCCACTGGCGGACGGTGTCGAGGCGACGCGCCGCAAGGGAACGCGCGAATGGCGACTGAAGGCCGGACGCGAGCGAGTGCGACTTTACCCGCTGGCCTTACCGCAGGATGCCGGGGTCGGAACGTCCAACCGGGCAGACATTGAACGCGAGGACGAGCAGTCAAGTTTTGTAACGTCGTGCGTTTCGGCAAGTGGCGGCGTGTTCTCGCCCGTGCTCATCGACTGGGCTCCGCATCGACGTATCGCCACCTGCGAATGGTCGCCACTGACCGTCTCGGAAGTCATGCAGATCGACCGCGATGGAGCGGCCGCCTGGCGGGTTCGCTTCGGCAGCGAACAGCTCATCATCTTCCGGGCTCTGCGTCCGACTGAACGCTACCGCACAGTGCTCGGCTATCAGACGGAGCATGAGACGGTCATCGCCGACTTCACGAAAAAAGGCGACTTCCGGGAGATTCTGCTTGTGGAGTAGGGGGGGCAGTCGGCAGTCGTGAGGAACGCTGGGCTCGGAATCAGGTCGGCCTGACGGGCTTGAGAGCGAGCATCGCCAGCGGGGGCAAGGTCAGGGACAGGCTGTCGCTGAAGCCGTGCATGGGGTTCGGCGTCGAGTAGGTGCCTTCCGTGTTGGCGGTGTTTGAACCGCCGTACTTCGAGGCGTCGCTGTTAAAGGCTTCGCGATAGAAGCCGCGCCGCGGGGCGCCGATGCGGTAGTTCTTCCGGACAATTGGTGTGAAGTTCAGGACGATGATCAGCCAGTCGTCGCGTTGTTCGTTCCAGCGGACAAAGGCGTAGGTGCTCTTCTCCCAGTCGTCGGCCGAGATCCACTGAAAGCCGTCGGCTTCGCAGTCGCGTTCGTGCAGAGCGGGCGTTGTCCGGTACAGCGTGTTGAGATCAGCGATCAGCTTCTGAATGCCGTTGTGCTGTGGGTACTTCTGCAGCGGCCAGTCGACGGCAGCGTCGTGATCCCACTCGGTCCACTGGCCGAGTTCGCCGCCCATGAACAGCATCTGCTTGCCGGGTG
>WGMU01000051.1 GCA_016124895.1 bacterium
CCGAGCCTGTAATGATGGCAGCAACAGCGCCGATCAGGCGTACAAGCTCGACCAGGTCCGGCTGGCCGCTCTGGAATGCCCCTCAGACCCCAGTGCCAACACTGCTGCTCCAACAAATTACGCATTCTGTGTCGGACCCAACATGGGCTGGGGAATTGCGATCGATCAGCAGAGTGGCATGTTTAATCGCAATGCGGTTGTCAGTTTCCGTGACATTACCGATGGGACAGCCAATACGATTGCCGTCAGTGAACAGGTCACTTACGAGGGGCTCAGCTCAGGTCCGAAGGACCTCACTCGCGTCCGCGAGGGCAGCTCGATTCGCGGCGACAACGGCGCCCAGGATTCATGGCCCACGGAACTGACACAACAGCAGGTCGAAGGCTGGGGCCAGGCCGCACTGGCGTTGACGGCCATCAACGGCAACAAGGTTGGCGAGCGCTGGTGGCGCGGGCAGCCAGGGCGAACTGCCTTCAGTACCCTGTTGACTCCAAACTCGACATACCCAAATGTCACGTTCCACTGCTCCGGATGCAACTACGATGGCAATACGATGATGGCGGCCCGCAGTATGCACGCTGGTGGAGTTCACTCGCTGATGGGCGATGGCTCTGTGCGATTTCTGAATGACAATATTAACTGGACGACGTACCAGTATCTGGGCTCACGCAACGACGGTGGAGAAATCGGCGAGTTCTAATACTCCGGCTTCGATACTTATGGGATTCAGGCGGCGTGATTGCCCGACAGCTTCGCGTCGCCTTTTTCCAGCGAGATGAAGTGAGTCCAGCGAAGGATCCATGAGATGACATTCTTTAATTGTAAACGTGTGTGGTGGTCTTCGACTGCTCTGCTGTGCCTTGCGATGACTGGTTGTGCAGGTGGAACCGGACAGGACGCTGCCGAAACCGGCAGTGATACTGCTGCTGTTGTCCCGGAAACGAATCTCAAGAGTACTTTTCAATCAATTGCCGAGAATGGTTATGTCGGCAGTGGCCTGCCGGGGATAAAGCCGACAGTAGAAGCATTGAATAACGACGCGATCACGAAGGAATTTGAAAAACTGGAAGCCGCAGATCAGGCCGGGGATCAGGCGAAAGTCCGCGCCTCGGCGAAGAGGATTCTGCAACTGCTGAAATGATGCTGAAGTGCCGTGACCGTCTTCTGCCAGGCAGAAGACGGTTGTGTTAGTCGGTGCTCTCATCGGGCAAAAGGCGGATTGCTGTGGCATGACAGCGACGCTCCGAATGATGTTGAGATCCCGCCGGTGGCTTACGGCCATTGTTCTGCTGTGTCTGCTCGGCGCAGCACCGCTTGCTTCACTGGTTTGCGTCCAGCAGGCTGAAAAGACATTAAAGGCAGCGGATCTCCGGAGTGCCGAGTTATGGCTGTCGCGGGCGCAGTGGCCCGGTTTCTATGCAAATCGTGTGGCATGGCTTGAGGCTCGCTGTCTGCGCAGGAAAGGACAGATGGAGTCGTTTCTCGCAGCCATTGAGCAGGCGAGAAAATCCGGCCTGAGTGAGTCAACGATTCACCGCGAACTGCTGCTTGCTGAGGCACAGACCGGACGACTGGCGGACCTCGAGCGGGAACTGCCGGATCTGCTCCTGCGGGGCGAGGATCTGGAAGAGGTCTGTGAAGCTTTTGTCGCCGGTTGTCTGATGAACTACCGGCTTGATGACGCAGCTCAGATGCTGACGATCTGGCAGGCGGACTTTCCGAAGTCAGCACGTCCGGTTTTTCTGCAGTCGCGATTAGCGGAGCACGCTGACGAACTGACCGATGCGGTGACTGGCTACCGACGGACGCTGGAGTTGAATCCCCGGCATGGTCCGGCGGCGTTCAGTCTCGGCCGCGTGCTCGAGCAGCAGAACGATCTTCCGAACGCATTGGCTGCTTATTCGCGGAGCCGGCCGCTGCTCTATCACCCCGAACCGGCGCTCGTGGCGATGGCGCGGACGTTGAGGCTGCAGGGGAAACTTTCAGACGCGAGGCAACTGCTCGACGAACCAGGCGGCGTGAGCGGTACGCGCGATGAAAGGGAGATCGCGTGGGTGCTCGCCGGAGCAACCCGGCAGGACGCGCGGACGGGACGTCTGGTCGAAACCGCAGAACTGGATGTCGCGCTGGGCCATCCAGAGCAGGCAGTCGAACTGTTTCGTGAAGTCCTGACGGTCGATCCGCAACGCTGGAAACTGCGGTATCGTTTTGCACTGCTGCTGCGAAAGCTGGGACGCGATGACGAAGCTGAGCAGGAACTGGTCCGGTATCAGGAAACCAGCGATGCCATGGTACGTTGCGACAGCCTGCTCGCACGCGTGCGGAAGAATCCCGCGGATGTCGACGCGCGGTTTCAGATTGGATGCGAGTTTCTGGAGCACCTGTCAAAGCCACAGGGCATCGTCTGGCTGCGGACGGTGCTGGATTACGATCCGCACCATGAAGGCGCTCTCCGAATACTTCAATCCTGCGGCGTCGCGGTTGATCGTGAAGGCAAACTGCCCTGACTGATACGGCAAATCATTCCGAGCTGCGTAAAACCGCACACCGGAAAACCAGTCAGCGCCGGTCATCCGGATACACGAAGCCTGATCAACGAGCCGAATGAGTGGCGGCGACCATTGAACCAGCGAACTCTCCGACGGCCTCCAGCGCACTGGTAAGGCCATCTGGACTGGATGTGTCGGCGAGATGCTTGACGATGGCTGAACCAACGATGATTCCGTCGGCGACATCGTGCAGCATGTCGACCTGTTCGGGACGGCTGATGCCGAAACCGACGGCCAGCGGCAGGTCCGTCTGACTTCGCAGCCAGCGAAGCTGCTCAGTCAGTTCCGGCGGCAGTTCGTCACGAACGCCAGTCACGCCGGCGGTCGAGATGCAGTAAACGAATCCGCTGGCGGCGGCGAGAATCTTCTGCGCTCGGTCGTTCGGCGTCGTCGGAGCAATGAGTTGAACGAGGTCTGCCCCACTGGCACGAACGATCTCGCCGACATCGGCAGCTTCGTCGGCAGGCAGGTCGGGAATAATAAAGCCCGCGAATCCGGACGCGACGGCCTGCCTGACGAACGCTTCGACACCGCGACGAAACAGGAGGGCATACGAGACCATTGCAACCAGCGGCGGCAGTTCGTCGGTCGGCAGTTCGGACACGCCGCGGAAGATATCATCAACATGCAGGCCGTTGTTGAGCGCCCGCGTGTACGACGCCTGGATAACCGGGCCGTCGGCGATCGGGTCACTGTACGGGAATCCGACTTCAATCAGGTCGACGCCGCGCCGACCGAGTTCCCGGATCAGCGACTGCGTCGCTTCGATGCTGGGATCGCCAGCCGTGATGAACGGCATAAACGCCAGGTGGCCGTCGGCCTTAAGGGTGGAAAAGGTCGCTGCGATACGTGTCTGCTGTGTCACTGGTCGATCTCAGGTGAGCTTTGCAATGCGGATTGCTTTCAGACTGGGCTGGATCCTGTCGACGAACTGAACAACCTCAGTCTCAGTTTGATCGGCAGGTGGGAACCGGCCCTTCGATCTCCGATCAGTCAATTTCCTGCCCGAGCAGCCGCGCGACTTCATAGACGTCTTTGTCACCGCGACCGGACAGGCAGACGACGACGATGTCATCCTTTGAGCGGTTGCCGGCTGTCTTCAGCACCTGGGCGATCGCGTGTGAGCTTTCAATCGCCGGCAGAATACCTTCCAGTCGGGCCATCTTCTGAAATGCGTCGAGAGCCTCGTCATCGCGAATCGCCACGTAGTTCACTCGGCCGGTGTCTTTCCAGTAGCTGTGCTCCGGGCCGACGCCGGGGTAGTCGAGGCCGGCGGAAATGGAATGGACGTCCTGCGTCTGACCGTCCTCGTCCTGAAGAACGTAGCTGTAGCTGCCGTGCAGGACGCCCTTATTGCCGTAACTCAAAGTGCTGGCGTGATCGCCGGGAGCAGGACCTCGGCCACCGGCTTCGACACCGATCAGCGCGACACCGTCGTCTTCGACAAACGGATAAAACATGCCGGCGGAATTCGAGCCGCCGCCGACGCAGGCGATGACTTCGTCCGGCAAACGGCCGGTTGCATCGAGGCACTGCTGGCGGGCTTCGCGGCCGATGATCGACTGAAAATCGCGGACCATCATTGGGAACGGGTGCGGACCGACGACCGAGCCGATGATGTAGTGCGTTGAGTCGACCGTCGACATCCAGTCGCGCATGGCTTCGTTGATCGCGTCCCGCAGCGTTCGCGAACCACTGGTCACGGAGCGGACTTCGGCGCCCATCGTCCGCATGTTGAAGACGTTCAGCTTCTGCCGGCGAATATCCTCTTCGCCCATATAGACGACGCATTCGAGACCGAAACGGGCACAGGCGACGGCGGTGGCCACTCCATGCTGACCAGCACCGGTTTCGGCGATAACGCGGGGCTTGCCCATCCGACGGGTCAGCAGCACCTGGCCCATCGTATTGTTGATCTTGTGCGCCCCGGTGTGATTGAGATCTTCGCGTTTGAGATAAATTCGGGCACCGCCGCAGTGCTCAGTCAGACGCTCGGCAAAGTACAGCGGATTGGGCCGGCCGACGAAGTTCTTCAACAGGTCGTCGAGTTCTGCCTGAAACGCGGGGTCCTGTTTTGCCCGCTCGTACTCGTCCGTGAGCTGCTCCAGCGCGTGCATCAGCGTTTCAGGCACAAAGCGACGTCCAAATTCGCCGAAGCGGCCCAAAGGATCGGGCACGTGACTGGTCGCCTTTTCAACAGTGGAAGCAGTCATTGAGGTCGTTTCTTCCTGGGAGCGATTGCATTGCGGAGCCCCGCCGACGGCCGAAATTCGTCCGCAGGCGGGAATTCTAGGAGTGGACCTGCAGAGCCGCCAGTCGCCGGATTTTGAGCCAGCATTTCACTCCCTGTTACGAACCGTTCGCTACCGAGCCTCTTTCCTGTCAGGCTCAGGAGAAGACGAGCTGTTTCCGGATTTCCGGCGAACAGACGGGGCCACACGAAGACGAAATCTCCAGACCACTCAACGTTAGAGAGACCATCGATTCGCACAGTTTGTTCGGGCGCAGGCTTCTGGTAGAACCCGCGCGGCAGCGGGTTTGCGGCTTCATGATGAGCCCTCTGGTTGACAGGATGGAACCTGATGAGCGGTATCGACAGGGATGAACAGCAGCACGCAGCTCCAGTGGACCCCGTGGTTGACGAGGCTCCGGAACAACAATCGAAAGCTGCTCCGGCAAAGACCGACTCACAGAAGCTGCCCGCGATTCTCCTGTTTGGAATGCCAGGAACAGGCAAGGGCACTCAAGGCCAACTGCTCGGGACAATGGCCGGGCTGTTTCATATTTCAACCGGCGAAATTTTCCGTGGACTCGATCCATCGACGGAAGACGGACGGGTGGTCCGCGATCTGATCGATCACGGCAATCTGGTCCCCGATGATCTGGCTGTCCGTCTCTGGAAACAGCACGTGGCAGCAGCCATCGACGCGGGTGAACTGCGGCTCGACAGTGATGTTCTGATCCTCGACGGAATTCCACGAAGCGTCACGCAGTGCCGTCTGCTCGATTCGCAGGTTGACGTTCTCGCCGTCATTCATCTCGCGTCAGCGAACGACGAGCCGATCGTCGAACGACTGCTGCAGCGCGGCGTCAGTGCTGGCCGGGCCGACGACGGCAGCGAAGCCGTCATCCGCCGTCGGTTCGAGATTTATCGCCAGACCACCGCGCCGGTGCTCGATTTTTACCCGCCGGAAAAAGTCCACTCGATCAATCCGCTCGGCACACCGATCGAAGTCAAGAAGCAGATTCTCGAGTGCATCATCCCGGCCATCCGCAGATGGCAGAGAGACCTGAACTGAGAGTCCCGTTTCAAGCGTCGAACTCTCAGCCATGCCGACTTTTCAGATTGCCTGGCACACGAATAATGAATAACGCCCGCCTTGAAAATCAAAGCGGGCGTTTTCATGGCTGACTGGCGGCGAACTGGAGAGTTCCCGACAGGCTACTGCGTCACATTCTGTTCGCGGAACGGGAAGTTGTCGATCGGAAACAGCGGCACGGGCGGTGTCGGCACCTGACTGATTCGGTAGGGAATCGCGTAAGCACCGACTCGTCCCGAGTTCAACTCAGCAATATACAGGGCGGTCTGTCCCCATTGACTTCCAGCACTGCCCTGAATGGTAGCGCCTCCGGCCGTGACCGCGTAATACGGCTCACCGCCTGCGGTGACGTTGAAATCTTCGGCCAGATTGCGGTAGTAGAAATTGATAAACGCCGTCCCGCTGCCCCTGGCGCGGCCCAGAAGAGCACCCGTCAGGCGGCCCGTCAGAAAATCGACAACGAAGACCGCTTCGCTGTCGAGTGCCACGGGCGTTGTAATGATCGCAAACTTCTCGTTGCGGTCTGACGAGACGGCCTGCAGCGGTTCGTGAGGCCAGATAGTCGCCATTGCGAGCCCGGCCACAAAGCCCAGTGCCAGCCACACCAGCTTCCGATCCGATCGATGCACAGCCATGTTCAGGTCTCCTGAGACGCAGTGAGTCTGGATACGTTAACCCCGTGAGGCAGCGAATCTACTGCCTGGTTCAAGAGAGAACCAGCGAGATTGCCGGCGACGTTGCCGTCTCAGACGCATAAAAAGGGCCAGCTCACGAATCGCGACCGTCGGACATCGGGATTCGTCAGACACAACCGACAAGGCGACCTCAGGACCGATTCCGCAGCAGACTTGACCGGCGCGATATTGACCCGTTTTTCCCGTCGGCCGTACGCTTCCCGGCCGTGCGGGTAAAATCGCCGCAACTCTTTAGCTGGCTGGCAGAAAGGAATTGCCGAAGAGCCACCGTGAGACAGGAAGTCGTCTGGGTCCTGATGCTGGCGCTGGGGCTCCGTATCGGAGCTGCGCTCGCGGTCCAGTCGTACCTTGATCGAGCGGGCCGGGCCTTCCTGATTCCCGGTGACGCGAACGGCTACTGGGAACTCGGGCAGAAGATCGCGAACGGCGAACCGTACTCCGCTCACGATCCGCCGCGGCGAGTTATGCGGATGCCGGGCTATCCGGTGTTTCTCGCGCTGTCGATCAAGCTGTTCGGCAAGCGGCTGATCGGTGTCCGGCTGCTGCAGGCGTGTGTGGGCACGCTCGCGTGCTGGTTTGTGTTTCTGCTCGGTCGACGTCTAGTCAACGAGCGCACGGGGTTACTCGCCGCCGCGCTGGCCGCCGCCATGCCCACGTTTATCGGCTTTGGAGCGCTTGCGCTGACCGAGACACTGTTTGCCGCAACGCTGCTGGGAAGTCTGCTGCCGCTGGCCACTCTCACACGGAGCTGGGCCCCGACCGGCGCGGCGGACATGCAGCGAGCCCGCTGGACGACGGCAACTCTCGCGGGCGTTTGCGCGGCGCTTGCGGTTTATGTTCGGCCGAGCTGGCTGCTGGTGGTGCCGGGGTTCTGTGTGCTGCACTGCCTGGCGGCTGTCTTCGGTGTGTCGTATTCGACAGCCGAAAGAACCGATGTGTCCGGCAGGGTTTCCCAGGGAAAAGTGACAACTCCGGACAGCAGTCAGACTTTGCCTGGCCGGAGCAGTCGCCTGCAGATTGCGGTACTGGAGTCGGTTGCGATTTTCGTTGGACTGGCGATCGCTCTGCTGCCGTGGACGCTGCGAAACCGGGCTATAACCGGACATCCGATCGTCACAACGCTGTGGGTCGGACCGAGCCTGTATGACGGGCTGAACCCTGACGCGACCGGCGACAGTGACATGCGGTTTTTTGAACGCGACAACCTGCTCCGCTCGATGAGCGAATACGACATGGATTGCGAGTACCGTCGTCGCGCCTGGGCCTATGCCGGCGAACATCCCAGCCGCGCCGTTTCGCTTGGGTTTGCCAAGCTGCTGCGTTACTGGAAGCCGTGGCCGAATGCCGAGCAATTCCGCTCATGGTGGATGTGCGCCGGGATGGCAGCACTTTATCTGCCCGTCTTTGGCGGAGCGGCCATCGGAGTCTGGAAGCTGCGGCACGACCTGCGCTGTCTGCTGCTGACCGCTGCTCCGATTCTTTACTTCGCGGCAATCCATTCTGTCTTTGTCGGCTCGCTGCGTTACCGGCTGCCGGCCGAATACCCGCTGTTGATCCTGACCGCCGCCGGACTGCTTGCTCTGATGGACCGGTTCGGATTCGTATGGGGTGGCACTGCAGGCTCGCCCGGCAGTGCAATGCAGAATGACGACGCTACCGGACAGACCGACGGTGCCCCTCATGAAATGGCCCGGACCATTCCCGTCGCACTTCCTCCGATTGGCAATGGAGGTGCGGCGTGTTGAAGACGAGCTGGAAAGTCTGCAAGTGGCTGTTTCTGATTCTGGTGCTGCTGACGGGAGCGCTGATCGGCGTCGGGTACCATTATCTCTCGCAGGCCGACGAGCTGCTGCATCAGGAACTGGTGTCCGAACTGCGGCGGCTGGCTCCGGACGCGACGTTTCAGATCGGTCGTTGCCGACTCGACTGGATTGGCCGCGTCCATGTCGAGGAGTTCTCGCTGACACTGCCGGACGAACAGCAGCCGTTCGTCGATCTGCCGGTCACAATCGTTGATATCGACCGCGAGGCCTTCATTCATCGGCAGCAGATCCTCATTCAGAACGTCACGGTCAGCCGGCCTTATGTCGAAGTGACACGCTACGTCGACGGAACGTGGAACTTTGAAAAACTGCCGCTCGACGCGCTGCCCAAAGACGGACGATCGAGTCTGCCGTCGTGCCATCTCGAACAAGCACGACTCGTCGTGCATTACAAGCAACCGGACGGCCGCGAGCCAACAACGCTCGTGGCAGACAGCGCGGAAATTCAACTGACACCGAACGGCCGCCGCAATCTGCTCATTGAAGGGACGACAGAACTTGCCAGCGTTGGACGTCTGGCGTTTGAAGGCCGCGTCGACGTCGACCGCCGTACGGGATCGCTCACCGGCCGGCTTGCTGACCTGCATGTCGATCAGCAACTGCTGAAACTGGCATCGGAGTTCAAGCCGGACCTGGCCGAGCAGGTCGCGGCGATCGAAGAGAAACTTCGCGACAGGATGCTGGCGGAACCGGATTCCGAAAATCCACTGCCGGTCGACATCGCGGGCATTGGACGGACTGAGCAGGTTCCGCAGAGTGCGATTCGCGTTGCGTCGTCAACGGACTCGACGGCCGACGTCCGGCTGCTGAATCAGTCGGTCGATTCGCTCGCCCGCCGGCACCGCATCCCGGCGACCTGGATCGGCGCCGAGAATTCGATTCTCGGTCTGCTGGCGGACCTTGATGTTTCGTTCCGTCTTAACGTGCCTGACCCTGGAGCGGAGCCCGATGTCCGCCTGCTCGTCAGCGTGTCGGGCGGCGAGATTACCAACACCGCACTGCCGTTCCCGCTGGAGAATCTCGCGGGACAGATTGCACTGAACCGGCAGCAGGTGACAATCGAGAAGCTGTCTGCAGTCAATGGTCGGACGCGAATTGAAGTCGATGGCGTTCTGCAACCGTCCGACTCCGGGCCGTTTGGGCAGATCAATCTCAAGCTGACCGACCTGGCCTGCGATGATCGATTGCGGCGAAGGCTGTCAGCCGGCTTTGGCCGCATTTACGACATGCACCATCCGAGCGGGTTTCTGAACTTCGCCGTGACGCTGGCGAAGTCCCCGGGCGGGAAGTGGCAGCCACAAAACCTGCTGGTGACTGCGAAGAAGTGCTCGATCGCGCATGACATCTTCCCGTACCCGATTCGCGACGCGCAGGGATCGATTCGTCAGCAGGGCCACGATCTGATCATCAATATGCAGGGCCTCGCGGGCACTCGGCCAATCACGTTGAAAGGTTACGTGAAGAACCCCGGTCCGGATTCGTTCTCTGTGTTCGAAGTCGACGTCGAGGACCTGCCGGCGGATTCGGAATTCCGGTCGGCCTGCAATCCGCGGATTCAGCACGTGCTTGACTCGCTGGGCATTGCTGGCCGTATCGACGTTCATGCGCGGTTCGAAAAGCAGGGTGGTATCGAGCACAAGGTGAAACCGCGGATCACCGGCTTCGTCCATCACGCGAGCATGACCTATCAGAAGTTTCCGTATCAGATCGAGCAACTCTCCGGACGCATCGACTTCGACGGCCGGGACTGGACATTCAATGATCTGCGGGGCACTCACGGCAGCGCGAAACTTGAAGCGACCGGATCATTTCGACGGCCAGGCAACGAGGACATCCTCGATCTGCAGATCGTGACCGAGAACGCGGCCATTGACGATTCACTTCGACAGGCCACCCGCCCGGTTCCGTCACTCGCGAAGCTCTGGAGCGAAATCTCTCCGGCCGGGCGCATCCGCCGGCTCGTTACCTCCCTCAACTGGATTCCCGGCCGGCCGCTCAGTGTCGTCATCCCCGAAATCAGCCTGACCGATGCACGCATGAAACTGCGGTGCTTTCCTTACGAGGTCACTCGAATTGCCAGCGAACTGCGCTACAAGGATGGCTGGCTGCTGATCGACTCGTTTGAAGGTCGCCATCAGGAAACTGTTCTCCGTACTCACCCCAATCCCGATTCTGACGGAAACGGAACGGCGCGGCCCTTCAACTACATCCGCTTTGATCCCAACGGCGAATGGCTGGCCCGCTTTGGCCGCTGGTCCGCCGAGGAGCTGTACCCGGACGAAACTCTGAAGGCATCGCTGGGTGCCGGTGCCCGCGGTGTGATGAGCAGCTTCGATGCCCAGCATCCGATCGATCTCTACGGAATGCTGGAGCTGCGCGGTTCGAGAGTGAACGCGCACTATCCCGTCACTGCCGCGTGGGAGATCGAGACGACGGTCAGCGGCAGCACGCTGCTGCTGGGGCTTGAACTGCAGGACGTGCGCGGACGAATCATTTCGACCGGCACCTGGAATGGTTACGAACCGAACGTCCGCGGTACGTTCGATCTCGCCAGTGCAACCATCTTCGACAAATATCGCCTGTTCGAGATTCGTGGTCCGTTCGCGGCAAAACGTAACGACGCCGCCAACGAAATTCAGTTCGTGGCGGGGACGTCCGAAGCCCTGTTCGCGACGTCCGGCGAGCGTGTGCTTGATTCGAGCGAACAGGTCACGGCGAAGTTCATCGGCGGGATGCTGCTGATGAATGCCGTCGCCAGTCTGAACGACCGCAATGCGTATTCCGTACGCGCTGACCTGTCGCACGGCCAGCTTAAGACGTTCTCACAACTGTATCTGAAGAGTCGCGATCGACTGGAAGGTGTGATGAACGGCTGGGTGCGCGTCGATGGTCAGGGGGCTGACCCGGACAAAATGACGGGCCGTGGCCAACTGCAGATCAACCCGGCGGCGCTGTATGACCTGCCGGTCGTCCTGCAGGTGCTCAGCGCGTTGACGGCCGCTCCGCAGGACGCTGCGGCCTTCGAGTACGCTCGTGCCGATTTTCAGATCGCACGGCAGCAGTTTGTCTTCAACCGGATCGACCTCGTCGGTCAGCGATTGCAGCTTCAGGGCGAAGGAGCCTCCGACTTCGACGGCCGCCTGGGGCTGACATTCTTCTCGGTCTTCCCGACGGCGACGCGCAGTCGTGGCCCGTGGATTCCGCTGCTGACGGAAGTCGCCGGACTGCTGACCAGCGTGAGCAACGGCGTCGGCGTTGTCGTCGAAGTCCGCGGCACGACTGACAATCCTCAGACGCGAGTGATCCCGGCCGGCAATCTCGACGGCTCGCTGCGCCGCGTTCTGGAATCCATCAAGCAGTTGCCCACAACACCGCCACCGATTCCCCGCTTCGCGCCGCTCACGCTGCAACCGCTGAGGCGTCAGCCACGCTGACACTTCACTCATCGTTCTGAGCCTCCTCCCTCGCCGCCGGCAGGCACAGGTTCCAGTGGATCGCGGCGAAGCGGAACACGACGCTGACGCTCAGGCCCGCAATCACCGCGATCAGTTCCTCGACGCCGAACTTCCGCAGCAGCAGAAAGACCCAGCAGCCGGAAAACGAGCATGTCGCGTACAGCGGCGTTGCCGGACGGAAAAGGCTTGGAATCTGATTGCAGACGATGTCGCCGATCACGCCGCCAAATGTTCCGGCGACAACACCCAGCAGCGACGCAATAAACATCGACGTTCCGGCCTCGATGGCAAACCCGGCACCAACGACGCTGAACAGGCTCATGCCCAGCGCGTCGGGCACGAACAGCCAGCGCTCAACAGCCGACGGAATCTGCGGCAGAATCGACGTGACAAGCGCGAGCACAAAGACGATGACGGCGTACTCGTCATGTTTGATCCAGAACAGCGGATGTCGATCCAGAAACAGATCGCGCAGCGTGCCGCCAGCAAACGCGATGATAAACGCGACCGAGAACACGCCGACAAAGTCCATCCGATGCCGCCGCGCCAGCAGCACGCCGTACGTTGCTCCCGCCAGAACGGCGAACAGTTCAATGAGCTGAAACATTGAGTTTTTCCAACTGGCGCCAGACGACGCACTGATTTGTTCCCGTCGCGGCCTCAAATCCACGTTTGCTACTGCGTTCGATTGGTCACAGCTATAGTCGCGCGACGAAGTCCGTTCGACGTTCCGGGAACCGTACCGCAGGAGCACTCTGATGACCCGTCCGCTGCATCTGTCTGTCTTTGTCACGCTGCTGAGCCTCACCGTCAGCGCCGCGTCGCGCGCGAATGACCCACTTCCCGGCACGAAAGTTCTGACCGAAACGCGGCCGCTGGACGAAGTCATGGTCGACGGCATCGACCGCTTCTGCCTGCGGGAGATCAAAGCGGCTCGCGACAACCGCGAGCAGCACTGGACCCGCGATTTCAGCAGTGTCGAGGCTTACCAGAAAAGCATCGCCCCCAACCGCGAACGCTTCCGCGAATACATCGGCGCCGTCGATCCGCGAGTGACAGCCACGTCACCGGGGACATTCAGCTTTGAACTGCTCGATTCGATCGAACGCTCGGCTGAAGTGGCCCGATCAAACGACATCACCGTGTTTGCTGTTCGCTGGCAGGTCCTCGATGGAGTGACGGCTGAAGGACTGCTGTTGCGGCCTCACAAGGTCAGTGCCGCTGTCGTTGCTTTACCCGATGCCGACTGGACGCCCGAAGAATTCACCGGTCTGGCTGGAACTCTTCCCGCGTCGAGCCGGTTACCGTGGCGGTTGGCTGCAGAAGGCTGCCTGGTCATCGTGCCGACGCTGATCAGTCGCAGCGACGAGTACTCTGGCAGTCCGTACGTCGCCTACACCAACCAGACGCACCGTGAATTCGTTTATCGGCAGGCGTTCGAGATGGGCCGGCACGTGATCGGTTACGAAGTCCAGAAGACACTGGCCGCCGTCGATCTGCTCGAACAGATTGGCGAGCGTTCGCGGAGCGAATTGAATATCGGAGTTGCTGGAATTGGCGAAGGCGGACTGCTGGCTCTGTACTCGGCGGCGCTCGATCCCCGCATCGATACGGCACTCGTCGCCGGCTATTTCTCGACGCGCGAAGGGGTCTGGGAAGAACCGATTTACCGCAACGTCTGGGGCCTGCTGACCGAATTCGGTGACGCGGAACTCGCTGGCATGATTGCTCCGCGGTCGTTGACGATCGAAGCCTGCGCTGTTCCGGAAAGCACCGGCCCGCCAGATGTGCGACAGGGACGTCGCGGCGGCGCCGCACCGGGCCGGATCGAAACCGCGACGCTCGGTTCGGTCCGTGCTGAATTCGATCGTGCGGCCGAGGCGTATCGCAAACTCAACGCGGAAAGTCTTCTGACACTCGTCGCCAGTGGTGAAGGCAACGGCCCGGCCGGCACGAACGAGGCGCTCACAACATTCCTGTCCGAACTTGGTATTGAAGCGACGTTTCAGGCAGACAAGGACACGCTCGAAGCCATCGTCCCTGGCGTCAACGAAGCGGTACCCGCTCCGACGAACGACGCAGCCGCTCGACAGAAACGCCAGATTGAAGAGTTGCAGCGCCATGTGCAGAACCTGCTGCGACTGAGCCCGAAAGTGCGTGATGAGAAGTGGGCCGCCGCCGATCGCTCGGCGGTCGATAAGTGGGTCGAAACAGCGAAGCCACTGCGCGACTGGGTCTACGACGAGATGATCGGCCGGTTGCCCGAGTCGACCATGCCGCTCAATCCCCGCTCGCGGAAGATCATCGATACCGATGAGATGACCGGCTACGAAGTGGTGCTCGACGTTTACCGCGACGTCATCGCCGCCGGCATTCTGCTGCTGCCGAAAGACCTGAAGTCCGGCGAGAAACGCCCGGTCGTCGTCTGCCAGCACGGACTCGAAGGCGTGCCGATGGATACGATCACTGAGGATCAGAGTTCCCGAGCCTGGGGACCGTACAAGGGCTTCAGTTCGACCCTCTGTCGGCGAGGCTTCATCGTTTACGCGCCGCAGAACCCGTATCGCGGACATGACCGCTTCCGCACGCTGCAGCGGAAATCGAACGTCCTGAAACGCTCACTCTTCAGCTACATCATTCCGCAGCACGGCCGCACACTCGAATGGCTGGCCTCGCTGCCGAACGTCGACGCCGACCGGATCGCGTTCTACGGCCTGTCATACGGAGGCAAAACAGCCGTCCGCGTTCCGCCGATGCTTGTCCCGTCCGACGACCGAGTCGGCTACTGCCTGTCAATCTGCTCGGCCGACTTCAACGAGTGGGTCAAGAAGAACACCAGCAACGAGGACCGTTACAGCTACGTGTTCACCGGCGAGTATGAAATCTTCGAGTGGAACATGGGCCACGTCGCGAACTATGCCGAGCTGTCCAATCTGATGACTCCTCGCCCCTTCATGGTCGAACGCGGCCACGACGACGGCGTTGCCCCGGACGAATGGGTCGCCTGGGAATTCGCCAAAATCCGCCGCCACTACGACAAACTCGGCATCGGCGAACGTACCGAAATCGAATTCTTTAACGGCCCACACACGATCAACGGCCAGGGGACATTCGATTTCCTCCACCGGCACCTCAACTGGCCCGGCTCCGCTACCGCCCGGCGTGAACCTGAGGTTCCATGAGAAGCCGTACGAGGCCATCTCGACCAAATCCTGCAAAGCAGTCGCGCGTATAACGAACGCTGAGGATCATCACCGATGCACAGCGAAAGCGTTTACCCCGACTGCCTCGCAACCGTCAGACGAATCAACTTTGGCGGGTCGACCAAGTCGGAGCTGCTCCGGGAATTTCAGAAGCACTCAGTTTCAATGAACGCGCAGGGTGAAACTCTTTTCACTGCCCTGCCAGAAACGCATGCAGAGACCTACCGCCTTGAGACAATCGAGCTGACCGCTCGACAGCTCGGCTATCCGGATGGAGCGATGTCGGCCGAGCTGTTCGGTCGAGCGGCGGAGTTGGGTCTCAGTCTGTGTCCGCTGGAGCTGGCTCCGTATTTCAGGCTGCAGTATCTGGATCAGCCCGCGGGATTCTGGATCACCATCGCCTCGCCCCGGCCGACAGATCGCGGCGAGACTCCGACCGGCTTCTACCTGCGACGACTTGACGACGGGCTCTGGCTGCGCGGCTACACCGCCGATCCTGAGCACGTCTGGGACGCCGACGACCACTTCGTTTTCTGCAGACAGTCAGCGGTAAAAGGATCCATCAGCGGGTGATTGGCAAGAGAAGGTCAGTCACCACAGTTGTTGCATCGGCGCGGGAGAGTGTCCGGGTAGCGGTGCGCATCGCACTGAGTTGGACCGGGTTGGAGAGCATTTCGCAGAGAAGCTTCGTCAGGTCGAGCGGCTCGGACGAGCGGGCCGGATTGTCGATCAGGATCGCGGCACCGGCACGAGCAAAGACTTCGGCGTTGCGCGTCTGATGGTCGGCGGCTGACTGGGGATAAGGGATCAGAATTGCGGGGATGCCGACGGCGGCGAGTTCCGTCAGCGTGGTGGCTCCGGCGCGGCTGATGGCCAGCGTTGTTTGCGGGTAGAACTGAGGCAGGTTGTCGAAGAAAGGTTCGACGGTCGCGGTCAGTCCGCAGCCGGAGTAGACGCGGCGGACTTCTTCACTGCCGTCAGGACCGGTCTGGTGGATGATCTGCCAGCCGGCAAGTTGCTCACGAAGTTCGCGCACGGCATTCAGAACGGATTCGTTGATCTGCCGCGAGCCGTGACTGCCGCCGAGGATCAGCAGCGTTCGCCGCTGAGTGCCACTGCCGGCCTGCCCGGCGGTGCCTGCTTCGGCTGAAAACGCACTGCCGGGCGAGCCAGCAGTGGCACCCTGGTGTTGGCAGGCAAGGTCGGCGACTTCGGTCCGCAAGGGGTTGCCGGTGACGTGACACGTTGCCTGCTTCGACAGGTAGTGCCGGGTTTCGTCGAACGTGACGCAGATGGGGTGCCTCTTCGCCAGCCAGCGGTTCGCTCGGCCGGGGATAACGTTCTGTTCGAGCAGCAGGACGGGGATGCGTTCGCGTTGCGCGGCGATGACGATCGGGACGCTCGCGAAGCCACCGAGGCCGATGACGGCGGCTGGTTGGTCACGCTGGAACGCGCGTCGCGCGTCGCGGACCGCTCGCCAGTGAGCGGTCAGAAAGTGCAGCGGGTGACGTTTGAGCTGCGATAGCGGCGGCGCCGCGTGAGCCGTCAGTTCGTATCCGGTTGGTTCGATCATGCGTGCTTCGATCAGGCGACCGGAACCGACGAAGCGGATGCGGCAATCGGATTCGCGGCGACGCAGTTCGTCAGCGACGGCAATGCCCGGTGTCAGATGGCCGCCGGTGCCGCCTCCAGCAAAGACAAACAGACGGCCCGTTGCCGAGCATGTCGCGTCGGGAGAATTCACGACCGGCTGCTCAGGAATACTCATACGTGCGGCCGGGCTCGGCGATTTCGACGTGGGGCAGATTCAGCGCGAGCAGTTCGGCTTTGACCTGCTGGTCGTAGGCTGTCTTGATATGGATCGCGATGACGGGGACGTTCCGGGTCAACTTGGCCTGCTCAGCCGCAAACAGCGCCGGCGTCAGGTGCATCGCCCGCTCGGCCAGCCAGTCCATCCCGTTGGGAAAGCTGGCTTCCAGAAAGACGGCTTTCAGGTTCGGCGTTTCGTTGATGACTTCCCAGATCCGTTGTGTGGGACTCGTGTCCGAGACGATGGCAATCGCGGAGCTGTCGTCTTCGACAATGAAGCCAAACGTTGGCACCAGATGATCAAGTGAAACCGGCGTTACGCGGAGTCCGGTGACCTCAACCGGTTCCTCGCTGCTGGTCTCCGAGAATTTCAGGAACGGCGATTCCTGCTGCGACAGGCGAATCATGTCCGGCCACAGCCGATCGTTGAAGATGTCGGTCTGCAGGCAGTTCAGAACGTGTGAGTTTCCATAGACAATCGGGCAGTCGGGACCGGGCTGGTAGACGTTGTCGATGAAAATGGGAAGTGAAGCGAGATGATCGACATGCGAGTGCGAAAGGAAGACATGCTGAATGCGGCGCTGCACATCGAGCGGACTGAAGAAACCGACGCTGCCGGCATCGATCACGACGTCATCGTTCACCAGGTATGACGCCAGAATCTGCTGGCGCGGGCCTGGGCCGACCGACGATTCGATCAGGGTGATTTTCACGTGACCAGTCCGGAATGCTTGTGAGACAGGAGAAGGGAAGACCGTCGCAGGCAGCCGCGGGAAACTCTATTTCTGCATCATCTGAATCACGCCGTCCCAGTCTTTCGGCGGTTCGTAGTGGTTCATGGCGATGAAAATCATCAGGAAGTCTTTGGTGCGGTCGTCGACAGGAAGTTCGTTGAGCATTTCCAGTGCTTCCTGCCAACGGCCGTCGGTCACGGCGTCGACGGCGGCTTCGAACTTCCCGATATCATTCTTCGTCAGCTTTGCTGACGGTTCATCCGGCGGCAGCAGTTCAAAGACGGCGATCTCGTCGTTCATTCCGTACGGTCGAATCCGTCCCAGTTTGCGGCACCGCAGATCGTCGTCGGGCAGATTGCGTACGTGCTCGGCCGTGACTTCGTCGATGAGGATGGGAGCACGCACGTGCTTGGTCATCGATTCGAGCCGCGCGCCCTGATTGACCACCGGTCCGAACGCTCCGACTTTGATCTGCTCCTGTGTACCGATCTTGCCGGCGATCGCGCGGCCGTGAGCGACGCCGATGCCGACGTTGAAGCCGTACAGCGGGCTCGACGGATTATCGGTCGCCTTCTGAAACTGCTGCTGAATATGCAGCGCGGCGCGGCAGGCAGCGATCGGTCCTTCATCCGGTTCCTTCGGCCAGCCCCAGAAGCCGAGGGCAGCGTCGCCCTGAAAGTCCGCGATTACGCCATCGTATTTCAGAATGCCGGCGGTCATGACGCCCAGCGCGTGGCTGACCCGGTCAAGCAGCTCGCGGAGATTGTCGCGGGCCTCTTCTGATTTTCTCGAAAAGCCGCGCACGTCGCAGAACAGCACCGTAATGTCGGCTTCTTTCGGCGCGAGCACGGCGTCCGAATTCGATTCCCGGATTGCTTCAATGACCGCTGGCGAGAAGAACTGAGCCAGTCCGGCCTGCTGCTGCTGCAGTGATTTGACCTGGCGGATCGAGCTGACGAAGTCGGAAACCAGTTCCGTAAATCGCAGGTCGCCCTTGAGATCGTTCTCGCCGACCGAGGTCATGCCGGGACCACCGAACTGGCCGGTCACGTACAGCGCCCAGCCGTAGCATGCCTCGCCCTTAAGCGGCATACAGAAGGCCCAGTCCAGATTTCCGGTGACCGTAAACGCTGGGTTGGATTCGTCGGTGTCCTGCCAGATGTGGAGCACGCCTTCGCCACGTTCGATCGACGAAGCCAGCAGACGGCGGCTCGGGCTGAACCGGCCGATGTCCTCGTCGCGGCTGTCCCAGCGCATCATAATCGGCGGCTCTTCGAGCAGTGCCCCCGGAACAAGCTGCACGCAGGCGGCGGCGCGGGCATGAGGCATTGCCCGGAGCAGGACTTTGACGGCTTCGATCGCCAGTTCTGAATCCGACCTCGAACGGCTGATGGCTTCGGGCAGTCTGGTCAGGACTTCGAGCCGGTGTTCAGCATCGTGAAACTTGAACTGACGCAACTGGTCCGGGCCGAATGAGTGCTCCTCAATGTGCGACCCCGACTGGCCATCGGAGAGTTCCACTGACACGAGCTGGAACATCGTCTGGCCGATCCGGAAGCCCTGTCCGGCCCCGATGACGAAATCTTTGGTGTCGACTTCCTGGAAATAAACCGGGTTGCGGGCGGCGTCGAGCCGCTTGACGCTGAGTTTCGTCCCCGTAAGCGACAGCTCGCAGTGTTCGCGCGAGATGAGCAGATCCCACGGGACGGCCCAGCCACTTCGCGGAGCGCGACCCAGTCGGATCACTTCTCCATCGGGCAGTTCCCGGCGCCACTCCTGAGCGGCTTCCGGGCCCGTGACGATCAGCTCCATCATGGAGAACAGAACCTCAGACAGGCAGTACAGTGACAGACAGCGGGGATCATCAACAGAGGGTCGCAGTCGACAACGGGTGAGTCAGTTCGACTGTGAATCGATGGACAGAACCCTCGGACGAGTTATGAAATGCAGAATCGATCGTATCCGAAGCGGACAAACAGCAGCAAGAAGAACCGAACGCCGCTGCCCTTCTGTTGAGGTTTCCTCATCGACGCCGCTGGAACCACTCTGCAGCGGATCCCTCACCGCGGCAACCCGTGTTGACATTGTTTGCCAGGCAGGCATATCACACCCGCCCCTTCCTCGAAACCGGCTTCGGCGTGCATGCCAGACGTCGGTTCTCCTGCCAGATTCGGGCGTTTCTGCCCACTTCCTCACGTCTTATCTCTTCCCAGGCTGGTTTTCTGTCTCACCAGAAGGATCGTTCTGCGTCGCCTGACGAGCCGGCAGCTCATGCGCGGTGATCAATTTCAGCGCTGGTGCGAACGATTCTTCCCACAGAGACAGAGACTGACCGTCAGACTCGCTTTCCGGAGGCAGTCCTCTGGCCGATCCGTCCCCCAGCAATTCTGCTGATGGAGCCGACATCGCTCCGAGCAGATCGAAGCTGAAACTCATCCTGACCGTTGCGGGACTACTCGTCGCGCTCGGTGGAGGCGGAGGGTACTACTTCTTTGGCCCGCGGGAACTCTCGCCCGCCGAGAAGCTGCAGCGGGCTCTGGAACTGGTTGACCAGCGGGAGTCTGTCTGGGCGTTACGTCGAGCCGCGGAACTGGCGGACGAAATCGCCGAGGAGAAATACATCGATCCGGAATTTCCGGCCGGCGTCAGCTATGTGCGTGGCATGGTCGCCTTTCTGGACGGTCGGGAATTCAGTGGGCGCGAGCAGCAGCAGCGCTATCTGAAAGCGATCGATGAGTTTGACTACGCGCAGCAGCGTGGAATGCCCGAAGTTCGCCGCGACGAGCTGACGTATGCTCTGGGAGTTTCTCTGCAGAACGTCGGTCTGACCAACCGGGCTCGCGAGGTCCTGGAACAGGCATACGACGTCTGGCCAGCCGGCCGAACGGAAATCACGCTGCTACTTGTTGAGAATTACCGAACGAGCCAGAAACGAGAGTTGCTCGATCGCGCGATCCTGCTGCTGGACAGTCTGGCTGATGCCGACGACCTGACTCCTGAAGACCGCAGCCGGGCGAGTCTGCTGAAAAGCGATCTGCTGAATCAGGTGGGCCGTCGCGACGAAGCCATGGCCTTGCTGGGAACGGTTCCGTTTGACCGCAGCGGCAGCAGCGAGCAGGGCATTCAGATCTTCCGTGCGGAAAGCATGATCGACGAAGCCAGAGGACTGCTGGCCCAGGGCAAACGGACGGCGGCCGGTAAACTGCTCACGGAAGCGCAGGAGATTCTGCAGAAATTCACCGGGTCGACGATCGCACCGGCGACCGCGGCGCACGCTCAGTACCAGGTCGGCGTCTGCACAGAACTGCTCGACAACGGGCAGGCCGCCATCACTCACTACCAGAACACGATTCGACGGTTTGACGGGTTTGACGAAGCCTTTGCAGCACGCGTGCGGCTGGCACTGGTCTTTCAGCGGGAAGGCCGTAACGAAGAGGCGATTCGCGTTTTTCGACAGGTGCATTCGCTCGTTCCCCGACCGGAAGATTTCCGTAACAGCCTGTTCAGCCTGACGTCCCTGCGAACCGCCATTCTCGACGCCGCCGAAGCTTGGCGCAACTCGGGCGACTTTGCGGAAGCCATCACGCTGTGTCACGAAATGCCGCCGGTCATCGAACGCGCTGTCGCCCTCAAATTCGCGGCGCAGTTCGCTGAACAGTGGGCAGAAGCTGTTCAGCAGAAACAGCAGGCCGCTCCCGCCGACGATCAACCAGCAATGGAGTCGGAAGTCCGTAAACGCTGGTCCGCCAGTGGTGCCGCCTGGGCGGAACTGGCTCGCGAGATGCGCACCACTGCCCGGTATCCCGAATATCTGAAGACCAGCGCCGAACATTACCGCAAAGGGCACGACTTCGAGACCGCTCTCGTTCAGTGCAACGAGTTCATCCGGGCTGAACCGCCGCGGGATCTGCCCAACGTCTATGTGCTGCGGGGAAAGACGCTGATGGATCTCGACCGCCTCAGCGACGCGCTCAGCGATCTGCAGTTCGTCGTGGAAAAAGCTCCCACCAACGCAGCGGCCTTCGAGGCGCAGTACCTGATCGGCGTCTGTCTGCTGGAAATGAATCTCCCGGACGATGCCGAGCGTGCGTGGCAGACCCTGCTGAATTCAAACAAGGTCAAGCCCTCCGCTGACGAATGGCGTCGAGCAATGTTCTCTCTCAGCCGACTGCTGGTCCTGCGGGCCTCCGACAATTTCCGCCGATCACAGCCGAAAGACGGAGACGAAATGACCGAGGCACAGGCAAAACTCCGCGAGGCCGCCTACGAAAAATGGCAGAACGCCAGCCGCTACCTCGACGAATACCTCCGCCGCTATCCCGAATCTCCTGAACGGATCGAGTGCCGTTATCTGCTGGCCAGCTCGTTGCACAAGTCGTCACTGCAACTCCGTGAGCGGCTGACGAAGCCAATGCCGACGAACGCCCGAACGGAACTGCGGAACGAACTTCGGACGCGTCTGAATGATGCCGCGGCCGAGTATCGCCGGCTGCAGCGTGATCTGCAGTCATTGCGAGCAAATTCGCAGCTCGACGCCTATGGACAGGAACTTTACCGCAATACGTTTCTGGAAATTCCGCACATTCAGTTCGATCTGCCGGATTACGACTCGGCGCTCGATGGCTATCGCACAGTGGCAACGCGCTTCCCCGATCACGTCAGCACGCTGCGGGCTTATCTGCAGATGGCACGCTGCTACAACCGCAAGGGTGAACCCGAGGAAGCACGGCGGCAGCTCGAACAGGCTCGCGTCATTCTGCGACGACTGCCGGATGAGGCTTTCAAATCATCGTCCAGCGGCCTGTCACGCGATGACTGGGCGGCGTGGATCGACTGGGCTCGACAGGTGCAGGACAACCGAGGTTGAGATGACGACTGTAAACTCAACAGCCGAACTGCTGCAGGTGCTGAAGACGCGCCGCGAATACTGCCGTGCGATGACACAGCTTGCCGGGCAGCAGCAGACACTGATTGATCAGAATCAGATGCCCGAACTGCTGCAGTTAATCGCGCAGAAACAACGCGTCATCGACGGACTGACGGAACTCGGTGCGTCGTTCGGCGGACTGGCGAATTACTGGAAGCAGATCCGCGACACCTTCACGCCCGAACTGCGTATCGAATGCGAAGCGATCCTGGCCGAATCGGAAGTCCTGCTGGCTGCGGCACTCGAACGGGAAGCTCACGGCACGCGGCAGCTCACACAGCGACGTGATCAGACACAGCAGCAGCTCAGACAGATCGGCCAGACCATCGAAGCGCGAACTGCGCTGGGAGCCGGTCGTCAGACTGCACCGTCAAGCTTTCTGGATGTCAGCCGCTGACGGGCGAGTCGAAATCCGCACGAGACGAAACGTCCTGACACGGAGGTCAGACCATGATTCGATCGCTGATTCAGCCTTCGACGATCTCGTTGCTGAAGCAGATCGCGAAGTTCAACGAGCAGCGGCACGAGGTCCTCGCAGAAAATATTGCCCGAATTGACACTCCTGGTTACAAGTCCCGCGATCTGCCGGTCGACGCCTTTCAACAGGCACTGCAGAAGGCGGTCGGCAGACTCACCTCCCCTTCCCAGCCTCAACCTTCTGCCTACGCGAACTCACTCGCCCCCGTCGAAATCCCTTCCTGGTCAACAGCCGCTACGCCCGACGATTCCCTCAAATCCCTGTTCTCCGGCGAGCTGTTTCAATCTCAGCAACTCCCCACAGAAGAACTCGGTCTGCAGGACAACGGCAAACGCAACATCGAGTACGAAGTCATGGAAATGACTCGCACTCTGATGCAGCAGAGCTACGCCATGCAGTTAATAAACTCTCAGTACAACCTGCTGGAGTCCGTGATTTCGGAACGACCGTGATGAGCGGGAACAACCGAATGACCAATGGCCAGCTCCAACTGAAGACTGAATATTGAAAGCTGACACGCCCGGCCTGCTGCCTTCCACCTTCTCGTAAGGACCTTCCAATGCTGAAAACCTTCGACGTCAGCCGCAGTGCTCTGGTCGCGCAGCGCGAGCGGATGAACGTGATCGCGGGGAACATTGCGTTTGCGAATACGCCAGTCGATCCGAATGCTCCCGAGCAGTCGTTTCAGCGGCGGTATGTCGAGTTCTTTGCGAAGGAAGAACACGGATCAGATACCGGCGAGGTCGGCTATCGCGTTCAAACAGACCACGTCTCGGGGACGCGGATCGTGCATTCGCCGGGCGATCCCCGGGCTGACGAGAACGGCAATATTCACTACCCGAAGATCGACATGATGAACGAGTTCGCGGACGCGGTCCTGGCCAGTCGAGCGTACGAAGCGAACGTCGCCACCATTCAGATGACGCGGCAGATGACCGAACAGACGCTGCGACTGCTGCAGTAGCGGCCGCGTGGCGACCGCCCCTGGAACCTGAACCGGACATCCGACCTTACGGAACATCACCATGACTCCGATCAACGCAATCGGCACGGCTTACGGAACGAACGAGTTGAAGTTCGCGATGCCGACATTCAACACCGGTTCGGCTGGTGCCGCTGGCGGATCAACGTTTGAAAAGCTTCTGTCCCAGGCGATGCAGCAGACGGGCGGGATGGAGTCGCAGGCACAACTGACAATCGCCGAGGGCATGGCCGGCGGAGACCTCACGCTGGCTGAATCCGTGACTGCCGTGCGCGAAGCGGAACTCGCCATCAAACTGATGCAGCAGGTGCAGCGAAAACTCGTCGACACCTGGAACGAACTGCGAGCCATGCAGGTTTAATTCACGAACTCGTTCCCACGGAGCGCAGGAACGAAAAGAACACGGAAGTTCCGGCCGAGAGTCTTCGCGACTCTTGCTGCATGGATAGAACAAAGGATTGACGCGGCAGCATGTTGAGCATGATTCGCAGCATACTGACTCAAAGCCGGACGCTGTTCGGCGAGATGAAGCCTCATCAGCAGATGACCTTCCTCGTGCTTGCCCTGTGCGTCATGGTCCCGTTTGGAATCCTGATCTTCGGCAGCCGGCAGAGCGGTTATCAGCCGTTACAATGGGGGGCACTGTTCGACCGTGATGCTCTGATGCAGGCCGAGCAGGCATTGATTGAAGCCGGGCACGAAGAATTCGAGACGCGTGGTCAGCGCATCTATGCACCGGCCGCCAGAGTTGATGAGTACAACGCGGTGCTGGCGGCGACGGGGAACGTCTCGCCGGGAGCGCTGCAGGACGCCGGCAGCGCGATCGAGACTCTTGGTCCATTCTCGACGAACCGGCAGTTTGATCTCGCTCACGACGCCGACCTCCGGGCACGAATGCAGCGGACGCTGCGCAAGATTCGAGGCATTCAGGACGCTGAGATCCTGTGGTCGTCGTCGAAAGTCGGTCGCTGGGGTAACGTCAAAATGACGCGGGCTTCTGTCTTTGTGACTCCGTCCGGCGGCCGGCCGATCGACGCGACTGGAGCGGAAACATTGCGCGCCGCCGTGTCAACGATGCTCCCCGACCTGCAGCGGGAAAACATCGTTATCGTCGACCGTTCGACGAACCGTTCCTGGTCTCTCAATGATCCCAACGATCCACGCGCCAGCGACGTTGAACAGCGCAAGCAGCGGTACATCGATGACTATCAGCAGCGGATTCGTTCGGAACTCGAACAGATCATTCCCAACGTTGTCGTTGCGGTAAACGTCGAATTCGGCAACGTGGTCGGCGGCTTTGAACGCAGCCAGAAAGTCGACAAGCAGACTGTCGAACTGACGACGATCACTGAGGATCGAATCCGGACAAGCAGCCAGTCACCGTCGTCGTCCGCTCCCGGTACGCAAGCCAATCAACCTCGGTCGCTGGGCACAACAAACGGCCGGGCGACTCAGGAAAACGACACTGAAAAAAGCTCGCACTCATACGCAGTTCCTTCTCTGACCTGGTCCGAAAAAGAGATCGCCGGTCTGGAACCACAGAGTGTTCAGGTCGCCGTGTCGATTCCCGAAGAGCACATCGAACAGCTCGTCATTCGCGAAGGTACGCCGCCCGGCACGACCGATCAGGAAAAGGCTGACTTCGCGAAAGAGGTCGATAATAAAAAGAAGGAGGTTGTGAACGATGTCAGTCAGTTCGTCGGCCGGCTGATTCCGTCCTCGTCGGCCGCCGACGCAATCAGCGTCACGACTCACCATCACATTGAACCGGACGTGCCCGTTGCCAGTGTTCCGCCAACGGAGATGGTTCGCGAACTGGTCAATCAGTGGGGCAGTTCTGTTGCCCTGGGCGTATTCGCCTTGTGGGCACTGCTGATGCTCAGGAAAAGTATGCCGGCCACGGGTTCGGCTCCAAAGACCGATGCCCTCGACAAGCTTGTTCAGGCTGTCAAGCCGCCTGAGCCGGAAGAGCCGGAAGAGGCTCCGCGGCCGTTGACGTCCCGCGACTCGTTACAGGACGTTGTTCGCTCCGACCCGGCCGCCGCGGCCGCAGTTCTGGCAAAGATGATTCAGAAGATTTAGATACGAGTTCAGGAAGGGTTCGCGATTCTGTCCCTGTCCACATCAACTGACACACGCTGGCGTCCGGTTCTTTCAGGATCGAGCAGAACCGGACGCGAGCGCGGGCCGTCTGATGCTGGGAAGCAGATTCGTACGGGTTTCTCAGGCACCGCTCAGAATCGAAAATGGAAGACGTGAAAAAAGCCGCGATCGTTCTACTGAGCCTGGACAAGGAACTGGCTCGCAGTGTCCTTGCGCATCTGCCTCCGGAACAGAAAGAGCGGCTGACACTGGAACTGGCCAGAACGGATGACGTCAGCCAGGACGAACAGAACGCGGCGATCACCGAGTTCCGTGATGCTGTTGAAAACCGCACAGTGATCGAACGCGGCAGTCTTGATCTTGCGGGTGAGCTACTCGGCGACGAAGCCACGGATATCGTCGACAACGTCCGCCGGTCGATGGAGTCAGTGCCGTTTGGATTTCTGCATCGGGCACACGCGGACGACGTCCTCAATTACATCTCTGAAGAACACTCGCAGACAATCGCCCTGATCCTGTCCTATCTGCCGACGAATCTGGCTGCAGACATCCTGTCCGAACTGCCGCCGGACAAGCAGCTCGATGTCGTACGTCGCGTTGCCAATATGGAACAGACTTCGCCGGAGATCATTCGCGAGATCGAAAAGAGTCTGAAAACGCGAATGTCGGCACTGTTCAATCAGGAAACCGAGTTCTCCGGCGGCGTCCCGCTGGTCGCTCAGATTCTCAACGTCACCGACCGACTGACCAGCAAGGGCATTCTCGAAGGCCTCGAACGCGACTCTGAAGAGCTGGTTGAGGAAATCCAGCGGCTGATGTTCGTCTTCGATGACATCATCAAGCTCGACAATAAGGCGATTCAGGCGCTGCTGAAGGAAGTTGAGAACAGCCAGTGGGCGATGGCTCTGAAGGGATCTTCGGAAGAGATCAAAGCCAAAGTGATGAGCAACCTGTCGCAGCGGGCGGCGGAGAACCTGCGGGAAGAAATGGACTATCTCGGACCCGTCAAGCTCAGCGATGTTGAGAAAGTTCAGCAGGACATTGTTGACACCATTCGACGGCTGGAAGACGCCGGAGAAATCGTTGTTGCGAACGGCGACGGCGAACAGTTCATCTCGTAACAGCACCTCACCTCACCACCGGACAAAACTCGAACCGTCAGGCCGTGACGATCCACGGCCGAAAGCACTGCAGAATGTCGGCTGAAGCCTCCCGCATCATGAAACGTCACGCACCGGCGGCAGCAATGCAGCACGTGGCGTTTAACTATGAGGACATGAAGCAGCGGTGCGACGATTACCGCGAGCAGACGCGTCAGGAATGCGTCCGTTTATTGTCCGATGCACAGCAGCAGGCCGTGCGTGAACGCGACGAAGCCCAAACGGCCGGACACGCCGAAGGCTATCGCAACGGTCTGAAGCAGGCCGAAGAGGAGATTCAGCAGAAGGCTCGGCAGCTCGCGGAACAGCTTGTCGAGCAGCGTCTGCAGACCGTACTGCCGGCCGTTTCGCAACTGCTCGACGAACTGTCGGCCGCTCGCCAGCACTGCCAGGCGGAATGGGAGCGCGAGCTGGTCGGCATGTCGATCGCTGTCGCGCAGCGCGTCATCGATCAGACGCTCGAAGCGCAGCCGGAAAAACTGCTCGACGTCGTTCAGGATGCCGTGGCACTTGCCGTTGGAAAAACGTCGATTGAGATGCGACTCGCACCGCGCGACCTCGAATCACTGGGCGACCGCGTGCGGCAGGCTGTCGAACAGTCGTCGCACGGAATGGTCTGCCGGCTGGTTGCTGACGAGTCGGTCTCTCCCGGCGGATGTGTTGCCGTAACGGAAAGCGGCCGGATCGACGCACGGATTGAAACGATGCTCGATCGCATTGCGGCGGAGTTGCTGGAAGGGATCGGCACATGAATCGGCGAGCCGAGCAGATTCGACGCATTCTGCCGC
The DNA here is from genome assembly GCA_016124895.1 of bacterium. GTDB lineage: Bacteria > Planctomycetota > Planctomycetia > Planctomycetales > Planctomycetaceae > JAPOLP01. The sequence continues at coordinate 28,027 of WGMU01000051.1, forward strand.
AGCGAATCATTGGCAGTACCAGTCGCATTGTCGGACTGGCTGCAGCCGTTGACGATTTCCCGGTGCCGCTGGGAGCGCGCTGTCGGATTCACAGGGACAGCGACACCGCGATTGAAGCGGAAGTGATTGGCTTCACCGGCAACGAAACACTCGTGTTGCCGTACGGCGATCTCCGCGGGATCCGCCGCGGCAACGCGGTCGAAATGACGTGCTCGGTTCCAGCCGTTCGTGTCGGCGAATCGCTACTCGGCCGCGTGATCGACGCGCGCGGCCGGTTCCTCGACGGACGGCCTCCGGAAGTGCTGACCGACCGCGTCAACCTGTTCGGCGAACCCGTTTCGCCACTCACCCGGCCACGTATTGAGCATCCTCTCTCGACCGGCATTCGCGCCATCGACGGACTCGTCACCTGCGGCCTCGGGCAACGACTCGGCATCTTCGCGGGCAGCGGCGTCGGCAAGAGCGTTCTGCTTGGCCAGATGGCCCGCAGCAGTTCGGCGGATGTCAACATCGTCGTTCTTGTAGGTGAGCGTGGCCGTGAGGTGCGCGAATTCATCGAACGCGAACTCGGCGATGAAGGCCGCCAGCGCAGCGTGGTTGTCGTTGCGACGAGCGATGAACCGGCACTGATGCGAATCCGTGCCGCCTGGCTGGGAACTGCGATCGCTGACTTTTTCCGCGAACGCGGCCGGCACGTTCTGCTGATGATGGACAGCGTGACCCGGTTTGCGACCGCGCAACGAGAGATCGGTCTCGCAGCGGGTGAACCCCCCGCAACTCGCGGTTACCCGCCGAGCGTCTTTTCGCTGCTGCCGAAACTGCTCGAACGCAGCGGACTGACCGAAAACGGCAGCATCACCGGGTTCTATACGGTGCTGGTCGAAGGCGACGACACCAATGAGCCTGTCTCGGACACCGTCCGCGGGATTCTCGATGGGCATCTCGTCCTGGCGCGGAAACTCGCTCACGAAAATCACTGGCCCGCGATCGACGTGCTGAGCAGCATCAGCCGATCCATGCCCGATGTTGTCACTCCGGATCACGAAGCCGCGGCAGGCGTCCTGCGACGAGTCCTCGCCGCCTGGCGCGACTCGGAAGACCTCGTTTCCATCGGAGCCTATCGCAAAGGGACCAACCCATTCGTCGACGTCGCCCTGCAGCTCCGGGAACCCATTCTTGCCTTCCTGAGACAACAGCGAACGGACAGGTCACCGCTTGAATCAACGTGCCAGCAGTTGATTGAGTTGAGCGGTGTGATTTCGCATCTGATTCAGGAAGGAGGGGGAGCAGGCAATGGGCAGTTGGGAGCAGTGAGCAGCCAATGACCCGCCACGACTGCCCTCTGCCTGTTCCCGACTGGCTGCCCCTCACTGAAAACCCAACACTGAAAACCGAATCCTCCCATGCCCACTTTTCCTCTCGAAAAAGTTCTCGACGTCCGCCGGCACGTCCGCTCTGAGCGGCGGAACGCGCTCGCGGCGGCAATGGCGGATGAACAGACACTGCTGGATGCGCAGCAGCAGAAGGAGCGACAGAAGCAAGGGCTGCTCGACGAACTCTCGGGACTCACTCAATCGGAAACGCTGAACGTCGAAGCGGCTGCCCGGCGGCGGTACTTCGTCGGACAACTTGACATTCAACTGATGGTCATTGATCAGCAGCTTGTCGAAGCGCGGCGTTATGTCGACGTGGCGCGAAATGCTCTCATCAAAGCCGATCAGGACGTCAAAGCACTCGAACGGCTGCGTGAGCGGCACATTGCCGAACAGACTTATCAGCAGAATCGCCGCAACGAGACTGCTCTGACGGAACAGTGGCAATCGGCCAACTGGAACTGGTAACAGCAGTGACTGCACGGAGGCAGACTCATGGCACGCACAATTCTGATCGCTCTGTCCGGACTGGCGATGTTCGCGCTGCTGGGTGAGGGGCTTGCGGCTGGCGTGCTCTGGTCGCAGGGTCGACTGAATGCGGACGCGGTCCGGGAAATCCGAGCGATTCTGCGTGACCCGTCAGACCTGTCCGATGAAAACGCTCGCGAAAACAAAGTTCCGGCGGTCTCAACGGACGACGTCATCGCCGCCCGGTCGATGCGCATCCTGCAGATTGAAGAACGCGAACGCGAACAGGAACTGCTGACCGCCCTGATCGCCGACTCGCGGTTCAACATCATTGCTGAGCAGACGAGTCTGAAAGCGGCCAAAGATCAGTTCGCCCGCCAGGAAGAAGCGTTGCGGAAGAAACGCGAATCCGAAGCCATCGAACAGGCCCGCGCAGTCCTGATGAAGGCAGAGATCGATATGGCGGTCAAGCAGTTGCTGGAACTCTCGCTCGACGAAAGCCTGATCATCATTCAGGGAATGCCGGAAAAGAAAATCGCCGAACTGCTGGGCGCCTTCGAGAAGGGCGACAAGGAAGCACAGGCCCGTGGTACGGAAATCTTTCAAGCGATCTCACGCGGCCAGATGACCGCCGACGCAGCAACGGAGGACGGTCAATGATTCCCGACTTTCTGCAGAATCCCCGTAACAAGCCGAATGCCGGACCGCGTCCGACCGGCCTGGATGCGGCACCCGCTTTGGATGGAAAATCAGGCACGTCTGACTTCACGCAGTCGCTGCTGGACCAGACTCCGTCGCAAGCGGCAGGGCGAACGCCCGCGCTGGCCGACCGTCCCGCTTCGACAGCAGCATCCGCAGGGGCTCCTGCGACAGCGGAGTCGGAAACAACTCCGTTCGGAATTGACGCTGGCCGTCAGACCAGTCCGCCGAAACGAACGCCGCCAGACGCCGCCCGAGACGATCGGCCGGCGGTCGGCACTACGGACAAAACGCCGCTCGCGCGGGACGCAGCGTCAACGGAGCCGGAATCTGGTCTGGATCCAACTGAGTCTGCTCAACAGAACGAGTCTGCTCAGAGAAGCGTCACGACGCAGTCCGAACCGGCATCGAATGACAACGAGACCAGCAGAGGCGCGTCAGGCCGTAACGCGGACAGTACGGACAGTTCAGGCAGTACGACGCAAAACGTCTCGGCAGAGCAATCGAACAGCACTGTCACGCCGACTCAGAGCGAAGTGCAGCAGATCGGCGACTCAACACAGCCGGACGCTGCAGACGTAGCGCCGCAGTCGTCCCGCGATCAGGATGTCAATCCAGCAACGATCGCAGAAGGATTTTCGACACAACTTCAGTCCACCAGCTCAACCGAGACCGGACTGCAGCTTGTCGTCGAAAACTCCGCATCGGTATCTGAACCAGAGGCTGCCTCGGTCGACGGTAACGACGAAACCGTCACGTCATCGATCGATCCTCAGCAGGCTTCACAGAACGATGGCAGCAGCCCGCTGGTCCTCGCTTCGCTGGTGTCAATCGCCGTTGCCGAATCGGGAGTACTGACTCGACAGCAGGTCGGCGCCGTTCAGCGAGCACCAGCAGCCAGCAACGCAGGGACACCAACACTGAATTCGCAGACTTCCAGTCAGCCTCAGGCGGTCAGCGGGACACCGACAGACGCGAGTTCCGCGACCGGCGAATCGTCAGCACCCGACTCAAGTATTCAGAATCCTGTGCTGCCATCACTCGCCGCGGCGAAGGCCGGCGCAGTGCTGCCTCGTCCGAGAGGTCAGTCGCAGCCACAGCGCCGTGTCGAGCAGGCAGAAGCGACTGGCAATTCCAATGAAGTGTCGCGGCCGGAAGCGGCATCGCTGCAACTCACCGTCGAACTGCCGGCCGGACAACCGCAGCAGCGCACCGGGACGACCGATGTCGCGACAGTTCAGAACGCAACGACCGGCAGCAATTCAGACACAAGCACCGACGTGACGCGGATAGACGGTGCGACGGTTGCAGCCAACGCGACCGAGTCAGCGGATACGAAAGTCCGCGCAACCGCAGAGGCTGCCGCCCAGGTGGCTGAGTCAACCGAGCAGGCAATGGCCCGACAGACGGCAGTAACGGCCGAAAGTCACGATAGACAGCCATCGAATCCGGCAGGCCAACCCCGTTCGATATCGGCAAATGGTCAGACGCAGTCCGCTGAGCAGACTCAGAAGTCTCCTGCTGTATCTGTGACTGCGTCACCATCTGGTCTTGCATCTTCGCAACCGCCTGTGACAGCGACGGCTGTCGAGCAACACAGCGCAAGGACGGCCGACACGTCGAGCGATGGGTCGTTGAGTTCAGCAGATTCAGGCCTGACAAGCGGCCAGCGCATTGGACGTTCATCCGCGAATTCGAGCATCAATCAGCCGGCTCCAGAGCGTCGAGCGGCGTCTGAGCAGTCTGTCCGCAGAGCTGCTGCTGACCGGAATCTCGTTCAATCGACTGATGCGTCGCGTGGTGGAGCCTCACCACCCGGCGCGGTTGTCGATAACCTGCCGAACGCCGCCACATCGGACAGTGCCGCGGCCGATCGTCTGACTCAGGTCGGCAAGGACTCTGCACCACGGCGCGAAACGTCTGCGGCACACGGCACTTCGGGGACTCAGATACCAGACGCCTCGGCGACGCCGACACCGAATCCGCTGTCTGCAGCGACAGCCGTTGCTGCGGGATCGGCCAACGGATCATCTCCGAACGTCGCGCCCGGAGTACTCGCAGCAGCCGATCGAAACGCGATTCTGTCCGCGGCCTCTGCAACAGATGCAGCCGGCGCAGTGGACGCATCGGGCGCGGTCGCTTCGATCACGAGTCCGCAGTCACCAGATGCTGGCAGCGATCCATCCAGCGGAGTTCTGCCAACGGGAGCAACAAACTCAATCGCGAACGGATCGACGGACGCCGCGTCGACGATTCCTTTCAGTGGTCCAAATGGTCAGAACGGCAATCCCGCGAGTGACCGGTTTCTCTCTCCGAACGTTCAACGGGCATTGACCGCGATTCACTCGGCTGCGTCCGGAGAAAACCGTCTGCGAGTACAGCTCAGTCCGCGGGAACTTGGTTCGCTGATGGTCGACATCGTGCAGACTCCGCACGGCATTGTCGCGCGGCTGGAAGTCACCAGCTCGGCCGCGCAGCAGTTGCTCGTCGATTCGCTATCGACTCTGCACCAGTCGCTCAGCCGCAATCAATCACCGGTCGACCGCATTGACGTCGTGCTCAACGAAGTGCGAACAGACTCTTCCCGACAGCAGCGCGAGCAGAATCAGGAACGCGGTCAGAACGAACAGCAGCGCGGCAATGCCGACTCCCGACAGCGCCGGCAACGCGACGACCGCCAACCCACTCAGCAGGATGAAGACGACGAGGGTCGAGGGCCGAGGGCCGAAGCCGCGTAGACGTCGGATCAAACTTCACACTCCAAACTCCCAGTCCCTCATTCTGAACTCCCCATCCAGCATTCTTCCGGAGGCTGCCATGTCAGTCGGCAACGTTTCCAGCTCCACCTCTTCCAGCTTCGTCGACAGCAGTACGCAGGGCTTCAACGGTCTGACAGCAGACGACTTCTTCAAACTGCTGATCGCCCAGTTGCAGAATCAGGACCCGACGGAACCAGTGGGCAACGCCGAACTGCTGCAGCAGCTCGCCTCAATGCGGAATCTGCAGTCGAACACTGAACTCGGCACCACGTTGAAGCAGCTCTCCAGTTCTCTGGGAACGCCGGAGTCGCGTGCCACGCAGGAGCTTTCCGTCGGTGCGTCCTACATCGGCAAGTCCGTCACGCTCGACGATTCATCCGTTGGCGTTGTCGAACGGGCTCTCTCGGACGGCGGCAACATTCTGGTCGGAGTCAACGGTGTCGACGTACCGCTCTCGCGAGTCGTCTCGGTCAATACTCCGGTTTCGTTTCTCAATCAGCTTGTCGCCGTGGACACCGGCAGCCGCGATCTGACCGGGAATACAGTGTTTGATTACGGCATCGTGTCAGCGGTCAATCAGTCGGTTGATCCTCCCGTCGTGACGCTGCAGCATCCGGACGCCAATGGGGGGCTGGTCACCAACAGCTACCCGTCAACTCAAGTGACAAACGTCCTGACCAGCCTGATCAGCAACGGCGTACCTGTCACAGTGGTTGACCGGACCGGCCAGAGGATCTCCGGCCAGCCGATTGTCAGCACAGGAGTCAACGGGGAGATGACCTTCAGCATCGACGGGCAGGGACCATTCACGCTCAGCCGGATCGTATCCGTCGGCGAGTAGCCAGCCGACAGACTTCCTTCGACCGCCCCGCGGAAACTGTCCGGCTGCCCCCATGAGATGACTTGATGGCTCGCAACTGAGCCGTCGTGGGCCGGTGATCAGCGCGGCAGCTCATCAAAGCGAACGCGCTGACACAGTTCGAGCCGACCGCGCAGCAGAAAACCGGACCAGCGATCGCAAATGACCGCGTGTCCGGTTTACGGAACAATTACAGCAGCCGGGCGAAGCCCGCCGGATTCGCTCAGCCAAGCTTTTTGTGGCAGGTTTTGCAGCGGACGCGACGACGCACCACTTTGCCGCATTTCGGGCAGCGAGCGGTGCTGCGTGCTTTGTGCAGTTTTGTTCGAGGACGCTGGACCATGATCACACCTGGAAGATTGCTCAATATTCTGGCACAGTGAAGGGGCGGAACTTTACCGGAGCCGGTTCCCCGTCGCAAGTTTCTCGAACCGTGGCAGTTAACGCATCGAGAACTGCTGTCGCGACACTGCCTGGTTCAAACACGTCGGGCCAGTCTCTACCATCCGCCGCGATTTCCCGTCGCTCAGACTTTTTTATCTGCGACGCTTTTTCTCTGTCCGCGACCTGTTGTGCAGGTCGCCATTGCTTTGCTTGAATCCCGACGAGGACCGAACTCCCGATGGCCGTGCTGCTGCAGATTCGAGATGCTCATAAGAGTTATGGCGAGCAGGTACTGCTGGACGGGGCCGAGGCGACGCTGATTGAGGACGTCAAAGTCGGATTCATTGGGCGGAACGGGGCCGGCAAGTCGACGCTGCTGCGGATTCTGCTCGGCGAAGAAGAACTCGATCGTGGCGAGGTCATCAGGCATCCACGTCTGTCCGTCGGTTATCTGCGTCAGCACGACCCGTTCCAGCCGGGCGAATCGGCGCTCGACTTTCTGATGCGCGACAGCGGTCAACCGGACTGGAAGTGCGGCGAAGTTGCCGGTGAATTCGAACTCAAGGGCGCGTATCTGGAAGGCCCGGTCAAGGAACTCTCTGGTGGCTGGCAGACGCGTGTCAAACTCGCCGCACTGCTGCTGCACGAACCGAATCTGCTGCTGCTCGACGAACCGACCAACTTCCTCGATCTGCGCACACAGATTCTGCTCGAGCACTTCCTGCGCAACTTCCGCCAGGCCTGTCTGATCGTCTCGCACGATCGCGCGTTCCTCAAAGCGACGTGCAGTCACACGCTTGATCTGTCGCGCGGCAAGCTGACGATGTTTCCCGGTCCAATCGACGCGTTCCTCGATAACGTCGCCGAACAGAAGGAACGTGACGAGAAAACCAACGCGGCGATCGTCGCCAAGCAGAAGCAGTTGCAGCGGTTCATCGACAAGAACCGGGCAAACGCGAATACGGCGTCACAGGCCCGCTCGAAGGCGAAACAGCTGGAGCGTCTGCAGACGACAGAAATCGCAGACGACGAACCGACTGCATTTATTCGCACGCCCGTCGTCGAACCGCGGCGTGGTCCGGCCGTCCGCTGCCAGAACCTGTCGATCGGTTACCCCGACCGGACCGTGGCAACAGACATCGACGTTGAGATTGAACACGGCGAACGAGCGGCGATCGTCGGTGACAACGGCCAGGGAAAGACGACGTTCCTGCGGACAATTGTGGATTCGCTGAAGCCGCTGTCGGGAAGCCTGCGCTGGGGGCATGGCTGCGATCTCGGCGTTTACGCGCAGCACGTCTATACAAGCCTGCCGGAAAATCAGACCGTGCAGCAGTACCTGGAATTCAACTCACTTCCCGGCACAACCACGCAGCAGATTCTGAAGGTCGCCGGAGCCATGCTGTTTCGCGGCGGAGCGGTGAAGAAGAAAATCTCCGTGCTGTCCGGCGGCGAGAGGGCTCGACTCTGTATGGCCGGCATTCTGCTCGGCGAACACAACGTGCTGATCCTCGACGAACCGGGCAACCATCTCGACGTCGAAACGATCGAAGCACTCGCGTCGGCGCTGCTCGAATACAAGGGCACTGTGATTTTCACGAGTCACGACCGGCACTTCATGAAACGTGTCGCGACGTGCATCGTCGAGGTCCGTGACGGCAGCGTCCGCAACTACAACGGCGATTACGACGCGTACCTTTACGCGGTCAATAAAGAGATCGACGACGGCGAACGCGAACGCCATGCCTCGAAGGGTGGTACGGCGCCACCGCCCGCGCCGACGAAAGCTGCTTCGAACGAGCCTCAGATGGACGAGCGGAAGCTGCGCAAGGAGTTGTCAAAGGCCGAGAAGGCCATCGCGCGGCTCGATGAACAGAAGACCGACCTGAACGCGAAGCTGATGTCGGAAACCGACCCAGACGAAGCGCTGCGGCTGCACAACGAGCTGACTGCCATCACCGAGCAACTCGGAGAGGCCGAAGAACGCTGGTGCGAACTGCAGGAACAGCTTGAAGCATACGCGTAAGCGTTGCGTTCGTATCTGCCGCTGCCGGCGCTGCAGTTAGCCGTCGACGATCCAGTTGGCGGTCAGACTGAAGGCTTCGTCAATCTCTGCCAGGTCGCCGCTGATCATGTCTCCTGCGTCGCGGCCGTTGGTGCTGAATGAGCTACCGGCGAGCACATCGACACCGCCGTTGCCGTTAACACGATCGACTCCCGAACCGCCGATCACAGTATCGTTACCGCCGCCGCCAAACAGCGTGTCATCGCCCGCCTGGCCAAGCACCGTGTCATCGCCCATTTCGCCGATGGCGGAATCGTTACCGTCCTCGCCTGCCAGTCCATCGTTGCCGTCGCCTCCTTCGAGCGTATCGTTGCCGGAACCGCCGCGGAGCGTGTCGTTGCCATCGTGACCTCGCAGCAGATCATTACCGCCGTTGCCGAGAATCAGATCGTTGCCATTGCCGCCCTGCAGGAAGTCGTCCGCCGCGCCACCGATCAGTGTATCGTTGCCGTCGAGGCCTTCCAGGACAGCCATTCCTCCAAAGGCCGAGGCGTCGATCAGGTTGGCAGAAGCACCACCGGAGATCGCAACTGCTTCGACGTCCTGAATGAAGTCGTGTCCGATACCGAACATCTCGGTCGCTGTGACGGTGATGTCCGCGTCGGCTGATTCGACGATGCGATCATTGCCGGCGCCGCCGTCGAGCAGGTCGTTGCCGGCTCCACCCGTCAGCCGATCGCCGCTGCCGCCGTTGCCGTGCAGCATGTCGTTGCCGGCACCGCCATCGAGGTCGTCGCTGCCCGAGCCACCGAACAGGGCGTCGTTACCATTCCCGCCGCTGAGAACGTCGTCGCCACCTTCGCCGTACAACCGATCGTTGCCGTTACCGGTCAGAATCGTATCGTCGCCGTCGCCGCCGCCGACGCTGACGTCGCTTGAAAACGCCGTTGTGTCGATCAGATTGCTGGCTGCGCTGCCTGAGATGCGAGCACGTTCGATGCCGATCAGCGTATCATTGCCAAGCCCCGTTGCTGTCGTGTCTGAAAGGACGAAGGAGCCAGTGACGAACTCAACGAGAAAGTCCGTACCCATGCCGCCGTCGATCGTGTCGTCGCCGGCGCCGCCTGAAACGGCATCCGCTGAACTGCCCTGACCGCTGACGACATCGTTGCCATCGTCACCGAACAGTTCGTCCGCCTGAGCACCCCCGAACAGCATGTCGTCCCCGGCACCACCGCGAATACTGTCCGCTCCGGCTGAGCCGCGAAGCGTATCGTTGCCACTGCCGCTGAAGATCGTGTCGTTACCCGCTCCGCCATCAACGCTGGCATCATTTGACAGCGACGCCAGATTGATCAGATCGTTGCCGTCTCCGGCGTCGATATAGACCGTTCCGTGAAACGCAGTGTCGAACGAGTTGATTCGCAGCGTGTCATCGCCGCCGCCGAGATCGAAGCCGATTGCAGAGCCCGGCATCAGGAACTCGATACTGCCCAGTAAATCCCGCGCCAGCGTGACAATGCCATCGCCGGCTGACTGCGAATTGCTGACCGTAATCGCGTCCGTCGAATCGAGAAACGTAAACGACCGCCTGTCTGCCGTTATGTAATCCGTGATTGCCTCCAGATTGGAAAACTGAATCGGCGTCGAATCGGCGAGGATGGTGCCGGTCGTTTCCGTCGCGAATGTCAAGCCGACCGAAGCCACGACTCCCGGCCCGATGCTCAGTGAGTCGCCGTCGGCCGCCGTGGTATCTACAAACGCAAGCCCGCCGTACGGCAGAGCATCGAGCGAGCTGACAACAATCTTCTCCGCTTCGGCACTGCCGATCACGCGGAACTGGTCAACCTTGTCGGCAAAGATCGACGTCAGCGGTGTTCCGAGACTGTGATCCGTCCCGTTGGCCACTCCGATAATCAGCCGATCACCATCGCGAGTGAACGAGACTGTTGACGACGCTGTCGTGGTCACGCTGAATCCGAAGAACTCGACCGCGCCAATGTCCTGCCGCAGGATCGCGTTGAAGTCGCCATCATTGATGCGGGCACGGCCGCGGGCGTCAGTCAGAAAGCTCGCCACGTTGGTTCCGGCTTCGATCGCCGGGCTGCCGTACAGCGGCAGATGCGTCAGCGTCGGGCCACCGTTGTCCTGCAGTGGTGTCAGAACTGGATCAACGGGTGCCGCGTACGTGCCGACGATATCACCGGCATTCCCGTTGGCAGTGCCGGTGTTCCCGTCGTTACTGCCAATCAGATTCGTGCCGAGCGAGACGATCGACCCATTGACGTCGGCCGAACCACTATCGGCCGAATTGCGAGCGATGATCGTATTTCCGATTCGCAGCAGACCGGCATTCCAGACACCGCCGCCGTAATTCGCGGCTGAATTGTCGGCAATTGTTGAGCTGTTCAGTTCAAGCGTCGTGGCGGAATTATTGATGACGCCGCCGCCATTCTGCCCGGCGGAATTGCCCGAAACCGTCGACTGCGACAGCAGCATGCTCCCCTGGAAATTGTCGAGCCCGCCGCCATCGATCTCCGCCGTATTCGCGGACACCGTGCTGCGATAGAACTTCACGCTGCTGAGTTCGCTGTCGATGCCACCACCGGACAGAACCGCTGAGTTACCGGAAACAGTCGATTCATTAAGCGTCACGGTGGACTGCGCGACGTACAGCCCGCCGCCGTAATCTTCTGTTGTGTTGTCGCGAATCGTCGACGTGTTAAACGTCACGACAACACTGGATGCAAACGCCGCTCCGCCGCCGGCTCCGGTGGCACTGTTTGCCGCAATCGTCGAGTCCGTCACGGTGACGAAGCCACCTTCGGCAGCGATACCTCCGCCGGACCGCGTCGCGGTGTTCGACTCGATGATCGAGCCGTTGAGCAACTGCAGATCAGCGTTGTATGAATAAACGCCGCCGCCATCGAGATCCGCCGAGTTGCCAGTTACGGTCGCATGGTCAAGGATCACCCGTCCGGCATCGTTCGCAATCCCGCCGCCATGTGAGTAGTCCGCCCCGGTGGCAGTGTTGCCCGTCACGACAACATCCTGCAGCAGCACGTTGCCGCCTTCGTTGTACAGACCGCCGCCGAACAGCGAGGAACCGTTCTGAATCGTCAGTCCGACGAGCGTGACCGTCACGCCCGGCAGAATATGAAACACGCGGTCGAGGGCGCCTCCGTCAATGATTGTCTGCCCGGCGCCGGCGCCGGTAATCGTCAACGAGTCTGTAATGTCGAGGTCACCGGTTGCCGCAGCGTCTTCATCGGTTCCGGACCGGGTCAGTGTGTACGTTCCAGCCGGCAGATCGATACGGGCTTCGCCGACGGTTCCGTTTGTTTCCTGTATCGCCGCTCGCAGCGAAACGTTGCCGCTGCTGTCCTCGGCCAGATCGTCGCCGAGCGACGCGTCGATCGTGTCGGTCGTTGTGTTGACCGTAAACGTCGCGGCCTGATTAAAAAACTCGACGGCTCCAATATCGACGGAGTATGTCCCGTCGTAGTCGCCGTCACGGAAGCGCGTTGCGCCCGTCTGATCGTATGCCGCCGCACCGTTGCTGTTGCCGGCGTCGACCGCCGGGCTGTCGACCGTCAGCGCATAGCTCAGCGTGTAGCCGCCGTTGTCCTGCAGTCCAGTCATCAGTGGATCGAGCGGTGACCCCGCTGTGCCGACCTGGTCACTGTTGGAACCATCGGAAAAGCCCGAAGCCGTTCCGATCGCTCCGATGAGGTTGTATCCGAGCGTTGTATATCCGCCTGAGACGTCCGGCCCGTCGGTCGTTGCAGTGTTCCCGGCAATGATCGTGTTGCCGACGTTCGTCGTACTGGCCGCGTAAATGCCGCCGCCACTGTCTGTCGCAGTGTTTTCAGAGATCGTCGCGTTGACGATGGTCACCGTCCCGGAGACGCCACTGTTGACGCCGCCTCCCTGGACCGCCTGATTTCCGGAAAACGTGCTGTTGCTGATAGCGAGAGTACCGCCGTAGTTGTCAGCCCCGCCGCCATAGAGTCCCGACGCGTTTCCGAGGAACAGACTGTCAACGACTTCCGTCGACCCTTGATCGTTATCGAGTCCGCCACCGCTGGAGGCCGCCGAATTCGCGGCGATGGTCGTTTCCGAAATTCCCAGCAACGCGCCCAGATTGCGGATGCCGCCGCCATACGTGCCGGCCTGGTTGTTCGAGACCTCACTTTGAATCACCTGAACCTGGGCAGTCCCGAACAGATTGATCCCTCCCGCGGCGTATGTAGCAACGTTGCCGGAGACCGTCACACCCGTCAGCGAAATCTGTGCATTCTCGGTGCTCAGACCGCCGCCGTCGTTCTCGGCTGAGTTATTGAGGATCGATCCGCCAGTCATCGTGAACTGACCGTTGTAAATCGACAGGCCGCCGCCGTCGTTCACTGCCGAGTTGTTCTGAAAGACGCTGTCCGTCGCCGTGATCGATCCGCTGCTGTTGTAAACGCCACCGCCGTTGATCTCGGCCGTGTTGCCCTGCACGGTGACGCGCGTCAGCACGAGATTCCCGCCCGAATTGCCGATGCCACCCGCCACAGAATTCGTGGCACCCTCCGCGACGTTGTTCTGCACGACACAGTCAATCAACTCCAGATTTCCGGCATTCATCACACCAGCCGCGTTCAGCGCCGTGCCATTCTGAATCGTGACGCCGACGATCGTGACGTTTGCCCCGCCGAATACGTGAAAGATGCGGTCGAGATCGCCACCGTCGATCACGGTGCGATCGGCCCCGGCTCCGATAATCGTCAGGTTCCCGGTCAGGTCGAGGTCGCCCGTAAACGCAGCGTCTTCATTCGCCCCGGCGCGCGTCAGCGTGTACGTGCCCTGCGGCAGCAGAATGATGTCCGGCGCAGCGCTGGCATTGGCTTCCTGAATCGCGGCACGCAGCGTCGTTTCGCCATTGACGTCTGCAGCGATTCCGTTGCCAACGACCGGATCAACGGTGTCAGCCGTCGAATTCACCGTAAACGTTGTCAGCAGCCGGCGCTGTTCCAGAGATTCAGATCGCACACAGGCAACGGGAGTAATTCGGCGCGCACGACGGCGCCGACCTCGACCAAACGGCAGAGAGAGGAGCATCGGACTTCCTGTCCATGTCATGAAGGAGTGGTCGTATCCGCGAGGACCGCAGAAACGCATCCCGGTGGAATGGAATTCGGGATGAGGTAGGAGAAATGACTGGAAGGTGAGGCCGTAGACAATATCAGGCCCGTGCCAACGACCTCAAGATGAGATTGGAACTCGCGTCCACGCCAGGAATGTATCCGACGTAAAACTGGGGTTGCGGCCAATCGAGGGCCTCGCAATTATCCTGCCTCGTTCGTGCTGACGTGGCACGAGGGACATTTCGCCGTGAAACGCACGTGCTGCCACGGTGCATTCCGGCTGACTTGATTGCAAACTGGAAAGGAGGTGGTCTAGTGATATCTGACTCTAGTGGCCAACGAGGTGCTGTTCGTTGAAGACGCTGACGGGTGTCTTCGACACCGCCTCCTCGTAAGTTTGACTTGCGAGCCATTCAGGCCCGGTCCTCCCAGCGAGGACCGGGCTTTTTTTGTGTCCGTCGTGTATCGACAAGCCGTCACGCGGCGACATCGAAGCCAGCCGTGTCTTACTGGCTCGGTGAATGCCCGGTCTGGCGTCGGTCAATCCTCCAGCACACGCCGAAATCGACTTTGAGACCGTTTCTGGTGTCCGGCAGGTCACAAGTTGGCTGGTCGGGGAGAGTTGTGCCAGGGAGCCTGCGCCGGATCCGCCGATTTGACGACGGCACTGCCAAGGCTCCATAAAGACAGCGCAAACGTTCAAACGGCTGGCTGTGACGAAGAATGCTTGAGGACGTACATCCTCAAACGATCGTTACGGCATCAACGGAAATGGACAGGCAAGTGTGACGAAGTCTGCCGGGCCGTCACCAATAACCAACGCCGCGCGCAGCGAACCAAATGGAAACGGCTGCAGAGGCCCCACGGTGCGTGGGGCGATCGCAGCTTCGCTCGCGCCCGCGGTCGAGCTGTGTTTTCAGTCTCACTTCCGGCTTCCAGAAACCCGGGCACGACTTCGATTGGACGTGTCTGGCCACCCAGTGAGACGCTGTCCGGCCGGGGGAAGGCTTTGACCTGTGGACTTGTTCGAATGTGTCAGAGCCGGCAACAATGGCCGCATCGTTTGTCTCGTGTGAGGCCGGTATGAAGAACTGCTCGTTTGACGCTGATGCCGGTCCTGGATCGACCTGGCACTCGCTGATTCGGCACGCTCGTGATCAGGACCAGCGGGCAATGGACTCGGTCATCCGGATTTACGGGCCGTATCTGCGGAGCATCTGCCGCTCACGTCTGAGTCTGTCGGTCGAAGATGCCGAAGACGTCACTCAGGACGCTCTGTTCCGCATTCTCAGAAACCTGCCGGAACTGGAAGTACGTTCGCAGCCGGGCTCATTCCGAGCTTGGGTCACGCAGGCTCTGCAGTGGAGCGTTCGCGACTGGGCCAGCCGCTATCGCCAGGGGCAGCCGGGACCGGTCGGTGGCACCGATCACCTGCGTCTGATCGACCTGGTCGCCGCTCCGGATTTCAGCGATGACGGCCAGTCACGAACGTTACGGCTGGTCCGTGACGTCATCGCGATGATCAAAACCGACTGTGCCCCGCAGACGTGGCGGGCGTTTGAACTGTTCGCGATTGAGGGCCGGTCCGCGGCGGAAGTCGGCGAGCTGCTCGGCCAGTCAGCCGGCTGGGTTCGAGGCGTCAAAGCCCGCATCGTCAGGCGACTCCGGGAGGAACTCGGGAACCCGTTTGAGAACGAAGGCTGACTGCCAATGCGCAGGACTGGAGACACTCTATTGTCTGAGTTTCTACAGCGTCCGGACTTCCGCGGCGCGCGGTTGCGTTTCCTGACGGTGGCAGGACCTGAAGTTCGCGGAGTCCCCTGAGCATGTCCGATTGCGAATACTCGAATCGCCTGGCGGATTTCTTGAGCGGAAGATCTCCCGACGACGACTGGCCGGAACTTGAACGGCACCTGTCCGACTGCGACGAGTGCAGCGCAACAATCGACGGAACGTCCGCCGACACCGACGACGTGCTGTCGGTTCTTCGCGACTGCGTTTTCGGAGTGCTCTCGGAATCGGACCTGGCCAGCGGAGCCCCGAATGGCTCGGGCCTCAGTAGCGAAGCAATCAATGCCACAGCTCCCCGCGCCGAAGCAATCGAGTTTATCGAGCGGTTGAAACGCGAACTTGGTGAGCGGCTGCGGGCCTCGAAAACGGACGCCGGCAGTGTCGGCACCGAACAACCAGGCGGTGGTCCTCAGCGGTCTCCGGCCAGCGGCCAGCAGGATCAGGCAGGGTCTCAGCACACTCTGCCGGAGATTCCCGGCTGCCGCGATCTGCGAGTTGTCGGTCGCGGTGGAATGGGGCTGATCGTTCGGGCGTGGCGCGAGGTGCTCGAACGTGAAGTCGCCATCAAGCTGCCGATGCCATCAGCGATCGCCGACGAGCGGCGGACAGAACGGTTCCTGCGCGAAATCCGAATTCAGGCGCAGCTGCGCAACGAGCATATCGTTCCGGTGGTTGACGCCGGACGCATCGATGGCCGGCCGTACGTGATCATGGACTGGATCAACGGTCTCGACGTCGGCCGCGTTGCCGCGAAGTGCGCTCCGCTGTCGATCGCTGATGCCTGCGAAATCGTTCGTCAGGCAGCACTGGGGCTCGAACACGCGCATCAGTTCCGGCAATCGGACGGCCGGCGGCTGATTCATCGCGACATCAAACCGTCCAACCTGATGCTCAATGCCGACGGCTGCGTCCTCGTTGCCGATTTCGGACTGGCCGTGCTGACGGGACTCGACGCCGACTTCACCGATCCCGGTGATGGCATCGTCAGCGACCAGTCGGCCCTGAACGAGCTGACTGTCACGCTCGACCGGCTGACGCGAGAGAGCGAAATCGTCGGCACGCTCGACTATATCGCTCCGGAACAGTGCCAGCCTGGCGGCCAGATCGACGCGCGGACCGACCTTTACAGCCTGGGCATCACGCTGTGGCGACTGCTGGCCGGTTCGCTGCCGTTTGACGGACCTCGGTACCAGACGGACCTGCAGAAGCTGATGGCTCACCGTTCGGAAAACGTGCCGAACGTCCGGACGCGAAAGGCCGATGTCCCACGCAAGCTCGACCAATTGATCGCCGAGATGACCGACCGTGATGCGTCACTCCGGCCAGAGTCGGTGACCGAAGTCGCCAGGCGGCTTGAACCGTTCTGTAAGGGGGCCGACCTGCGATCGCTGCTCCAGCAGGCTCGCAACGAGAATGCCTCGCAGGTTTCTGCGACCCTGGCAAGACGACGGCGGCAGAAAGTTTTCTCCGTCGAAGCGACTGCGGGACTGGTCACACTGGTCCTCGCTGCCGCGGTCGTCATCGTGATCATCCAGACTCAGCGGGGCGACATCCGGCTCGCGGTCGACACCGACACTGGTGAGGTCACGCGGCTTGATGCGTCTGGCGGCGAGGGTCTCGTTAAGGCAGACGCCACGGCAGCGCCAGCCATACCCGATCCGGCAGCGATCCCTCTCCCGGACGATCCCGTCGAGCCGGTTGGTCCGGACGCCCGCGAAGTTCTCTCGCGTTTTCTGAATCTCGGCGGAGAAGTTCACGTCCGCGATCTGCGAACCGGGAGTGTGCATCTGATTGGCCGCGCGGCGGCACTGCCGGCTCACCTCGAAGGCACCCGCAGTATTTCGCTGAGCAATTCCACTCAGTTGCGGGACGAGGACCTCGCCGACCTGAGCCAGTTCACGCAACTCGAATCGCTGCATCTCAACGTGACGCCGATCGGCAATGCCGGGATGGCGCACATCGCCAAACTCTCCAATCTGAGAGACCTCGGCGTTTTTGCGACGCGGATCAGCGATTCGGGAATGGTCCATCTGCGGTCGCTGCGGGAACTCAGAATTCTGCATCTGGCGATCACCGGTATCACCGACGATGGTCTGAGAAACCTGGCTGAGCTGGAACACCTGGAATGGCTGGCACTGGTGAAGTGCCATCGCGTCACTGGTGCGGCCTTCGAGGATCTGCAGAAACTCCAGAACCTGAAGTACCTCGACTTGAACAATACGGGACTCGATGACGAAGGCCTGCGTTGGATTTGCCAGCTTCCGGCAATCGAATACCTGCACACTGTCGGGACTCCGATATCGGATGCCGGAATGGTCTTCGTCGCGCGGCTGAAGAAGCTGAGACAGTTTCACCCCAACAATACGAGTCTCTCTGACGATGGCCTGTTGCTGTTGTCCGAGTGCCGCGAACTGGAAGAACTGGGACTGAATGGAACGCGGGTCGGAGACCGCTCGCTGTCCGTGATCGGAAAACTGCCGAAGCTGTCGCTGCTCGCACTGCAGGACACCGCGGTTACCGACACTGGCCTCGCTGAACTGGCCGGACTGTCGAATCTACGGCGACTGCTGCTGATCGGGTCGAAGGTCAGCGACGAAGGGGTTGCGGAACTCCGGGAGCAACTGCCCGAATGCGAGATTGACTTTCCGTCACCAGACCATCGCGTCGCTGCACGCTGCCTCGAAGTTCAAGGCAAGGTACGATTTCACGACCAGCAACAGTTCGTGGCGCATCCCTCGCAGCTTGTCCGCAACGATCGAGCACTCCTGCAGGTCATCGACCTTTCCGAACGGACATTGCCTCCAGACCTGCTGCCAGCCATTGCGAACCTCAAGTCTCTGCACTCGCTGAACCTCTCGAAGGCGCGGCTGTCGGCTGCCGATCTGGAACAGGTCAGCCGCTGCCGGGAACTTCGGTACCTGTGGCTGACCAATGTGAAACTGCCCGCAGAAGCGTACGGCCACCTTGCCACGGCGACGCAACTCGAATTACTCGACCTCAGCGGCACGTCCCTGACAGATGCCGGTATCGAACGACTGCTGCATCTGAAACGGCTGAAAGAACTCATCCTGGCCGGGACGACAGTCACGAATGACGGCGCCACCCGGCTGCAGGCCGCTTTGCCAGACTGCGTCGTGACTCGCTGACAGTCCAGCTCATCCCCACGGAAGTGGTGTGCGAGTCACTGAAACAATCCTCGGCCAGCTTGTTCCGACGTGTCTGCAAGTTGAGATTTTCGCGGCGCGCCCCAGCGTTCTCCTGGTAGCATGAAAAGTATCACACAGCAGTCAGGAACCCGCGAGAATGACGATTCAGATCAAGTGCCCGTGTGGAACCACGCTGAAGCTCAAAGATGAGGCATTGGGCAGGACCGTCCATTGCCGCCGCTGCCGCAAGGCGCACCGCGTTCCTCTTCGGCATGAAAAAACTCAGTCACCACAGGCAAAGGCGGTCCGATCCTCGGAAAACATCGGCCAGTATTCGATTCATCGCTCATGGCTGGGCGACGAGATCACTGCCACAGACAGCAATGGAAACATTGTTCTGCGAGCAGATGTCGAGGGACGTGAACTGTTCGGGATCCGGGGTTCACGCTTATCAGGACTTGTCATGCACACGCTCCTGATGAGTTTTCTGCTGGGCCTGGTTGGCTGGTGGCAGGCGAGAGCCCTGGGATTCGTACTGTGGTCCGCAGCCGGGTTCCTGGTCGGGTATCTCGGATCGTACTGCTACGGCCTTTGGTTCGACGTGCTGAAGTGGCGCAGAACGGTGACAATCTATGAGCCCGGCCAGAAGAAACCACTGCTGCGGGTCCAGCCAGTAGAAGGTACATTGACAGAGCGGCGATTTGAATTGTCTGGGAGAGCCGGAAGGGGGCGGATTGTCGCAAACCGAAATCAACTTCTGGGGCCGTTGACTCGCATCTATTTCACCTTGAACGGCAGCCAACTGTTGACCGTCGAACTACAGGAGCCTGAACGGGAACCTGCCGGGTGCCTGTCGGTGCTGGCTGCACTGACCATGGCACCCGTCATCAAAATCATCCTGGTCATCCTGCTGTTCCCACTGGTCGCCCTGGCAATCTTTATCGAGGGAAATGCGCCCCTGGCCGCGATGGTCAGAGTTATTGCCGCAGTCATTGGAATCGCCGTCGCAGCAGCGTGCGTTATTCTGCCGGTTCTGAACGCAATCGGGGTATTCAAGTTCACGTGGCTTTGGTTTCGGGATCAGTCTGGCGAGCAGCGGTTTGCACTTGCCTCACGAGGCTTCTTTGGACATTGCCTGATTCCTGAAGAAAAGCCTGCGTCTCCGGAACTCTGCCTGATCGTTTCGCTGCTCCGCATTGCTCGTATCCCGAGCCAGTTTATGGGCGAGTGCCAGATCGCCGATGCCGGCCTCCAACCACTGTCTCTCCTGAAGAAAAAGGAAGCGTGGCAATAAGGGGCAAAACAATCGCGTGACTTGCTGCTGGCCAGGTTCTTTCACCAGCTGCGTCGAGGTTACCGGGATTTTCAAAGCACGGGCTGACAAAGAAGTGGTCGACGCCATCGACGCAAGTCACAGATTCTGGCCGCAGGTTTCAGCGGTGCGTACCGGCGCTTTCTCCGACAGCAGGACAAGAGACGCGGATTGCCGAAGCCCTCACACCGACCAAAGGACGAACCATGCCGGCACATTGCCAGTCTCGCCGCGGATTCACGCTGATCGAACTGCTGGTTGTTATCGCGATCATTGCTGTGCTGGTCGCGCTGCTGCTGCCGGCGGTGCAGGCGGCGCGCGAGGCGGCGCGGCGGACGCAGTGTCGCAGCAATCTGAAGCAGATCGGGATCGCGCTGCACAACTACTCGTCGACACATTCCGTGCTGCCGCCGGGAGCAACTGTGAGAAATCCAGTGGTGTGGGACACCTGCCCCCGGCGGACTGGGACATCAACACCGTTTTTCCTGCTGTCTGGTCTCGACCTCGAAACGCTGGCGTCAACTTTCGACTGGGACATCGGTCCGCTGTGTGTCGATGGTGAGACGGCCAACCGCCCGGTCATCTCGACTCAGATACCCGTGCTGACCTGCCCGTCGGACTCGCCGGTCATCTATTCCGGCACAGGGTCGCTCGCCGGTGGGCCACGGTTTTCCAAGATCAATTATGGGGCCTGCTGGGGAGCGGACTCTGTTCGTGCCAGCGAGGCAGACTCGACGCTGAAAGGCACCTTCGGTATCAATTCGAACACGACTGAAGCCAACATCGCCGATGGAACCAGCAACACGATCGTCTATTCGGAAATGGTGCAGACGTCAGCCAACGACTTCCGCGCCGTGCTGATGCACGACCTGACGAACTACATCGTGACGCTGAATCCGCCGAATTCATTCGCGCGAGACCACGTGATCCACAATGCCGGCTTCTGCGACAACCGCCCGGCACAGAACGAACCCTGCGTCGGCATCGGCCCGAATCCAAAGCTCGTGTACCTCGCCAGCCGCAGCCGTCACTCAGGCGGCGTCCACTCGTTGTTCGGTGATGGCCGCGTCAGGTTTCTCGGCGACATTGTCGATCTGAGCGTCTGGCAGGCGTTCGGGACCATTCAGGGCAACGAGTCGACAGGGGACGCCTATTGAACGCAGGCACGTCGCGATCGCCGGACTCGTCGGTATTCAGTCTCCGATCGCTGCGATACCTTCCGGACTGGCCAATGTCGATATCGATGCCGACACTGTTGCTCGTATCGCTGCAAAGAGCTTCCAGGTTTGCGCTGATGGAGCGGCGGTCCTGCATTCCACTCTGAGCGTGTGATTTTTTGTGCCCAATACCCGGACTCGCTTTCTGTTCCTCCTGGCAATCGCTGGATCGATTGTTGGATTGATGCGTGCGCAGGAGAGCTTGACGCTGGCGTCGTTGAGTGTGCTGATCTGGCTGCTGCTGGAGTGGATGCTGTTTCGGCTGCGAATTGTGTTTGTCGCACCGCGACTCGCATGTCGGCGAACGATCAACGGCAGCAGTTCGTCAGACGGAACGTTGTGGACCGGACGACAGGTTGAGATTGAGACCGTACTGCAGCTCGACAGCTTCCTGAGTCTGCCGCACGTCGTTTGCCGTGAAGCGTTGCCCGATAACCTCCAGGTCGTCGCCGGTCAGGCTGCCTGCGTCGCCGGCATCGAACGATCGTATCCGCTGAAAGTGAAGTTCGACGTGATCGTTCCCGGCGCTGGCCGCGTCGAATTTCATGGTGTCAGCGTGCGGCTGAGTGATCGTTTTGGTCTGTACTCGGCGGATCGCTTTATTCCAGCGAAGCAGGTGTTTCGCGTGCTTCCGACAAGTGCCATGCCCGAACCGGGGCATCCCGTCACCAAGCGGCTCAATACGCAGATGCCACCGGGGATTCATCGGCTGCAGCGACCGGGCAGTGGTTCAGAGCTGCTCGAAATTCGCGATTACGTTCCCGGTGATCCGCCGAAATCGATCGCCTGGAAAATCTCGGCGCGGCGGGACAGTCTGATGACGCGCGAGTACGAGAGCGAAGTCCCGGTCCGCACAACACTCTACATCGACGCGTCGTATCGCGCGCGAGCGGGTTCGTTCGGGTTTCGGCCGATCGATCAACTGCTGACATGCGCCGGCAGCGTCGCTCAGGCCGCTCTGTCTGTCCGCGATCCAGTCGGTCTGGTCACGTTTCGAGAAACCGGTGTACGGCGCGTGCCAAGTGGTCAGGGCAGCCGGCACTACTTCCGACTGCTCAATGCGATGGCCGACGCCGCGGACGCGGGCGACCCACCGCCGGGAGTCTACTCGTCGGATCTGCTCGACTTTGCCTGGCAGATTTGCAGCGAACGATTTCCCGAACTGCTTGACCGGCGCGTCAATCCGCAGGTCCGTCGCTACTGGCCGTTGCGACGCGCGCGGCGACGAGCGTTGAACCGACGAACTTGCCTCGCTGCCGTTCTCGCTGAGCTGTACGCTCTGTCGTTCGAGCAAACGTTCCGACTGGAACGCGATGACCTGCTGCTGACTCAATGGCTGCAGCGGTTTCTGATTGATCAGGGCTGCGCCTGGACCTGGCCGGTGATCGAACGCCGCAGTCGCGAGCTGCATGACTGGGATGGCAAATTTGACACTCTGACGCACGAACTGTCCCGCGCAATTCTGCACGGACACGATAACGAGCTGTTTGTCCTGCTGATCGATCTGGTCGACTATTCCGGACCGCTCGTCCGCCTGGAACGAATCATTCGGCTGGCGCGAGCGAAGCATCATCGCGTTTCGGTAATCTGCTCCTGGCCCGACACGTCGCCGACCGGAGTCGCCCCTGTTGCCGGGAGTGAAAGCTCAAACGCAGAGGCGACGATCTTCGATCAGCTTCTGCGGGCCGAGCGGCTCCGGATTGACTCAGCAGCGCAGCGGTTGCGCCGCGAACTGCGCCGCTGTGGAGCGTCGGTCGCGTTTGCCACAGACGCGAACAGCATTCAGGGAACGCTGGCCGAAGCCGATCTTGCTCGGTTTGGCCGCGTGACGCATGTCCGGAGCAGCCGATGACAGTTCGCCGCGAAGGACGTCGTCGAATCGAATCGGAAACTCAGGCGTCACCAGTGCCCGGCAGCGCAATTGTCCCACTGGCGACAGCGGCAGCTCTGTCGGCATGGCTGCTCTCTCGCGGCTTTCCCTCAGAGTTGACCATTGCCGGGCTGCTGCTGCTGTTGATTGTGTTCTCGACATTGCTGTTCCGCTCGGCGCTGATTCCCGCCGGGATGTTTCTGACGCAACTGGTGCTGACCGTTACCGAGCGCAGTTCACTGCACGATCGAGTGGATTTGTGGGACCAGGTCACGGCGTGCAGTCTGCTTGTTCTGTTGCTGAGTACGCAGCGTTATCTGCTGCTGCCCGAGCCAGCCGCGCTGACTCAGTGGCGACAGCAGCTTGCCGAGACGTTACGTGTGCCTCGCTGGCTGCGTCTGTCGCGACGGTCGCCATCAACCGATCAGATTGCCTGGCGTCGCAGTCCACATGTCAGCGAGTTTCTGCAGATGGCCATTCGAGTTGCGCTGGCGGTTGTCGTTGCGACCTGGCTGCTCGGACTTGTTCCGAACAATCTGCGAGCAGCAGACGACGTCGGGCTGATTCCGACAGCCCAGCGAGCAATCCGGCTGAGCCTCGGATTCGCGGTTGTCACCATTGTGTTTAATACACTGATCAACGCGGCTGCCTGGCGGCGACTGCCACTTCGAGCTGCCCGTTTGTTCCTGCGTGCGGAGCTTTCTGACTGGTGTGGCAGCGAAGTTCGCAGCATCCTGCGAGTGGAAGAGAAACATAAACGCCGACACCGCTGACGTACTGTCACGCGTACTCGTCATCGCGACCTGCAGTTGCCTCGCGATCTGATACCGACAGCGACCACAGACTGAAACGTTCGGACCATCGCCATGTTTTCAATCCGCGAACTTGCCGGCTGGGGCCTGATCGCCATCGCTCTGATGTTTGTCTGGTCGGCATTCGACTTCCTGGAATCACAGAAAGTCGTCGAGGCCTCCGTGACGGTGTTCGCCGCCAGCTTCGTGTTCCGCGGCGGGATTCACCTGGTAAAGATGGCAACGGCGGCGAGAGTCGTGGTCGAAGCCAACCAGAAATAGAACACCGGTAGCGCTGCGTTTACCCGCTCAATGGCGAATGACCCGCCGAGGCATCCTCATGATTTTTAATCTGCGTGCGATCTCGATCCTGAGCCTTGTTGTCTGTGGCCCGCTGACGAGGCCGGTCCTGGCCGCTGCGCCAGAGGCCGCGGCAGTCAGCAATGACAGCAACACTCCACGACGACCGAATATCCTTCTGCTGCTCGCCGATGATCTGGGGTACGGAGAACTCGGCTGCCAGGGAAATCCTCAGATTCCGACACCGCACATCGACTCGCTGGCGCGGCACGGCATCCGCTTCACGCAGGGTTACGTGACCGCTCCGTACTGCAGTGCCTCGCGAGCCGGTCTGCTGACCGGAAAGTACCAGACGCGATTCGGTTACGAGTTCAATCCAGTCGGCGCATCGAACGAAGACCCCGCAGCGGGGCTTCCCGTCACCGAGCGAACTCTCGCCGACCATCTGCACGACGCCGGCTACGCAACGGGGTTGATCGGGAAATGGCATCTCGGAGGAACGGCGAAGTATCACCCGTACCGACGTGGCTTTGACGAGTTCTTCGGCTTTCTGCACGAAGGTCACTATTATGTGCCACCACCGTATCACGGTGTCACGACGATGCTTCGTCGCCGCACGCTGCCGACCGGCGGCAAAGGACGCTGGATCAGCCGCGACGGGAAGCTCGTACTGACAACGCATCTGGGCTATGACGAGCCGGATTACGACGCGGACAACCCGATCTATCGTGGCGGCCAGCCAGTCGAAGAGCACGCATATCTGACCGACGCACTGACACGCGAAGCCGTCGACTTTATCGACCGCAACGCCGAGCGGCCGTTCTTTCTGTACCTCGCGTACAACGCAGTCCACAGTCCGCTGCAGGGGACCGATGCCTGCCTGCAGAAGTTCGCCGGGATCAATGACATTCACCGGCGCATCTTCGCGGCAATGCTCAGCAACCTCGACGACAGTGTCGGCGCGGTGCTGCAGAAACTGAGAGACGAACAACTCGAAGAAAACACGCTGATCTTCTTCATCAGCGACAACGGAGGGCCGACGCGCGAACTGACATCGAGCAACGCACCGTTGCGAGGCGAAAAGGGACAGGTCTACGAAGGCGGGCTCCGGGTGCCGTTTCTACTGCAGTGGAAAGGCCGGCTGCCGTCGGGAATGACATACGACGCGCCGGTGATTTCGCTCGACATCTTCGCCACCGCGTCGCGGGTTGCGAAACACAATCCGCCCGCCGGAATCGACGGCGTCGATCTGTTGCCGTTCCTGACAGGCGAGCGTTCCCGGTCGCCGCACGAGTCACTCTTCTGGCGGCTCGGCCAGCGCACGGCCATTCGCGTTGGTGACTGGAAACTGCTGAAGAACTCGCCGGGCCGCAGCAACGACGATGCCTGGGAGCTTTACAACCTCGCACAGGACATCAGCGAAACCCGCGATCTGGCCGCCAGAGAACCACAACGACTGCAACATCTCAAAGCCGAGTGGCAGCGATTCAACGCGCAGATGATTGATCCCGTCTGGCGTCCGCAGCGCTGACGGATGGGAGCATTCAGAGGCAATGCCCAACTTTGCCTGTCATTCCGAACGGCCCGTCGGAGCTTCAGTGGGTGGCGATTCAGCGTCCGTCTTTCCATCTGGCGTCTCTTCAACCGACGTCTCAGTCCTGCGTGGCTTGAAATTCAGCGCGGCCGAGTTCATGCAGTAGCGCAGGCCGGTTTTGTCAATTGGACCGTCCTCAAACACGTGTCCCAGGTGTGCGCCGCAGCGTTTGCAGAGCACTTCAGTCCGCTTTGTAAACAGGGTGTTGTCTTCCTCTTCCTGGACCGCTGATTTGCTCACCGGCTGCCAGAAACTCGGCCAGCCGGTACCGGATTCGTACTTGGTTGAGGAATCAAACAACGCGGCGCCGCAACACCTGCAGCGATAGATTCCGTCTCCGTGATTGTCCCAGTATTCGTTGCGAAATGGTCGCTCGGTGCCTTTCTGGCGAGTCACCTCGAACTGCAGCGGTGTCAGACGAGCCTGCCATTCGGCGTCGGATTTCGGCAGTTCAGCCAGCGGAATCAGCTCATTCTCTGAGGATGTGGCCACAGCGGGATCCTCGGTCGCACCGTCGGCCGGCGACTCGGCCTTTGCAACGGTGACCTGGTCTTGCCCGGTGGACGACGAACTGCTCACATTCGTCCGACTGTCGGCACACCCGGCCGTCAGAGTCAGCAGGCCCAGCAGCATGAGTCGCAGTTCTTTCACGTTGAGATCTCCAGTTGCAGTCAATTCTTCAGAAGTGCGGCCGCCTGTGACGAAAACTGGAAAAAGGCGATCCGGATACGGCTCTCGCTGAATCGAACGAGACAGTAGGCACCGCCGAAAATCGTTGCCAGTCCAATCATCCGAACAGATCAGATTTCAACCTCAGCATCGGACACCAGGGAGTCTGTTCGTCTATGGAACTGCTGGAGTTTCTTTCTTCGTCCAGACGATCGAAGGCTGACATCCGTTCGCGGATTGCGGACATCTACAGCGGGCTTCTGGGCGAGTCCCGCTGGATTCGCGGTGGCAATTTCACGTCGATTCACTCGCGTGACCTCGAGTTCCTGTTTCGCGAGTACGACCGGCTGTTCTTTGCCGGCCTGCTGGCGTCGACGGCGAAACGGCACGGAACGCCGCTGACGTTTCGCGTTTCCAAGCGGATGACGCGCGTCGGCGGTACGACGACCAGGTACCGGCGACGTTCCGGCCCCGAGCCGCGGTTGTCGTACGAAATCGCGGTCTCGTCAACGCTGCTGTTTTCGACGTTTTACGACGTCGACCGACCGATCACGGTTACCGGAGTCCTCTGCCGCGACCGTCTCGAATGTCTGCAGCGGATCTTCGAGCACGAACTGATCCACCTGACCGAGATGGTCGTCTGGGACGATTCAAGCTGTTCGAAGCAGCGGTTCCAGTCGCTGGCGTTTCAGTTTTTCACACACACGGAGGCGACACACCAGCTCATCACGCCGGGCGAACGGGCTCACACAAAGTTCGGCATCCGCCCCGGAGATCGTGTCCGCTTCCGTATCGACGGTGACCAGTTTGAAGGTTTCGTCAACCGCATCACAAAACGCGCCACGGTGCTCGTTGAGGACGACAACAGCCCCCTCTACTCAGACGGTAAACGCTACGCCAGGTTTTACGTTCCCCTGGGGATGCTTGAACCCGTGCGGTGATCGTGAGGTCGCGAATCTCGCAGAGAGTTCCGGCAGATTGAGTCGTGATCAGACTCGCGATACGTTTGACGTTTCTGCCGAAACGCTGAGTGGCTTCAGTGACGTCTGACTGACTGAGCAGTCGTGGTCGGGTTACGCCGCGCGACGCTGTGAGGGCGCCGCAAAGCGCGCGAAGTATGACTCGAATGACAGCCGCGTTCCGAAACTGCTGACAACGCGTCGTGCGAGCTGATGGGCGTCCGTCGCGGCGGGGCAGTTCGGCGATCGCAGCACAAAGGGCTCGCGAGCGGCGACTGATTGCGGAACCGCCGGGTCAAACGAGACCGCTCCGGCAACGCCGAGTTCATTACGGACGAACGTTCGCGTTGTCTGCTGCAGCCGCGCGGCGATCGTTTTCGCCTGACTCGGCGAGTCGGCTTTGTTGATCACGATGTCGAGTGGTGGCGAGTTCGGCAGCGAGAGCGCTTTGACGGTCGCGTACGCGTCCGCGATCGCCGTCGTCTCGGGCACTGTCGTCACCAGCACGAGGTCAGCCGCTGTCGCGAACTGACGCACGGAACGATGAATCCCGCTGCTCGTATCGACAATCAGAAAATCGTTGCGGCGTTCGAGTTCCCGCAGCTCAAGCAGCAGCGACTGTTGCAACGGCGGCGGGCAGTTAACGAGTTCACTCAGCGCACTCGCCCCCGGCACGATCTGAATTCCGGCCGGTCCGCTGAGCACAATCTGCTCCAGCGATCGCGAGCCCGTGATGACGTGTTCCAGATTCCAGTAACCGTTCAGTCCGCACAGCAGATCGATATTGCCCAGCCCGAGGCACGCATCAAGTACCGCAATACGTTTCCCTGATTGAGCGAGAGCGACGGCGAGATTCAGCGCCAGACAGCTCTTGCCGACGCCGCCTTTGCCACTCGCCAGAGCGATCGTCCGCGCCCGCTCCGGCCTGCGCGACGATTCATCCCGCGAACCTTGCGGCTTGCGGTCAATCAGGTCGCGGAGAATGGTGGCCTGATCGGGCATGGGAGGAGTGGTTGGCCGTAGGGCCGGTTCCTGCCGGCCGATGTCTGTGCTGATTGCATCTGCTGGAAATCGCATTTGCAGGGGCCGGTGAGAACCGGCCCTGGCGTCAATCAAACAATCGGTCCTGCCCCAGAACCAGTCGCGCGATACGCGACGCATTCGCGGGCTCGATATCTTCCGGGACGTCCTGTCCGGTTGTCAGGTAACTGAACGGCAGACTGACTTCGCGGGAGACGCTGACCAGGCTGCCCATGCCGGCGGCCTCGTCGAGCTTGGTCAGAATCAGAGCCGTCGGATTCACCGGACGGAACTGCTCACAGGTCATTTTGATACTGCGGACGCTGGCGGTCAGACTCATGACGAGATGCACCTCGTCGATGCTGGCCTCGCCGAGCATCTGTTTGAGTTCCTGAATCTTCAGTTCGTCGCGCGGGCTGCGACCGGCCGTGTCGATCAGAACCAGATCAAGGTCGGCCAGTTCGTCGAGCGCCCGACGCATTTCCTGAGGACTCGTGACCACCTTCATCGGCAGGTCAATGATCTCGGCGTACGTCCGCAGTTGCTCGACCGCCGCGATGCGGTAGGTATCGACTGTCACCAGTCCCATGCGAATTCCGTCGCGGAGGCGGAAGTTGGCGGCGAGCTTCGCGATCGTCGTCGTTTTGCCCACGCCGGTTGGACCGACGAGTGCAACGATGCGGCGCCGGCCGTTCGCCGGTCGGATTGGATCGGCAATGCGGACTTCGGACTCGACGCGAGCGGACAGAAGTGCCCGGCAGGCGTCCGGATCGTGAAGCTGCTCGGGCGAGCAATCTTTTCGCAATCCGAAGATCAGTTCACGGGCGAGGTCGTCTTCAATGTCGGCATCGATCAGATGCGTGTAGACGTCAAACAGCTCGGTCGGAATTTCCTCGGCCCCGCGGAATTGCGATGCCCGCGTCAGATTTTCCATCATGCGCTGCAGCGTATCGAGCTTTGCAGCAACTTCGACCGACGATCCAGCTTCCGCATCACGGATTGATTGAGCTGCCGCCGCCAGTACAGCGGCCTGATTTCTGGGTGGCTCAGCATTGTCTGTTGTCTCTGCAGACTGTTCGTCATCGCTGCCGTCGAGTTGCTCGGGCTCGACCACCGAGGTTGGCAATCGACTCTGCGACACCGATTCCAGGTTGCTCAGACTCTGCTCCAGCCGGGCCTTTTCGGCATTACGGCGTTCGAGTTCAGCAGCAAGCTGGGCAGCCCGCGAAACCGGAGACAGCGTTGCCGGTGATTCGGCCGCAGGAGCATCGTCGATAATGGCGTCGAGCCGCGAACCGACACCAGAATTCGTCGCTTCGTGTGCCGCCGACATCACCGACGAGACGCTGTTCCCCGTCGACGAACTCGACGGCGGCAGGTTCGATGGCGACGGCACGCTTGCGGCGTGCGAGCGAACATTCACTCCAACACCGACGGTCACCTCGACCTGATCGCGGCCTCGCAGAAATGGAATCAGCCGCCGCTGCGTGACGTGCCGTGTGTGCAGAATGACGGCGTCCGCCCCGACTTCCTTGCGGACAATCGCCAGGGCTTCGTGCATCGACGCCGCGCGATAAGTTCTGACTTCGCTCATAACGCTGTCTTCCGTGACTCAGAACCCTGCAATTTGTGCAGAGTGCGTGCAACGCACCACCTGGCGAGCTTTGGTGCGTTGCACGCACCCTGCTGAGACTGAAAATCTGTTGTGCGACATGATTCAGCTCCCCGCCTTGCCGGCCGACAGGAGCGGTCGCAGGATCTCGGCGCTGACGTATCCTCGACTGACGATCTGCGTCTCCGGAGTGATCTCGTTCAGGCTGAGCACCGCCAGCTTCGGCAGTGTGCGGTGACACATCTGCCGGACACCGGCACGAATCTGTGGAGCCGTCGTGATCAGCACCTGCTGCAGTCCGATAGAGGTCAGCTTCTGCAGTTCGGTTTTGATCGCCTCCAGCAGGACCTCGGACTCCTGCGGCGTCAGTTTGGACGAAACGCCGAAATTGTCGAAGTCCATTTTTGTCTTCAGGTAATCCTCAAGCACCGGGTCCAGACTCACCAGATGAATACGGCGTTTGCTGTCCCGCAACTTCTGGCAGATCGTCCGGGCCATCGCGGTGCGGACATATTCGGTCAGGATCGACAGATTCCCGATCTTGCCCGCGTTGTCGATGATCGTCTGCAGGATCGTTTCAAGGTCACGGATCGGGACCCGTTCGGCCAGCAGATTCTTCAGCACCGTATGAATCGTCGCCATCGGAACCTGATCCGGATTCAGTTCCTCGACGAGTTTCGGCGCCCGATCCTTCAAGGCACCAATCAGCTCGTGGACGTGCTGCCGAGTCAGCAGTTCCGCCGCGTGCTGACGGATAACCTCCGTCAGATGCAGGATGACGACGATTGTCGGTTCGGCGACCGAGTAGCCCTGTGTTTCGGCCCGGTCGACCTGACTGTGCTCGATCCAGAACGCCTCGTGCCCGTGCAGCGGTTCGGTCGTTTTGATTCCCGGCAACTCGCCTTCGGCCCCACCGCGATTGATCGCCAGCATCTGCTGCGGCCAGACCTCACCACGTGCGACCTCCATATCGCGAATGCGAATGACGTACTCGTTGAGCCCCAGCCAGGTGTTATCGCGGACGCGGACTTTCGGCAGGATGACGCCCAGCTCTTCGGCCATCTGGTGCCGAATCTGCAGGACTCGTTCGAGCAGGTCACCATCGCGGGACGGGTCTGCCAGCGGGACCAGCCCCGCACCCAGTTCGACCATCAGCAGTTCGACCGGCAGCCGGTCTTCGGGTTTACGTTCCGGCGGCGGTTGTGGCGCCGGTGTTGCGGCTTTCTCTTCCTCGACGACCTGCAGTTGTCTCGCCTGCCGCAGAGTGAAGCCGACAAACCCGCAGCCGGCGGCCAGAGCCAGCAGCGGCGCCATGGGCAGGCCGGTAAACGCCATCGCCCCCAGAAAGGCCGACGACAGAAACATCGCTTCCGGATGTCGAAACATCTGCGAAACGACGTCTTTCGGCAGGTCACTTTCGACGGACGACCGCGTCACGATCAAACCCGCGGCCAGCGAAATCAGGAAGCCCGGCACCTGAGTCACCAGCCCGTCGCCGATCGTCAGCTTCGTAAACACGGCGGCGGCTTCTCCGGCCGCCATGCCGTTTTCGACGATTCCGACGTACAGACCTCCGGCGATATTGATCAGCGTGATGACGATGCTGGCGATCGCGTCGCCGCGGACAAACTTACTGGCACCGTCCATCGCTCCGTAAAAGTCGGCCTGCTGAGCGATCTCTTCGCGGCGGGCACGGGCTTCGTCGGGCGAAATCATTTTCGCGGCCAGGTCCGCATCAATCGACATCTGCTTGCCGGGCATTCCGTCAAGGAAGAACCGCGCGGCGACTTCGCTGATGCGGCCCGAGCCTTTTGTGATCACCAGAAACTGAATGGCGACCAGAATGCAGAAAATGATCAGTCCAACCGCGATCTTGTCGCCCGCGACGAACTCACCGAACGCCTGAATGACTTCGCCGGCCGCGGCCGTTTTGTCGGTCGCCCCGCGCGTCAGAATCAGCCGCGTCGAGGCAACGTTCAGCACCAGCCGGGCGAGCGTCGTGCCCAGCAGAATCGCCGGAAACACGCTGAATTCCAGCGGTTTCGACACGTAAATCGTCGTCAGCAGAATCAGCACCGCAGCGGTGACGTTCGACGCCAGCAGCACGTCCATCAGCAGCGGCGGCAGGGGCGCAATGATGACCAGCACCGAGGTCACAATCAGCACCGGGAACAGCAGCCCCCGGTACGAGACCACTGTCCCGCGCCACCCTGTATCGCCCGAAACCGGCGGCATCCTGCCTCCGCACCTGAGTTCCATCGTCCCTGAAAACCGTCCCGCACCAGACCACGGTCTCGGACGGAGCGGCGTCTTAATTCAAAGCCGAAATCAGGTCCAGACGAGGATCATCAGACATCGTCAATGGTTGCCGCGAACCACAACAGTCGCCTTTCCGATTCGGATGTCCCGCCGGCCGACTGGGCGGCGTGCAACGCAACGTCTACCGACGTTTGACGTAGCGCAGGGCCAGTGTGCCGTCATAGATGACTTCGCCATCCGGCTGCATTCCCGCCTTTTCAAGCACGCGGATTGAGGCGGTATTCTCTGGAAGCACCAGACCGATCATCCGCTCAAGACTCAGCGTCGAGAACCCGAAGTCCAGACTCGCGCGACAGGCTTCCGTCGCCAGCC
The DNA here is from genome assembly GCA_016124895.1 of bacterium. Lineage (GTDB taxonomy): Bacteria > Planctomycetota > Planctomycetia > Planctomycetales > Planctomycetaceae > JAPOLP01. The sequence continues at coordinate 60,615 of WGMU01000051.1, forward strand.
CTTGGCCCCAGTATTCCGGCAGGAACCGGTAACCGACATCGGTCTCATCCAGATCCGGCAGAGACTTCAGGCCGCAGAAACCGATGATGGTCTGCGTCTCCTTGAGCACACACCCCCAGCGCCCGTAGCCGACGGTGTCGAAATCCGGATAGTTCGCAATCGCCTCTCTGGCCGCCTCAAGCGAGGGACACAACGGCTCACCCGTCAACCGCATCACATCCGGGTTGCCGTTGAGCGAGAAGAACGCCTCGGCATCCTCAGCCCCGAATACGCGGTGTTCCAGACGTTCGGTTTCAGGGCCAACTCGGTAAAAGGCCATGACTGCCAAACCCCGACTGATTTCTGTGCATCCATTATGTGACCTGCATACATCGCCAGTGTTCAAGTAAGCCGCTGTCGCGGCGTGTTGTTGGTTGCGGATTTGGTGTGCGTGCGTGGAGTTTATCCGGCTGAGTTGTTCGGGGCCAGTTGTTGAGGGTGTGCCAGGTTTTTCTGTCAGGGCGTCAGGGGACGCTCGCCATCTCTTTCTCTGACAGGAGAACCACACCATGTCCGGAAGAAACCGTCAGCCCTCACCCGACCGTCAGCCCTCACCCGACCGTCAGCCGCCCTCGGAACGTCAGGCGTCAGCATCGCGGTCGAAGTACTTCCAGGGACC
>WGMU01000017.1 GCA_016124895.1 bacterium
ACAACCCCAGCCAGTTCGACATCAGCATGATTCGGCCCTTTGGTTTACGAGAGAAAAACAAACGCCAGAGAAGCGTCCGCCCGACGAAAGCATGAACGCATCACTGAGTTCCATGCGCCCAATACGCCCGTCCGGCCACTCGATTCGCACGTCCACAAAGCGGAGCATTCAATCGTTCACACCTGACTTTGTCGACAGAAAACATTCCGGTTTTTCCAGAAACATCAAAATTCCCGAATCGAACGATCCGGCAGACACTGAGCGGTCACATCCGAATGATGAGCAGCAGTCGGTAAGACTCGACAACCGGATTCTGCCCCGCCCGAACCCCGATTCGGGGACAACAAGACAGATCGGTATCGGCCTGAAGTGCCGTGGCTGCTTAGACTTCGCCGACAACAGATGACGACGCTCCCAGCGAAACAGCGAGTCGTCAAAGTGCGAACTTTCGACGCCTGAGTCATGAAGCCGGGGCTCGGCTGAAACGTGGACGACCCCTGCATTCCTGAGGCGAATGACAACGGGACTCAAGGATGAGAAACCTGCATGGACCGATTATGGCGAGAGCAGGCGCCGGCCTGACTGTCGTCGGAATTCTTCTGAGCTGGAATTCGATCGCGTCGGCGGATGATCCGTTTCAGCTTCGGCCGGTGCAGCAGTCGGAGAACACAAACGCCGTGGCGACGCATCCGTGGCAGGATGACGCTTCGCTGCACGATGTGGAGTTTCTCGGGAATCGGACGGGATGGGCCGTCGGGGATCACGGGACGGTCTGGAAGACAGCGGACGGCGGCGAGTCGTGGGTTCGTGTGCCGGTGCCGTTTGATCTGTCGCTGCGAAGCGTCTGCTTTCTGGCTCAGGAAGTGGACGGCAACCGGGTCGCGACGAGTCAGGTTGCCTGGATTGCCGCTCGCGGAACTCAGCCATATTCGCGCGTTGGGTTCGGCGTTCTGCTGAAGACGACGGACGGCGGGAAGTCGTGGGAGCTGGTCGGTGACAAGCAGAATCTTCCGCCGCTGAACTATGTGCGGTTCTTTGGAGCCGATCGAGGAATCGCCGTCGGGGAAGCGACGGCTGAATTTCCGTCGGGGGTGCTGATCACCGAGGACGGTGGAGCAACCTGGCAGGCGGCTCCTGGTGCGCGTTCGCCGGGGTGGCTGGCGGCGGCGTTTAACGATCTGAATGACGGGACGGTTGTCGGGCCGCACGGTCGGCTGGCTCTGGTCGCAGGGACGAGTGTTGCTCCGCCACGCGTCGATACGAACAGTCTGCGATCGATTCGCGGTGTCGCGATGGCGGACGGTCTGAATGGCTGGGCGGTCGGCGATGGGGCGCTCGTGCTGCAGTCGAGCAACGGCGGCGTGACGTGGGAACCGCCGGCCGGATTCGACGGCTATCGGATGTCGCGGTTTGTCGATCTCGCGGCCGTCGCGGCAGTCGGCGACTCGGCCTGGGTTGCCGGCAGTCCGGGCTCAGCGGTGTGGCTGACGCACGACGGCGGCGAAACCTGGCAGCGATCGCTGACTGGGCAGACGGCTCCGATCCGGGCACTCCACTTCAGCTCGACAGCGGTCGGCTGGGCCGTCGGAGATTTCGGCACGATTCTGCGGACCGTCGACGGTGGGCGTTCGTGGCAGACATCGCGGGGAAGTTCGCGCCGGGCCGCGGTCCTCGCGATTCACTCGCGCGCGGATCGGATTCCCTTCGGAGCGATCACGAAGTACGCAGGCGACGAAGGCTTCCGCATGGTGACGCTGCTTGTGCCACGACGCGAGAACAACGAAGCGGCGGCGCTCGCGTTTGAGCGACAGGCGTACGATGCCGTGACGACGGTCGGTGGCAACTCGTCTGAAATCGGCTGGCGGTTGCCGATCGGACTGCCGGAACTTGACGACAGTCTCGACGCGCTGACGGCCGAATGGCAGAAGCATACGGAAGGCAAACTGGTCGACGTTGTCATCTCGAACCTGACCGCGGCCATCCGGACCTGGCGGCCAGAGATCGTGGTCATCGAACAGCCGGGCAAGAGCGACGCGGCCGCGATACTGGTCCGCGACGCCGTCACACGAGCCGTCGAAGAGGCTGCAGATCCGACGAGGCATTTCGATCACCAGGATCTGGCCGGGCTGAGTCACTGGCAGGTTCGCAAAGTCTTTCTGAGGGCGCCGGACGGGACTCAGGCGAGTGTTTCGATCGACCCGTTCGACGTACTGCCGCGACTGGGCGGAACGGTTGAAGCGGCCGCGTCGCTTGGCCGATCGCGGTTGTTGCCTGCTGCAGCAATTCCGGAAGCCGAGCCGTTCGTGCCACTCGACGCCGACGACGACAAGTTCACTCTGGTGTCGCATCGCGAACTGTGGACCGGCTTGTCGATTGCTCCGGATTCAGACGCGCGGCGTCCGGCGCTGCCGTTCGATGAAGCCGCCTTCGAGGCTCAGCAGGAATCGGCGCGGCAGCAGCGCAACTTCCGAGGCATTGCGAAGTCGATGATGCAGAAGCCGTCTCAGGCGGCGCAGCTTGTGGCCGAGTTGCGCAGCGAGGTACGGAATCTGCCGCGGGCTCAGGCGGCTCTGCAGATTGCTCACCTGGCAAACGATTACCGGCGTTCCGGACAGTGGGACCTGGCGGAGGCGACGATGATCGAGCTGATCGACCTGTATCCGGAACAGCCGATCGCGGCGGAAGGAATGCTCTGGCTGCTGCATCTGTGGAGCAGTGACGAGATGGCCTGGCAGCGCAGTCGCGGCGTCGACCTGACGGCTCAGCGACTGCGGACCAGCCAGTCGTCGATCTCCGGGCGGATCGACCGGATTCTGCAGGCGGTTAACCGGCCGTCCGACGATCCACTCAAACTGGCGCAACAGCTTGCCGGCAATCCGCTCGACGACCTGGAACTCGATGCCGCGCTGCCGTCGCAGAATTCGACGGACTGGCAGACAGCGACACTGGCGTACTGGCAGCAGCAGGCAATCCAACTGGCACGCGTGATTCAGAAGCGGTTGCCGGAAGCATATCTGATCCCGGAAGTTCGCTGGCCGATCGCGTCGGTGCTGCGCCGTCAGGGGCAGTATCCGGTGGCCGATGCTCTGTATCGGAAGTTCGTTTCGGTGGACCGGAACGATCCAGCAGGACGAATTGCCGGTGGCGAAATCTGGCTCGCTCAGCCGGCCGATCAAATGCCGCCCCATCTGCAGAACTGCTCGATGGCGACGGTGCGACCGTATCTCGACGGCGTACTTGGCGATGACTGCTGGCAGGAAGCAACGGAGTTGCGTCTTGTAGACGGCGGTGGAGTGGAAGCTGACAGCGATGCAGGGCGTGAGTCAGCGATTGTTTTCCTCTCGTACGATGATCTGTTTCTGTATTTCGCCGCGAGTGTGCCTCGGCAGCGGAACACGGAAGGCATCGAGCCGAAGCTTGAAGGACGACGCCACGATGCTGATCACTCGGGATTCGACCGCATCTCGCTGTGGCTCGACATCGATCGCGATTACGCGACGAGCTACCGGATTACGATCGATCAGCGCGGTCAGGTATCCGAGTCCTGCTGGGAAAACACTGGCTGGAATCCAAAGCTGCATGTGGCCGTCGCTGCTGATGCGGCGCGCTGGCGCGTCGAGATGGCCATCCCGTTTGCAGAACTGGCACCGCGAGCGGCCCGGCCACGCGATGCCTGGGCCGTACGCGTCACGCGGACGATGCCTCACGTCGGCTGGCAAAGCTGGATCCCGCCATTCTCTGGCGCAGAGAACTCCGAGTCCTTCGGGATTGTGCAGTTCCGCTGAGGCCGGCGATCTGGCCCCTCAGCTCTCGCCCTCATCCCGAGTGGAAATGCTGATTGCTGTGTGCGGTCGCGTGCCGATAAACTCTCTGGCCTGCCGGCGACGACCGAGTGTCTCGCGGAAACGGGCTCGTTGCCCGCCGCACTGTGGAGAGCTGAGCCCAGTGGAGAACAGTCATGAGCGACTGCCCGAACTCGATGCGATTGCTGCAGGCAGTGTACCGGCGATTGAAGCTGCTGGCCGTGGGTCGGTCAGCTCAGATCATCACGCTGATTGTCGGGATCGTTTACCTCGCGACCTTTATCGCCAGTCGCGGATTCGGCGTGCTGCCGGACTTCTTTCATCCGGCCTCGGTTCTGGCGATTCCGGCGGTTGGCACGCTGCTCGGAATGCTGATTCATCGTCGGCCGCGAGCTGACGAGGCAGCTCGGCAGATTGATCGGCACGCGGCGAGTCAGGATCTGTTTCTGACGCTGACGCTGCTGGAATCTTCCGGTGGAAACTTTCAGCCGCTGGTCTGTCGGGATGCTGAGCGGCGGTCGGAGCAGCTCAAGCCGGAAAAGATCGTTCCGTATCAGTGGAAGCAGAGCCGGCTGCGCAGTGTCCTGCTCGCGGGAATTCCGTGCCTGATCGCCGCAGTGATGCTGATGCCGCAGCTCGATCCGTTCGGACAGCAGGCCGAGGCGGCGAAGCTCGAAGAACAGGTCGCGGAACTCGACAAGGCCAAAGAACTGACGCAGGAGCGGAAGGCGAAACTGGAGACAGCCGCTGACGAAGGAGAGATCTCCGAGGACGTCCGCAAGGCGCTGGAAGGCGTGGCGAAAACGTTTGGCGAGATGAAACGCGAGACGCCTGAGCTGAACGCCGACAAGTTGCGTGATCGGCAGAAAGAGGTTGCTTTGAAATGGCGCGACGTGCGGAACAGCGACGAACTGAAAGAGCTACTCAATAAAAATGCGTCGGCGCAGCACTTCGGGCGGTCGGCCGAGCAGATGAAAAAATGGGGCAAGGAACTTGAAGACGGCGAGCCCGATGAACTGATGAAAGAGCTGGAGAAGATGCGGGACACCCTGCAGAAACTCGCAAAAACGGAAGACCCGGTCGAGCGACAGAAGCTGCAGCAGGAACTCAAAAAGCAGATGAAACAGCTTGACGACTTCGCTCGCGAACACGTCAAGTCGCCGCAATTGCGGGCCGCTCTGCAGCGAGCGAAACAGCAGATGGAGGCGGCATCGACGAATCCCGAGATGGCAAGAGAAGCGCTGGCGGCCGCGATGGAATCGACGGAACTCGCGAAAATGGAACTGCAGGAGATCGCGAAAACCGCGAAGGAAATGAAGAAGCTGGAAGAGGCTCTGGAGGCGATTCAGAAAGCGAAGATGCTGAACTCGCTCGGCGAACTGCAGGAACTGGCTGACGCCGCATCGCTGGAAGATTACGAACGGTTTTACGAAGAGCTGATGGGGCAGATGGAAGGCCAGGGGCGCGGGCAGGGCAACGAGCGCGGACGCGGTGGCGATATCGAAGAGGAAGCAGACGCCGAGACCGACTACGAGAAGAAAAAGACGAGAACAACGATCGACGCTGGCAAGGTGCTGCTGTCAATCAAAACGAAGGGCCTCAGCGAGTCCGGCGACGTCAAAGAGAAGTACCAGGAACTGGTGCGTGAAGTTCGCAGTAGCCTGAGTGAGGTGATCGAACTGGAAGAAATTCCGCCAGGCTACGTGCCGGGAATCAAGAGCTACTTCGACGCGATTGCCGACGAGTCATCGAAAGACTAACCCGACCCGATGACTGACTCTTTTCGTTCAGATGTCCGCGATGCAGCGTCGTTTTCCGAGCCACCGGTTTCGCGGCTGTCTGCTGTGCTGGCGACGGTGGTTGCGCTGCTCGGATTGCTGAGTCTGACATGGTGGGGCCGCGCAGCCGAAGACAGGCTCGTCGTTTACTGTGCTCACGACTCTGTTTACTCCGAAGAGGTCCTGCGCGACTTCGAGCGTGAGACGGGTATCCCGGTTGAGATTCGGTTTGACACGGAGGCAACAAAGTCGCTCGGCCTCGTCAGTCTCCTTGTGGCCGAACGTGACCGTCCGCGGTGCGACGTGTTCTGGAATAATGAAGTGCTGGGCACGATGAAGCTCAAGGAGCACGGCGTACTGGAGCCGTACACCGGGACCGGCTACGAACGCATCCCGCAGCGGTATCGCGATCCGGACGGGTACTGGACCGGCTTTGGTGCGCGGCTGCGGGTTTCCATTGTGAATACTGATCGGCTCGCGGCCACCGACGAAGTGATCGCAGCAGCCTTTGACAGCGGCGACCTGTCACGCATCGCCGTTGCGACACCGCTGTACGGGACAACGTTGACGCATTACTCGGTGCTGTGGCAGCAGTGGGGTGAAGAGCGGCTCAAGCAATGGCACGCTGACGTTCACAATCGCGGCATCGTCGAGGTGAAGGGCAACGCCGTTGTGAAGAATCTGGTTGCCGCCGGAAAGTGCGATCTCGGCTGGACGGACACGGATGATTTCTTTCTCGCGGTCGATGACGGAGCGCCCGTCGAGATGCGTCCGGTTCGGGCACCGTCGGGCGAGACGATCTGCATTCCGAACTCGGTCGCGATCGTGCGCCGCTGCCGGCACCGCAAGCTGGCCGAACGGCTGGTCGATTATCTGCTCTCGGAAGAGGTTGAACTGCGGCTGGCGAAGTCACGATCGCGGCAGGTCCCACTGGGCGCGGTCAACGAGTCGCGGCTTCCCGAGCAGGTCCGTCAGTCGCGGCCGTACGTCGCGGAAGGCGTTGATCTGAACGCAATCGCGGAGGCGCATCGAGAGTGCCTGGACTGGCTGCGTTCGGAGTATTCCGAATGAGCTTCGCTGCCGCCCTTGCATGGTCGCTGCTGCGAGCGGTCTTCGTTGCGGCTGTAGCCGTGCCTGTTTCGGCGTGGCAGGAGTCGGCGATGCGACAGCGGTCGGGCGGTCCGCGGCGCTGGTTTCTCGTTCTGATGTTCGCTCCGCTGTTCGCTCCGGATCTGCTGGTTGGCTATGCGTACGCAAGGTTCGACCTGTCACTGCTGCATCGACCGTTATGGAACGAAGCCTTCTATCTGGTCCTGCTGACGCTGAAGTTCGCACCGGCCGGACTGGTGTTGCGACTGATCGCGCCGCCGCCGTTGCACTCGGCCGCCGCCGATCACTGCCGACGACTGCTGAGTTCGGCAGGCGATTCGCGACGTTCGCGGTTTGCTCGCCGCCCGCTCGCGAGCCGCCCGGTCGGAGTCGCGGTCGCGACGCTCGTTTTTCTGCTGGCGTTTCAGGAGTTCGAGATCGCGTCCGAGATGTCGGTCGCAGCGTGGGCCGTTCACCTCTTCGATTCGCAGGCTGACGGGCTGAATCTCGAAACACTGCTGCGGCGTACGAGCGTTCCGGCGGGGATTCAGATTGTTCTGACCGGGCTGCTGGTGTGGTGGCTTGCCGACTGGACCAGGCTGGAAGTGCCACGGTGGAACGAGCATGACGCATCGGCTGCGGCTTCGGGAACAAATGGCGCGGCGTTGTTGATGGCCGTCGCCGCGGCAGTACTGCTGCTGGTTCTTCCGCTGAGCATCGTCGGCGTGAGTGGCCTGAACGCCGCACGCTCGATCGTCGACAATCCGTCGCTGGTGCGATCGTTTGTGCCCGAACTGGCCGTGGCCATCATTCTGGCCGCAACCGCTGGAATCGGAGCCGCCACTGTGTCTGCCTGGCTGGCTCACCGTCTGAGAGCGTCGTCAGCCAGAACCGTGATCGCGCCGACTTCGAACAATGTGGCATCAGAGCCCGTCGCGTTGCGTGATCGGAGTTGCTGGCTGATCGCGTTTGCGACGGTTGTGCTCGTCGTGATCGGCTCGCTGGGGTCGCTCGTTCTGAGCGCGTTCGTTCTGGCCGCAATTCAACTGCCGGGACTCGTCATCGTACGCGACACCGTGCTGCCGCTCGTCACGACACTGATTCTGTTTCTGCTGCCGCGCGGCCTGTTTCTGTTTCTGATCGTCGCGCCGGCATTGATTCGTGAGTCGGACTATCTGGCCGGTCTGCTGACACGTGACGCCGGCAGTCGGCGTCAGGCCTTCGGCGCGAGTCATCTCTGGGCGAGCGGCCCGCGACGCTCGCTGCTGCTGAGCGGCCTGCTGGGGTGGTGGGCATTTCTGAATCTGACCGCGACAGCAATGCTCTGCCCGGCGTCGATCAGTCTGCCGGGAACAACGGGAGCGATCGTGCCGCTGCCCGTGAGGCTTTACAACCTGATGCACTATGGCCGGAATGGCCCACTGTCGCTGATGACGCTGCTGTCGGTACTCGTGCCGCTGGCCGTGTTTGTTCTGGTCGAACGACTGCTGGCGCTGCTCTGGCGCCGGCGATTCCAGTCGAGTTTTTCTGTATCGAATTACTGACGTGATGGCAGACCCGGTCTGGCAACTGAAAGACATCTCTCTGATCGGCGGGCGAACGGCTCGGCTGAGTGGGATCGATCTGCAGATTCAGCCGGGCGTGACCGCTGTACTGGGGGCATCAGGGGCCGGAAAGTCCTCGCTGCTGAGCCTGCTGGCCGGATTCGAGCGTCCGACGTCGGGAATGATTGAGTTCTCTGCAGCGCCATCTGCCAGCCAGTTGCCGCTGTTCTGGAGCCCGCAGGATCACGGTTTATGGCCGCGTGCGACCGCCCGTGAGCACCTCGCGGCCGTCCGTCCTGACGCTCCGCAGATCGGCCGCTCGGTCGACGACTGGCTCCGGCTGTTGAGACTCGACACCGTGGCCGACGCGCTGCCGCATCGACTCTCGCAGGGCGAACGCTCGCGTCTGTCGCTCGGTCGGACGCTCGTCTCCGAAGCCCTCTGCCTCGTCCTCGACGAACCGCTCGCTCACGTTGATCCGATCCACTGCCGCTCGTACCTCAAGCTGATCGCCGACCACGCAACGACGCTCGGCAGTACCGTCGTCTTCTCGACGCACGACCCGGCGAGCGTTCTGTGGATTGCCGACCGAGTGATCTGTCTCAGCGAATCGAAATGCGCCTTCAGCGGACCGGTCAACGAGCTGTATTTCCATCCGGCCACCGAAGAAACCGCCTGGCTGCTCGGCCCAGTAAACTGGCTGGCAGATCACAGCGCCGCGATGCGAACGATGATTGAAAACGAACCACCGGTCTGCGTGAGACCTCACGAGCTGCTTGTCCTTGACCAGACAACCTGTTCGGTCTCTGCTGAGAACGAGTCGAGCGGCCTCGAACTCCTTAAAATCAACAGTGCGGGAGACCTCAGCGAACTGGTCATCCGCGATGCGTCGAGTGAATCGTACCTTCTGCTTTCGACTCGTGTATCGGTGGGTCTGGCGAATGGTTCCCGCCTGCGATTGAGCTATGAACCGGACAGTCGGAGGCCGCAGGCTAACTCGCAGCGTCCATCCGGCTGACATAGACGTGGCCGTTGTGATGAGCAGTTGCCAGGTGCAGGCTGTCGGGGCTGAGGTCCAGATCGCGGGCAGTGTCTTTCAGTTTGACGCTGTGCATCTCGTTGGCCTCGTCAGGCTTCCAGAACAGCAGATAGCCACCACCGCCCCCGCCGGACGCGGCGATGCGGGTTCCGTCCGGATGGAAGACGACGCCCCAGGCCACACCGCGCAGCTTGTCTTTCGAAAGGTGCTCGATCTGCTGCTTGCCGGATTCCCAGTCGAAGACCACGACAGATGGATTGCCCACTCCCGCGAAGGCGTTTGAGACATTCGTAATTCCGCTGCAGGCGACGAAACGGCCATCCGGGCTGAAGGCCATGCCGCGGAAGCCGCCAATCGTCGCGACAAATGTCGGGTCGAACTTCTGCAGCGACTCGGCCTTCCAGGTGCGCAGTTGCTTGCCGGTCTTCGTTTCCCAGTGAATCAGATTGGCCATCAGGTCGCCCGTCGCCAGATGCTCGCCGCCGGGATGAAACGCCACGTTGTAAATCTGCGATTCGTGGCCGGTCATCTCCCGGATGAGCTTGCCGTCCGCCGCATTCCACAACCGCACGAAGAGGTCATTTCCGACAGATGCCAGCGTCCCGTCCGAGCTGACAGCGATCGCACGAATCCAGCCGTGGTGAGCTTCGACGGTGCGAGTGGGCGTCGGCTTGTCCGCGTCAACCGGCCACCAGATGAGGCGTCCATCGTACGTTGCCGTGATGACCGACTGGCCAGCCTTATCGAACGCGATGCCGCGGCCCCAGCTCTCCGTAGGAAAGGCCACCTTGCTGCCCGTCGCGATCTCGAACCGCCAGACGTTGTAATCCTGAGCGAAGGCGAACACGTAGCGGCCGGACGGATCGAACCGACAGCCAGTCAGCGGGCTGTCGTGAGCGAGATCGTGAGCAACGTGAGTTTTAGTAACGTCCATCGAACCGACTCCCGGACACGAATGAGGTGATTCTCCAGTGATGGTCGATGATATCCGTTCCGGCTGTCGAGGTGTGATGGACTGACGCCGGCGGCAAGTGCCATTCGTGATCTGCTCCGCTGCTGTCAGGAGACGGCTTCCGTTGGATAAACTTCCGACCGGTTCACTCGTCCGCCCTGAGGTTTCGATCGGAGACAGTCATGACTGGTCGGCCACTGACGCTCGCGCTGCTTGCTCTGGTAACGGAAGTTGCTTCCCTCTCAACAGCCGCTGCTGACGATGCCTTGAACGCCGCTGTGGCACAACTCGACGTGAACCGTGGGATTATCACGGTACTCGGCCTGCCGGAAGGCGGTGCGGACGCCGTTGTCGCGTTGACGCAGCAGGACGGGCTGCGCGTCTATTTTCAATCCGCGAAGCGCGACGACGTGGCGGCCGTTCGGCGCGCAGCAGATCAGGCCGGAGTGCTCGGCGTATCTCTGACCGCGGATCAGGGGTCGCTCGACTCAGTGCATCTCAGTGAAAACCTGGCCGACGGAATCATCGTCTCGAAGTCGGCTGCGAGTCAGGTCAGTGAGACGGAACTGCTGCGAGTTCTGCGGCCTCACGCCAGCGCGCTCATCGGCAGCCGCCGTATTGTCAAGCCGGAGCCGGACGGTATCGAGGACTGGAGTCATCCCTATCACGGGCCGGATAACAATCCGCAATCAAACGACCAGCTCGCGAAAGGAACATTTCAGACGCAGTTTATCGCCGCGCCGAAGTTCAGCCCGATGCCCGAGCAGTCAGTCATCGCGAGCGGACGCATCTTCAAAGTGATGGGGCATATCGCGCACAAGACCAACCAGAACGAGATGCTCAACACATTGCTGTGCATCAACGCCTACAACGGCACACAACTGTGGCGACGCAAGCTGCCCGAAGGGTTCATGATCCATCGCAACACGATGGTCGCGACGCACGACGCTCTCTACATGGGCGATCACGAAGCGTGCAAAGTCTTCGATGCCCGCACCGGCGAGATCCTGCGGCAGATCACGATCCCCGAAGAGATCACTGACGGGCAGACCTGGAAATGGATGGCCATCCAGAATGACGTGCTGTTCGCTCTGGTCGGCAACGTGGAAGTCAAAGTGGAAACGCTGGCGTCGGTGAATCGGGGGCTCGGGCACTGGCCATGGGGAATGTGGAAGGGGCACGACTACAAGGATCCGCGGACGGCGTTCGGGCACGGCCGGACGTTTGTCGCGATCGACCGGAACTCCGGGAAGGTTCTGTGGCACTACCGCGACGACGAGTTTCTGGACGCCCGCGCGGTCTGCATGAAGAACGGAAGAATCTACTTCTGCACTCCAGGGAAGTTTCTGGCGTGCCTCGACGCCTCGAACGGAAAGATCCTGTGGAAGAACTCGGACGAGGATTTGCTGGCAGCGATCGGCCCGAACGAACGGGCTCAGCATTACATCACCGGGTACGCCACCACGTGTTATATGAAATGCAGCGACGACCTGCTGTTCTTCGCGGGCCCCCAGCGCAAGCAGATGGTGGTCGCGTCAGCAGAAGACGGCAGCCTGCAGTGGACCAACGACACTGGAAACCTGCAGCTCGTCCTGCGCAAAGACGCGGTGTACGCCGCCGGGCCGCAGAACACCTCCGGAATGCAGCTCGACTATAAGACCGGCAACGTCGTTGCGAGCTTCCCGGCGCGGCGTGCCTGTACGCGGGCAACCGGCTGCGTCGACAGCATCTTCTTCCGCGCGACCGGCGGGACGGTACGGGTTCTGACGGAGTCCAATCAGGCGCAGCACATCGCGCCGATGCGTCCGCCCTGTCAGGACGGCGTCCTGATCTCGAACGGCCATCTGTACTGGGGACCGTGGATGTGCGGCTGTCAGTTGTCGCTGTATGGCAACATCGGGCTGCGTCCTGTGGGCGAGACGTCAACGGCACCGACTTCAGAAAGCGACTCAACGACCCACGTTGTGCATGGTGATCTGGACGTCGCTCCGCTGGCTGCAACCGACACCGACTGGCCAACTTGGCGTGGTGATAATGCCCGGTCCGACCGGACGGCGGTTGCCATTCCCCATGACTTGACGCCGCTGTGGACCGCGACCGTTTCCACGCGTGAGCTGCCGACTGGTCCGGTTTCGGTCGGCGGTCTGACGTTCGTCGCAGACCGCACGGGCAAGGTTTCGGCGTTTGACGCGACTGGAACGTTGATCTGGACAGCGTTTACCGCCGGGCCGGTTTACTACTCGCCCGCTGTCGCCGACGGGCGGCTGTTTGTCGGCTCGGCAGACGGCCGTGTCTACGCCTTTGAAGCAAAGACCGGCCGCTCGCTATGGACCGTGCGCGTCGCTCCCGAAGACCGCCTGATCAGCGTGTTTGACCGGCTGGTGTCGCGCTGGCCGGTAGCGGGCGGCGTTGTTGTCGACCAGGCCACAGTCTACGCGGCCGCCGGCATCACGCATTACGACGGCACATTTGTCGTCGCGCTTGACGCGAAGAGCGGCGAACTGAAAGCTCAGAACTCGACGTCAGGAGAACTCTCACAGCAGGTCAACAGCGGCATCAGCCTGCAGGGCAGCCTGGCGATCGTTGACGGCGAGCTGCGATTCCTGGGCGGCGGCGTCTATGAAACGGCGCGTTATGAACTGCCGTCACTGAAGTGTCTGAACGAGCCGACGCATGCGGTATCGTCGCAGTACCGAACTGCGTTCTATCCGTACTATCCCGAGTATGGAAAGTACGTTTCGCTGGAGGTCCAGTGCGGAGACGGCAACACGTTGTGCCACGATGCCAGTTACGAAGGCAGCATGTTCGGCAACCTGGCATTGCAGCCGCCGCTGCCGCCGGGCACGCAGGGGTTGACGAAAGACGCGGCGCGTGAGTTTCTGCGTCGCCGCGGTCGTGCGACCAATCTGCCAAAGAACCTGTGGGTCGACAAAGCCGACCGCCGATTTACGAGTTTCATCGCGACGGACAGCGTACTGGTCGGCGCAGGGCATCCGGACGCGCAACCGGATGAAGCGTTCCTCACGGCGATTCGCGTCAAAGACGGTGCTGACCTGTGGACTCAGAAGCTCCCGTCGAACGTCGTCAAAGGCGGCGCCGCGATCGATGCTCAAGGCCGCATCCTGGTGACACTGGAGAACGGCCAGTTGCTGTGTTTCGCCGGGCACTGATTTACGACCGAGTGACGCGCTCCAGCACCACTCGGACATGCAGTTCTTTGCAGGAGCAGTCTGCAGTCGGCGATGGCAGGCTCGTGGCCAGACCGCACGCGAGCACGACACTTCGTGCGGATGAGCACAACTCAAGCCGATTCGAGGATTCTCGAGCCGCCAAGTGTCGAATTCGGCAGTCACTCAGGTGCCTCATTGCACCTGGCCGCACGTCCGGTCGAGGCCCACCGGTCTTCGGTATGCGTATTGCGAGAGGCGTCGGTCTGACAACAACAGCCTGATCCTCGGCGAATTCCTTCGCGCATGACTGCACTCACAAGCCTGCCGCACTCCGATGTTCCGTTGACGCCTGCCACATTACACGGGCGCGTCGATGCTGTGCGCGGGACGGTTGTGGACGTCATCTTTGAAGGCAGCCTGCCGCCACTGGCGGCGATGCTTCGATGTCAACTCGACACGGACGAGATTGCTGCGGTCGTGCATTCACACTTGGATAGTTCACGCGTTCGCACAATCGCCATCGAATCCACTCGCGGGCTGAAACGCGGGAGTGTTGTCACCAGTGATGGGGCTCCACTGACCGTGCCGGTCGGTGACGAACTTCTGGGACGAGTCATTGATGTACGTGGCCGCGTGCTGGATGACGGCCCGTCGCTGGACGACCTGCCCCGAGCCTCCGTGCATCGCAAACCACCGGGGCCATCGGAGCGGCGACCGGCCGGTGAGCTGTATCCAACCGGCATCAAAGTGATCGATCTCTTCTGTCCGTTCACATACGGGGGCCGGGCGGCTGTGTTCGGCGGAGCGGGCGTCGGGAAGACAATCGTTCTGACCGAGTTCATCCATAACGCCATCGAACTGCTCAGCGGCGTCACGGTGTTTGCCGGCATCGGTGAGCGATCGCGCGAGGGACTCGAACTCTGGGAAGAGATGCAGCGGCGCGGCGTCCTGGATCGAACGGCGATGGTCTTTGGACAGATGAAAGAGCCGCCAGGGGCAAGGTTTCTGGTCGGACTGTCTGCCCTGACTGTCGCCGAGTACTTCCGCGATGAGAAAAAGAAGGACGTGCTGTTCGTCGTTGACAATCTCTACCGGCACGTGCAGGCGGGCATGGAAGTCTCCGGGCTGCTCGGACGGATGCCGTCGCGTGTGGGATATCAGCCGACACTGGCCGCGGACATCGCCGCGATTGAGGAACGCATCACGGCGACTCAGAACGGCGGCATGGTGTCCGTCCAGGCAATCTATGTGCCGGCGGACGATTACTCAGACCCGGCGATTACGCACGCATTCTGGCACATCGACAGTGCGATGGTACTGAGCCGCGACGTGGCGGCCGAAGGGCTGTATCCGGCAGTCGATCCACTGGCATCGTCATCGAAAGCGCTTGATCCGGCGACGGTCGGCGAGCGGCATTACGCCGCGGCGCAGGAAGCGCGACGCGTCCTCGGGCGGTACGAAGAGCTGCGTGATATCATCTCGATGCTGGGTGTCGATGAACTGTCAGCCGAGGACCGCACACTGGTCGGCCGGGCTCGGCGGCTGCGGAACTTCATGACGCAACCGTTCTTCGTGACGGAAACATTCACCGGAATGTCCGGCCGGAACGTGCCGATCGAGCAGACAATTGCTGGCGTCGAAGCCATCCTCGACGGGCGTGCGGACACGCTGGCGGAAGACGCCGTGTTCATGATCGGTTCACTGGACGAGGTGCTGCCATGAATGAACGCGACCTGCAGTTCGTCGTGCAGACACCGCATGACGTCGTTCTCGATCTGGCGGCGCAATCCGTGCGGGTTCTCACAGAGACCGGTCACGTCGGCCTGAGGCCGCAGATGGAGCCAGCGCTGCTGGCCGTCGAAGCCGGCATCGTCAACGTGCGAACGGGTCAGGGGCTGACGTTTGTCGGTTCGGCCGGCGGCTTGCTCACTGTCGACGGCAGTACAGCCACACTGCTGACGCCGCTGGCCGTCACCGGCGAAAACGAACAACAGATCGTCGACGAACTGCAGCGATTGCTCAGCCAGCCGAGCGATGAGCTCGACGCCCGCGCGGCATTGAGCCGCCTCGAAGGGCGAATCCTCAGCGAACTGCGTGACGAGCGATCGGACCGGTATCGGCGCGAGGTGCTCAAGACATGACCAGCCGCGATCCCCCCGAAATTCGCCGCCCGGATCTCGGTGACCGGTTTCAGCGTGACCTGAAACGTTTTCGCGAACGCGAGCCCGGTCATCGCAGCTTCTGGCAATCGATGAGTGTGCTGGGTGCGGTCGGCTGGCCGATTGTGCTGCTGACCGCCGGGGGAGCGTTGCTGGGCCATTGGCTCGACATTCGCTGGGACACGGGAGTACGGCTGACGCTGATACTGGTCACGCTGGGAGCAGCGCTCGGCAGCACGGCGGCATGGCAGATGATTCGAGGAACCAGAACATGACGGACATTTCGATCCTCTGGCTGCTGGCCGGTCTGGCAACTGGCGGACTTCATGCGTGGCTGGTGTGGAGCGGTTCGCAACCGCCGTTCCACTCATCGGTCGCGGGAATGGTGCGGCTGCTGCTGATCGGCGGGCTGCTGGTGGTTACGGCCGTCAACGGTGGAATTCTGCCTGCGGCTGCCGGCTGGGCAACCGCGTTTCCTGTCGTGGCCGGGGCCATCTATCTGCGAAGCCTGGTCACCGGTTACCGCAAGGTCCAATGAGAATGAGCACGTCCTGCTGCGAAGCGGAACTCATCGATGAACCGTATTGAGATATTTCAAGACCCTGTCGCCTTCAACATTGGCCCAGTGCCAGTGACGCAAACGATGTTGACGACAATCGGCGTGTCGCTCGGGCTGGTCGTTGTGGCCGCACTGATGCGCACGGCGATCCGCACGCGGCCGAATGGAAGGCTGGCGGCCGTCGCCGAGCTGACGGTTGACGCACTCGATGGACTGGTCGTCGACGTTGTTGGACGACGTGTGCCCTGGCTGACGGTTTTCTCCGGCAGCCTGTTCCTCTTCATCGCGACTTGCAACCTCAGCGGCCAGCTTCCCGGAGTGCGGCCGCCAACAGCGAATCTCGCCACAACGTCCGCTCTGGCAATTGTCGTCTTCGTGACCGTCCCGGCAGCGGGGATCGTTTCGCGCGGACCGGTCGGGTACTTCAGTCACTACCTCAAGCCGAATCCGCTGCTGCTGCCGCTGCATCTGATTTCGGAAGTCTCGCGGACATTCGCCCTCTCGATGCGACTGTTCGGCAACATGATGTCCGGACACCTCATTGTGGCACTGCTGGTGGCCCTGGCAGGAATCCTCGTACCAATGCCGCTGATGGCACTCGATCTGCTGATTGGTTTGCTTCAGGCCTACATCTTCGTACTGCTGAGCACCGTTTATGTCGGGGCAGCACTGCGAACAGCGACAGGAGAAGAATGATGACACCCGAAGGCTGGCAGGCATTGACGGCGATTACGTCACTTGTCGTCGCCGGAATTACCACCGCTCTGGGCGCCGTTGGTGCAGCATTCGGCGAAAGCCGCATCGGCGTCGCCGCAATGGACGCCATGGCCAGGCAGCCGGACGAGTCAGCGTCAATCACACGCAACCTGTTCGTCAGCCTTGCGATGGTCGAGTCCACCGCAATCTTCTGCCTGGTCATCGGCCTGATTCTGCTGTTTGCGAATCCGTTTGTTTCGGGTTAGCCAGTTAAGACAGCCGGAATCCCTTCCACGAGCCCATTTGTGAATCCAACGCTGACGACATTTCTGTTCGAGGTCGTGAATTTCCTGCTGCTGGCAGGAGTCCTCGGCTGGCTGCTGTTTCGCCCGGTGCGGGACGCGCTTGAGAAGCGTCGCGCCGATCTGCAGCAGCAGGCCGACGCCGCTCAGCACGATCGCTATGCAGCGGCACAACTGCTCGACCAGGCGCAGCAGCGACACACCGAACTCGACAGCGAACTTGAGCAGCGGCGAACTGCCGCTCGCGAAGCTGCTCAGCGGGAAGCCGACGCAATCGTGTCAGCAGCGCGTGAACAGGCGACGCGAGAGGTCGCGGCAGCCCGGCATCGTGTGGCGCATATGGAGCAATCTCAGGCAGAACGGCTGTCGGAGGTCATCGCGGAAGTCAGCGTGCAAGCGGTCAAACGTCTGCTGCGGCAGATCAACGGACCGGAACTGCAGGCCGCGTTCGTGCGTGAAGCGTGTCGCGAAATCGAAGCGTTCGACAGCAATGCGCTGGCTCCGGTGCTGATCGAATCCGCGGAAGAACTCGATGCTGAGCAGCGGCAGGCGCTGCAGAAATCACTGGGCTCTGCCGGGACGGCGGCCGAATTTCGACTCGTCCCGGAACTCAAAGCCGGACTGCGAGTCGCAACGAACCGCGGACTGGTGGATATTTCGGCCTCGGGTCTGGCTGGGTTCGCCGGTCGCACTCTGAGGCGACGGTTGAGCAAACCGGAACAGGACCGTGCGGAAAGAGAATCAAAGAATGAAGCCTGAATGACCTGCGACCACTCGTAGGGCACGACCCTCACGCACAAGTGCAGCAACAGGATCCTAAACAGAAGGAAACGAAGAATGAGCCAGTCACTCTTCGCTGCCTTCAGTTCAGACAGAACCTGTCGTAAGCCATCCCGGCAAACAGTTCTGTCTGAGTTGCAGGCAGGACTGGGAGTCCTTTCCCCACGAAAGAACGCCGATGACTGACGCCGCAGGACTCACGGACTCAGTCAGGCAGGCCGGATCTCTGCTGGATCTGACCGAAGGCTTTCGTGCCCGAGGGGTGATCCGTCGAGTCGGCGACGGTGTTGCCTGGATCGTCGGACTCGAAAACGTTGGCTTCGAGGAACTGCTCGAATTTGATTCCGGCGCGACTGGACTGGCCTACGATCTCGATCCGCAGGGAACCGGAGCGATTCTTCTGAGTGGAGCCGAAAGCGTCCGGTCCGGAGAGGGCGTCGTCGGTGTCGGTTGCCTGCCGTCGCTGCCGGTCGGTCGTGAGACGCTCGGCCGAATCATTGATCCGCTGGGCAATCCACTCGACGACGGCCCTGCGCTGAGTGACCACGAGCGGTTACCGCTGTTTCGGCCCGCTCCCGAATTCATCGATCGCAAAGGCGTCGATCAGCCACTGCAGACCGGCATCATGGTCATCGACGCCGCCATCCCGATTGGCCGCGGGCAGCGGGAACTGATCATCGGAGACCGCAACACAGGGAAGTCGGCGCTGGCTCTCGACATCATCGCGAATCAGAAGCCGGGCGATGTGGCCTGCGTTTACGTCAGCATCGGACAACCAATCTCGCGAGTGCTGGCGCTGCAGGAGGCTTTGCAGAAGGCCGGCTGTCTGGACAACACGGCAATCGTCGCGGCCGATGCTTCGATGGCTCCTGGATTGCAGTATCTCGCTCCGTACGCGGGAGCATCGGTTGCTGAGTCGTTTCGCGAACGAGGCGAACACGCACTCGTTATCTACGACGACCTGACGAAGCACGCGGACGCGTATCGCGAACTCGCGCTGCTGCTCGATCGTCCGCCGGGGCGCGAAGCGTTTCCGGGGGACATTTTTTATGTTCACGCGGAATTGCTCGAACGAGCTGCCGTGCGTCGTGACGACCGCGGAGGTGGATCGGTGACAACACTGCCAATCGTCGAAACCACCGACAGCGACATCTCGGGCTACATTCCGACGAACCTGATCTCGATCACTGACGGCCAGATCTATCTCGACACCGCCCGGTTCGAACGCAACCAGCGACCGGCTGTCGATATTGGCCGCAGCGTTTCGCGGATTGGTTCGGCAGCTCAGTCACCGGCCATGAAAGCAGCGTCGCGTAATTTGCGGATTCTGATGTCACGGTTTGAAGCGCTCGAAGCTTTGACCCGCGTCGGCCTGGACGTCGATGCTTCGACGCAGGCGACGATCGATCGCGGGCAGACAATGCGCGGGCTGCTCAAACAGAAACGATTTGCCGGACGATCGATTGGTGAGCAGGTTGTGCTGCTGACGGCCGTCAGCGAAGCCGGCATGAGCGGAGGACCGCCACCTGATATTTCGCACTGGAAGGACCGGGTTCTGGAAGCGGCTCGCGGCAAAGAGCCGGACCTGATGAACGAACTCGATCAGGGCCACCTGCCAGACGGCTGGCAGGACTCGTTGCTGAAAGCGATTCACGCGGCCGGTGATTAACGCGGCAAACGGATCTCCAGAGTGTCCGGCTGCCCGAATACGAACTGCTTAATTCGACAGCGCCACTTTCGGTCGCGATACAAGCACGAAGCGCAAGCAAGTGAGCAATACAAGCACGAAGCGCAAGCAAGTGAGCAATACAAGCACGAAGCGCAAGCGAGTGAGCAAGTGACGTGACGTCAAACGCGCTGCGAGCCTGTCTCCTCGCACATTTCGCCAAAGTGGCGCTGTCCAGTTAACAGGCAGACGCTCACTTCGCCTCCGGTGAACTTCCGGAGTTCCGTCGTCGGCAGGCAGCGGCGATGTCGAGGACTTCCTGTGTCGCAGCCTCGCGATGAACCGCGGAAAGCTGGCGTCGCGTGCTGCCGGACTTTTCGTCAAGCCACTCTCCGGCAGATTCCGTGGCAACCAGCCGCGCTCCGTGCTCGGAAGCCAGCGAGTCCAGCAATGTCTGGTAAAGCTCGATGTAGAGATACTCACGCAACGCCACGGCGATCAGGTGCCGGCGGGTGTTATAAGCGGAGGGCGGAAACCGGCCGGTCTGCTGCGGGGCCGAGATCGGCAGCAGGTCGTGCGAGACAGGAGTGAACTCGCCGACTCCGTCAAACCGCGCCGAGATGACCGTCAGCCGAGTGATGCGTCCGTCGAGGTAGTCGGTCAGAACGTCTTCCGCCACAGAGAGCAGCACGTCCGTCAAACCGGCCGTGCTGGTCGGTGTCGCGTACTGGTGGGAAACCGACAGGCCGGCGTTTCGCAGCCCCGGAACGGACCGATGCCCAATGCAGTAAAGTCGCTCGATGGACAATTCAGACGACGCAGCGACCACCGCCTGCGTCAGTCGCGAGTTGTAGCCGTCGCACAAGCCAAGATCCGCGCCGACCAGCAACAGCCCTTGTGTCTGAGCATGGTCGTCCGCGCTGGTCGCCGGAAAATCGAGTGATGCAATCGCCGCCTCAACTCCAGTCCGGTAAGCACGAGCGGCGGGCAGTCCCAGACGCGTCGACCGGAAATGATGAGCCGACAGCGACTTCATCGCCGTAACCGCTTCGGAAAGTGTCTCCAGCGACTTCAACCGGCGTTTGAGTGAATGCTCGCGTTTCATGGATTCGTCCGGCGCGACCGAAGGTCGTTCGATTCGAGACGCACACGATAGCAAACGACATTCCAACCGTCTTGAAAAGCCGGATGTACTGCAGACTCTCGAAATCGCAAAGCTGATGCGGCTCGGAGTTATTGACCGTAGGCAACCTGCAGATCCTGCAGCAGCGACTGTTCGAGATTCGAGTCGCGTCCGACTGAGTACCAGCCTTCCGGCGTTGCGGGACCAACCACGGCGTCCAGGTCGCGATGCAGCGGATCAGTCTGCGGAAACGTCGCGTAACCTGGAGAATTGATGATCAACTTGTCAGGGTCCTCGATTTCTTTTTCGACTTCCACACCGACCAGATAACCGCCGTTGACAGGAGTCATCGTCACTCTGGCCTTGCGACGAATCGACTGAAACGTGCTTTCCAGTCGGTCAATTCCCGTCACAGAATCCGGATGCCACGGTTCGATCACGCTGGCTCCCGGTTTGTACTGGGTCTCGATCACGCCATCGAGTTTGTTTTCCCGCTCGACAGGAAACTGGTACGCATGCAGAACGTCGACCGTATCTTCCCAGAGCTGCTCGTGATTCGACGACGGAATGAACATCGGATTTGACGTCGTCAGCGGCACCATCGCCGCGCAGCCCACCAGCGGGAGCAGCAGCAGCAGCGCAGTCAGCAGTCGCAGAACAATCGGCATCAGACGTCCGTGTCGTTTTTGAACTGCGGTCTCAAGGCTTGATCCACACCGATCCGTCGGCGCAGTTCTACACTCCTGAACCCGGCAGTGGGGGAAGTCTCGCAGCCCTCCGCGAATCGCTCAAGACGGCTTTCGAGGCCCTGATTCGCCCCGAAATCGCCTGTCTCCAATCGCCGCAAAACGGATGGCAAGCCCTCGGCCCATTCGTCGCCAATCAACTGCTCGCACTGCGATAGTGCCGGAGCGACCACTGAAAGACGAGGCGCGACACAACAAGCCCGGCCAGGGACGCGCACAGGCCGACCAGCGGCAACTGCCAGGAATCTACCGTCTTCGCGATAACGGTTGCGGGCACGGTCACGACCAGCAGGATCGGGATTACCCAGGTGAAGGCTCCCTGCAGCAGTTCGCCGCCCTCCAGCCGGTTCGGATCGGTACCATTCCAGATACTCCGCGGATAGCGGGCAAAGACGGTGATGTAGAACCAGAAGTCGTACAGCCCCTGGTTGCGGCCGAACAGGATGCTCGTGCTCGCCAGTGAGATCATCAGGCTGTAGAAGAACGCGACGCCGACGATCACGTAAACCACGTACGCGAACACCTGCAGCAGCGTGACTGGCTCGCCGATGCCGTACAGCGCGTAACCCAGAAAGCCCAGGGCGAACAGCATCTGGTTGATCATCGCCAGTTCAACTTTTTCGCAGGACACCAGAAACTGCGTATCGATCGGCTTCAGCAGCACGAAGTCGAGATTGCCGGTGCGAATCAGCTCGCTGAAGTTCGCACAGTTCGGCATGAAGAACGCCTCGACGAACGCATTGATCAGCATTCCGGTTGCCATGAAGGCGAAGTACTGCTCCCGAGTCCAGCCGTTAATCTCCGGCACGTTGCTGAAGATGATCTCGAACAGCGTGATCTGCGCGGCGAACCAGAAAGCTCGCGTCACCAGGTTGATGAGAAAATTGCCGCGAAACGTCATCTCGCGAACCAGCGCGTTCCGCAGAAACGTCAGCCACACGCGGCGATAGTCAGCTCGATCAGTGGTCGACACAGTGCGCGAACCTCATCCGAATTGAAAGACATGAATTTGACCCGACAGGCTGACTCCCGACCAGTATTTAGGACATCCAGCTAGCCGCCTTTGGCAACCCGGCGATACCGCTCACCCTGAGGTGAATCCATGAACGCGGCAACGCCTGGTCCAAGTGCCCGGACCTGCGCGTTGTTGCCGAAATAGAATCCGTGCTGACGAAAGGCCGCTGTGAGCGTTTTCAGACAGCCGTCGAAATCCCGCCGTTCAGCCTGAACTCGAAACAGCACGATCTGGGCGTTCTGCAGGTCGGGTTCAGACTCGATCGCAGCGGTCACGACAGATGCTGCACGATCCAGATCATCAGTCTCCAGCACCGTTTCTGCGAGCAACGACCCCAGATACGCATCCTGTTCCGTCCGTTTGTAAAGACGCTCCAGGCACTGCAGCAATTGTGGTTTGTCTTCCTTCAGCGCGTAGTAGTCAATCAGCACAAAGTCGAGGGCTGGATCGTTCGGATGGGCTGACCGAAACGCTTCCATCGCTCGCACGTACTCTGGGTCATCACGTAGGGCCTGCGCTGCCTGCAGTCGCAGAAGCAGGAGCATCTTGTCAGTCTTCAATTCGGTCGGCAACGCCTGACTAAGCCGCAGAATCCCTCGATGATTTCCTCTCTGTCTCGCAAGAACCAGTTCGTTGACCCGTCGGAAGTACTCGGCGGCAGCACGATCGGTACCTGTCAGCCGTTCCAGCAGACTGCGATTCTTCGCAGCGACCGCCGGAATGACGCCACGCCGTCCCGTCTCCGAAATTCGTTCCGCCGTCAGATAGGAGTACACGTCAAGAACGCGAATCCGACCGTCACTTCTGCGTACAGGAATCAGTTCGTTGTAGCTGACAGCTCCATCTGACTGCAGCAAACGGATCAACGCCCGCCGCTCGCCATCAACTGTCAGTACACGCTGAAAGCGAATGGAGCCACCGGCATGAATCTGCGCAACCATCTGCCCGACAAAACTTACGGGCTGTAAAAAAGCTTGCCGGAATCCCGCTTTGAATCCCGCACGGTCCGAGGCCGACATTCCCAACCCCCGCGTGATCAGATCGGACAATCCATCGAAATCCATCAAGGCCACGGTGGCCGAACTATTTTCACTCGAAATCGACGCGGCAAAGTCGCGGCCAAGCTGCGCGATCTCCTCGTCTGAGATATCCGCCGTGCCGTCGACTGTCCCGATTCCCTTCTCTAGTACCGATCCCGCTCCGATGTCGAGACCAGCAGGCGAAGCGATCTGCGGTCTGGCGGGATCAATCTCCTGCCCTCCGTTACCACCAGCGAACACGAATATTGCGGCAGTGACCAGCAGGGCTGCACCCACGGCCCCTCCAGCAACGATAAGCGGATTAAACCGCGACAGACTCTTGCGTTTGCTCGTTCCACTGCGACTTCTGCCGCATGAGGACGAACTCCTGGCAGTCCGCCGGCGAGGCCTTGGTTCGCATTCATCTTCAGTGTCGACAGTCGAGGTTGCCACTTCGTATTCATAGAGATCGCACGAATACTTTTCGTCTTCGGCTTCCCAGGCGTCATCGTCCTTGGTCGGCAGCTCAATACGGAACTTCCTGCCGCAGTTCGGACATGGGACGACGCGACCAACAGGCGCGCGACTCTTAATCTTCAGCGATGGATTGCAGCATGAACAGAAGACTTCAACCGGCCCGGGCATCAGATTCTCCGTTGGTTTCAGCAAAACGACACGAGATCACTGCGGAACGTCATCCGGCACTCTCAGCGCAACTGGAAGTCACGTTCTTCCTGCCCAGAGTACTGGCCGCGGATCAACACATATAAATCAGCCTGGCATCTGTGTCCACCTGCGTGAATCTGCGGCTAAATCACGTCATGAAATCTGAGATTCAGATTCCAGATCTCAGCGTCAATTGGACACGGATCGGCTCTGGCTCTCAAGCCGACGTGCTCGCGACCTGGCGAACACGGCAACGCACACGACAAGTCCGATTGCTGTCAGCACGAAGCCGACGCGCAGGCTGCGCGGCTCGAAGGTCCATTCGATTCGATGGTTCCCGACCGGGAGCTCGACGCCTCGAAACAGGCCGTTGATGGCGAGTGCCTCGGATGGCTGTCCGTCGACGGTGACCTTCCAGCCGCGATAGGCGAGGTCGGTCAGGATGACGATCGCCGCTTCCGGCGCGACGACGGACAACTCGACCCGGCCGGGCTCGTCGCTGATCACGTCGACCTTCTGCCCGGCCTGCGGGAGGTCGAAGTACGCGCGGCCACGCGTCGACGCCAACTCGTAAAGATACAACGGCTGTTCCGGCGAGCGAGCCCAGGCAGGATTAAGAAACGCGTCCGGCTCAGCCAGCACGAGTTGCACGCCGCGAACAGCGTCGGTCGCCAGTGGATCGAATGAGAGGATGTGTGTAATGCCGGACCGCTCGGCCCAGGCAATGAAGTCAGGCGTGAGTGTTTCGAGCTGCGGAGCCCGCAGTTTCGGGTCGTAATACTGACTCGGCCCGATGCCCAGGTATTCGGGCACGGACGAAACGCCGAGCAGGTTCGGCAGATTTGGTCCCGGAGCATACAGCCGCGGCAGACCGTCGTACTCCTCCAGTCGCTGTCGGATGATGCTGTGCTCCAGCCGCGCGAGAACCGGCTGATCGAGAATCGGCGAGACCGCGACGACTCGAGCGACGTACTTCAGATCGCTGATTGTCGCGCAGAGGACGATGGCGAGTACGATGCCAGACGTCAGGCAGCGTTTGCGTTCCAGCAAAGCGCTGAGTGCCCGGCCGGCAATCAGGGCGACGCCGAGCGTCGTCACAATTCCATACCTCCCAGGTCCTCGAAAGAAGCCGAAGCCCGGCAGGTGCTGCGTGACCGGCAGCAGCCAGCCCGTTGCATAAATGACCGCCGCCAGACTCAGCAGCAGCCACAGCGCGACGTCGCGATGCCACAACTGCTCGCGGGCACGCGTCGAAGCCAGTGCCAGGCCGATGATCAGCAGGGGCACGAGCCCGAAGTAAAGGTGCGCTTCCGTCTGGTTCGTCCCCGACGAGATCGCCAGCGTGTCGAGTTGCCGCAGAGCCTGATCGCGGTCAACTTCGGGGGCGTACCAGAACCACCACGACGCGATGACCTGAGAGAGGTACAGCGGCGGAATGTGCCCGTGTCCGGGATCGAACTCCTGGCCGTCAATCGTCTCGCGCTGGCTGGTCCGCTTGAGTTCCCAGCTCGGCACGAGTTGTGGCGCGGCGAGGCAGCCACCAAGCGCGACAGCCAGAACAACACTGAGGCCTCGACGCCAGCGACCGACCAGCGGCTTTGCAGCATCCTTCGACTCGCCACTCGAATCAGCCCGGCAGAACCAGATCCTCAGCCCGGCATAACAAACCACGAGGAGCTGCGTGATAAACGCCAGGTTGTAGTGCCCGGCGAGCATCTGCAGGGCGAGCGTCGCGCTCAGGCCGACCAGCCAGCGGGCATCGCACCGCGACAGAAACCGCTCAGTCCACCAGATCGCCAGCGGCATCCAGGCCGCTCCGATGATCGCCCACTCCAGACTGATCCGCGGCGGCGACCAGCCATATGTGAAAACCGTCGCGGCGAGTGCCGCTCCAGCCGCTGACAGCTTCAGCTCGCGAGCCAGTAGCCAGGTAAACACGAACGCGAGCACGTAGTGCAGCAACTGATTCGCGTTGTAGGCCGAGTTCAAATCCAGCAGCCGGTAAAGCACCAGGTGCGGCGGATAGAACGCTCCGGTCTGACTCTCAGCAATCAGCGGGTACCCGAAGCTGGTCCGGTTGTTCCATAGCGGAATCTCGCCGGCCCGCAGACTCTCCGCGTAGAGCTGCTTCTGCGGGAAGAAGTACGAATAGATGTCGCCGCCAATCAGCCCGCCGCCGGTCCAGAGTTTCGCCCAGAAGACGACGCTCAGCGCGACCGCCGCTGCCACCACGATCGGCCACTCGACAGGTTTCATTCGCGTTTCAGTGTGAGCAGGAGATTCGGACACTTGTCGCTGCTGGATTTTCAGTAACGAAGAGTCAGGCGAGGCACTTCAGAGAGAACATTGTGTGCCACTGGTTCTGCCAGTGCTCATGCCGCGTGACGCACTGGCAGAGCCAGTGGCACACGACAAATCAGATTCGCTGAATAACCTCGCGACGAATGGTTGCCTACTTCCTGAACGCCGCAGCAACGGCGTCGAGCTTCGCGTCGCTCAGATAACCGTAGCGGTTGATCCACAGGCCGGAGATTGCGTCGCAGCCCGCGACCAGATTCAAACGCCGAGTGAAGTCATCGAGCGGTCCGTAACCGTGGACGAGTGCCGTGACCGCGCAGGCATCGCCGACCTGTTCAGCCACCTCGGCGAGCTTGCGAAGCTGCGGTGCGTCAGGAATCGGATGCGGTTCGTCCGGAGCCGGGTAACCGTAATCAGCAATCGTCGAACCGCCGTCTCCCTCGGCAATCTCCATCAGACGGACGAGGCTCCGCACGACGGACTCTTCGCTCAACTGAGGATTCGCAGCGAGGATCGGTTCGGCCCAGAACTTCACCATCAGCGACCAGTGCATCGTGTAAAGCTTCGGCGAGACTGCCTGGCAGATCTCAGCAGCTCCCGGAAAGCTGAAGCCCGTTGTCAGCGTGTACTGCGGCATGAACGCATTGGCCGACAGCTCACAACTCTCGCCTGCGGCCTCGTCAATGATGTCCCGCCAGTGCTGCAACAGATCGACGGACAGCGCCGACTTCAGCAGCAGCCACTCGCCCAGGCCAGCGGACAGGTCGTCCGGCACCGACCAGTCCCGCTCGAAGTCCGCGTTCGTGAGCCTGCGGTCCGGGTTTCGGCCGAGCAGCAGGTCGTAGAACTCACCCACGTCGGCTTTGATGGCGTCGAAGTCGAAGCCGCGTTCGAGCGACCATTCACGCACGTGATCACTGAAATCCTGGAAGACTTCGCCAAGTGTATAACAGGGATACTCGGGCCAGTCCGGACGGAAACCGCTGATCTTCGGGTACGCGGCGACGAGGTCGCGCACGTACGCGGCGTTGTAAGACCGGACCGCTTCGCTGGCGAGACTGCCCGTATTGGCCATCCGGTTCGCCGGGATGCTCCCGTCCGGCAAACGAGGCTTGTCTTCGTCCCGCAAACCGGATGGCTGGACCGCTCCGACCTGAAAATAGACCTTCAGTCCGGCGTCGACGGCGCGATCGATGAACTGACCAATGATTGCCCCATGCTCGTCGGTCAGGTCGTTCGGCTGCCGCGGTGCATAGGGCGAGTCACGGTAGAAATCAGCGTTCGGGTGATAGCTGACGCCGCTGCGAACCCACAGCGAATGCTTACCCCACAGCGGTCGATCGAAGACGCGCGGACTGCTGCCGGCATCAATCGGCGGTTGAAAGCTGCCGTTGGACTCGTCACCCGGAGCCGTCACAGTCGGATTGACTGTGACTGCCGAAGCTCCGATTCGTTGCAGGTTTTCGATAATCAGCTCGACGCCTTCACTCAGGATGAAGTCGCCCAGCACAGTGATTCCCAGAAAGTCGCGTCCGGCCATTGGTCATTCCGAGGGGTAAGTTGAGACAGAGGTGGGAAACTATCGGAAAGACCGACGGATTGACACGGACGCGTTTGACCGACTGGCTAGCCAGCCAGGCCGTCCCAGAGTTTTCGGTTCTCGCGCATCGCGGCGACAATATCGTCCGGGACTTTGCCTTCTTCGAGCAGTGTCCAGCCGGCAAAGTTCGCTCCCTTCAGCAGGCCGAAGAGTTGCTTCCACGGGTACGCTTCGTTTCGCAGATCGTGAATGTGGACCGTACCGATCCGGTCAGCGACCAGTTTGAAGTTGTGGTCGAGGCCCTCGCCGTCGAGGTCGGTCGGGTTGCAGTTCCAGCAGACGACTGTGTTGGGATGATCGGCGACGTCGAGGATCGAACGGATGTGCGGCAGCTCGGCCGTTCCGCGACCGTGAACTTCCAGGCGAATCTGCACACCGTAGCGGGCTCCGTATTCAGCGACTTCGTTGAGCGACCGACCGATCTGTTCCAGCGTCTTTTCCTGCGGCACACCTTTGGGAAAACCGTTGGGACGTACTTTGACGCCGGTCCCGCCGATGTCGTGGCAAAGCTGCACGAACGCCTTCGTCTCTTCGATGTTCTTTTTCACGACGGCCGGATCATCCGAGTGGTATTCGCAGGCACTGCCCAGGCCGACAAGTTCGACGTCGGAATCCGCGAACCGGGCGCGCACGTTCTGCCGCTGCTGTTTGTCGAGTGTGATCTCGACGCCGTGCTTGTGCGTGCTCCGCAGCTCAACGCCGTTGAAACCCGTCGCTGAGCAATTGGCAATGATCGTCGCGATGTCCCAGTCTTTGCCCCAGTTGTAGGTGACAAGCCCGAGCGACATCCGGGCAGACGACTCTTTTGCAGCCAGAGCACTCGTCGCCGTACCCGGCAGACCAAAGGGAGCGGTCGCAGCGACGGCAGCACAGCCAGCAAGAAACTCTCGACGGGAAACGGCCATTGGAGAACTCCTGACAACCAGTGTGGAAGAGCTTGGAGTCGCGATGATGATTGCTCGCTGGATTGTTCGCCAGGCAGCGGCAACGGACGCGTATGGCAACTCAGCATGGCACGTCGGCCTCGCTCGTGGCTATCATCGCGACCCGGAATTCAAACTGCCGCTCGAACTGTCTTCCCGCCCTGTCCTGCGATATGTCACTTTCCGACGACCAGATCATGCAGCGAGTTCTTGACGGACAGCCCGAGCTGTTTGAGGAGCTGGTCCGCCGTCACCGGCCGTCGCTGCTGCGGACAGCGCAACACACGCTGCGGAATCACGCGCTGGCAGAAGAGGCGGTGCAGGAGACGTTTCTCGCCGCATACGCGAAGCGGACGACGTTCGATCCGCAGTTTCCCTTCCGCGGCTGGCTGTGGACGATTCTGCTCAACAACTGCCGGACCATTGGCCGCCGCGAACAACGGCGAACGGATCGCACACAGCTGCATTCTTTCGACGATGAGCAGCTCAAGTCACACGCCGACGATGAAGCCCTCGCCAGTGTGCTGACCGCCGAACGTGACGCCTTGCTGAGTCAACATCTCGACAGACTGCCGGACGTCCAGGCCGACGCGCTGCGGCTGCGGTTCTTCGGCGGGCTGACGTTCGAGGAAATCGCCGCCGCCATGAACTGCAGTCTGAACGGCGCAAAGCTGCGAGTGAAATCGGGGCTCGAACGCCTGGCCGCTTCCATCCGGCACGCTCACAGTGGACATCAGGATGCGGGGGACTTTCCGTGAAAACTCCCCTGCCCCGCCCGACGCTGCGTCGCCTGAGTACCGATACGCGGCAAACGATGCCTTATCCTGCACGACGTTTCCATTTCTGTGGAGACAACCCATGAACTGTGACCTCGCCTTTGATTGCCTGACCGACGCGACGCGACGCGACGCGCCCGAACTCGCTGCACATCTCGCGACGTGCCCGCGCTGCCGCGACATGGCCGACGCACTCGAACCCGCGCTCGACCTGTTCGGCGAAACGATGTCGGCACTGTCAGCGTTTGATGAGCTTGCGTTACCGATCGCAGACGATACGGAACCGCTTCGGCGAACATCGTCAATCGTCGATCGTCGTATTGCTCCCACTGAACTTCCGAGCGACACGGCCTGGCCCGACGCTCCCTGGCACACGGAAGCGCGACGTCGCCTGCAGCGGCGTCTGGTCACCTGGCAGATCCTGGCGGGCGTCGCCGGACTGAGCTGCGTGCTCGGCGCGCTGACTTTCCTGCAACGCTCCGATCAGTCGCCGCTGCTTGCTCAGCAGCGCGATCAGAAATGTCAGCGGGCCGAGCTGACAACGGCTTCCGCATCAACTGTTGTAGCCGGCTGCGTCGCCTGCCATACGCTCGAAGAGACACTGCAGCTCATCGCCACGTCGCGCCGTCAGGATGCTCAGGAAACAGTCACACGCTGCGTCGCCTGCCATGTGACTGCGCCAAAGACCGAACAACCGCTCGGCGCTCCTCTGCACGCTTCCGCAGAGAGCGCGCTGCCGAATCGGGGATTGCTCGCCTGCGAGTTTCTGCGCGTCGGCGGGTAAGGCCAGAGCGCCGGACCCGCGTAGAACCTGGCGTCGTCGGCTACAGATGGGTCATTCGCGAGCCCAGCGGAAATTCGGCGAGCGTCGAGTAGACCGGGCCGCGGGGTGTCAGTTCGGACGCAATAAGTTCAATCCCGTCGACGCGGAACGATCCGAAGTCCTCATTGGCAAACCCGGACAGCAGCTCCGCAAGACGATCTGGCGGTCGGGCCTTCACACGAGCCAGTGTCACGTGCGGCTCGAACGGTCGCGTTTCGATTGGAAAGCCGGCGTCACTGAGCGCAAGTTCGAGTTCTTCAACGAGCGCAACGCACGCTTCGACGTTGACCAGTCCGGCCCAGATCACCGACGGACGTCTCTCGTTTGGAAACACACCAAGCCCGTGCATCTGAAAAATAAACGGCGCGGCTTTCGCAGCAACAGGTGCGGTGACGTCACAGACGGACTGAATCTGATTGGCGTTCAGATCACCGAAGAACTTCAGGGTCAGGTGAACTCCATCCGTGGAGACAGCTCGAACAGCCGAGCCCAGCGACGCGAATTCGTCGAGCAGTCGCGTCAGAAGATCCCGGCGGAGGTGACCGGCCGCCGCGGCATCAGAGGTCGATCTGGCGGACGGCTGCAGCGGGACACGAATCGCCAGAAATGCCCGCACGGAGTCGGCATGTCTGGCAGGCGAACGGCGACGCATCGCGGTTACTCTCCGCAGGCTTCGGCACCGAGCATGGTCAGAGAAACGCGACGGCGCTCAAGATCGACCGACTGAACCCAGACTGAAACGATATCGCCGACACTGACGACTTCGTGCGGCGACCGGATGAAGCGGCTCGCCATCTGGCTGATATGGACCAGTCCGCTGTCTTTGAGGCCGATGTCGACGAACGCGCCAAAGTCGACAACGTTGAGAATCGTTCCGGTCAGCTCCATGCCCGGCTGCAGATCTTCAAGCTTGAGAATGCCCTTGCGGAAGACCGGCTTCGGCAGATCTGTTCGCGGATCACGGCCGGGCCGGGCCAGCGCATCAAGAATGTCAGAGAGCGTCGGCAGGCCAATATTCAGCTCCTTCGCCAGCGACTTCCGATTGAGCTTCTCGATCTGTTCGCGTAAGCCACTGCGCTGTTCCGCAGGTGCGGTCAGGATCTCGTCACTGACCTGCAGCCGCTGCAGCAACTGCCGCGCGGCCCCGTAACTCTCCGGGTGAATGCCCGTCGTGTCGAGTGGCTCGTCGCCGCCACTGATTTTCAGGAAACCGGCCGCCTGCGTGAACGTCGCCTCGCCAATGCCAGGAACATCACGGAGCTGCGTCCGGCAGGAGAACTGCCCGTTCTGCTCGCGCCATTCAACAACGCGGCGTGCGATCAACTGATTCAAACCCGAGACGTACCGCAGCAGTGACACACTGGCGGTATTGAGATCGACGCCGACAAAATTGACGCAGGACTCGACAACACCATCAAGCGATTCTTTCAGCAGACGCGGCGTCACGTCGTGCTGGTACATGCCGACGCCCAGATGCTGCGGATCGATCTTCACCAGTTCGCTGAGCGGATCCTGCAGACGGCGACCGATCGAAATCGTTCCGCGGACCGTTGCGTCAAGATCGGGAAACTCGTCACGGCCGACGCTGCTCGCTGAGTAGATGCTCGCGCCGGCCTCATTGACGATCAGATACCGAATGTCGGGGCAGTGTTCTGAGATGACTTCGCTGACCAGTTCCTCGGTCTCGCGACAGGCGGTGCCGTTGCCAATGGCGATCAGGTCGCAGTGATACTCGGCAATGAGGGCGGCGAGCTTCCGTACGTTGCTCGACTTCTTGTCCGCTGAACCGGTCACAAAGACAACGTCCGAATGCCGGCACTGGCCGCATTCGTCGAGCACGGCGACTTTGCAGCCGGTTCGGAACCCTGGGTCGATCGCCAGCACTCGCTTCCCGCGCAACGGCGGTTGCAGCAGCAGGCCGCGCAGGTTTCTGGCGAAGACCGTCACCGCGTGCTTCTCTGCCTGCTCGGTCAGCTCGCGTCTCACTTCGCGATCCATCGCCGGATGAATCAGCCGGTCAAGCGCGTCGCGCAGACTCGCTTCCAGAAATGCCACTCGCGGATGCGTCTCCAGTTCAAGCAGGCCGCTGGTCTGTTTGAATGCGACGTTTTCATCCCACTCGTAACGAACACGCAGCGCCTTCAGCTTTTCGCCGCGATTGAGCGCCAGCGTGCGGTGCGGCGGAACCTTCCACACAGGCTCACAGTAGTCCGCGTAATTCTGGAACTCGCGAGATGTCTCGCCGGATGACCGGGCGAGCGACGCCGCCAATTGACCGGTCCGCCACGCGATCCTGCGGGCGGCTTCGCGAACCGGAACGCTCTCACTGATCCGTTCCGCAATGATGTCGCTGGCTCCCGCGAGCGCGTCCGCGGCAGATTCGACACCGAGTTCGGCATTGACGAATCCCGCAGCCGCAGCGTCTGCCGACAGTTCCGGCTGATCGCGGCTCCACAGCAGATCGGCCAGTGGTTCGAGTCCCTTCTGACGGGCGGCTTCAGCACGCGACTTCCGTTTCGGACGATAGGGCAGGTAAAGGTCTTCAAGCCGCTTCAGCGTCGTCGCGGCTTCAATCTCCGTCCGCAGTTCCGGCGTGAGTTTTCCCTGGCCATCGATCAACCGCAGAATCGCAGTCGCTCGATCCGAAAGCTGACGGAGCGCCTGCAGTCGATCCTGAATCGCGCGAATCTGCTCCTCGTCCAGATTGCCGGTCTGCTCTTTGCGATACCGCGTGATGAACGGAACCGTGTTGTCGTCGTCAAGCAGTCGAATGACGCTCTCAACCTGCTCGGTACGGAACGAGAGTTCTTCCGCGATCCGGTCAGCGTGAGCAGACGATGTAAGAACGGCTGATTCCATAAAGTGACGTGCCCGCGTCCTGCGAACTTGAAAGGCCGCACGGCCGATCAACGGATCAAATTGTTCTGCCGTCGGTGCCCGCCATTGATAAACGACAGAAACGATCGCATCGACGAGTTGAAGTGCGCGGAACATCGTAACGACTGTTTGCGCCAGAAGAACGCTACGCAACAGATTTCGGACCGAGCTGACCCGATGCCGTGAGCAGAAGAAAGCCGCGACTGTGTCCGGCCGACGTGGTCAGCCGCGGTCCACCAGCGCAGGGCAATTCCCCGCAGCGGCACCGCAACCCGCATAATCGTTCAAGCCCGAACAACCCCTGCGTCGAAAATAACCCGAAGAGTCGCGAAGCGCTGATGCGCCGATCGGCCGTACTCAGGGGGGACCGTTGACGTGATGCAGAGATCGCACAGACGCAGACTGCGCGGCCTGCTGGCACTGCTGGCGTTCACAGCAGCAACCGGCTGCCAGCGCGAATGGTACCGGCAACAGGCCGACGATGAAGTTGCATGCCTGATCAATGAAAAGTCCTACGGTAAGTGGGATATCGGCTACGCAGGCGTCGATCCCGACCCGCACAGCCGCTACTTCGATCCCTACGATCCCGTGCGCCCGCCACGGCCGGAAGACGATCCGTACTCGCACCAGTTCATGGAATCCGTCGATGGGATGTCGGCGTGGGCACATTGGGACGACTTCGGCGTCAGACCCGAACTTCAGAACCCGGACTGGCGGATTCAACTGGCGAAGTACGTCCCTGTCGAAGACGACGGCACGATCCAACTCTCGCTGAAGGACGCGGTACGACTGGCGATTATGCACTCGCCCGATTACCGCCAGCAGATCGAAGAGGTCTATCTGTCGGCGATCGATGTCAGCACGGAACGGTTCCGGTTTGTTACACAGTTTTACGGCGGTGTGACACCCGGTTTCGACCTGAACGGCACACACTACAAGACGACGCCTGGATCAGGCTCGATAAAATCAGGTGCAGACACCGCAAATCTGAGCATCACGTCAAAGGGAACGGGACCGAGTGGGATGAATCGGGTACTTACCCGGCAATTCGCGGCAGGCGGACAGCTAGCCATTGATGCGATCAATACGCTGACCTTCGGCTATGCTGGTGGCGACACGTATGCCGGTGTATCCAGCCTCGGGTTTACGTTCATGCAGCCCCTGCTCCGCGCTGGCGGTCGGCAGATCGCGCTCGAACAACTGACGATCGCCGAGCGGGCGCTGCTGGCCAACCTGCGGGCGATGCAGCAATACCGTCAAGGGTTCTACACGAATATCGCCATTGGGGATGACGGCAACATCCCGACGCCGAATCGACGCGGCGGTTTCCAGGGAAGCTCTGGACTGTCTGGCTTCAGCGGTCTCGGGGCTGGCGGTTTCGGTGGGGTTGGTGCAGCCACCGGGTTTGGTGGCGGATTTGGCGGCGGTGGCAACGGTGCTGGAGGCGGCGCCGCATCTGGCACTGGCTTCGCCGGCGGCGGAGCAGGAACCGTCGGTGGCTTTGTCGGTCTGTTACAGAACCGACAGCAAATTCGGAATACGGAAGCCAGCCTGCGATCTCAGCAGCAGACGGTCGAACTGCTGGAAGCATTCCTTGATGCAGGGCAGATTGAAATCGCTCAGGTCGACCAGTTCCGACAGAACATCGAAACCGAGAAGGCCAACCTGCTTCAGGCACAGGCGGGTTTCAACACGTCCGTTCAGAACTTCACGCGAGGCACACTTGGCCTGCCGCCCGATCTGAAGGTCGCTCTGGATGAATCAATGATCGAGCAGTTTCGCTTTCAGAGTGAAAGCGTCATCCAGCTTCAAAACGCTCGTCTTGCGATTGTCAACGACTTCGGGAACCTGCCGCAAGACCCCAGCACAGAACAGCTTTCTACGATCCTGACACGGCTGGCGACATTGTCCGTCCAGATCGCAGAGCAGCTCACGAGCGTCCGCACTCAGGACGTTGACGGGCTGGAGCACGTCCGTGAACAACGGTTCGAAGCAATGAGTCCAGCCGAGCAGCAGAGTTTCGACGCGGACCGGGAGAGACTCCGGACGACCCTCGACCGCGTGGAAAAAACACACGATCTCGTCGCGGGAACAATCGTCGAACTTCAGAACAGTCTGTCCGAGGAAACTCGAAAGGCCGTGACCAGGGAAATCATCGCCATCAATGTCCAGTTGGCGGACCTGATCAGCGAACTGACGCTGGTACAGACACGTGCCCGGACAGAAGCAATCACGCTGGACCATATCACGCTGGAACCGGAACAGGCGCTAACGATCGCCAGTGCCAATCGACTCGACTGGATGAACAACCGCGCGGCGCTCGTCGATGCCTGGCGGCTGATTGAATTCAACGGGAACAGGCTACAGTCAGGACTGGATGTTTCGATCAAGGGAGATATGGGCAACATTAACGACAACAATATCGCGGGGCTCCGGGCCGAGAACGGATCACTCTCTGCCAGTGTCGCCTTTGACGCACCGTTCACTCGACGCGTCGAACGGAATAACTACCGGTCACAGCTCATCACCTATCAGCGACAGCGTCGTGCCATGATCCGGTACGTCGACGGCGTGAACCTCAGACTCAGGTCGTCGCTCCGAAATCTCAACCAGTTGGCCGTCAACCTCGAAATCCAGCGCCGCGCGGTCGTCATTGCCATCCGCCGCGTTGATCAGACGCGCGAGGACCTCAACAAACCAACGCCTCCCGCGCAGGCCGGTGCGGCTCCAGCCCAGTTGGGCCCGAACGCGGCGACACGTCTGCTGACCGCACTGTCTGACCTGCGGAACACGCAGAACAACTTCATGAGCGTCTGGTTGAACTACTACGCCGGCCGGATGGCTCTGATGCGCGACCTGGGCATCATGCGGCTGGACGAAAACGGGATGTGGATTGACGAGTCAATCGAGGAAGCACTGTCGGCGGCCAGCGGAGAACTGGAACTTCCGCCAGAGATTCCGAGCGAATGGCTGGATACTCTCGAACGGGACGACGTTGCCCCCGGCCCACCTCAAACGTTGCCCACAGATCAGAATGCGCTGCCCGCGGTCCCGCAGCCTCCTCAGGCCGCGCCGCTGCTTCCACCTCCGCCACCGGCCGCTGCTGGAACCCCGACGAAACCGCGGACACACCTGTTCGGCCTGTCGAAACCCGCACGCACTCAGGCACAACTGGCGTCGATCGACCTGCCTGAACCGCTGGGAGCAGACGCGGTCTCTGATCCGCCCAACGCTCCCGCACAGCAAGAACTCGCTTCGCTGGTGGCAAGTCAGCAGCCAGAGACTCCCAAAGTTCCCGGTCTGGCGGCAGCTTCCCGAACTCCGCACGGCATCAACCGGCATGGTCCCGCAGCCACACCGGGCCAGGAGTCAGAAGTCGCCCCTGACGTCACTGACGTGTCGCGACCGGGACCGCGACGGCTGCCTCACGTAACAACCGTGCCCAAAGCCGCTCCTGTCTGGCGGGCGTCGCCGGTCACGCAGTGACGGATGACTCGCTGACCGCAGCAGCGTGAAATGTCGGCGAGTTCAGTCGCGAAGTGGCCCTGCTGGTAACCGGCCCGTTGGACCAGCACTCTGATTCGACCAGAAGCAGGACGCTGCCTACCCGCGGAGTCGCTCAAGGGCAAACTGAATCGCGTCGACGAGACGGTTAACGTCCTCGCGCGTGTTATACAGAGAGAAGCTCGCGCGGACTGATGCGGAGATGCCCAGGCGGTCGTGCAGCGGCATCGTGCAGTGGTGCCCGTGCCGGACACAGACGCCTTTGATGTCGAGCAGATTGGCGAGGTCCTCTGCTGAAACGCCGTCGATCGTGAAGCTGCAGATCGCCCCCTTGTGCTCGATCGCGGGACCGTAAACCGTCAGGCCGGGGACCGACGTCAGTTGTTCGGTCGCGTACCGCAGGAGTTGCTGTTCGTGCGCGGCGATCGCGTCGTGCCCGAGCCGTTCGACGTATTCGACCGCCGACTGCAGCGCGATCGCCTGCACGATCGGCAGCGTGCCGGCTTCAAACTTCGCGGGCAGTTCGGCCCATTCCGAGTGATTCTTGAACACGCGCCTGATCATGTGACCACCTCCGAGGAACGGGTTCATCGCGTCGAACAGTTCGCGCCGACCGTAACACACTCCGACGCCCGTCGGTCCGAAAACCTTGTGGCCGGAGAAGGCGACAAAGTCGAGACCACTGCACTGAACATCGAGCGGTCCGTGCGGCGCTGACTGCGCGGCGTCGACACAGATCAGTGCGCCAACGTCATGCGCCCGTCTTGCGAGTTCGTCGATCGGGTTGACGGTCCCTAGTACGTTCGACATCGCGGCGACTGCGAACAGCTTCGTACGCGCCGTCAGCAGTTCGTCGAGGCATTCGAGGTCGAGCCGTCCGTCATCGGTAATCGGCAGCCAGCGGAGCGTTGCGCCGCGTTCAGCGCAGATGAGCTGCCACGGAACGATGTTCGCGTGATGCTCCATCTCAGTGATGAGGACTTCGTCGCCGGGCTGCAGAAACTTCCCGCCCCACGCTCGCGCGACGAGGTTCAGTGACATCGTCGTGCCCGATGTGAATACGATTTCGTCAACCGAGTCGGCGTTCAGAAAACGGCGGACGGCGTCGCGGCTCGCTTCGAGTTCCTCGTCCACTTTCGCGCCGAACCAGTAGACACCGCGGTACGCGTTCGCGAAGTAGCGTTCCTCGACGTCGCGCTCGCGATCGATCACGCACTGCGGCTTCTGAGCACTCGCGGCACTGTCAAGGAAGACGGGCAGCGTGCCCTTGCGATGCCGGCCCTGTTCGAACGGCCGGTTCAGGATCGGGAAGTCGCGGCGGACGGCAGCGACGTCAAGTAGCGGAGCGGCGGAGTCGCTCATCGGAATGCTCAATCAAAAACGAAAACCGCGAAGCGGTGAAAGATCGTCAGGCGATCGGTGCCTCGCGATTCTCGACTGCTCCGCGGCGGATTGCGAATCAGCGAAAGGCGGGGAAAGTCACGCGGCGGCGGCTTCTGCGGCGATCTGCCGGACGCGTTTGACCATCCCCGCCAGACCATTCCTGCGAGCGGTACTGAGGTGCCGATCAAGTCCCAGGCGACGGAAAATGCCTTCGATGTCGACGTCCAGGATTTCCTGCGGAGTCCGGCCGGAATAGGCCAGCAGGATCACACTGAGCAGCCCTTTGACAATCATGGCATCGCTGTCGGCAATCAGTTCGAGGACCGGTCGAGCATCATCGCTCAGTGCCGCGACCATCCAGACGTTGCTCTGACAACCGTGGACCTTCGTCCGTTCGGTCTTGAGCGACTCATCCATCGGCGGCAGTTCGCGGCCCATATCGATCAGCACTTCGCACTGATCCGCCCAGTCACCCAGGTCGTCGAACTCTTCGATCAGTTCGTCAATGGTCATGGTCGAAGCGGTGCTCATGGATTCGCAGATCTCCCTGTTCAGCCGTTATCGGGATTTTAGACACAATCCGTTGCGAAAATTGTGGAAACACCAGCATTGTACGGAGAAGGCCAGTCAGGGCAAGGCGGGGAACGAATTGGGAATGTGGAGTCTGGAATACGGAATTCCCAGCGCCGCGACCCATTCTACTCCGCATCCCGAACTCCGCATTCCGCACTTCTCAACGCTTTCGCCCCTCAATCCGCTCCACTATCGTCCGCCCCGATTTCGGTCCGATTGCCTCAAACCTGCAGGAGAACGCCGTGACGGAGAAAGTTGTCGTGATTGGTTCGGGGCCGTCCGGGTGCGCTGCTTCGATATATGCGGCTCGAGCGAACCTCCAGCCGCTGATGATCGAAGGCGCGTTCTCACAGGAGAATTTTGACCTCGGCCGCCCGCCGCTCGGGCAGTTGATGATCACGACCGAAGTCGAGAACTACCCTGGCTTTCCGGCCGGCAATCTGGAGTCATACCTCAAGGACGCGGTCAAGGAACGCAGCGCGATGCTGCCTCCGCACAGCGGGCACGGCGTGAGCGGGCCGGAGCTGATGGAGCTGATGCGTCAGCAAGCGGCCAACTTCGGGACCCAATTTCTCGGCGAAGACGTCGTCTCGGTTGACCTCTCGAAGCGGCCGTTCGCCATCAAAACGTCCGGCGGGCAGAACATCGAAGCGCACTCGATCATCATCGCCACCGGAGCCCGAGCGAATTACCTCGGCCTTGAGTCCGAGAAGAAGTTCAAGAACCAGGGGGTCTCAGCCTGTGCGGTCTGCGACGGAGCGATGCCGCGATTCCGCAACCGGCCGCTGGTCGTCGTCGGCGGCGGTGACAGCGCGATGGAGGAAGCAACCTTTCTGACGAAGTTCGCCTCGAAGGTTTACATCGTGCATCGCCGCGATGCGTTCCGGGCCAGCCGCATCATGGCGGAGCGGGCGATCGAGCACGAAAAGGTCGAGGTGAAGTGGAACTCAACGATCGACGAGATCCTCGGCGACGAGCAGAACGGCGTGACCGGAGTCCGCATCCGCGGCACGGCTGACGAAAGTCAGACGGAAGAACTCGAAGCATCCGGCTACTTCTGCGCGATCGGGCATACGCCCAACACGGACTTCCTCGGCGGGCAGCTTGAAACGACCGATAAGGGCTACCTCGTCTGGACAAAACCCGGCCGCACAAATACGTCAGTCGAAGGTGTTTTTGCCGCTGGCGACTGCGCCGACGATTATTACCGGCAGGCGATCACCGCTGCCGGAACCGGCTGCATGGCCGCGCTCGACGCCGAACGCTGGCTCGCCGCCAACGGGATTGAATGATCGTGTTTTACGATCGGCCCACCGTAGAAGGGTGCGTGGAATGCAGCGCAACGCACCGTCGTCATTCCTCGTGAGTTTCACGCTCCTGCAAGTCAGGTGCGTCGACGCGTCCCTTGCGAACTGAGGTTTCCTGATGCTGACTGCTGAAGGCTGTGCGGCTCGACGGTCACGTCTCTTCGACGCACTCCCTGACGAGTGCGAGTGGGTCCTGATCGCTGATCCGCGGCATGTGAATTATCTGTCGGCGTTTCTGGTCAACCCGATCAGCTTCTCGACGCTCGAACGCGGAATGCTGCTGGTCGAGCGGTCGGGCAAGGCGACACTGCTGGCGGACAACTTCTCGCGGCGATCGGCATCATGCGTTCCGTTTGTGGATGAAGAACTCATCGCAAGCTGGTACGACCATAAACGTTCGGTCGAGAACCGCGATCTCGCCCTGTTCTCGCTGCTTGACGCTGTGCTCGACCGCGTCGAGGGACTGCCAGGACTCGTCGAAGCCGAATGGCTGCCGGCGATGGCGGCCGAAGAACTCGGAGCGCAGACCAGTCTGCAGGACATCGAAGTCGGCAGCGTTCTGCGACAGCTTCGGCGTCAGAAAGAACCGGACGAAATCGCACTGCTCGAAACCTGCATGAGGGCCTGCGACGCCGGACACGCGCGGGCACTCGAAGTCGTCCGGCCGGGTCTGACCGAGCTGGACATTTACCGTGAGGTGCAGTCGGCAGCGGTCACCGCAGCCGGTCGGCCGGCAATTGTGTACGGAGACTTCCGCACAACGAACGCGCAGATTCCCAGGCGCGGCGGTCTGCCGACGACCGAGCCGCTCAACGAAGGTGATCTGCTGATTCTCGATTACTCAGTCGTGCTCGATGGCTACCGCAGCGATTTTACGAACACGATCGCCGTCGGTAATCCGACGCCGCAGCAGGAGCAGGTCTTCTCGACGGTCGAAGCGGCTCTGCGAGCCGGTGAGGAAACTCTGCGAGCCGGGACCGCGGCCAGGGACGTTTACACTGCTGTCTCCACTGTCCTCGAAGTCGCGGGGCATGCGCCCTTGACGCATCACGCGGGACACGGCATCGGCCTCGGCCATCCGGAGCCTCCGATTCTAGTTCCCGAGTCCGGCGATACACTGCTTGCCGGCGATGTCGTAACGCTTGAACCCGGCCTGTACGTCGAAGGCGTCGGTGGCGTCCGGCTCGAACACAATTATCTGATCACTGAAGACGGCTTCCGGCGGTTGAGCCATCACCGGTTCACACTGAAGCCGTAAACGCAAGGCAGAGTGACGTGGCGCTCGACTGGCTGGAGGGAGAACTGCGGCGGCTGAGCGATCTCGATCTGCTCCGTGGCCGGCGCACCGTTCGGCCACTCGCCGACAACAGGTGCGAAGTTGACGGCCAGCGCTGCCGCAATTTCGCGTCGAACGACTATCTCAACCTGGCCAGCGACTCACGGGTGCTCGATGCGGCGCAGCGGGCTCTTTCTGAGGGCGGCGCCGGAGCAACGGCCAGTGCGCTGATCTGCGGCCGGACCATCTGGCACGAGCGACTCGAACAGACGCTCGCTGAATTTGAGCAGACTGACGCAGCAGTGCTCTTCCCGACTGGCTTTGCTGCCAATCTCGGGGCAATTGCCGCACTCGCCAGCAGTGCTGACGTTGTCTTCTGCGACCGCCTGAATCATGCGAGCCTTGTCGACGGCTGCCGGTTATCCGACGCGAAGTTCCGAGTTTACCGTCACGATCGGCTCGACGTGCTGGAACGCGAACTCCGTAAGGCTCGCACTGAAGCCGACTCCAGTCCTGCAGGCGGCAGCCAGACAAACGACGGCAAGCAGGCAACGCGGCTGTGGATCGTGACGGACTCAGTTTTCAGCATGGACGGCGACCTCGCGCCGTTGCCCGAGCTTTGCGACCTAGCAGAACGCTTCAATGCCGAACTGATCGTCGACGAGGCTCACGCAACGGGCGTCTTTGGAGTCAACGGCCGGGGCGTCTGCGAGCTGTCCGGTACGGAGTCTCGCGTCGCGGTCCGCATCGGGACGCTGAGCAAAGCCGTCGGCTGTCTCGGCGGTTTCGTCGCATGCTCACCAACGCTGCGTGAGTGGCTGTGGAACTCGGCACGCACTCAGATGTTCTCGACCGCGCTACCGCCATCGGTCTGTGCCGCGGCGACGCAATCACTGCTGATCATTCGCGAGGAACCGCAACGCCGCGCTCGCCTGCTCGCGCTCAGCCAGAGGCTCGTCGACCGACTTCGCTCGCGTGGACTCGCCGTTCCCGCAAGCGTCGCCGGGCCGATTGTTCCCGTTCCTGTCGGTGACGCTCAAGCAACAGTCACTGCAGCAGCGCAATTGCTCGACGCCGGCTTTCTCGTCGGAGCCATCCGGCCGCCAACGGTTCCTCATCAGACGAGTCGGCTGCGCGTCTGTGTCAGCGCCGCGTTTGAGGAGTCTGATATCGACGACCTCGCAGAAGCGATCGGCTGTTGCGTCGTCGAGTGACTTCCTGAACCGGGAGCTGAAATGCAAACAGGCCACCAACCCAATTACGGCTGGCGGCCTGTCTTGCGTGTTCGGTGATCGGAAAATGGTCGAAGTTCCCGCTTGGAATCTTCAGTGCCGATCACCACGAACCGGTTATCGCCCGGTCCCGGCGTCAAGTCCCCGCTTCCCCCTGGGACGGCTTCGCGGTGAGGTATCGGCCGCGCTTCCCTGCAAACGACAGTCAAATCGCCTCTGCGGCTGATCAAAGACGACAGTTTTCAGCAGATGCCGGAACACCACGCAGGACGGGACTCGAAAGCCAATGACAACCACGCGTCCGCCAGCAGTTCCGCAATCTGCCCACACTGAGTTGGCCGGGTTGCGGCATTTCTCCGCACCTGGACAGCGCATCCATTGAGAAAGTTTCTGCAGAGCCATGCAATCATTTTCCGGAGTTCCGCCCTGTCTCCACGCTGGCAGAGTTTGACGGACAGGCTGGCTGGCGACTTCTGGTAACTGGAAACCGTTAGTACGGATGTGGGAGCCGCATTCAATCTGCTCGTTTTACCTGAAGAAAGTCGCCGAAACCCAGACCGGGAGATTTGCTTTTTGCCAAACAGTGTTTCTGCACTGCCAGGCAAGGGGCATTCCCCAATGACTCTTGTCCGGCCTCCAGCAAGGCGTTCCGCTCGGCAGCCGGATTCTGGTTTTCGCAGAGAAGCGGGTCTTACTGAGTGATCAGTACCAAATGGCATCCGAGCGCCCCCGGTGCCACCGATTGCCGTTCTCTGTTCCCCTCGGAATTCCTGCAGGAATCGAAGGAGTTTAAGGATGAGAAAGTGGAACTGGCTGAAGGGACTGCGCTGCCTGGCTGGTATCGGTGCAACGATGCTGATCAGCGGTGTGGCAGTCGCCGACGACGCGGCAAACGCTGCGGCGGAACAGGTCTTCAAACAGACCTCGTACAATCTGATGGAAGAAGTCGGCTGCACTCCCAAGTGCGGCGCCGACGGAGCCTGTGCTCCGGGCTGTCAGTCTGATGGCTGCAACGGCGGCGGCGATGGCTGTGCCGACATGTTTGGACTGTGCTGCAATCAGGATGAGTTCAAACTGTTCGACGGCGTGGACGTCGGCGGCTGGGCTCAGGTCGGATACTCCAGTGCTCCGACAGCGTTCAACAACGGTCCACAGACCGGAACGTTCCTGCTGAATCAGGGCTGGCTGTACCTGGACAAAGCTGCCGAAAGCGAAAACGGTGAGTGGGCGTGGGGTTACCATGCTGACTTCATCTACGGTGCGGACGGTGCCAACACCAACGCATTCGGTAACAACCCCGGCCAGTTCGACCTGGATCCCGGCTTCAACGCCGGTGCCCGCGCCGACTGGGCGATCCCGCAGCTCTATGCGGAAATCAGCAACGGTGACTGGACCATCAAGGGCGGTCACTTCTACACGCTGCACGGTTACGAAGTCGTTCAGGCGACGGGTAACTTCTTCTTCACGCACGCCTACACGATGAACTACGGCGAAGCGTTTACTCACACCGGCGTCCTGGTCACGCACAATCTGAATGACGACACTCAGATCTACGCTGG
The DNA here is from genome assembly GCA_016124895.1 of bacterium. Taxonomy (GTDB): domain Bacteria; phylum Planctomycetota; class Planctomycetia; order Planctomycetales; family Planctomycetaceae; genus JAPOLP01. The sequence continues at coordinate 44,238 of WGMU01000017.1, forward strand.
CTGGACCGCTGGTTTCGACACCGGCTTCGATCAGCGGAACGGTGGCAGCAACTTCATGGGCGGTTACTCGACGGCTCTGACCGACGATATCACTCTGACTCAGATCATCAGTGCCGGTAACTTCGGTTTGAACTTCGCTCCGCCGTCCGGCCTGGGGCCAGGCAACCAGCGGGGCAGCTTCACGATGAGCACCGTGGTTGACTACCAGATCAACGACAAATGGAATTACGTCTTCCACAGCGACGTGCTTCGTACGGGCATCTTCGACACGTTCGGCATCAACCAGTACCTGTTCTACCAGGTTAGTGACTGCGTTAAGGCCGGTACCCGGATGGAATGGTGGAAGGCAGACGGTGCCTCGTACAACGCGTGGACGGTCGGCCTGAACATCAAGCCGCACGCCAACGTGACGATTCGTCCGGAATACCGCTACGACTGGAGCCCCGCGGGCAACACGAATCGCGGTATCCAACTGGGCCTCGTCGATCAGTCGCAGGGAACGTTCGCGATGGACTTCGTCGTGACCTTCTAAGCGACACCGTCGACGAACTCTCAGAACTGCAAAAGTTAAACCGGCCAGAGCAACGTGCTCTGGCCGGTTTCTTTTTGTATCGACGGCAACTCTGATCTGGTGACCGCAATCGTTCGCTACAACGCTCCGCTGCCGGTCAGGACGACGCGGATCGTTCTCAACAGAATCTTGACGTCGTTGATGAGGCAGCAGTTCTGTAGATACAGCAGGTCGAGCGCCACCTTGCGACGGAAGCTTTCGATATTGTTGTCGTATCCGTTGATAACCTGAGCCGGCCCCGTCAGGCCGGGTTTCAAACCGAGACGATCGAGATAGTCAGGAATCCCGTTTGACAGTTCTTCGATAAACTCAGGGCGTTCGGGACGCGGCCCCACCAGCGACATCTCACCACGCAGGACGTTCCAGAGTTGCGGCAGTTCGTCGAGTCGCGTCCGACGCAAAAAGCGACCAATCGGTGTAACGCGCGGATCGTTCTTCGTCGCGAACTGAGCGCCGTTCCTTTCCGCATCGACTCGCATTGTCCGGAATTTGTAGAGCGTAAACGGCTTCCCGTAATTCGATTCCCGCCGCCGGTCACTGCCGCGTCGGCGTTCAAGGCAGTCTGGAACGACGTAGTGCTCGCACCGTCGATCGGTCTTGCTGACCTTCTCGTGGCGCAGATTCAGCCCGACTCGTGTCTGTCGAAAAATGATCGGCCCGCACGACGTGACGCGAACAGCCAGTGCGACCAGCAGAAGAACAGGCAGCAGAAGAACGAGCATCGTCAGAGAAACGGCAATGTCGAGCAGACGCTTGAAGGCCCGGGTCACCGGACTGAGACAGCGCACATCTCGACGCGGTCGAGTCAGCTTCAGGCGAGTGACCCAGTCCGCGGGTGGCAGATATTCGGCGACGGCGTACAGGTCGACGAGGTCCGCCAGCCCTGCGTCTTCGTGACGCAAGTCAATGGTCAGCCGTGGCTCGGCATGCGGAGTTACATCAGGACAGAGTGCTGTGCTCATGATGCCCGGTCAGACGATGTCGAGAGAGTCGATTCTGATCGCTACTGTGGGTCGGCTGTGCTGGATCGGAATTCTGTCCCGGTCCGGAACCAGCCGACGTCGCGTTTCAGGCGGCGAAACGTCGCCCGCAACACAATCTGATTGAGCATAGGCCGGATCACGGCACCTCGACGGAAACTCTTCACGTGGGGATGTGCCTCGCCGCAGAATCGCGTGGGACATGCAGACTGGATCGCCACCGTGGAGAACGGAGGTAGCTCCGGCTTGTCACGTGGCAACGGCTTTTCGTTCCAGGAGATAGAGCAGACTCTCGGCCCGCAGGTTGGCCAGCCAGGCTCGTTCGTGTGCCGAGCCGCGGATGATCGGCAGTTCCTGAGCGATTTCGATGTTGAGCCGCTCGGCCAGATCACGGAAGTCACGCATCGACATGAAGTGCAGGTTCGGCGTGTTGTACCACTCGTAAGGAAGCTCTGACGTTACGGGAGCGCGGCCGTGCCAGACCACCTGATATCGAACCCGCCAGTGCCCGAAATTCGGGACGACAACCAGTGCCCGTTTTGCGACGCGGACCACTTCCGTCAGGATCGTCGTTGGATGCCGCAGTTGCTGCAGCGTCTGGCTGAGCACCGCGTAATCAAACACGTCGTCGGGAATCCCGTCGAGCTTGTGGTCGAGATCCGCGCGAAGAACCGGGACGCCACGGGCAACGCATGCCAGCAGTTCATCAAGGTCAAGTTCGACCCCTTGCACGCTGCAGTCGTGCTCGTCACGGAGCCGCTGCAGCAGACGCCCGTCACCGCAGCCGAGGTCGATGACCCGACTGCCGCGTTCGATGTGCTGCATCAGCAGTTCATCCGTAATGGCAGCTTTCGGGTCGGGCAGGCAAAAACGTTTGCTGGACATTCCGCTCGGGATTCCTGACGGGAGACGGATCGCGGTCAGGGGCGACTACTGCCCGGCCCGCGTCTGTTCGAGAAATGGTTCGATCATCCGCTGCAGTGGTTCAATTTCGAGCAGGAAGGCGTCGTGCCCTTTCGAACTTTCCAGTTCGACAAACGTGACATCCTTACGCCGATTGAGCAGTGCCGACACCAGCTCCCGTGACTGCGTTGTCGGGAACAGCCAGTCGCTCGTGTAAGACGACAGCAGGAAGCGGGCGTTGGTCCGGCCCAGCGCCTGTTCCAGAGATCCGTACGTTTCGGCCAGATCGAAATAGTCCATCGCGTGTGTCAGACACAGGTAACTGTTTGCGTCGAACCGTTCGACAAACCGCTTCCCCTGATAATGCAGGTAACTGCCGACCTGAAACTCAGTTTCCTTTTCGAGGTTGTACTGCAGCCGGTCGCCCTGCTGCAGGCGACGTCCGAACTTGTCCTCAAACGAGACCTCGGACAGGTACGTGATGTGCGCGACCATGCGTGCGAGCGCCAAACCGTAACGCGGTCCTTCCGGCTCGCCGTAATACTCGCCGTTCTTGAACATCGGGTCGGACAGAATCGCTCGCCGGCCGACGACGTTGAACGCGATCCCCTGAGCCGAAAGCCTTGCCGCCGAAGCGAGACAGACCGCCGCTCGAATCTGATCGGGAAACCTCGCCACCCATTCGAGCACCTGCATCCCGCCGAGGCTGCCGCCAACGACAGCCAGCAGCCGATCAACGCCCAGGTGGCGGACCAGTTCTGAGTGAACGGCAACCATGTCGCCGACGGTGATGAACGGAAAATGCAGACCGTACGGCTTGCCCGTGGCGGGATCGACACTCATTGGCCCGGTCGTGCCCTTGCAGCCGGCGAGTACGTTGGCACAGATCACGAAATAGCGATTCGTGTCGAGCCCCTTGCCCGGTCCGACGAAGTCTTCCCACCAGCCAGGCTTGCGGTCTTTCGCGTCGTGCCAGCCGGCCACGTGCGCATCGCCCGTCAGCGCATGACAGACAAAGATCGCGTTGTCTTTTTCCGGCGACAGCTCACCGTAAGTTTCATACGCGACGGTGATCGGGCCGAGCTTCGCTCCACTTTCAAGCACCAGCTCATTGGGCGACTCAAACAGCGTCGCGAATTGTGTTTCGACAAACCCGACCGAATGATCAGGATCGAACGATGGCTGCTCATCCGTCATGTCCGCTCTCTGCAGGCGACGATCCACGTCACTGATGCTGTTCCCGCCGCGTCCTCAGCGGTGAGGACGCGATCCGAAGCGGCGGAGAATAGCAGAGAGGCGGACCGGAATCAGCCAGCCGCGCGAACGACTTCCGGAGCACCAGGCGGCGTCTGCGGCAGCCCACCGTGCCCCTGCCAGTTGTGCATACTCTGATAGACGCCAAGAAACGAAAGCAGCTTCCGGAACAGGAATCGCGGCCAGGTCGCCTTGGCCAGCGGCAGCAGTGAGACCAGCGACGGAGCCAGGAACTGCTCACGCTTCTTCCGCACACAGCGAACGATTTTTGCGGCCAGCCACTCTGGCGTCAGTAGCGGGACCAGCCACGGAGCTGTGACGCCATGAAACATCCCCGTCGAGATATAGCTCGGACAGATCGACGTCACGGTCAGACTGTCTCGACCGGACAGCTTCAGCTCCTCGCGTAACGAATCAGTAAACCCCAGTGTCGCCCATTTACTGGCGGCATAACTGGCACCTTTCGGCAGTGCGATCAACGCCGAAGCACTGGCGATATTCACCAGTGCCGCCTCGTTGTGCGAGAGCAGATCGTGCAGAAACGTATGCGTCACGATAATCGGGCCGTTCGCATTGACGTCGATCGTCGTGAGATGCTTCTCCAGCGGGATCTCCGCGAAATCGCCGCCACTGACGATGCCGGCATTGTTGACGAGCACGGCAATCTTCCCTCGTTCGCGCAGAATTCGTTCGCGCGCCAGACGGACGTCAGCCGGATCGGTCACATCCATCACGTACCCGACCACCTGCAGACCGTCTCTGGCAAGTTCCTGCACGGCGTGCGAAACACGATCGGGATCTCGATCTGAAATCAGCACACAGGCTCCTTCTTCAGCAAACTTCCGGGCTGTCTCCAGTCCCAGACCGTGTCCGGCGCCTGTAATCAGGACGAGTTTGTTTCTGAGAGTCTTCATGGCTGAATCTCCGCGTTCTGGCGATCGCTGCAGTCTCCGGCTGAGCGGGCACCGATCAGATGGAACAGAGCGCCGTTTCTGTCAGGTCAAAGGTTCGACTGTTGAGGAGAGGTCAAGGCCCCGGCAATGGCACGCACTGCCAGGCGATTCATATTTGTCAGCGACGGACGTCGCATCAGCGAGAAGAGACTCCAGGCGACCGCTTCCGGCCGGCCATGTGCTGGATTCCAGACGGGTTTCGGCAGGACGACAAGCGGCGCATCGAGCACGGTTTTCTCAATACCGCTCAGCATCAGTGCGTTGTGGACCCAGCCGCAACCACTCTGAATATCATGCGCTGTTACGCTGGGATGGCCGCCCCAGGGAGGACTCATCAGCGCAAACGCCAGGCCGGCCCATTGATTCAGACTGACCACCCCATAGCGGAGTCGGTCGATACTCTCGTCGAGAACTCGACGCACGACGCTGTGACTGCGAGCTTCCCGCGGCACGCTCAACGTGCAGGCCAGCGTGCCCCACAGCCGCTGGTTGCAGAAGTCGGTCGCCTTTACGAGGAAATCCTCTGTCGACGTTGATTCGATCGGCACTTCCGACGCGACGCAGACGAACGCTTCGGACCGAAACAGTGGAACCCCGGACTGCGGCGCCACATTACGGAGCAGCGTCCACGGCAGCGTGTCCTGAGTTCCGTGCGTACCGGCTACGAAAACGGTCGACCCGTCGGCTGCTGTACTGCTGGCCGAACCCGATACGCCCGCGTGCGAACGCCCCAGCAGGGCTCGGGCTGCTTCCGGCGAGTGTCCGGAAAACTGTTCATATCGCTCTTTCGCTCCGGGGTAATACGCGACGCGCTGCGGAATTCGGGCAAGCTGTGCTTCGACAAGCTGCAGAAACTCTTCACGTTGCGGCCACTGTTTACAGGTCACAATGATCCGAGTCGCTACGCAGTTGAAACCAGCGTTATTGGTCAGTGAAGCAACGACACTCGCGGCCTGCGCTTTAAGCTGGATTCGCGAGTAGCGGCCCGGCACGACGACCCACGGTGTCACGCTGCCGAGTTCGCTGCCGATTGGCTTCTTGAGAACGGGATCGTCCTCCGCAGTTCGCCTCTCGCGTTCTGGTCCGGACGGCCCCCAGACAATCGTGTCGAACGTATGATTCGATCCAGTGATGTGAACGTCGCTCGTCCGTGTGTCATGAATCGCTGCCGCAGCGACATCCGACCCGCCATAACCGATACGCAGCAGATCGTTTTCGATCAACGGCCGGAACGCCCGCTCGAACACTGGTCCGAGATACGCGTTGACGGGGTTCATCTTCAGAAACACCGAACGCGACTCGTCACACAGTTTCGTCAGTGCGTCGGCAGCCGGAATGCCGGAGACATTGCCCGCACCGAGCACGACGGATGTCCCACGGACCGACGAACTGTCAAACGAAGCCGCCACATGATCACTCAGGTTGTCGAGCGTCACGTCCGACTGCATCCAGGTCGTCGCTCGAAATCCTACAAAGACGAGCGGATCAAACAGACCGCGGCACGGCGTCACTGGAATGCCGATCCGGCCATCCGGTTTTCTCAGCAGCCGCCGCGGCAGTCGCGGTTTGCCAGACTGCTGAATGTCCAGCAAAGTGCTGCGGAAAAGCTGAAGCTGGCGCAGCACAGCAACCGGTCCGGCAAGAACTTCCTCAGCCCGAGCCGGACTGTCCGTCGGAATCCCTTTCGCCTCGCAAGCCACATCGACCCAGTCCACCGCCGCCACCGCGACCCCCATGAGACATTGATCGAGCAGTTCGATCCGCTGCCGGATGCTCATCATCGAAAGCCGCTGCTGACCGGCAGACAGCCGCGTCAGGCACTCGTCGAGCGAACGACTGTCAGTGGTCTGCTCCACCCGGACGCCGCTCTGCGTTCCCGGACCGGACACGATCGCCGATCTGGCCGCTGAACCGCCCGGCCGGGGCAGTCGCGTGACACGTTCGGCAGACTGGGATACAGGACGGATCATCATTCGCCTCAGTTTCTGTCAAATGGCCTCATGCCGATCGGATTCGGCCGCGTTCTCGATCGAGACCACATTGTCGAAACTCTCAAACGGCAGGCTCTCGACCGGGCCTGTGCCGGCTGCCGTTTCTGTTTGGACAGGATCGCCAATGACTGTATCGGTCGCCGCGTCGGCTGTTGGCGAGCCGTTCTCCACTCGAAGCTTGCGACGCAGCACTTTCCCCAGAAAATTCCTCGGCAGGTCAGCCTCAATGACCTCGATCAGCCTCGGCCGCTTGTGTTTCGCCAGATGCTCTGAGAAATAAGCTCGGAACGCGCTCGTATCGAAGTTGTTTCGCGATTTGACACTGACGACCGCCTTGACCAGTTCGCCAGCGTGTTCATCCGGTTCACCGATCACGACGACGTCCCGCAGATTCTCATCCGGGTAGCTTCGCAGGACCGGCTCGACATCCGCCGGGTAGACATTGAACCCTGACGTAATAATCAGATCCTTTTTGCGGTCGACGATCCGGAAGAAGCCGTCGTCGTCACGCATGCCCAGGTCGCCGGTGAACAGCCAGCCGTCGCGGATGACCTGCGAAGTTGCTTCCTCATTCTGCCAGTACCCGAGCATCACCTGTGGCCCCCGAACGACCAGTTCGCCAACTTCACCTGACGGCAGTTCCCGCTCGCCCGTTTCCGCGTCGACAATCCGGACCTCGGTATCCGGCAGCGGCAGTCCGATTGTGCCGGGTCGATTCGTTCCATCGAGCGGCCCCGTGCAGATCACCGGACTGGCTTCCGACATTCCATAACCCTCGACGCATTCCGCGCCGGAGTAGCGAGTGAACTCGTCCATGATTTCCGGAATCAGCGGCGCTCCTCCCGAGATCACGTACCGCATCGCCTTGAACTTGATCGGGTGATCCGCCAGCAGATCGTTCAGCGCGGACAACATGGCCGGGACCGCGGGAAAGATCGACGGCTGATGCTCTTCAATCAGCCGCAGAACCACCCGCGGAATGAATCGGTGGTGCATGATCAGCGTGGCTGCCATCGCGACGCCCGCCATGCCACACGTCGTCAGACCGTAACTGTGGAAGAACGGCAGCACGGTCAGCATCTTCTCGCGAGCCTCAAATGCACCGGCCCAGTGAAACACCTGCCAGGCGTTCGCGATCAGGTTGCGATGGCTCAGCGTGACAGCCTTCGGAGCCCCTGTCGTCCCACCGGTCGGCAGAATGTACGCGGCCTCGTCCAGCGACTGTGGACTAAGCGGCTGAAACCCCGCATCACTCGCCGCAACCTGATCAGCCAGTGAGTGGTGACTCGGATGGTCGGGCGCCGGCCAGAAACCGTACCTCTGCAGCCGCGCGAATGCGTAACCGAGCCGCTTCCAGGCAGGCAGACGACCGCTCAGCGACGCAAAAAAAACATGCTGCGGCTGACAGGCGCCGCGGATGACCAGAGGCGCCAACAGATCGAGCGTGATCACGCAGCGACACGCGGTCAGCTTCATGAACGAGTTGATTTCCTCGCCGACCATCAGCGGACTCATCGCCACGGCGACGCCACCGGCCATCCAGATCCCATTGATTACCGAGAGATACTCCGGCAGGTTCGGCAGCAGAATGCCAACACGGTCGCCGGGCTTAACTCCATAGCGAACGAGCATCGACGCCGTGCGACGGGCTTCCGCCGCCAGCTCGCTGTAGGTCAGCTTCTGACGGTAGTAATGACAGGCAATCCGGTCACCGTGTCGAGTCGCCGTTCGGTCCAGCAGTCCCCACGCCGGCAGTTCCGGGTAGTCGAGCGTGTGCGGCACGATCTCCGGATAGTGATTCAGCCATGGCCGCGCAGCAGTCAGTTCGGGATTATTGCGAGTGACCTGTTTCATACGGGAACCTCGCTCCGACGGCTGACGGTCAGAAGACCGCAGGGCCGTACAGAGAAATGGGCTGGTGGGAATCACCAGAAGAAGTGAACGGCCCCGGCAATGCCGGTCACCGATTCGCAGCGTTGATCACAGAACGCGATCGTGAAGAAAGGAATTGCTCGAATCAGAAGCCGAGGAGAATCGTACGTCGCGTTCCGCCACTCCTCTCTGTTTTCTTTGAGTGTCAAGTGGTCCGTTTCCGGCGCTGAAAGAACTCACTTCCAATACGTTCGGAAACGCCGATTTGTCACAGAAATCAAATTGCAGGACTCTGCTGATCTGACTGACGTTTCAGTCACAGTTTTCAAGCGGCGCCGAAACCTGGCAGAACCGGCGCCGCCCGGCCAGAGCGGCGCCGACACTCCAGGGGATACCCTTAAGACGCAAATCGACGCTTTGTCGCAACATCATCTGGTTCGTGATGTGTACCCGCAGTCTGACTTCCGAAGCTGCCTTCGTGAGCGAACGCCCGCAGCGAGTCACTCGGTGCCAGGTGCGGATGCGTTTGCGCCATCCGTTCAAGTGACTTGACGACAGTCTCCAGCCCGACGCTTTCCGCGTACCGCATCGGGCCACCGCGGAACGGAGCAAAGCCGGTTCCGAACACCATCGCGAGATCGACGTCTTCAGACCGCCGGGCGATTCCTTCAGCAAGACAGCGAGCACCTTCATTCACAATCGGATAGACCAGACGCTCGATGATCTCCTGCTCGCCGACGGCCGACCGAGAACCGCCCGCTTCACGCTGCAGTCGCGACACGATGCTGGCCACGTTGTTGTTCAGCGATTTCCCGTCAGCAGCCAGCAGCTTCGGTTTGCGTTCCGAGCCGCGAATTTCCTTCAGTGCGTCCCACAGCGGAGCGGGTTTCATTCGGTCGCCATAAGCTGTGTGCAGATTCTCTGCAACGTGCGCGGCCACATCGAGCCCCACCAGATCGCTGAGCGCCAGCGGCCCCATCGGCATCCCGAAGTTGACCGCCGCCTTGTCCATCGCCAGCGGATTCGCCGACTCGACGAGCAGAAAACCGGCCTCGTTCATGTAGGGGCCAAGCAGCCGGTTGACGAGGAAACCGGCGCAGTCGCCTGCGACCACCGCTGTCTTCCCGAGCCGTTGAACGGTCGCGAACGCCTTCGCCAGAGCGATCGGGCTTGTCTGCGGAGTATGAATGATCTCGACCAGCGGCATCTGGTGCGGCGGATTGAAGAAGTGCAGTCCGACCACGCGTTCCGGATGCGGCACGTCGCGAGCAATGTCCGAAACGAGCAGCGAACTGGTATTGGTCGCGAGGACCGTTTCGTCCGATGTCGCCTCCGCCAGTTCGCCAAAGACCTGCCGCTTGATGTCGATTTCTTCGAGTACGGCTTCGATGACGATGTCCGCGTGCTTCAGGCCGCGGTAGTCAACGGTCGGGCTGATCCGGTCGAAGATTGCCTCAGCCTGCCTCGGAGTCAGCCGTTTGCGTTTAACGTCTTTCTGCAGCAGGCCGCGAATCGTCTGCACTCCGCGGGCGACAAACTCCGGCTTGATATCCTTCAGCCGTGTCGCGATGCCTTTTCGAGCAAGCAGCAGCGCGATCCCCGCACCCATCGCTCCGGCCCCGAGTACCGCCGCCTGTTTCAGTTCCTTCGCATCGAACGTCGCCGTTAACTCCTGCGGCGGCTTCTTCGCATTCTCGCTCAGAAAAAAAAGCCGGATGCACTCACGCGTCACCGGGCTGCCCGCCAGCTTTGCAATCCCGTTTGATTCGAGACGGAATCGCTGCGACTCACCAGCCGAAACGCCGTTCTGCACGGTGTCAAGAATCTGCAACGGCGCCGGGTAATGACCGTGCGTCTTCTTCAGGACTTCCCGCCGCGCTTTGTTAATCGCGTACTTCTTTACAAGGCCGGAATTCTCGACCGCCCGCTGCCAGCCCGGCTTCTTCGACTTGCGGAACAACGACAGCGCCGAACCGCGTTCGAGGTGCGTCGCCATGACTCGGTTGCCGACGTCGACCAGCGCCTCGCGCGGCACCATCTCGTGAACGAGACCTTTCGAGCGAGCCCGGTAACCATTGAGCTGCTGTCCGGACAGGATGAGTGGCAGTGCCTCGATCAGCCCGATCAAACGCGGCAAGCGGACCGTCCCGCCCCAGCCGGGCAGCAGGCCGAGCTGCACTTCCGGAAGGCCAAGTTTCGTCTTCTCGTGATCGTCAGCAATCCGGTACGTGCAGGAGAGAGCGAATTCGAGCCCGCCGCCGAGACACGCTCCCGAGATGAGAGCGATCGCAGGCACACCAAGCTGCTCGACTTCCGCAAACACCGACTGTCCGAACTGTGAGACCTCTTCTGCCGCGGCGTACTCGGTCAAATCTTCGAACTCAGTGATATCCGCCCCGGCAATAAACACGCCCGGCTTCGCGCTCTGAAAGATCACGCCCCTGATCTGCGAGTTCGCTTTGACGGCCTCAACCAGTTCCCGCAGTTCCTCCATCGCCGCTCGCGAAAGCGCGTTGACCGGCCGGTCCTCGCAGTTGATCGAAACCCGCAGGATGCCGTCTTCCGGCTCGCCGTAATGCCACATTACCGCCATTTCACTCTCCGTCGGTTGTCTGCGACGTCCGCTGTCCTGAACTCAGACTCAAATCTTCGATCTCAAATCACCATTCCACCCGACAATCACGCAGCCATCCGCTCGACCAGAACTGCTCCGCCCTGACCGCCACCGATGCACAGCGTCGCCAGACCAACTTCTTTGTCGCGCTGCCTTAATTCTCCAAGCAGAGTCAGAATGAGCCGCGCTCCTGTCGCTCCAACCGGATGCCCGATCGCGATTGCTCCGCCGTTGACGTTTAGTTTCTCATCGTCAATCGCCTTCAGTCGAACCGTCGCGTCGCAGTTCGAGCAGTCATTCGGAGGCGAGTCAAACGCCCGCTGACAGGCCAGCACTTGAGCTGCGAAGGCTTCGTTCAGCTCGACGAGGTCGACGTCACTCATCGTCATTCCGGCTGCGTGCAGCGCTTTTGCCGATGAGTAAACCGGCCCAAGACCCATGCGTGCCGGATCGCAGCCGGCAAACGCCGACGCCCGAATTCGCCCGATCGGCTGCAGCCCCAGCGAAGCGGCAAAGTCCTCGTCCATCAGCAGCAGAGCGACGGCCCCGTCGGTAATCCCACACGAATTGCCGACCGTGACCGAACCCCACTGACGATCGAAGTACGGCTTCATCTTCGCCAGGGCTTCGAGACTCTGCCCTTCGCGCGGCCCGATGTCCGCACAGATCGCCTCACTTTTCGGTTGCGGATAGACGGTCATCGTTTCGTCGGACAGCCGCCCCGCCTGCCAGGCAGCCACAGCTTTCTGGTGACTCTGCAGAGCAAACGCATCCTGCTCCTCGCGTGAAACGCCGTACTCACGAGCAAGTTTCTCTGCCGTATCACCCATCATCAGGCCGGACACTGGATCCGTCAGGCCCAGCTTGATCCCGATCAACGGAGCAAAATCAGCCGGTCGAAATCTGAGAATGCCTGACAGCTTCTGCCCGATGGACTTCGCTTTCGAGAGTTGCAGCAGCTTGTCACCGAACCGCTTCCTGAACAGCAGAGGCACGTTGCTCATCGAGTCGACACCGACCGCGACAATTGACTTCGCAATTCCCGTCTCAATCTTCATCGCCGCCTGAGTGACCGCCTCCATTCCGCTTGCGCAGTTCCGGTTCACAGTGTGAGCAATCCGGTCATTCGGGATTCCCGCCCGCAGCGAGATCACTCGCGCGACATTAGCGGCGTCGACGGGCGAAGCCACGTTCCCGCAGATCAGTTCGTCAATCTGGTCCGGCAGAACCTCGGTTCGATACAGCAGTTCCTGAACCACCAGCCGGCCGAGTTCGGGCGCCGGCATCTCTTTCAGTTCGGCCGCCGCTTTGACAAACGGCGTCCGAACTCCCGCAATGATGACCGCTCGCCCCATTTTCTGACTCCTGCTTTTCTCGACTCTCAAATCTCCGAAGGCCAGCAACTCGTACGACAGACTCCGCTAGGTCGCCGGAACTGATCCGCTCACGCCGACTTCTGCCGCAGCTCGACGCGTCTCACCTTGCCGAGAAAACTCTCCGGCAGTTCGCGGCACTCATGAAACTCACGCGGCACCTTGTAGCCCGACATCTGCGCTCGGCAGAAGTTCCGCAGTACGTCGAAATCGACACGACAGCCTTTGGCCGGGACAACCCACGCGCAGACTTTCTCGCCGTAATGACGATCCTCGACGCCGACGACGGCGCACCGCAGAACGGATGGATGCCCGGCGAGCACTTCTTCAACCTCGCTCGGATAAACATTCAGACCGCCGGTGATGATCATGTCTTTTTTGCGGTCAACGATTTCGAAGAAGCCGTCGCCGCTCATCCGCGCCAGATCGCCCGTGTGCAGCCAGCCATCGCGGAGCGCGATCGCAGTTTCATCCGGAGCATCCAGATATCCCTGCATGATCTGCGGCCCGCGAATCGTCAGCTCTCCGACTTCGCCCGGTGGCACCTCAGTCGTTCCGGTTTCCAGATCGACGAGTCGAACGTTTGTTCCCGGCAGCGGCAGTCCGATCGTCCCGACGCGAGCCGTTCCGTCCGACGGGTTCGAATGCGTGACCGGCGACGCTTCGGACAGTCCGAAGCCTTCCAGAATCCGAGCCCCGGTCAGCTCTTCAAACTCGGCCGCCACGTCGTGCGACAAGGCCGACGCTCCGGACATGCACAGCCGCAGACCGTCCAGTCGAACGCCTCGTTTCCGCATTTCGTCGTTCAGCGAGGCAATCATGAACGGAACGAGCAGCGCCACGCCCGGCCGGTGCTGCTGCATCAGCCGCAGTGTCCGCGCCGCGTCAAACCTCGCCTGCAGAACGAGCGTCGAACCGCCGGCCAGCGGCGAGAGCATCGCGCACGTTGCCCCGTAAACGTGAAAGAACGGCAGCACCGAGAGGAACGTCTCGCGTCCCGGCTCCATCTGGCACCAGGCATGCAACTGAGCGACGTTCGCGCACAGGTTGCGATGCGTCAGCACAGCGACCTTCGGAGTTCCTGTCGTGCCACCCGTCGGCTGCAGCACGGCCGGACAGTGAACATCATCGATGGCCGGTGAGACGAGCGGCCGTCCGATCCGATACAGACTGTCGAACGGCAGCTTGCGAGTGACATCACTGGCCCGAGCCGTTCCGGCCAGCGTCCGCTGCAGCAGATACGGAACCCGCAGGTGCATCGGCAGGTGCGTTGCGAGACTCGTTTCGACCAGCAGCGGCAGATCGATCATCGCTGCCATCTCCGCGACCGGTTTCATTCGCACATCGAGCCCGAGCGCTGCCTTGACGCCACACTTCCTCGCCAGAGCAGCCAGCTCACTTCCCGACATCAGCGGATTGGCCGGCACGGGCTCAGCCCCGATCGTGTGCAGAGCGAACCAGGCAACAACGAATTCCGGCTGATTCGGCAGGGCCAGCAGCACACGATCGCCGGTTCCGATGCCGAGCTTTTTCAGGCTGCCGGCCACCATGCGCACACGGTCGTAGAGTTCGAGATACGTCCACGATGTCCGGAAATAGTGCAGCGCGATGCGGTCCGGATAGCGAACAGTGGCAGCTTCGAGCAGCCGTTCAACGCGGACCACGGGAAACTCAACCCGCGGTGGGACATGCTCTGGATAGGCGGCGTGCCACGGAGAATCAGCAGCATCCCAGTCGGGCATCAACGGAAACGGAGAATCCTGCAGAGGTCCAGCCGCACCCCGACGTGCTCCCATACCACGCCCTTTCGTCCCTGAATCGTGCGTGAAAACGTGTAACCAGTCCCAGCGACGGCGCAGCACGCCGTCTCAGGAATCGCCCTGAAGTCCAGCAGAAGACGAAACCGCATCCGAAAACACCGCAATCCAGACGGCGCTTCTGACTCGCGGAGAACGAACTTCTTTGTGTTGATCTGATTGTCGAAGACGTGCGAAGTGTGGCGTCCGGGATGTGTTCGCGCAGAAATGATTCAGCATTGCGGTCGGGCGACGCCAGCGCCGAATTCAGAACGAACTCGACGGAAGAGCCAATACCACGAAGCGGCCAAACTGAACAAGACGGATCTGCGGCAATCCTGGGCGGGATCAGACCTCCGGCTGCAGAGCAACGGCACGTGCGTTCGATTTCTCTGTTATTCCGATTGTGGCGGGCAGTCATCGGAATTCGCCGTTCCGAATGAATCGACTCAACGTAGAATAAGACTGCGTTCGAGCGGTGACGTAGGTTGCAGGAACTTTTCTCCAGCACACTCTTCACGGAGTCTGAACGATGGTTGCCCTTCAGGATCCTCGTGAACGGTCAGTCAAACATCACGAATCACTGCTGAGTCACTGGCGGCTGGCGGGGCGAATGAACACGGTCGAAGAGGCCGAGCGCATGGTTGCTGACCTCGAATCCCGCGGGTCCCACGCCGTCCTGTCAATGGCCGATGGACTGTGCGTTCTGGTCGAGCAGGAAACGCTGCGGAGCTGAGCTGAACAACGCTTCTCTCACCCGGCCTGAGCCGATCGTGGTCGGACGGACTTCCGGCCTGTCGCGCATCAACGTCCTGCTGCATGGAACGGATGGCAAGCCTCTCGGATGGTCTCAGATCAGCCAGAGACCCGACTATATCTGCCCTGCCGCCCGCATCTCGGCGGCGAGTTTTTTCTGATAGGCCGCCTGAGCGGCTTCGTCGACTCGCGCCCTCTCGCTGAAATAGACGAATCCGAGTGCCCGTCGCAGCCGTGATGCTGACCGGTTCGCTCCGGCGCGGTGAATCGTCAGCGCGTGATGAATCAGCAGGTCGCCCGGCGACGCTGGAACTGAGACCTCGCGACGAGCGTCCTCGTCCGTCGGGTAATCGACGATCCCCTGACTGAACCCCAGCGTCTGTGTTCGCGAGTGATTCCGCATCCCGTCGCGATGAGAACCGGGCACGTACCAGACACAGCCGTTTTCGTCGTCGATCTCATCAAGCGCCAGCCACATCGTCAGGGCTTCGCACGGGTCGAGCCTGAAGTAGTAGCCGTCCTGATGAGCCGGCGTCGGGCGACCAACTCCCGGCGGCTTGCAGAAAAACTCAACGCCTTTCGGGATGACCGGCCCGCCGAGCAGAGTTTCAGCAAGACGACGCAGCCCGACACGCTCAGGCAGGTCGCCGAACCACGAGTCGTATTGCTCGATCCGCTGAAGCTGCTTGAGCGTCGTCCGGTCGGACTTGTCCTCGTAGAAGGCGTCGTCGGCCGACATTGTCGGCACGACGTCCTGAATCAACCGCTCAACGTTCGAGGCCAGCTCGGCCAGCGTCTCTTCGACCAGAAACCGCCTCAACGCGACAATGCCCTGCTCGGCGAATTCGCGCGGGACGTCGTCGTCACTGTGAGTCGTCGTCATCTCAGATACTCAAAAACGGGCATCGTCCTGATCAGCCATCTCAACAGTCAGAGCGGCCGACGGGGTACGATGGTCGGCCCGCGTCGCCTTGAAAAGCTCGACGAGAGCGAATCCTCAAGGTAGCATCACCGTCCCGCGTCGGCCTTCCTGAGTCGACACCATCCCACCGTGACTCGTCACAACAGACTGTAACGGCTTCGGCCGGGCAGTCTCCCACCCTTGGCCTCAATCGGAAACGAAACGATGGCCCAATTCATTCGCTCTATGACTAACCGTTTTGTGCTGCGCGTCGCGGTCTGTCTTGGCCTGCTCGTCGTGCTGACCTCGACGCCAGATGTCTCAGCCGATCAGGCAGCGAAACCGATCAGCTTTGAAAACGACGTCGTACCAGTCCTGACCAAAGCCGGTTGCAACACGGGTTCGTGCCATGCGAAGGCGGGCGGCGGGCAGAAGGGCTTTCAGCTTTCGATGCTGGGCTTCGAGCCGCGCGAGGACTACGAAGCTCTGGTCAAGGAAGCTCACGGCCGACGACTGTTTCCGGCCATTCCCGAACGCAGTCTCGTCCTGAAAAAGGCCTGCGGTGAGACGCCACACGGCGGTGGCATCCGACTTGCGAAAAACTCGGAGGGCTACTCGCTGCTGCACCGCTGGATCGAAAGCGGCACGCCGTACGGAAGCGGGAACGAACCGAAACTGCAGACGATCGAAGTGCAGCCTGAGCGAGGTCTTGTGCAGCGTCACGGCCAGCAGCAGCTCACAGCGATCGCCCGCTACTCGGACGGCAGCGAACGCGACGTCACCGAACTCGCGCTGTACGAATCGAATGACGAAGCAATGGCCGACGTCTCGGAAAGCGGGCTCGTTCAGGTCGAGGAGATCCCCGGCAAGGTCGCCATCATGGTTCGCTATCAGGGCAAGGTGGCGGTTTTCACAGCAGCCGTTCCGCTCGGCGCCCCAGTCGAGAACCTGCCCGAACCGTCGAACTTTGTCGATGAACACGTCTTCGCGAATCTGAAGCAG
Source organism: bacterium (assembly GCA_016124895.1). Lineage (GTDB taxonomy): Bacteria > Planctomycetota > Planctomycetia > Planctomycetales > Planctomycetaceae > JAPOLP01. Next base: position 61,204 of record WGMU01000017.1, read on the forward strand.
ATCGGCGTGCCTCCGTCGGCAGTCTGCGACGATTCGACGTTTCTGCGCCGAGTAACACTCGACATCGCGGGTCGCCTGCCAACGCCCGAAGAAACGACCGAATTCCTGGCGAGCACTGCTGCCGACAAACGTGATCAGGTCATCGATCACCTGCTCCGCAGCCCTGAGTACGCGGACTTTTTCGCCGGCAAGTGGGCACCGCTGCTCAAGAACCGCCGCGACGACGCGGCCGACATCACCTCGAACTTCGCCTTCCACGCATGGATTCGCGACAGCCTGCTGGCCAACGTCCCGTACGACCAGATGGTTCGCGAGCTGCTCGCCGCCACGGGCACAATCATCGGTAACCCACCTGTCGCCTGGTACAAGCGAGTCACGGATCCCAAAGAGCAGCTTGAGGATATCGCGCAGTTGTTCCTCGGCGTCCGGATGCAGTGCGCTCAGTGCCACCATCACCCGTTCGAACGCTGGAGCCAGGACGATTATTACAGCTTCGCCGCCTTCTTCAGCCGCATTGGTCGCAAACCGACCGCCACGCGAGGCGAGGATCTCATCTTCCACGATCGCGGTCTCGCTACGGCAACGAACGTCAAGACGGGTGAGAAACTGACGCCCGCTGCGCTGGGCGACGACGTCGGTGAGATTGCTCCGGACGAAGACCCGCGGCTGCGATTGGCCGACTGGATGAGTTCGTCCGGCAATCCATATTTCGCTAAAGCTCTGGTCAACCGCTACTGGAAGCACTTCTTCAAGATCGGCCTGATCGAACCGGAAGACGACATCCGCGACACCAACCCGCCGACGAACCCCGAACTGCTGGCCGCCCTGGAAGCACACTTCATCGCCAGCGGATTCGACCTCAAAGACCTGATCAAGGTCATCACACAGTCGAAGACGTACCAGCTCAGCGCGCAGCCCAACGAGCACAACCTCGCGGACCGCCAGAACTATTCGCGGTTTTACCCGCGCCGGCTGCAGGCGGAAGTGCTGCTCGATTCCGTCGACGATCTGACCGGTTCGCCGACGAGCTTCGCGAACCTGCCGCCGGGCACGCGCGCGATCGCGCTGCCGGACAACAGCTACAACAACTCGTCCGCGTTCCTGCAGGTGTTCGGCCGCCCGAACAGCCAGAGCGTCTGCGAGTGTGAACGCGTTGAATCATCGAGCCTCGCGCAGAGCCTGCACCTGCTCAACTCGAACGAGATGAAGTCAAAGCTCGCCGCCGGTAACGGGCGAGCGGCCCAGTTGGCCGCCTCGCAGGAACCCCTCGAAGATCGCATCCGCGGTCTGTACCTGCTCGCGTTTTCCCGCGAGCCTCGCCCTGAGGAACTGCAGACAGCCGTCGCCTACCTCAACGAACCCGTCCTCGATGCCGCCGGCAACCCGATGAATCCCGCCCAGTCCACTCGGGAAAACTTTCAGGACCTGATCTGGGCGTTGTTGAATGCCAAAGAGTTTCTGTTCAACCATTAATGCGAAACCCGTTTCCTGGGACTTCGCCCCAGGCTGACATAGAGCTGGCCCTTCGGGCCGTTTGGGGAACGACGATGCTGAACCGGACAATATTTGCAAATCAAGGATCGACCGCTGCCGCTCTTATGACGGTCCTTCTTGCGGCGTCGACCACGATGGCGCAATCGGTCTGTCTGCCGGCTCCACGGTTGCTGACGACGATGCCAATGGGTGGGCAGGTCGGGACGACGGTCGACGTCACGATCACCGGCGAGAATCTCGAAGACGTTGACGAACTGCGGTTCTCGACGCCGGGCATCACGGCGACACCGAAACTCGACGCGAACGGTAAGCCGATCACCAGTCGGTTCGCCGTGACGATCACTGCCGACTGCCCGGCCGGGCTGCACGAGGCGCGTGTGATGACGCGACTCGGTGTCTCATCGTCACGAATCTTCAACGTCAGTGCGCTGCCGGAAGTGACGCAGACGGCGGGCAACACGTCGCTCGACAAGGTCATGCCGCTGCAACTCGACTCGGTCTGCAACGCGGTCATGACCGCTCGGTCGATCGACTTCTTTTCGTTCGAGGCACAGAAAGGACAGCGTGTTGTCGTCGAGGCTGCGGCCGAAGGCATTGACTCGAAGCTCAAGCCGGTGCTGATCGTCGCTGACGCGAAAGGCGCCGACCTGGTCGTGGAACGCCGCGGTGGAGCGATTGACTTCACGGCCCCGGAAGCCGGCCAGTACGCCGTCAAGGTTCACGACCTCACTTACAACGGCGGGCCACACTATTTCTATCGGCTGGTTCTGCGGACGGCCGCCGAGGGAGCCACGGTCGCACGGCTGCCGTCAACGCGGGCCGTCAACGCGTTTTCCTGGCCGCCGTACGGCTTGACGGACGACAGGATCGCCGCGGAAGCAGAACCGAATGACATCGCTCATGCTCAGAAAGTCACGCTGCCGTGCGATATCACCGGCAGTTTCTTCCCGGCTGCCGACGTCGACGCGTTCGAGTTTGATGCGAAGAAAGGCGACGTCTGGTGGGTGGAAGTCGCGTCCGAACGCTTCGGCCTGCCCACTGATCCATCGATCGTCGTCCAGCACGTCAGCAGGACCGGAGCCGACGAAAAGCTGACGGACGTCGCGGAACTCAGTGATATCGCCAGCCCGGTCAAGGTATCGAGCAACGGCTACTCGTACGACGGTCCGCCGTACAACGCCGGCTCGACAGACATCATCGGCAAAGTCGAGATCAAAGAGGACGGCATCCATCGTCTGCAGCTTCGCGACCTGTTCGGTGGCACGCGAAACGATCCGCGCAACGTCTACCGCATGATCATCCGCCAGGCTCAGCCCGACTTCGCGGTTGTGGCCTGGGCTCTACACATGAATCTGCGAAACGGTGACCGCAACGCGCTGTCAAAGCCGATCTCCCTGCGCGGCGGCGCGACAATGCCGCTGGAAGTCGTCGTCATCCGCCGTGACGGCTTTGATAGACCGATCGAGCTGTCGATGGACAATCTGCCGGACGGAGTCACCGCGACCGGCCTGACGATCCCCGCCGGTCAGTCGCGCGGCATCGTACTGATCACCGCGGACCAGAACGCTCCGCGAGGTCTCACGTCGGCGTCCTTCGTCGCAAAGTCCGAGATCAACGGCGAAACCGCGACACGAACCTGTCATCTCGCCTCGATGGCCTGGCCGGTCCCGGACGCGTGGAGCGTCATCCCCAGCCCGCGACTGTTGGCCGATGTGCCGGTCTCGGTCTGTGGTTCCGAGTTCGCTCCGCTGACGATCGCGGCCAGCGGCGAGCAGGTCTGGGAAGCAAAGGTCGGCGAGAAGCTGACGATCCCGCTGACGCTGACCCGGCGGATGGATTTCTCCGGCGCGAACATCACGCTCGATGCTTACGGAGCCGGCTTTGAGAAGGTCCCGGCATTCGACGTTCCGCTGACGGCCGAGACTTCGGAAGCCGTGCTCGATCTGGGCGCCCTGAAGACGCAGCCAGGTGACTACACGATCGCTTTTTATGGCAGCGCCGTCGCGAAGTACCGATACAACCTGGAGGCGGTCACCGCGGCCGAAGCCGCGCTGAAGCAGGCTCAGGAAGAACTGGCGGCAGCAACCACCGAGGCGAAAACGCTCGCCGAAACGGCGAAGTCTGCCGTCGAGGACGTCAAAGCCGGAGCCGACCAGGCCGCTCAGGAGGCGGCCACGAAACAGAAGGCTGCTGAAGCTGCCGTTGCCGCGGCCGATAAGCAACTCAAAGACGCAACGGCCAAAGCTCAGCCGAAAGACATTGTCGACATCATCGTCTCGACGCCGATTTCGATCCGCGTCAAACCAGCAGAAGAGGCGGCTCAGAAATGACTCACCCGTTCAACGCGACGACCAATCACTGCCCCGGTCCGGAGAGCCGCCGTGGCTTTCTGCGCATGGGACTGTCCGGCTTCGCCACGCTCAGTCTGCCGGGCATTCTGCGTCTGCGAGCGGCCAGCGCAGCCGTGGCCCCAAAGCAGAAAACCGCCGTGATCATGGTCTGGCAACCCGGTGGCTGCTCGCATATCGACACATACGATCCAAAGCCGCATGCGGCCAGCGAATACCGCGGTCCGTTCTCAACGATCCCGACCGCCGTGCCCGGTCTGCAGTTCACCGAGCTGCTGCCGCTGCAGGCGAAGATCGCGGACAAGATGACCGTGCTGCGTTCCATGCGGCACGGCAGCCCCGGCCATCCCGCCGGCAGTATGCGCATGCTCTCCGGCGACCCCGACATCCGCGACAAAACCAAACCGAAGCTGCCGGACTGGATGTCGGTCACGAATTATCTGCGTTCGCTGGAAGGTCCGCGGAACAACCCGCTGCCCGCGTACGTTGGCGTCAACGCTCCGGCCACGTACAACGGCCCGGCGTACCTCGGCGATGCGTACGCTCCGTTCTCGGTGACCGGTGATCCGAACCTGCCGAATTTCTCCGTACCGAACATCGGCCTGACTGACCAGCGCGAAGTGAAGCACCTCGGCCGTCGTGCCTCACTGCGGCAGAACCTCGACACACTGGAACGGGCCTTCGATCAGGCCGGCGAACTGGAAGCGCTCGACGAATTCGAGACGCAGGCCATGACGCTGCTGACGAACCCGGCAACGAAGTACGCATTCGATCTCAGCAAAGAGGACGATCGGACGCGCGACCGTTACGGCCGCAACACCTGGGGCCAGCAGTTGCTGATGGCACGCCGACTGGTCGAAGCCGGTGTTGACGTCGTCACGAGCAGCCTGCGCGGACCACTCTGCGGACGCGTGCAGAACTGGGACGACCACGCCGTTAATCATCACGTCTTCGATGCCCTGCGGTTCCGCTCGCATGCCTACGATCAGGCTGTCTCGGCGCTCATCGAAGACATTTACGAACGCGGTCTCGACGAACGGGTTCTGGTTGTCGTGACCGGCGAATTCGGCCGCACACCGAAGATCAACTACCAGCCCAGCACGGGTGAGGGTAACGCCAGCGCGCCGGCTGGAACAAAGCAGCCCGGCCGCGACCACTGGCCGCGAGCGTTCTCGAACATCTGGGCCGGAGGCGGCATTCAAACCGGCCGCTTCATCGGAGCCAGCGACGCCCGCGGCGAAGACTCGATCGAGCACATCTGCGGCGCCGAAGACTTCCTCGCCACGATCTATCACCACCTGGGTATCGACAGCTCAACAATCACCATCGAAGACTTCAACGGTCGCCCGACGCCGATCGTCAACAAGGGCAAGCCGATCCCGGAGCTGATTTCGTAAGGAAAGCGTCCGAAATAACTTTCCGAAAGACGCAGTACGATCAGCCGGTCTTCAGCGCAAAGACGCGAAGTCGCAGAGATTCGCGAAGGCATTGCATTGCTCACCAGTAACAACCTGCTTTTCGGACAAAGAATTCGCCGTACGAAAGTCACATGGTCGCGAGGTGTGGCCGACACAGTTTGCTTGAACGATCTGTGTGAATCCGTGTTGATCTGTGGCTGAAATTCCTGACTTGCGGCTCCGCCACGCTGTGTTCCTTTGAGCCTCTGCGTCTTTGCGCTGAATGCAGCCTCGATAGGGAAAGTTGTTTCGGACACGTTCCGAATTCGACGGCGCCATTCTGAGGAACAACACGCGACGGCAAGCACGACGCGCAGGCGAGTGTATCTCTGGCGCAAGTGATTCACTCGCTTGCGCTTCGTGCTGGTACGGCGACTGCAAGTGGCGCTGTCCAACGAAGCAGCCCGCCGGATCATCTGGAGTCGGAAAAGCGGCCGGTCGGTCGATACCGGAGACTTTGCCGCGTTCCGTCACGCGTCCAGCGCCGTCAGCGCGGGATCAATCGCAAAGAACTCGTCATGGACGTCCGTGGGATCAGTAACAAACTGATCCCCGGCATCGCTGCCACTGCCAGAGCCACCGACCAGCGTGTCGGCCCCGTCCTGCCCATCAAGCGTGTCGCTGCCGGCGAATCCGACGAGTAAATCGTTTCCGCTACCGCCCAGCAGGGAATCGTTGCCATCGCCACCTGAAAGTGTATCGTCGCCCTCGTCACCGCTCAGGCTGTCATCGCCAGTACCGCCTGCGATCACATCGTTGCCGTGACTTCCCGTGATCACATCGTTGCCGTCACCGCCCTCAAGGCGCTCATCACTGTAGCCCCCGATGAGCGTATCGTTTCCCATACCGCCGGTCAGCCACTGGCCGTCGCCCTGGTTGGCGATCAGTCGGTCGTCCCCGTCGCCTCCCGAAAGGGTGGCATCGTCGCCGTATCCACTAAGCGTATCATTGCCGGAACCGCCATAGGCAGCGTTTGCATTTGAGATCCGATCGTTGCCGCTACCGCCATCAATTGTGTCGTTACCATAGCCAGCCCCGAACGGCGGATCCCCGAATGCAGAGAAGATGTAATCCGCTCCCCTCAGTTCGTCGTCTCCAGCCCCACCAGAAACCAGATCTTCCCCCTCGCCACTATGCACGCGGTCATTTCCATCGCCGCCGACGATCGTGTCATTGCCCTGCCAGCCATGGAGGATGTCGTCGCCCGCCTCGCCCTGAATGAAATCGTTCCCCGTGTGGCCGTCGATCACATCGGCGCCATCACCGCCAAACAGGCGGTCGTCACCACCATTGCCTTCGATCCGGTCATCGCCAGAACCTCCATCGATCCAGTCGTCTCCGGGCAGTTGCGACGCATCGGGCGGCGGTATGCTGGATGGATCAAAATCCTCGCCACCAAGTAAATTCACGGGGACAATGACCAGAATGGGCAGGCCGTTGAACTGCCCTGCACCTGCACTTTCGCTGTCGCCGAAGAGGACATCGTGACCGCTGTTTCCCTGCAGGGTGTCGCGGCCGTTGCCGCCGGACAGGGAATCGTTACCCCCGCCGCCCAGCAGCGCATCGTGACCGTCGCCACCGCTGATCGTGTCATTACCGCTGTTGCCAATCAGACGGTCGTTGCCCTCGTCGCCGGTCAGCAGGTCCTCGCCATCGTCTCCGGTGATCGTGTCGTTGCCAGCGCCGCCGCTGAGGGTGTCATTACCCCTTGAGCCCGTGATCAGGTCGTTGCCGTCACCTCCGGAGATCGAATCATCGGTGGTGGAGCCGTACAGCGTGTCGTCACCGGCGTCTCCACTCATCACGGTGCCGTTCGACAGATCGTCGTTGCCGTCGCCTCCCTGCAGTGTGCTCGGGAATCCATCACCTGTCAGGGTGTCGTCACCGGCACCACCAAAGGCCACCGTGGCTTCCAGGATGTCGTCATTCCCATCGCCTCCGTCGATCGTGTCACTGCCCCCCCCTCCTCCGAAGGGAGGTGGGGTCAGGTCGTCCAGGACTGTCCCCGCGCCGCCGCGCAGCGTGTCATTGCCCGCTCCGCCGGAGACCAGGTCGTTGCCGGCTCCGCTGTCTGCATTGTCGTCGCCGTCGCCACCGGAGATCGTGTCATCGCCCTGCCAGCCACGCAGCGTGTCGTCGCCCGCCTCGCCCTGAAGGAAGTCGTTTCCGCTGTGGCCGTCGATCAGATCGGAGCCATCACCACCAGACAGCCGATCATTGCCACTGTTGCCCTCGATTCGGTCATCCCCGGAACCGCCATCAATCCAGTCGTCTCCGGGCTGCTGCGTAGCAGGTGCTGGGCCTGTTCCAGCCTCTCCAGGCAAACGCAGAGCGAATGCTGGGTCTGTGCTAACAGTGATATTCCAGAACCCACCTGTATTCCAAAATCCGCCGCCTGTGCCCTCGCCTTCGCTCTCACCGAAGAGAGCATCGTTTCCGCTGTTTCCCTGCAGCGTGTCGTGGCCGTTGCCGCCGGAAACGGAATCGTCACCGCCTCCGCCCAGCAGAGCATCGTGACCGTCGCCACCGCTGATCGTGTCATTCCCGCCGTTGCCGATCAGACGGTCGTTACCCTCGTCGCCGGTCAGCAGGTCATCGCCATCGTCTCCGGTGATCGTGTCGTCGCCAGCGCCGCCGCTGAGGGTGTCATTTCCCTTCGCGCCCGTGATCAGGTCATTACCATCGCCACCGGAGATCGAATCATTGCTGTTGAAGCCGCGCAGCGTATCGTCGCCGGCGTCTCCCTCCATCACGGTGCCACCGGACAGATCGTCGTTGCCCTCGCCTCCCTGCAGGGTGCTCGGGTTTCCGCCACCTGTCAGTGTGTCGTCACCGGTACCACCGAAGGCCACGGTGGCTTCCAGGATGTCGTCATCCCCATCCCCTCCGTCGATCGTGTCACTGCCGTCGCCTCTTCCGTAGGGAGGCGGGGTCGGCCCGAGTAAGACTGTCCCCGGGCCACCACTCAACGTGTCATTGCCCGCTCCACCGGAAACCAGATCGTTGTCGGCTCCGCTGTCTGCTTCATCGTCACCATCACCACCGGAGATCGTGTCATTGCCCTGCCACCCGCGCAGTGTGTCGTCGCCTGCCTCGCCCTGCAGGAGATCGTTCCCGCTGTGGCCGTCGATCAGATCGGAACCATCGCCGCCAGACAGCCGGTCATCACCACCATTGCCTTCCAGTCGGTCATTGCCCGACCCGCCATCGATCCTGTCATCTCCGGGCCGATGCGCAACGAGTGCTGGATCAGTAATAATCACCACAGACCCGAAACCGCCCTCCGTTCCCTCCCCTTCTCCCTCGCCGAAGAGGACATCGTGGCCACTGTTTCCCTGCAGCGTGTCACTGCCGTTGCCGCCGGACAGGGAATCGTTGCCGCCGCCGCCCAGCAGAGCATCGTGACCGTCGCCACCGCTGATCGTGTCGTTCCCATCGTTGCCGATCAGACGGTCGTCGAAATCGCTGCCGATGATGCTGTCATCGCCGTCGCCGCCACTGACAAAGACGCCTGTCAGGCTGGTGAAGTCCGCGGCCGTCACGCCGCTCAGGTCAATCCTGTTGTCCCCGTCGCCGCCTGACACAATCAGCGATTGCACCATGTCAGCTTTGACATTTCCGCTGAATGGAGGCCGTTCAGGATCAGAATTCCAGAATTCGATTGTCGACCCATTGACCAGCACCTGACCCTGATCATCAACGCTGACACTCAGCTCACCATTCGGCCCGAGTGCGAGCCGGCCGGTATCAGCATCGAACGAAACGCCGACCAGGCCGTCCACTGCCGACAGCAGTGTGCGTGTCTCCAGGATTTCACAGCGGGCATCGCGATGCGCGCCAGAGGTCCGCGTGCGGCTGCCTGGCTTTCGAAGAAGGCTGGAAATCAACCGGCGAATCCGTGTGGTATCTGACATGGGAGCCCTGGCCGAACGATGGAGGCGAACAGCAGTAATCAATCGTTGCGATCGCGGCCAGGGAGCCTAAACGCACTGAATTACACACGTCAACATTGACACAAAGAAACAGAACCGGGTTTATGGGGATACATCCTGATGGCCAGACAATTCTCCCCGAGCGCACTCTCAGGGCGACAACCGGGCTCAAAATGCGGGTCCCGGAAAGATCCTGGGAACTTTCCGGCGATGTATGCCGAGTGTACCGAGTCCATGCACTGTCAAAAAAAGGCGTCCGTTCCAGCCTGCAGGCACAATGGAATGCTTCTGAAACGGATTGCTGGGCAGTAGCTCTGCACGCGGTGTTGAATGCCTGTCGGGCTGACGCAGCGGAGTCACGTGCCACTGGGATTCAGGGAAGCCATTCCCGCCACGTTCTTATGGAACGCGCCCGCGAAATCAGGGTCGCTGATTGGGCGGCCGGGGCTGGACTGAGCCTGCGAAGGAAGCCCCGGGGTTTCGCTCGTGCCTCGCTCCAACCCCGGCCACCCCGATTTCCAACCCGTGAATCTCCGGGATGTGTACTACGCGGCCTGCGAGCCGCTCGCGATGATCTCGCCGTTCTCGCCGACCTGCTCGAAGCTGACTGTCAGCCGTTTCGACACGCCGGACTGCTCCATCGTCACGCCGAAGATGCGGTCGGCGACGGTCATCGTGCGTTTGCGATGGCTGATCATGATGAACTGCGTCATCTCTTTGAATTCGTGAATCACGCCGGCGTAACGTTCGACGTTGGCGTCATCGAGCGCCGCATCGACCTCGTCCAGAATACAGAACGGGCTGGGGTTGCTTTTGAAGATGGCCAGCAGCAGCGCTACGGCGGTCATCGTCTTTTCACCGCCGCTCAGCAGCGTGATGCTTCTTAGTTCCTTGCCGGGTGGACGCGCGACGATGTCGATGCCGCAATCGAGCACGTCGTCTGGGTCTTCGAGAATGATCTCGCCGTCGCCGCCGCCAAACAGCTTGCGGAACAGTTCACGGAACTCAGCGGAGATCGCTTCAAACGACTCCATGAACATCCGCCGGCTTTCCGAGTTGATGCGGCG
>WGMU01000150.1 GCA_016124895.1 bacterium
GCGCCGGCAAGACCACCTGCCTGAGAATCCTCAGCACGGTCCTGCGTCCAACGAGCGGCCGTGCAATTCTGGCCGGCTTCGACGTCGTGACTCACGCGCAGGAAGTTCGTTCGCGCATCGGATTCATGTCGAACAATACGGGCATTTACGATCGCATGACCGCGTGGGAAATGGTCGAGTATTTCGGACGGCTGTACGGCCTGGACGGCGGGCAACTCAACCAGCGCATGGACGAAGTCTTCACCACGCTGCGGATGCACGACTTCCGGGAGATGCTGGGCTCGAAGATGTCGACTGGAATGAGGCAGAAGGTCTCGATCGCCCGAACGATCATTCACGACCCACCAGTGCTGATCTTCGACGAGCCGACTTCAGGACTCGACGTTCTTGTCGCTCGAAACGTCCTGGACACAGTTGCGGAGTTGCGCGACGCCGGCAAGTCGATCATTTTCTCAACGCACATCATGACCGAGGTGGAACGCCTGTGTGATCGTGTGGCGGTGATCCATCGCGGCGAGATTCTGGATATCGGTCAGAAGGATGACCTTTGCCAGCGACACGGACAGGATTCGATTGAAGGTCTGTTCTTTGCGTTGATTGACGAACGCGAGCAACGGGCGGCGGCGAGCGGTTAGCAACTGGCAGTCAGTGGCAATACTCACTTCTCTGGATACTCGACACCGGACTCTGGACTGTTACCCCAATGGATGTCACCTGGCGCAACGTCCGCCTGATTCTGCTTCGCGAGGTGCGAGATCAGCTCCGCGATCGGCGGACGCTGTTCATGGTGCTGGTGCTGCCGCTGCTTCTGTATCCAGGCCTCGGCGTCGGGATGCTGCAGATGACGCTGCTGGTCAAGGAAGAAGCCCGGCAGGTCGTCGTGCTGGGTGCAGATCAGTTACCTGAGCCGACGCTGATTGCAAACGGCCGGTTTGAAACCCGCTGGTTTCGCGATGCAGTAACAGCAACAAAGCTCAACGTCCTGACCGATCTGCCTGGCGATACCGGGAGCACGTCCGGATTAAGCGACGACGCACGGACCGAACTGCTGGAAACCGCGGAACGGCTGAAGAATTACGTCGCGGCGCGAAATGCCATCGTGCCGAAGCTGGCCCCCTGGGACCGCGAACTGCTCGACGAACTGCCGTCTGTCCAGGCTGCCGAACTCCAGAAAAAATTTGCTGACGGCTGGCAGGCGGGAGCCATGCCGCCCGCAATCGCCAGGCTCGAAACACGCTACCGCGAGCTGACGCGACTGATCGCGGCTGAGTTTACCGGCAGCAAAATGCACGTGCTCGTGCTTGTGCCGGATGGATTTGGAGAGAATGTCCGCCGCGTCAACGCATTACTTGGTGGAGATGAGACCGCGCGTCAGGAACTCAACAAACTGCCGCTTCTCCGTCCGGTCGTCGTTCGAAATCGTGCCGATGATAAGTCAGAAATCGCTTATCGACGGACGCTCGAAGCGATCACGAAATGGGAGCGCCAACTGCTCAGCGATCGACTTGCCGAGGCCGGACTGCCGCAGACGGTGCCGGATCCGGTCAACCTGGTCGGCATCGACGTCGCCAGTAAGGACGAAATCGCCGCCAGCGTGTGGAGCCGTGTCTTCCCGGCGCTGCTGGTCATCATGGCGCTGACGGGAGCGTTTTATCCGGCGGTCGACGTCGCGGCTGGCGAGAAAGAACGCGGGACGATGGAGACACTGCTGATCTGCCCCGCGACGCGATCGGAGATTGTTGTCGGCAAGTTTCTGACGGTCCTGCTCTTCAGCATGACGACGACACTGCTCAACCTGATCAGCATGGGCTTTACGGGGCAGTACATCGTGTCGGCGGCGTCCGGGGCATCCGGCGGGACGCCCGTCATGTCCGATGTCGCGCTGCCGACTGCGATGGCCATGTTCTGGATGATCGTTCTGCTGATTCCACTTGCGGCGTTTTTCAGTGCGATCAGCCTTGCCCTGGCGACGTTCGCCCGCAGCAACAAAGAGGGACAGCACTATCTGACGCCGCTGTTCATGGTCACGATCGGGATGACAATGTTCTCGATGTCACCGACGATCGAACTGTCGGCCGAAGGCGGGGCATCGCTGTTCTACTGCGCGATGCCGATCGTCGGTCCGACGCTGCTGCTCAAGGCGCTGCTGCTCAACCCCGGAGACACGGGGATCCTCGTGTTCGCCCTGCCGGTGCTGATGTCGAGCATCGGCTACAGCGTGATCGCCCTGTGGTGGGCGGTCGAGCAGTTCAAAAGCGAGGACGTGCTGTTCCGCGAGGCGGAACGCTTCGACGTGAAAGCATGGCTCCACTACATGCTGCGGGAGAAGGAACCCACTCCGACATCAGGCGAAGCGGCGGCGTGCTTTGTCCTGATGCTGATGCTTCAGTTTCTGTCGATCCGGTTTCTGGGCAGCTTTGTCACGGGCGTTACGCCGGAGAATCTCGGCACGAAGGTGATGCAGCTTGCGGTCGTTTCTCAGCTCGCCCTGATGGCCGCGCCCGCCATCCTGATGGCCCTGCTGCTGACGTCGAGCGTCCGCAGAACACTGAAGCTGACGCTGCCGAGTCTGAGAATTCTGAGCCTGGCCGTCGTCCTGCCGCTCGTGCTGCATCCCCTGGCGATTGAAGTTCTGGCAAGTCTGAAGCACTTCTTCCCGGAACTTCCGGAGAGTGCCAAAGTCGCGTTCGCCGCAATGTCCGACACGGACCTGCCACTGATCGTGGTCATCGCCGTCTTCGCTCTGACGCCAGCGATCTGCGAGGAGGTTGCGTTTCGTGGCTTCATTCTGACTGGCTTCAGTCGCGGCAACCGAGTCACCTCGGCAGTCATCCTGTCGAGTGTCATGTTCGGGATCATCCACATGGTGCCACAGCAGGTCTTCAACGCCACGCTGCTGGGACTCGTACTCGGACTGCTCGCCGTACGCAGCGGCAGCCTGCTGCCGGGAGTCCTGTTCCATCTGATCTTCAACAGTCTGGCCGTCTTTCATGGACAGGCCGGCGCCGAGTGGAGCAAGTCGACACCGGAATGGCTGCAATCCGATCTGGCGAACTGGTTTGTGACGATTCACGAGGGCATGCTGCGCTATAACTTCCTGACGCTGGCCGTCTGCGCCGTAATCGCCTTCGTCCTGATCCGCAGCCTGATCAAGCTCCCGGGCACTGCGATGGCAACTGCGGAGAAATCAATCGTTCCCTCGCCAGCGCCACGGAGTGAATCCAGAAGTTCAGTGAATTCGCCGTGAAGCCGGGCCTCGATGGGAAATGTGGCGCTCCACAAAAGCCGAACCGGGCATTATCGTGCGTGTCCCTGCGGGTCGGCTGTCCGTTGGTCCGACGCCCTGAACGGTCGTGATGATCGCCCAGTGCCGCTCCGCAGGCAGCGTCTGTGAGTCTCTGATTTGAGGAGCTTGCTTATGACGGCGGGAGTGCTGACACGTCCGACTCTGGTCCTGAATCGCAACTGGCAACCGGTCAGTGTGGCGACGGTGGCCCGGACTCTGGTGAAGCTCTGGAACGGTTCGGCACGCGTTGTCGACCCGGACGATTACCAGCTCTACGAGTGGGCTGACTGGACGCGTCTGGAGCCTTCAGCCGACGAACCGTTTATCCAGTGCGCGACGTTTCGACTCAAGGTTCCGGAAGTCATCGCGCTGACACACTACGACCGCCTGCCGAAGCGATCGGTTGCGTTCAGCCGCCGTAACCTGTTCAAGCGGGATCGCTTCACGTGTCAGTACTGCGGGCGCCGGCCAGGCAGCGAAGAGCTGACGATCGACCACGTGATGCCCAAGTCGCACGGCGGCACAACCAACTGGACGAACTGCGTCGTCGCCTGTGTTGACTGCAATTCGCGCAAGGCCGACCGCACTCCCGAGCAGGCGCACATGCCGCTGCGCAAAGCCCCCGCTCAGCCGAAATGGAAACCGTTCTACGCGTCCCAGGGCGTGCGCATTGACAGTTGGTCAAAGTTCGTCAGTGAGGTCTACTGGAACGTCGAACTGGAAGACTGACAGCGGACCACCCGCTGTTCCCGGTTTGCTTTTCACTCACTCGCCGTCGAACGCCCGAAACACGAGCCCCGGCTCGTCGGCGTTGTCGAGTGGAAACTCCGCCAGCGTCTTCGACCGCCGCAGATCTGATTGAATGTCGCTGAGAATTCCGCGGAGCGCAGCCTCGTCCAGACGTTCGTCCGGATAACGCTTGAGGATCAGACTAAGCATCCAGACGGCTTCCGGGACTTCCTGAGATCCGGGCGTCAATTCGGAGGGGGCATTCGTTTTATCTCCCGCTTCTGCATCTGCAGGTGGAGTCTTGTTCGCCGGCTTCGAGTGATCCGCAACAGCCTCGCCTGGCAATGTTTTTCCCTGAGCGGACGCTGCCGTAGCCAGCGCAGACAGTGCGGCGAGACTCAAACCGAATTCACGTCGCGACACAAACGGATCTGGCATGAATTCTTCCTGGTCGCAATGAAAGTCGCGTTAAAGCCGGACGATTTGGGCAGGCAGTTCTACGGCAGATCGTAAAGCCTTCGCCCGTACCAGCGAAGTCGCATCAAGCCCGTTCCGGCCTCCGCCCCCCCTGCTGCCGACTCCACTGGTTCATCCCGTTCCATCCCCTTCCCCAGCAGTTATAACTCCCGTTTCCAAACTTTTTGCGCTGGCGGCACGTGTCGACAGCGATCATACGCAGACATCTGTTTCAGGAGACGACCCGATGAAAACGCAACGAACGCTGCAACTGATTTCCGCCGCTCTAATCAGCGTCGGCCTGCTCGGCTGTGCTGACAGCGGCAGCGATTATCAGCAGGTCACGCCGGAAGCTGCGAAAGCCGCGGCGGACTCGCATGACCATGATCACGCGCACGCTCACGGCCCGAACGGCGGCGATCTCGTCGAACTCGGCGATCACAGTATTCATGCGGAAGTTGTCTTCGACGAAGGAACGGGCAAGCTCGATGTTTACCTGCTCGGCGAAGACGCAAAGACGGCTCACCCGGTCGCACTGACCGATCTGACCCTGAGCTTCGCACACGGCGACGAATCTGAGGACTTCACACTTGCCGCGGCACCGCTCGATGGCGAACCAGAAGGCCAGAGTTCGCGGTTCTCACTGACAAACTCAGAGATCGTGGAGGAATTCCACGAGCACTCCGAAGGCGCGAACCTGCACTTCACGCTCAACGGCAAGGATTACAAAGGCGCCGTTCACCATCACCACGACCACGCGGACCATGATCATGCTGATCACGCCCACGCGGACGGACATAGTGACGCGGTGCATGCTGACCACGATCACGCCGCAGATGACAAAAAGGGCGCCGCCAGCAGTGACGGTCACAAAGATGAAGCTGCCCGGAACGATAGCGCCGCATCGGCTGCCGAAACAAAAGGCGACGAAGCCGCTGCCGCCACCGACAAGAAACAGGAAACCGAAGTTGTCGAAGAATAACGACCGAGAGTTCTCTCGAACTGTCAGGCACTGACTCATTCAGTCCGCGAGCGGCATTACGGCGAAGTGGCGAATTGTTGACCAGAAGCGGCGGAGATTTCACCGGATCGCAAGTCGCCAGCGCGTCGCTGTAAGCAGATAGTCTCTTCATTAGTTTCTCTGAGTTCCGACGACCTGTCCCAGTATTCAACGAGCCCTCTCATGCCTGCCATCAAATCGCTGTCGCGTTGCCTGATCTGCGTCTTCTGCGTGTCGAGTCTGCTGACCTCTGCCTCCGTCGTGACTTCCGCTGCTGACGGAGCCGATCCTGCAATGATCCAGCAGGCTCGACAGAAAGCCGTGCAGTTTCTGAAAGTCGCTCAGGCGTCAGACGGAAGCTGGACGTCGCCCAACATTCCGGGCATCGCCGGTCTGGCCGTTTACTCGCTGCTGGAAAGCGGCGTTCCTGCTGATGACGCTTCGGTCGCTCGCGGACTGAAGTTTCTGGAATCGCTGAAGCACGAAGACGGCGGCATCTACTACGCGAAGTCGACACACCGTAATTACGAAACGAGCATCGCGCTGCTGGCGTTCGTCGCCGCGAATACGGACGGCCGGTATGACGACACGATCCACAAGGCCGAGAAGTTCCTCCGCGGTCTGCAGTGGGACGAAGACGAAGACAAAAAGCCGGAAGACCCTTACTTCGGAGGCGCCGGCTACGGTGGCCATCAGCGGCCGGACCTGTCCAACACAACGTTCCTGATGGAAGCACTCAAATCGGCTGGCGTCGCGGCAGACGATCCGGCGATGCAGAAAGCACTGACCTTTGTCTCGCGCTGTCAGAACCTTGAGTCCGAGCACAACAACACGCCATTTGCCGCGAAGGTCAACGATGGCGGCTTCTACTACTCGCCCGCGGCTGGCGGTTCGTCCCAGGCCGGCATGACGGCGACAGGCGGACTGCGATCTTACGCGAGCATGACGTATGCCGGCCTGAAAAGCATGATCTACGCAGGGGTGAAAAAGGACGACCCGCGAGTCAAAGCCGCGCTTGCGTGGATTCAGAAGTTCTACGCGCTGAACGAAAACCCCGGCATGGGGCTGCAGGGCCTGTTCTACTACTACCACACGTTCGCGAAGTCGCTGTCCGTACTGCAGATCGATGAACTCGAAGACGCGGATGGCCATAAACACAACTGGCGTCAGGAACTCGTCGACAAACTTGTGTCAACGCAGAAGCCCAACGGAAGCTGGGTCAATCAAGCCGATCGCTGGTACGAAGGCGACCCGAATCTCGTCACAGCCTACGCCCTGCTGGCGCTCGCGTACTGCGAGTAGAGCAGTCCAGAGGCCCGCCGTGTCCGCGCTCAGCGTCGATTTCCAGACCTCGCGCCTATACTCTGTGTGGGCACGCTGTTTCCGACGCTCCGCATCGAGTCTGTGAAGGTGGACGCAGAGCGTCCGGCGTGCGTTCTCAGTCGGAGCGCAGGAACGAGTTTCGTCAGAACTCGGCGCTCTTGGGTACTCGGTGGAACGGGATGCAGTCGCGGATGTTCTGCATTCCGGTGACGAGTTGAATCAGTCGCTCGAAACCGAGGCCGAAGCCCGAATGCGGGACGGTGCCGTAGCGGCGGAGATCGCAATACCACCAGTAGTCCTGTGGGTTGAGTCCGCATTCGGTCATGCGGGCTTCGAGGACGTCGAGACGTTCCTCACGCTGGCTGCCGCCGATGATATCGCCCACGCGCGGCACCAGCACGTCCATTGCCCGGACAGTTTTCCCGTCGTCGTTACAGCGCATGTAGAACGGCTTAATCGTCCGCGGATAGTCGTGCAGAATGACCGGCTGTTTGAAGTGCTGCTCGGTCAGCCAGCGTTCGTGTTCGGACTGCAGGTCGCAACCCCACTCGACGGCGTACTCGAATTTCTGACCACTCTGCAGCAGCAGGTCGACGGCTTCGGTATACGGCAGGCGGATGAAGTCGTTCTCGGTGATGTTCCGCAGCGTGTCGAGTACGGTCTTGTCGATTCGCTGATTGAAGAATTCCATATCGTCGCCGCAGCGTTCGAGCACCGCGCCGATCACGTGCCGAATGAAGGCTTCGGCGAGTTCCATATTGTCAGTGAGTTCGTAAAACGGCATCTCCGGTTCGACCATCCAGAACTCGGCGAGATGGCGGGTCGTGTTCGAGTTCTCCGCGCGGAACGTCGGTCCGAACGTATAACAGTCGCCGACCGAGCACGCGAAGATTTCCGCTTCGAGCTGCCCGCTGACAGTCAGTGAGGCGTGTTTGCCGAAAAAGTCCTGCGCGTAATTGATCTGCGTCTGAATTTCGGCGATGCGTTCAAGGTTGAGTGTCGTGACCGTAAACATCTGCCCGGCACCTTCGCAGTCGCTGGTCGTGATCACCGGCGTCTGGATGTAGTAGAAGCCGCGCGACTGAAAGAACTCGTGAATCGCCGTCGCCGCTGTGTTGCGCACGCGCGTGATCGCGCCGAACGTATTCGTACGCGGCCGCAGATGGGCGATCTCCCGGAGAAACTCAAAGCTGTGTCCCTTTTTCTGCAGCGGATAACTGTCGGCCGGTGCGGTACCGAGCACGCAAAACTCGGAGGCCTGCAGTTCAACTCGCTGCCCTTTGCCCGGCGAATCTTTCACTTCGCCGGTGATCGAGACACTCGCTCCAGTCGTCGCGTCCTTAATGGTGTCGTAGCCGGTGGCTGAGGAGTCGACGACAACCTGGAGCCCCTTGAAGCAACTGCCGTCGTTCACTTCCAGAAACGAAAAGTCCTGTTTCGAGTCACGTCGCGTACGCACCCAGCCCCGTACGTTCACAATCTCGCCAGGTTGCGATTCGTTCAGCACCTGCGCAATTCGAGTTCGCAACATCTGTCGCTCCTTCAGTTCACACGCGCATCCCGATCACTCAATCGGGCTTTCCCACCAGTTAGATTCGACATGTTACGGGCTGGTGACGATGACAGGTCAGATCGAAAACGCCGTGAGCAGGCGGAAGAATTCTTCCAGCGACGTTTCGCCGCGCAGAACCTTGTGCCGTGCGGCCTCTTCCAGAGTGACCAGGCCTTCGCTCATGGCGATCTCGCGCAGATCATCCTGACCGCTGTGTCGCAACACGGCCTGCCGCAGTTTTGGAGTCATCGAAAAGACCTCGAACACGCCCGTACGGCCGGAGTAGCCGGTCGAGAAACAGTTGTCGCAGCCACGTCCTCGCGACAGCTCGACAGTGGCAGCCTCTTCCGGCGTGAGCTTCAGTGCCGCCTGTGCCATCTCATCCGGCTTGTACGTCTCCCGGCATTCGGGACAGATGCGCCGCAGCAGTCGCTGAGCAATGACACATTTGACGGCGTCAACAATAAACATTGGTGGCACACCGAGTTCGCGGAACACGTCGATCGTCGCCAGTGCGTCACTCGCATGCAGTGTCGAAAGAACTGTCACGCCGGTCAGGCCCGCACGCACGCCGATCTGAGCGGTCTCTGGATCGCGGATCTCGCCGATCATCATCACGTCCGGATCCTGACGCAGCACACCGCGGAGCGCTTTGACGAACGTGAAATCGATCTTCGGGTCGATCTGAATCTGATTGACGCCGTCGAGATGCCGCTCGACGGGATCTTCAATCGTGACCACGCTGTCCGTCGGTCGGTTCCGCAGAGTCAGGCAACTGTACATCGTCGTGCTCTTACCTGAACCGACCGGACCGACCGAGAGCAGAACCCCGTATGGGATGTTGACCATCTTTCGGACGCGTTCGAGCTGATCCGCTTCAAAGCCGAGCTGATCAAGTTGCGTGAACTGGTCGTCGTCCGGCATCAGTCGCAGGACCAACCGCTCACCGTAAATCGTCGGGCCACCACCGACGCGGACGTCTCGCTTATGCTTGAGCACCGCCTGCGAAATGTGACCGTCCTGAGCGAAACGCCGCTCGGTAATGTCCATGCCGGACATGATTTTGAGCCGCGAAACCACTTGTGCCGTCAGATTCTGCGGCAGTTCCAGGACGTCGTGCAGCATCCCGTCGACTCGGAGTCGGACGCGCAGACCAACCGGAGTCGGGTCGAAATGGATATCCGTCGCGTTGAGCTGAAACGCCCGTTCGAGCAGCAGGTCGACCAGCGGACCCGGCCCGACAACGTCGACCAGTTCGCGAAGCTCTTCCTGGAGTGCCCTCTGGCGAATTTCCAGATGTCGCTGACTGTGACTTGTGCTGTCAGCGGGGGTGGTCGTTGTGGCGACGGTGTCCTGACTCGCTTCCGTTCCCATGAGTGCCTCCTGACGGCTGGTCTCGAAGCTGTGAATCGTCAATCGTCTATTCTGACCGAAAACCTGAAATACCGATCCCAGGCAACCGGGTTTTCGAGTCTTGTCATTCAGCCAGTTCTGCTATTTGCAAGCGTCACCCTGCGAGGCTTCCTTCCGTCCCTGCCAGGCAGTCAACTCATCGCAGCGACACCGATCAGACTCCCGGCAATCAGCAGCAACAGCAGCCCGAGCAACCGCCAGACGCCGCGAGCGGTGATCAGAGAAATCAATCCACACAGAGCAGCAACTGCTCCGCTTCCGTAAACAATGAGGCTGGCAGTCCCAGCATCAACGACGTTCAGTTCGCGCTGCAGAACAACCGTCCCGAAGACCGTACCAGCAGCCGCAACCCAGCCGAGCACCGCCAGCAGATAGACCGATCGAGCCTGACCGACAACGTAATAGGGCGGCTTTGAAAGAAGCTCTTCAGCCTGAGCGCGTGACTCCACGACGGTCCAGACCTGTGTCAGTCCGGCAATTTCCAGCACTTCGTTGATCATCGTGCTGGAGTTGACAATGACCATGCCGCCGCCGCGTTCCTGTGTCGCCTTCCAGAGCCGGACGATCAACGCAACGATCGAACTGCCCATGAATTCCAGACGCGTCAGATCAAGCAGAAACACGGGATGCGCGAGCGTGCTGATTTGTGCCTTCAGATCGTCGCCGATCTGCTCGATGTCGCTCCAGCGGCAATTGGCGAGTGACTGATAGAACTCAAGAACTGCGAAACGCTTTCCGTTTTGAAACTGATAAGCGGGACTCTCAGTCATCCTGTGTGCCGTCTCCGGAATGCGGCGGCGAATCTCTGGCCCGCCTTGATGTGCCCCGAACTTCCCAAGTGGGAGCTTCGATTCGACGCACAACTTAGTGAATCCGGAGCTTTGCACAAATCCGAATCAACTGAATCCAGTAAGCCCGGATGCTGACGCCGGCATTCGACGCGGTATCGAACGCATTTAAACACCTGCAGGATGAGCGGAGGCTACATCTACTGAACAGGTTGCAGAACCGCTGGTTCGTCAGCCGCCTCTGTATCGGCGGTTTCGATCGTGTCGAGATCGCTCAGCAGATTTGTCACGACGTTGTCGAGAACGGCGCTGACGTTCTCAATTTCTCCGCCAGATTCAACGTCTGTCTCGACAGGATCTGCCCCAAAGAGCCGCTGCCGCAATGCGTGAGCCCCCGTCTCGACCTCGCAGCCTGATGCAAACTGATCGAGAAACGCGGGGTCAACAAAAAGGAAAACCGGCGAAGGAAGTTCAAGCTGCGTGGCAGCCTGGCGGAGCAACTGCACATCCTCAGAACTGAGTTCGTGGCGTTCGGCCAGTTCGTCGAACGGTGAACGGACCGGCGTTCGATCGACCGACGCGGCCGACGACAGAGTCAGCGATCGATCACGCAGCGTCCGCAGACAGACATAAACGGCTCCGCAGGCCAGCGTCGTCATGGTGAGGCCGATCACCCACCATGCCGGCTGCGAAATGACAGCCAGCAACGGCAGATCCACCACTGCAATCTCCAGCATCCCGGACAGAGAAACTTTACTCAACATTACAATTCCTCTCATGCAGACGGCTCTGCTGCCAGCGTCTGCTCCGTCGGCCTTTGACGCTGTTCGATCCGATGCAACGCTTCGCGGACGGCTTCGCGAACCTGACGCTGCTCGTCACCGGCCATACTGCTGATGACCTGCAGTGCTGCAGGCGAATCGCTTTTCGACAACGCCTCAATTACCGCTCGCCGGACCGACCACTCGGGTTCTTCCAGCAGCACCGTGAGCGATGGCAGCAGCTCATCGACGAGGCCCAGTTCACCAATTGCCCGCGTCGCCCGAACGCGGCGCCAGTGAAACGCGTGCGAAAGTTCCTCGCGAAACTCATCCAGAACATGCGGATTGATTTTCTGCAGTAACTGACCGCAACGATGACAAGTCGACTGAGGCAGTGATTCAAACAGATCGAAGACTCGCTCGACATTGAAACTGGCCAGTTCTTCGCGAGCGGCATCGCGGACCTGCGGCCGCTCGGAGTCAAGCCGCTGCAGCAGATGCTGAAACGTGTCAGGCACTTTCTGCGAGCGCAACTGCTGAGTCGCCCAGGCTTCGACGTCGTTATCCGCGTCGACCAGGGCATTGTACAGAATGTGCTGCACCTCTTTGTGTGGCAGCCAGTTCAAAACGTCTGAAGCCGCCGCCCGGCCGGAACCACTCGAATGCCGGACGACCCACTTCTTGATGTCGTTCTTGTCGTCGCGTTCGAGACTCGTGCAGTTCAGCAGTGCAATCAGACGATCATGCAGTGACGGGGGGATCTGCTGCAGCGTCGGATGTTCTGTCGTCAGCCAGGGCAACGCTCCGGCACGTTTGATGTTGGCTTCGAGACAGCTCGTTATGCGGCGCGGCATCCACGTCAGCAGCGACAGTACGAATTCCTGGTCATCGCGTTTGCTCAGAGCGTCTGTAAATACCGGCATCGGGGCAAGCAGCTTCTGCGCCTCACAGATCGTCTCAAAGATCGGCCTCGACTTCAGGGTCAACAGCGACTCGGCAACTATCTCCTTACAGTCAGCGCCGTATTTCGAGCAAACACTTTTGACCTCCTCTTCGTCCGGGCGTCCTAGAATCAGAATCGCATCGATCGCCGGGACCGGGTTCATCAGCCGATCAAACTGAAAAATTGAACGACTCAATTCGCTCAGCAGTTCGATGCGCAGCACTCGGGCATGATCAAAGTCGATGCCCGGCAGATAAGAGCTGTCGTCGGTGAGCAACCGCATTGCCAGTTCTTCGGCCTGGTGACGAATCGCAATTGACGCGACGTCCCGAATGTCCCCGTCCCAGTGTTCGAGCTGTGCCAGAACGTCTGAAAAATGCCCGATACAGCCGCAGCGGCGCACGAATTCAATCGCGTTTCTCAGTTCGTACTTGTCGCCGCGCTGAAAGCATTGCCTGAGAGGTGCCGTGAACCGTTCCGGCTCACGCGAGAGGGCTACACACACATCGTCCCGCAGTGTGTCAACCTCGCGAATCAGATTCAGAATAGTGAGCTGACTGCGGTGCTCGATAATTGCCTGCGACGCCAGACACCGACACGGCTTGTCCCCGCTGTTCAGCGCGGCAAGCAGAGCATCCGACGCTTCTGTCGATGCACTCTCAGCCAGTGTCTTGAATGTCAGACTTTTCGGGTCGTCACGTCTGCTCACTGAATCGCCGCTTCCGTGTCTCGCTGCGGAGTCCACTGAACCCGGCAGACATCACCGGATTCCAACAGTCGAAGTGTGACGCCGCGCCGTACGGGCGCAGTAGTTCTGCGGCAACTTTTCGCAATTGGCTGAAGTTCACGGTCGGATAATCGACAGAACCGGCCGACTTGAAAGCCAGCGGCGGCATTTACCTCAGCCGTTACGGCAGCAACTGGTGCGAGTTACTTCTTCGGCATCCAGTTGACGCGGACGCCGATCTTCTTCAATTCGGCAATCTGCTGATCGCGTCTGGCGGCGTCGATTGGATTTCCATCAAGGTACAGCTTCCAGTACGGAGCGAACCGCTTTTCACCCTCGGCATCCTTGCGTGCCATTTCGATCAGCGGCCCGAAGTCCTTGATCTGATTGTCCTGCAGAAACGTGAATCGCAGTTCGGTCAACCCGGTCAGTGGAGCGAGATCCTCGACACGATTCCCCTTCAAATTGAGATTCGCCAGCCATTTCAAGCCAGCCAGCGGCTTCAGATCACTGACCTGATTTCCTTCCAGATACAGCGACGACAGCTTCGGCAGATCCTTGATCGGTTCAAGCGAAGCAACTTTGTTGCCCGAGAGGTACAGAGCCTGCAGCGCCTTGATACCTTCCAAAGGTGCGACGTCGGAAACCTCGTTCCCTTCGAGCTGCAGATACTGGATTTTCGCCAGTTCCTTCAGTGCGCTGACGTCTTTGACTTTGTTTCCCGACAGGTCGACCGACTGCAGATTCTTCAGGCCAGCCAGCGGAGTCAGGTCTTCAACCTCGTTCCCTGCCACGTCAATCAGCACCAGGCTCGTACACTTCTCCAGTCCGGCGAGCGATTTGATGCCCTTCTTCTTCGCCGCCACCTGAAAAACGTTCTTCAGATCTTCTTCCTTGATCTCTTCTTTGCCCTGCTTTCGCAGTACGTCCTTGATGACCGCTTCCAGTGCCTCGTCCGGAAAGATCTCACCAGCCGTTGTCAGGCACGGCGATACAAGCCCGGCAACAGCAGACAGCAGACAGCAGATCGACAGTCGAAAAACGGCAGGCATGGCAACATCTCCTGAAGAATTCGAGCGGCAGGACGTCTATGGAGGCAGGCAGCGGGCACGTCGCGGGAGTCCGAGTCTAGTCAGCTCGCCGTCGAGGCAACAGCGAACCAGCGGGCTGAGTGAACTGCGACAGTTCAAATGTCGCGACCGGGAATTGCCGGAGCAAGCACAGGTGCGGCATCCAGCGTTTCGTCGATCAGCGTTAAGAAGTCCGGCAGACCGGCAAGTGGATCGCGTTCCACAGATCGCAGCAGCGTGGCCCGGCCATTGGCCAGTTCATCGCGCAGGACCTGCAGACGATTCGTCATTGATGTCAGAAACGCATCCAGCTCGCCAGTGTCGAGGTCATGCCGGACAAGTGTCGTTTCGGTTTCGGTCCGCTCGCGATAAATCCGTGCCAGCGTGTCCCCCTGAGTCCGGTAAAGAAAACCGGCGACGTATGCACGTCTCAGTCGGCCTTCCTGATCAAACTGATAGACAGGATCGGCGCCCAGATACAGACACAGACTGCCGTTACGTTTGACACCGGTCACGACCGGATCTGCTTCACCAGGCACCTGCCATTCGGCACGGTCCGGCAATCCCTGCGCTTCGCGAATCAGGTCCTCACGATCGGACTCGTTTCTCGCCATTTGAATATTCCAGGTGGTGCTCAGGCAGTGTCCAGACAGTTGAAACTCGATGAGCGTTTCACGCGGATGTTCCGCCATAGAACCTGAATCCAGTCGGGTGGAACTGCCGCAAAAACCGGGGAAATCGCGAAAATCGTATCTGTGCTGATGGGAGACTGGTATCCTTCCCGCAGCACGATTGGCGAGAGACCACAGAGCAGGGCGCGGCATGTCGACGGCTGATCTTCTTTCCGGATTTGCATCATCGGGGGAGTTCCACGCGATTGATATCGAGCGTGCCAGTCTGATCGAGACGCGCCACCAGATGCTCGGCGACCTGATTTGCGAGCAGGGACTTGACGGACTTCTGCTGACCCGGCCGTCCAATTTCGCCTGGTTCACCGTCGGCTGCGATTCGACCCGCGGAAGCTGGAACGACGTGACCTCGGCATTGTTTATCACGCCGGATGCCCGGGTCGTTCTGTCCCGGAATACGGACTCCGGCCAGTTGTTCGATCGACAGATCCCCGGTCTCGGCTTTCAGCTTAAGGAGCGCGTCTGGACTGAAGGTCGGGAAGTTCTGATGAGCGACATCTGCCGGTCGCGCAATGTGGCCTGTGATCAGCCGTACGAGAACTGCCCCGATATCTCGCCGCAACTCGCCGGGATGCGGTTGCCGCTGGCGGATTGCGAAATGAAGTCGCTGGCGCGGACCGGCGAAATGCTCGCGCACGCGATCGAAGCGACCGCTCGCAACTTCCAGCGTGGGGAAACCGAAGCCGAAGTCGCAGGCCAGATCGCCCACCGCCTGATGCGCCATCGTTTGACGCCGGTCCGCATTCAGGTCTGGGCCGACGGTCAGGGCGAACGTTACCGGCACTGGAGTTACGGTGAGGCAGCAATCGAAAGCTTCTGCACGCTGACAGCAATTGCGAAGCGGAATGGACTGCATGTCGGAGCGTCACGGACCGTCAGCTTCGGAACGCCATCCAGAGAATTTCGAGCGGCACATCTCGACAGCCTGCTCGTCGAATCGACCGGCATCTTCTTTTCGCGGCGGGAATGGGAGGTCTACGAGACCTGGAACCGCATCGAGCGGATTTATGAAAAGTATGGCCACACAGAAGAGTGGCATTTCGCGGATCAGGGCTGTGCCACCGGATACGAACTGTGCGAGGTTCCCATCGTGCCCCGCAGTGAATATCGCTTCCAGGCCGGTGTCCCCATTTACTGGCACTCGTCCATCGGGCCGGCTCTGTCGAGTGATACGGTACTGATCGCTGATGATGGACTGTCGATTGTAACCCGCATGGAAAACTGGCCGCGGATCGACATCGATGTCAAAGGCGTCAATCTCTCGCGTCCAGACATCCTTATCAGGCCCGAATAAGGACCAGCCTGCAAATCACTGTCGCCAATAGTCGTCGGCCGCCCCTGAGTTCATTGAGACTGGTGGTACGTTTCGGGCGAGGCTTTGCCCCGAGGACTTGCAGCGGCGCCAAACCTGTCAGAAGTTGCGCACAGCACCTGCCGTCATCGATCCATCGTGCAGGGCAGAGGCGACCAGGACGCCGTCGATACCGCCATCACGAAGCGTGCTCAGGTCGTCTGCTGACCGAATTCCTCCACCAGTAATCAGTTGCGACCTGGGTGCAAATTCACGAATTGCCTGGCAGAGCGGCAACGTTGGCACTCCGCCACTCATCCCAACTGCAGCAACGTCGAGCACGATCATCTGCTGCACACCAGCTTCCAGCACCGCGGCGGCGACATCCATCGGCTCGTCTCCAATCAGATCTTTGAACGTCCGCACGAGCCGCCCGGCCTTCAAATCGAGACTGAAGAGAAGCTGCTCAGGCCCAAGATGATAAGTCAGCATCTCCAGCGACGAGAGCAGCGGCCAGGTTTCGAGTCCAGCAATCACGCGAGTCGCTCCGGCCGCCAGAACCATGTCCGCGTCAGCAGCGTTCCGAATTCCGGCGTCGACGAGTAACTCGAAGCCCTCGCCAGCCAGCTCGCAGAGCACGTCGCTGTTCAGCTCGCCGCGCAGAATGGCATCGAGATCCGCGACGTACAGCGTGCTCAGGCCGAACTGCTCACGAAATGCGTTCGCGACGTCGAGCGGATTCGACGACACCGCAATACGACTCTCAATGGGACGATATTCGTCGCGTCTCCCGCCCACTCCGCGGACAACAACCGAGTTCAGAAGATCCAATACCGGGATCACGCGCACAGTCAGCGAACTCCAGCTATTTCCAGTTTTTGAGATGGGTGGTCAGCGCCCGTTCCGGGTCCGGCACGACCTGACGCAGATGAGCACTGAACGGCCCCGGCGGCTGCTCAGCCTGAATCGTCAGCAGATAACGCTGCAGCAGTTGCGTCACTTCCGGAGGGCCATGCAAAAGGAAATGTACCCAGGCCCACGCTTCCCGGTAGCTCGCCAGACTCACTTCTGACAGTTCGTTCTTCGCTTCGAGCTTTGTCAGATTCGGTCGCCATGTCAGCCCGAACTTCACCGCCAGTGCGACGCGTTGCTGACTGGGATGCCCGGATGCCCGCTCAGTCGGTGGCGTCTCAAAATACTCAGCCAGTCCTTCATCGAGCCACAGTGGCAGAAAGGGCAACATTGAGTGCAGGATGGCGTGAGTCAGCTCGTGCCGCAAATCTGTCAGCAGTTCCCCATGGCGGTAACAGTAAACCCGTCCTGCGTCATCACCTCGAACAAATACTGCCCGGCGATTCGTCGCTTCCGGGGCGACCGAGCGAATCGCCCTCAGGAAGCCACGGCGACTCGTAAACAGATTGATCACAATCGGCTGGTCGGAAGGTTTGAGCCGCAGTGTCGCCACAAGATCGGCTTCGTGCTGATCGAGATGCCGCAGGAACTCAGCCAGTTCGTCGTCACCACCGATCGGAAACTCTGACCGAACCAGGAAACGTCCTGTCTGTCGAAAGTCGACCCAGTCGTCTGCAGCAGCGACCCGCAATGAAAGCAGATGCTCCACGAAAAGCAGCAGAGTCAGCGATATCAAAGACAGATTCTGCAGAAACCTGCATCGAGCCAGCATACCTGTCAGCCGGCTCTGCCTTGCAACACACATCATTGAAATAAGTTGCGCAGACTGAGCGCACTCGCCACTCGGGAGTCGGCTTGCCCGATTAGAAAACTGGCTGGTCAGGAACCGCACGGAGTTCCCCGATCAAAGCAGAACGGCAGAGCCGATCAGATCACGCCGCCATGCGTTCGATACGGGGTGGCAAGATCGGGGAGTTCGAGTCCCCAAATCCGCTCCCAAATCCCGTTAATATGGCGCAGGCTCTCTGAGACGTAGATGAGCTGCCGGGTCCGCTGATCTGCCGATGATGAATAGATCGGGACGACGCAACCAATCTGGACGGCACAGGTTGCGGCCAGAATCAATGACAGCATGGACTTTCGCATGGAACTCCTCCGTGAGCTGGCGAAAGCAGACAGAAATTGACTGGGAGTTTTCCGACCGCGAATCCCTGCGGTTCAGAAATCGTCAGAAACCCGATCCGGAAGACGGAGGGGAATCCTGATGTGGACTCGCCGACAAACTCTGTGGGCTTGACGGAAGTGGTTGTGAAACAGTCGGTTGCGGATGTGTCGAAGCAGGTGGCAGGACTGAAGTAGAAGTCGGCGACTGAGCTGCTGCGGCGCGGGCGGCTGTCATGGCTGCTGCCTGCGCCTTCTCTTCCGCCTTCTGCTGCTCCAGCAGCTTCACCCGTTCCTCCATCTCCTTACCGGGTTTGAACGTGACGACGTATTTTTCCGGGACCTCGACCCGATCACCGGTTCGCGGGTTGCGGGCCTTACGGGCCGCTCGCTTCTTCACTTCGAACACGCCGAAGTTCCGCAGCTCAATCCGCTCTTCACGCACCAGCGTGTCGATGATCGCGTCAAAAGTCTTCTGCACGATCTCTTTGGTCTTGAGCTGGGTCATCCCAATCTGCTCAGAGATCGCCTTCACAATATCTTTTTTCGTCACGACTGAGTCTCCGCCCAGCGGTGCCGAGGAGCTGCCCAATCCGAGATGGATACGAGCCGGAACTGTAGGACCACTTTGAACTTAGTGTCAACCCGAGTGATCCCAGCGCTCGACACCAGTTCGGCAGCCTGCCGACAGAGCAGCTCCATCGACTGAATCGGCATTTCTGAACCGATACATCCAGCAGAATCAGTAGAATCGGAAAAGTCTGACAGGAAGAGGGGAGCAGGCAGCGGTCACTCGGGGCAATCGTCAGACAGGATTTGTGAATTTCAAACACCGACCTGCGTCGTGATCACGCTGCCCGTCGAGCCTTCCACGACTGTCTGCTGGCCAATCCCCGCCGCATTTGGCACTCACTTCAACGCTTCTTCCTCTTCCTGCCCCGAAATAATCCGCAAATAGCTCACGTAGCGCGTATGCGAAATCAGTCCAGACTCGACGGCATCTTTCACGCGACAGCCGGCTTCGTGAGTGTGCGAGCAGTTGGGAAAGCGACAGAAGGCGACGAACGGGTGGAACTCAATAAAAAAGCCCTCGACCTCTTCTGCGATGACGTCCCAAAGACCAAGTTGCCGAATGCCGGGTGTGTCGACGAGCCAGCCACCGGAATCGAGCGGCAGCAGAACAGCACGTCGGGTCGTGTGTTTGCCCTTATGCGACCATGAACTGACGCTGCCCGTTTCGAGTGCCAGGTTCGGCTGTATCCTGTTGAGTAGAGATGACTTACCGACGCCGCTCTGCCCTGTGAAAACCGTTTGCCGGCCGACAAGCAGCCAGCGCAGCGTTTCAATCCCCTCACCGGATTCGGCACTGGTCATCACGCTCTGATAGCCCAGCGACGCATACAGCCCAAGAATCGGCTGCAGTTCGGCTCGATCGATCAGGTCAGCTTTGTTGACGCAGACAATCGCAGCCGTATCCCCTTTCGCAGCGCTGATAATGAACCGATCTACGAGACTCGGCTTGAGAGGCGGGTCGACCGCTGAGACCACAATGACGACCTGATCAATGTTTGAGACGATAATGTGCTCGTGACGCCGACTGCCGCGCGAGAGCGTGCTATGCCGAGGTTCGACGCGTTCGATCACACCGTACTGGTCGTCGAGTTGCTGAAACAGCACCCAGTCTCCCGCGACGACGGCGTTTCGCGTTTCACGAGCCAGTGTCCGGACGATTCTCCGCACGGTACATTCGAACGATCGCCCGTTTCCCGCCTGCACGATCGAGTTCAATCCCGCCGACGAGAGCACGCGACCGCGTTGCACAATTGACTCGTCGATCTCCCGCACCGACCGACCGGTCGTCCCGTCAATGTCGCCGACGATGATCGTTCGATTCCGAGTCAGTTCCCCTTTCCCGGACAGCCGTTCTTCGGTCGGCAGATCCTCGATCCGCGCCGCTTCGGCCTCGTCCGTCCGTGCAATGTCAACGTCCCGCGTCAAATTACCCTGTCGCGAGCGTTTGCCGCGGTTCTTGCGAAACGCGACTCGCTGTTTGTTTTTCTGTTTTCGTGCCACGCTGCCGTTTGTCTCTTTTCGGTCGTGTTGTTGCGATGCCCGCAACGTCAGTCGAAAAACGGAATCCGATTCGCTCAAGGATTGACTGTCGCGTCAACTCTCGGGCGCTATTTTGCATTCCCGCCCGAGCGGCAGCATACTCCGCGGCTTGAATCACCGCCCGCCGCACGACCTGATGCCTGACAGGAGCCGCCATGTCGACGTTCGACCGGATTGCCGAGCTGAAGAACTCGGACGGTCCGCAGGCCGCGATCGATTTTCTGATCGGGACTCTGCGCGAAGAGAAGAACTATCACAAGCTCTTTGACGCCCTGCTGTTGAAGAAGAAGCAGGAACTCGACCTCCCGCTTGTGCGCCCGACCTCACTGGACGACGTGCCGGCCGATCAGCGGCCCGACTTCGAGAAATACTACATCGACTCGGCCCGCGAGATTGGTCGCCTGTTCCTCGACGATGGCAGGATCAACGAAGCGTGGCTTTACTTCCGCACGATCCAGGAGCCAGACGCCGTTGCGGAGGCCCTCGCAGACACGCCGCTGCCTGACGATTACGACAAGGCGCAGGAGCTGATCAATATCGCCTTGTACGAAGGTGCGAATCCGATCCGTGGCCTGCAGTACCTGCTGCAGTCCAACGGGACCTGCAACACAATCACGGCACTTGATCAGGCGATCGGTCATTTTTCGGAAGACGACCGCCGCCGTGCCGCGCAGATCATGGTCCGGCATCTGTACGACGAATTGCTTGCGTCGGTCAAATCCGACGTCGATCGACGTATGACCCTGCCGCCGTCCGCGAAGGAGCCGACACTGCGTGAGCTGATTCTCGGACGCGACTGGCTGTTTCAGGATGGCAATTATCATATCGACGTTTCGCATCTGAACTCGGTGGTGCGCTTCGCCCGTTTCCTCAACGCCGATTGTTCGGAACTCGACCTGGCCATTCAGCTCGCCCAGTACGGCGCGCAGTTGGAACAGCAGTATCAGTACCCTGCCGAACCACCGTTCGACGACTATTACGTGGGGCATCTGCAGTATTTCAATCTGTTGCAGGGACGGAACGTCGATGAAGCAATCCGCTTCTTCGAGCAGAAGATCGCCGCAGATCCCGACGAGGAAGATCAGCAGATGATCGCGTACGTCCTGGTCGATCTGCTCGTGCGGACCAACCGGCTCGATACGGCGATGGGAGTCGCCTCAAAGCATCTGCGATTCCTCGACGAGCCGAGTTTCTCGTTCCCTGACCTGTGCCGGAAATCGGGTAATCAGTCCATCTGGGCAGAAACGGCTCGTGAAAAAGGCGACCTGGTCAGCTACACCGCCGCGATCGTCCAATAAGCGACTTCTGCCGTCATCCGGCGCAGGTTCCCGGACGTCAGTCACATGTTCGTCTTCGAGTCCACCGTCGCACCGAGGACTGCATTGAGAGCGGCATGAACCGCGGCGTCGTGGCTGTGATCCTGCGAGTAGACGCGGAAGATCAGAAAGCTGACGGGCAGCGATCGGAACAGTTCGTCGTCACTGAGTTCGACGGGTTCATCATTCGCCGGATCGAGCAGGTAATTCTGGCCGCCGGCCGGTCGTCGGCCACTCGGCCGGTGGTAGTGGCGTGCGACGTCGATGCGCAGCGGGATGTCCTGCAGATCGGCCGGCAGCTTTGACCGCAGGCGTTTTTCGACGAGATCCGGTTCGGAGAAGATCGTCGTCTGCGCGTGTGCGGCTGAGTGAAAGTTGATCGTCCGTTCGCAACTCATCTTCCATGAAACGTCGCGGTGCAGAATGTCCTGCCATTGAGCCCCCAGCAGCGCGATCTCGGGATCAGACGAGTCGGCCCAGCGGCGGACATCAACCAGAAATGTTGACTCGTCGAAGCGGCGGTAGGCGGCCAGGTTTTCCAGCGGGTTGCCTTCAAACAGATGCCGCATTGTCTCGGCAAAGACGTCCTCAAGCGCGAGATCGAGCGCCCGTACCGTCCGATGAAAGTAGATCGTGCGAAAGAGATTGGCCCGTGTCTCGATAAAGTTGACCAGCGTGGGTAGTCCCCGCGAGTGGATCGTCAGGCCAGCCGGTGTGAAAAAGCTGTAGTGCAGCAATCGTGAAATGTCGAACGCCTTGATGTTGTAACCCGACATATACGCGTCGCGCAGAACGAAGTCCATATTGTCCACCGTGTAGATCCCGCTGAAGAGCGCTCGCAGTTTCTGCAGCCAGTCAGGGTGCCCTTCCGTATCTGCGCCGGGACGCGGGCGACGGATCAACCAGCCGATCTGCAGGGGATCGAGTTCTTCCAGCGCGCCAAGTCTGCCACTCGGATTTCTCCGGATTCCTCGGAGCAGATCGCCGAGTTCGTGCTCGATGACGGCCGCTCCGATGTCCTCATGCGTGATGTTGAACTGATCGAGATACTGATCGTCGAAGAAATGACCGAACGGCCCGTGCCCGACATCGTGCAGCAGCGCCGCCATTCGCACGAGACTCTCAACGTACGGGCGGGAGGGCACGTTCGAGCAGACAGCCGCCAGCGACTCGTACCATTCATCGATGACACGCGACGCCAGGTGCATTGCTCCCAGCACGTGCTGAAACCGCATGTGCTCAGCCGACGGAAAAACCCACCACGCCGTCTGAAGCTGATGGATGTGCCGCAGCCGCTGTACCCACGGGCTGTCGATGATCTCCTGTTCGGAGACCTCGCCTTCGGGCAATGCGTTCCTCGCAATGAACGGGATGTACCCATGCACGGGGTCGTGACTGAGGCTTTCCGTAACAAAATCCCGCGGCATCAGGAACTCCCACTTTTGCCTGGTTCGCACCGTCAGCAGGACCGCAACTGGCGGCAACTCGCTGGAGTATAGCAGTGCGGCTGAATCTCAGAACGGCGGGTTGAACCGACTTCGCCGCAACATCGTTTGGCGGGAACGAATTCGGTCACCAGAATCCGCTGTCATGGTACGACGCCGTCAGAAAACCACTCCTGCTCAGGACGCGAGCTGCTCCAATATGTCAACACTGAAAGCGCGATGGCGATGGCTGAATCTGGTGGGGCGTCGCCGATTGGTGCATCTGCCCGAGACCCTCGCGCCGTGGCAGTTACCGCTGCTGCTGATCGGTCTGGGCACGACGCTGCTGCAGCACGGAATCCAGCACCGCGAAGTCGAGTGGGAATTCGGGGCCGTCACTTGCCTGGCCATGCTGATCCGGGCGGCGACAATCGGTCTGCAGGGCTGGCTGACCGCCCAGCCGAGAGAGTTTTTTCAGGAGAATCCGAGACCATGTATCATCGCTGGGGCGTGGAGTATCGGGGCTCTGATCCTGCTGATCTTCGGGCCGGTGCTGCCCGTGTGGTTTTCATCGAACCGCGGAGCCGCTCTGGTCGCCTGGTCGGAACTGTTTCTGCTGCTGGCCGGAGCGGCGCGACTGCTGAGCTTCGTCTCGCGAACGATGCGTAGCCGACACCCGGCGCTGGTCTTTGTGATCTCATTTTCCGGGATGATTCTCGTGGGGACCGCCCTGCTGACGCTGCCCGGCAGTCTTTCTGAGAAGGGCCAGCAGTTGGACGCGCTCGACCGCCTGCGCGTCGCCCTGTTCACTTCGACGAGCGCCTCGTGTGTCACAGGACTCGTTGTCGTACCGACCGGTGGTCCGGATGCAAACTGGAGCCGATTCGGACAGGCCGTGATCATGGCGCTGTTTCAGATCGGCGGCCTGGGCATGATGACACTCAGCACGACGTTCGCACTGCTGGCAGGCCGGAGGCTGGCGTTTCAGGAAAGCGTCGCGGTCACTGAGGTCACGGAAGCCGTCACGATCCGCGAGGTGCGGCACCTGATGATCTCGATCGTCGGCTTTACGCTGGCCTGTGAAGTTACCGGCGCGGTGTTTCTCTCGTCACTGTGGAGCGATCTGCCGCTGGGCGAACGCGCGTTTTTCGGCGCGTTCCACTCAGTCAGCGCGTTCTGCAATGCTGGCTTTTCTCTGACCGGGAAAAGTTTCCTGGGCCTCGGAGGTCGCTGGCAGATCTGGGGAGTTGCCTCGACACTGATCATCGTCGGCGGTCTGGGTTTCGGCGTCATGATGACGTTTGTCAAAGCAGCAACCGCAGCCTTCCGCGAGTCGCGTTCAGAACGCGGCCTGTTTCGTCATCGCCGTCTGACCGAGCGACTCACGCTGACACAGCGACTCGTTGTGCGCACGACGCTGGTGCTGCTGTTCGGTGGCGCATTCGGCTACTGGCTGCTGGAGTCGGTCGGAGTGAATTCGACGGACCCGCTGATGACGCGTGTCTCTGAGGCATGGTTTCAGTCCGTAACATTTCGCACAGCGGGCTTTAACACTGTCGACCATGGAGCCCTGCAGCCGGCAACCAAACTGTTCGCAGTCGGGCTGATGTTTATCGGTGCGTCACCAGGTTCGACCGGTGGCGGCATCAAGACGGTCGCGGTGGCGATCTCGGTGCTGTCCGTGCTGTCGATCCTGCGCGGCCGGCGGAACGTCGAATGTCACGGCAGACAGATTCCCGACGAACAGGTGCGGTACGCGTTCGTCATCGTGGCGATGGGACTTGCCTGCGCGATGCTCAGCACGCTGCTGCTGACGCTGTTTGAGCGAGGTCGATTCGACTTCCTCGACATCCTGTATGAGACAACCAGTGCCTTTGCGACAGTCGGCGTCTCGACGGGACTGACGAGCAAGCTCAACGGCGCGTCGCAACTGGTCATCGTCGCAACGATGTTTCTCGGACGCGTCGGGCCATTGACGCTGCTGGTGGCCCTCGCGCGGACCGGAGCCTCAGCGTGGTATCAGTACCCGGAAGAACGGGTGGCTCTAGGGTAAGATCGAGCGGTCGGGGCATGAACTGAAAGCGGAGCGGCGCAAGCCGCCCGGTCGGGCATTCTGGAAACACCGGACGACCTGCGCCGTGCCTCTATCTTTCGTCGGATGCCTCCTGAAGGCGTTGCGTTTCAGCGGCCGTCTCGATCTGTGCCGCCACCATCGGGAAGAGCACCTCTTCAATCTGCTTCGCGACGAGCCGCGTTCCGGCGGGCGTGAGGTGGCAGTAGTCGATGTAAAGATCGTCGTTCGCTTCGTTGAGCGGCGTCAGTGCTGAAACGTCATGGAACGGGATCTCTTCGGCCTCGAACAGCGACGGCAGCAGGTCGTGGATACGGCGCATCGTTTCAGCCGCCTTCTCGGATAGACGCAGCAGTGTGATCTGCTGAATCTCCTGATCGTGTCCGGTGAGGCTTTCCGCTGGTTCGAGCACGACTTCCGGCTGCAGGAAAACGCAGTGCTCGTAACCCTGCCGCTGGCCGAGTTGGTGAATCTGCCACAGGTCGCGAAGGAACGAGCGGTGGGCAATCTCGCGGATGTTCGCCTCGAAGTCCGCCAGCGACAACGGCACGCGATGAGGCGTGTGCGGCAGCGGCTGCTCGACTTTCGTCAGATACCAGACGCGCTTGTTCGCCTTCTCGATCAGATTGAAGAAGTTCGAGTACGGCGCCACTGCGCGAACACCCGTCAGCCACGGCAGGAAGAATGTCCGGCCGTTGTACTCGTCGACGAGGATTGACGTCGAGTAGCCGTACTCAGCCCAGCGATCAATCAGTTCGGTCCGGTAAAAGTCGTTGTGACCGTCGATGTTGATGACAATATCCGGGGAATAATCGAGCAGGTCGGCGTTGAGATACATCAGCTCGTGAAACGTCTGATAGGCCGAGACGCCCGCATTGATGACTTCGACGCGGAAGTCTGAACCGCTCCGCTGCAACCGGCTGTTGAGCGACGCTTCGAGGACGCCGGTGATTGTTTCGTCGTTAGACAGCGACCTGTGAGCGGGATACGGAGCCGATGCGCCGATGCCGTACAGCGCCGATGTGCCGAGCGCGATGATGCGGACCGTCTTCGCCGGCTTGACGATTGTCACATCTGAATCGCGGCGGAAGCCGTCGGGCGAGTGCAGCCGGTGTTCCTCGTCACCCGGCAGTTCAAACTCCGGATTGAGCCGGTGATTGCGATGCGCGTCGAACAGACCGGATTCGGACGAGTAAACGTCCGGCTGCGTCGCGAAGAGTCGCAGCACGAGGAAGCTTGCCAGTTCGAGGAACGCGACCGCAATGAACAGCGCTGCCAGCGAGAACAGCAGCCGGCGGCGTTTGCGTTGCGGCCGCCCTCCAGTTTCAGACACCGAGGCCGCCGACGAATCTGCTGATTTGAGATCTGCTGATTCGAGATCTGAGGAATCAGGACGGAACTGACCACTCATCGTCGCACCGCCAGACAGCTCCAGCCGAGCGGCCCCTGCACGCCGCCCGGATCCGCAAAGTGAAACTCGCGGACGAATTCGATGTCGAACAGATCGGCGAGTTCGCTGCGGAGTTCGTCTTCCGTGAGAGATGGCGGACCGTGCTCGCGCTGTTCGTTTGCGTTGCCGGTCAACACGAGGTACTTCGTTCCGCTGGTCGTAACATTTCGCAGCGTGGCCTGCAGTTCGGCCGGCAGATCGCGACGCAGGCAGTGAAAGCAGCCGCGGTCGAATACAAACGGGAATGGCTCGGCCGGCGTTGGCAGCTTCGTCACGTCGGCACAGATCCAGTCGACTGCGACGCCCGCTTTGTCGGCCTTCTGCCGGGCGCGGTCGAGTGCCAGTTCCGAGCAGTCCACTGCCGTCACAGAAAACCCCTGCTGTGCGAGCCAGACGGCGTTCGTCCCGCTGCCGCAGCCGAGTTCGAGCACGCGGCACGGAACAATCCACTGTTCGCTGACGACACGCCGCAGTTCGGCCGATGGCAGCCCGCTGTCCCACGGCGTCGTGCCCTCGCGGTATCTCTCGTCCCAGCGTTCGGAAACTCCCATGAATTGACTCCTCAGTCCGTTCTGCTCTGATTCCCCGCGATCTTCATAACAGCCGGGTGGCTGGGGCTGGAGCGAGACACGAGCGAAGCCCCGGGGCTTCCTTCGCAGGCTCAGCCCAGCCCCGGCCACCCGATCATCCTTACCGATCCGAACCGGGCCGTTTCAACCGATGACCGAATCTCTGCCCGAAACAGAAACCACTGAGCATCGGAAACGCGTTCGTTCCGGCATCGTACTCGGTCTTGTTTCGGCAGTTGGATACTCGGGAGCGAACCTTGCTCTGCGGGACGTCGCAATTCCCAACGACCTCGGCTGGGCGATCTGGGTGACGGCCAACAAAGCCTGGCCGGCAGCGATTGTTGGCTGGGTGCTGGTCGGTCTGCGAGCCCGCCGCGGCCTGCCCGCTCTGCCACCGAAGTCAGCGCTGCTGCCGCTGATCCTCACCGGTCTGTTGATGCAGTACGGCGGCAACGTCGCCTTTCAATACTCTCTGAGCATGAGTGGCCTGGCGATCGCCGTGCCGCTGTGCTTTGCGACATTGATCGCCACCGGCGCGTGGCTCGGTCGAGTGCTGCTGGGCGATCCACTGACGCCGCGCACGCTGGCGTCGGTCGCTGTCCTGCTGGCCGCGATCGTGTTCCTTTCCGAAGGAGCAGAAGAAGCGGCCACCGCTCTGCACGGAACGGCGAGCCGTTTTGCAGTGGTTGCCGGAGTTGTGACTGCGTGCCTCGCAGGCTGCTCGTGGGGAGCCAGCGGCGTCATCGTCCGCCGCTACGTGACCGGATCGCTGTCAGTGCCGACAACGCTGGTCGTGCTGAGTACAACCGGCGTCGTCGTAATGGGAGCGCACTCGCTGTTTTCGCCGGGAGTCGAACGGATGCTGGCGACGACCGCTGACCAGTGGACGTCGATCATCGCCGCCGGAGTGCTCAACGCGATTGCATTCTTCACAGTCGCCGAGGCGTTGAAGCGAATGCCGGTCACGTTCGTCAATATTCTGAACACGTCGCAGAACGCGATGTGCGCCGCGGCCGGAGTCCTGCTGTTTGCCGAGCCACTGACGACGCCGCTGATCGTCGGCTGCAGCCTGACAATGCTCGGCCTGCTGATTGTCGACTCAGGGCGGAAGCAGCCAGCGCGAGATCGCTGAGGAATGCGACTGACGAAGTGCGCTGTCTTCCGTCTGGCGTGCCAACTCGTTTAATACCCAGCCGCAGGCGCCGGCCACGATTGGCGTCGTAAACCACAAGCCGTCGTCTACGGCGTGGCGTCCGATGCAGGACGTTCAACGAACTTGCAGAAATCCCTGATTGCAGGGTTGACAGAACGCCCGCCCACAATACGATGAAACCAAATTTGGTTTCTTAGTAATTGAACTCCGGATTGATTGAAACGAATGGACGGAGAGCACAATGGCGAGGCCAAAAGCCAGAGAACTGACGGAACGGGAACTCGAAATCATGCAGGTCTTCTGGGACCACGGCGAGCTGACGCCGCAGGACGTCCGTGACCGGCTGGCGGCGGAAGGTCGCGACCTCGCGTACACGACGGTGGCGACGCTGGTTCGCATCCTGCTGGAAAAGGGCTTCGTGCAGCAGACGAATGACGAACGGCCGTTTCGCTACCAGCCGGCACGGTCGTTTGAGGAGGTCTCAGGCAACCTGGTCAACGATCTGTTGAGCCGCGTATTCGGTGGCTCGACTGAAAAGCTGCTCGTCAGTCTGCTCGACCGGAAGAAGCTGTCGAAGAAGGAACGCGAGACACTGCAGCGGATTCTCGACGAACAGAAGTAGTACCACGATGAAAACGAAGCTCTCAAGTGAAGTGTGCCACTGGCTTTGCCAGTGCCTTGATTGGGCGAGTTTGCGGTGGGGATGGCGCTGGCAGAGCCAGTGGCACACCTTTTCAGCAGGCTGATAGTTGCCGTTCGACATCCACCGGCTCTCTCTGCGGGGACTCAACGATGAACGAGTTCGGATTATCTCTGCTGTGGCTGATGCTGCAGATCAGTGTGCTGTGTCTGGTCGCATTGCCCGTTTATCTGCTCGCCCGCCGAAATCATCCGCGGACCGGAGCGATCGCGACGCTGGCGACGCTGCTGCTGGTCACACTGGTGACGATCTCGGCTGTGAGCCCGTGGCCGCGCTGGTCAATTTCGGACTCGCCGTGGCGCGAGTCAGTCACTCGTGCAGTGACTCCTGCGGTAGCTTCGACTGAAAACGCTCCCGGCTCAGGCGTTGAAGACGAAACGGCGACGGTGGCTGTCGACGTCTCGACGGCGACGCGGCTGGTTGAAGCTGCCGGCGAACTCTGGCAGAAGCTCGGCCAGCCGTCGGAACAATCGTCGGCAGCGACGAGTGTTGCCAGATCTCCGGAAGCAACGCGACTCGGCTGGACCGGCTGCCTGGCGTGGTTGTTCGTTGCCGGGCTTGTGGTTGCCATCTGCCGACTGCTGCTCGGTCTGCTGGCCGTTCGCAGCCATCGCCGAACGAGTACAGCGGTTGTCGATCCGGAGATTCTCGCCGAGGTCGACGTCCTGCGGGCTGAGTTCCGTTGCCAGACACCTATCGACGTTCGACGGTCTGAGGCGATCACGTCAGCCGCAACGGTCGGCTGGAAGCGTCCACTGATCCTGTTACCTCCGGAGCACGTTGGCTGGTCGGCGTCTGAGCGGCGCAGCGTGCTGGCTCATGAGATCGCTCACATCTGCAGCAACGATTTTCTGTGCTGGGTCTGCGCTCAGACGGGACTGCTACTGCACTTTTACCACCCGCTGGTTCACTGGCTCGCTCGCCGACTGCGGCTTGAGCAGGAACTCGCGGCCGACGCAGCCGCGGCCAGGTTTTCCGGCGGTGCGGAACCTTACCTGCAGACACTGGCTGCCCTGGCTCTGCGGCAGGCCGATCGACCGGTCGCCTGGCCCGCCCGCACGTTTCTACCGGTCAAGGGGACTCTGATGAGGAGAGTGGAAATGCTGAGGGAAACACGAGTCGCGCGCGCCGTCCCGTCAGGCTGGCGGCACGGCGTGGTCATCACCCTGCTGCTGGCGGCCAGCCTGGTGCTCTGCGGAATCAAACCGCCAGAATCTCGACAGGTACTGGCAGATGACCAGTCGCACGACGCGACACCGGCGACGTTTCAGGCCGAGTCGCCGGCTGATGGTCAGCCGACCGCGGCCGAAGTCGCTGGCCAGGCAGCCGACGAAACGCTGATTGCTCAGGCCGATGAGAAGAAATCTCGACGCGAACGTCGGCTGGCTCGCAAAGCGGCCGCTGATGCCGGCAGTTCAGTCGATGGAGCGTTCGACCTGAAGTACGTGCCGTCGAGCACGAATCTGCTGATGGGCATCCGGCCGTCGTCGCTGGTGGCAGAGGAAAGCCTCGCCCCGCTGATCGCCGGCCTCGAACAGAACGTTTTGAAATCTGAGAACGGACCCGATTTGAAAATCGCTGACCTCAAACAGGTTCTGCTGCTTGGTCTTCCTGAGGGGGAGATCAACTCCCTGGGCCGTGATCCGTTCTTCGTGCTGACTCCGGCCGACGGGGCTCAACAGCGTGTCCGGCAGTGGGCTGCCATGTGGTTTGCTGAGGACGGCGGCGAATATCGAAAGCACAGTGGCGGTTATGTCTACTTTGCTCTGCCCTCAGGAAAGTGTTTCGTCGAGCTTGAAGGTGGAACGATCGGTATCGGCCGCCGGGAAGTCGCGATGACGAGTTTTCTGGATGCCAACGCTAACGCGCAGACGTCGCCCGGCTGGGCCGAAGATTTCCACGCCGTTGAGCAAAACCAGATGTGTCTGGCGGTCCGAGTCTCTGCTGTGCGGCCGGAACTCGACCGCGTCCTGAATCGCGGAGGCAACCAGCCGCCGAATCCAGCCGCCGCGTTTTCGCCATTGTGGCAGCAGACGCAGTTGCTGGTTGGAGGTTCGTCAATCGGCAAGTCGGGCCGCTTTGAGCTGATCGCTCACTGTCTCGATGAGGCTGGAGCGAAACAAGTGGCCGAAACGGTTCAGTCACTGGTGCCGCTCGGTCGTAACATGGTCGCCGGATTCCAGCGCCAGATGGCGAATCGTCCTGCGCCGACGCCGCCTGGTCCAACACCGCAGGAAAATCTGCAGGAGACGATGAATAAGGGATTCACGATCGCCAGTCAGTTTCTCGACAGCGTCGAGGTCACTCAGAAGGGAGACACCGTTCACGTCACTGCTCACGTCACTGCTGACACGGGAGCGGGCAGCCTGCCGATTATGGCAGCGCTCCTGCTGCCGGCCGTTCAGAACGCACGGACTGCGGCACAACGCTCGCAGTCGACGAATAACCTGAAACAGATCGCTCTGGCACTGCACAACTATCACGACACTTACGGACACTTCCCTGCTCCGTCTGTACTGGGGCCGGATGGCAAAACAACGCACTCCTGGCGCGTAGCAATTCTGCCGTTCATCGAACAGGAGCCGCTTTTCAGGCAGTATCACCAGGACGAACCGTGGGACAGTGAGAACAATCTCAAAGTCCTGAAGCAGATGCCTGTGGTTTTTCGCCATCCCAGTGAACCAGACGGCACCACAACGTCGTCGTACTTCGCACTTGTCGGTCCGACGACCGCACTTGGGGAAGGCGGTGAAGGAACCAGAATTCGCGAGATCACTGACGGCACCTCGAACACACTGCTGATCGTTGAGGCTCGTCGCGAAATCCCCTGGACGAAACCTGTTGATATTCCGTACGCCGCCGATCAGCCGCTGCCGAAGTTTGGTGGACTCAATCCCGGAGTCTGGCTGGGAGCGCTGGCTGACGGTTCCGTCCGGACGTTT
The DNA here is from genome assembly GCA_016124895.1 of bacterium. Lineage (GTDB taxonomy): Bacteria > Planctomycetota > Planctomycetia > Planctomycetales > Planctomycetaceae > JAPOLP01. Next base: position 31,839 of record WGMU01000150.1, read on the forward strand.
GCTGCGACGATCGATGAGAAAATTGTGCGGGCGATGATCACGCGCAACGGTCGCGAACCGGTGACTCCGTAGCAAAGCAATCCGCGCAGGTAGCTGCAGTTGTTGCGGCCTGAGCAATCTGAGAAGCCGTGTGCCATGAATTGATCGGCACGCGGCTTTTTCGTTTGAGGCTTGCGTCTGAATGTGGCCGGTTGAATTGCAGAGCCCGACACAGAATAGTCTCCGGCTGTGTCTGTCTTTGAGGCCCGAACTTTCTGCAACCAGAAAATTCGAAGAAGCGAGTAACCAATGAAGAGTGTGTCTCGTAAGCAGTCAGCAGGTGTCGCATACGGGCTGCTGGCGATGACAATTCTGTGGACTGCAGGCTGTGAGCAAACTCCGCAGAACGACGCGGAATCATCAGGTCAGGAAGTGACAACGGAAGCCCGCGACAGCGATTCGCCGAAACCGGATACGGCGGCTGTGATCGCTGAGGAATCTGAAAGGGCAGACGCGGAAGTCACTGAGTCGATGACTGTGGCTCGGGCGGTGGAAAGCGAGCATCTGCCCAACGCGTACTGGTTGCACGAAAAGGTAATCTCGGGCGGACAGCCTGAGGGCGCCGACGGGTTTCGCGAACTGCAAGAACTCGGCGTACGCACGGTGATCAGCGTCGACGGTCTGAAGCCGGACGTCGACACCGCGAAGAAGTTCGGACTGCGGTACGTGCATCTGCCGCATGGATATGACGGTGTTCCCGAAGAGCGGGCGCGGGAACTCGCGAAAGCCGTCCGCAGTCTGCCGGGGCCGATTTACATTCACTGCCATCATGGAAAGCATCGCAGTCCGGCCGCGGCGACTGTCGCCTGCATCGGCGCCGGACTGATTCCTCGCAATGCCGGCCCGGCGATTCTCAAAGTTGCCGGAACCAGTGCGGACTACAATGGACTGTTCGCCTCAGTCGATTCCGCAAAACGGCTCGACGCGGCACTGCTCGACGAACTGAAGGTCGAGTTTCGTGAGGTCGTCGAACCACCACCGATCGTCGAAGTCATGACGCAACTGAGTACGACGTTCGAGCATCTGCAGTTAATTGAAGCGACTGGCTGGGCGACTCCGCCAGATCACCCGGCTCTGGTTCCCACGCACGAAGCGCTGCTGCTGAAAGAACACTTCACCGAGTTTCGCCGCGGTCCGCTGGTGAAGGACCAGCCTGACGAGTACCGGCACCTGATCGACAACTCGGTCGGGCACGCGGAACAACTTGAAATGTTACTGAAGACAAACACGTCGGCTCAGTCAGCGACGAATTCCGAGGCTCAGGCCAGCCGGGCTCTCAAGGCGATCAAATCTGACTGCAAAGCCTGCCACCGCGCCTTTCGCGATCAGCGGCTGCTTCAGAGGCTCGGACCAGACGGCAGTCAGCCGAAATCATCCGCCAATTGACAGGCCGATTTCGTCGGCGACGGATTCGACGTCGCGCGGGCCAATGCTGCTCAGACTGTCGGCGTAGCCAACCAGCAGGCTCAGGTCGGCGATGCGGTTGATGCGTCGCGGGATGCCGCCTGAAAGTTCGTGGATCTCGTTGAGTGCTGACTCGTCAAATACGGAATCGTTCAGCCCGGCAATCGAGAGACGATGCCGGACGTACTCGGCGGTTTCCTCGCGCGACAACGGATGGATCAGCGACTTGACGCCGATGCGCTCGTTGAGTTCGTCGAGCCGCTCGATCCGGCTGAGCAGCGTCGGCTGCCCGCAGAGCAGGACGGTAAAACGGGCATCTTCGCGATAGTTGAGCAGCAGTTGAATCGCCTGGAAGACCTTCTGGTCCTCAATGAGATGCGCTTCTTCAATCACGATCAACGGATGTCGGCCGTCGCTCGAAAAGTGAGCGAGCCGCTCCTGAAAACGCCGCAGAACGAAGTCGAAACGGTCGCCATGCTGCTGTAGCGAATCCTCATCGGCACCGAGTTCCGCGGCGACAAACGCGATCAGTTCGTCGGGGGTCAGTAACGGATAGCGGACGAAAACGATCGGCCCCGAAGTGTCGCCAAGTTCCTCAATCAGCAACCGCGTAACATAGGATTTCCCGGCGCCGCTCGACCCAACCAGCAGGCCACAGCCTTTGTTGGCGTCGATCAGGTACTTCAGCTTGAGCAGCGCTGCCTGGTGCGTCCGGCTGCGGAAGAAGAACGCCGGATCGGCATCGTTCTCAAACGGCTGGCTGTGCAGGTTCCAGTACTGTGAGTACATCAGATGATCCGGCCTGAAGATTGAAGGAATGGCTTACCGGTCGGCTCGCTAATGGTCAGACGGCAGTCGTCAGCCGTTCTGTCGGTCGGCTCTTATTCGATGGTACCAGTCAGCCACGCGGCGGACCGGACTCCGCTGACGGGCCTGATCGGCTGAGTGGGCGTCGCGCTGGCCGCGTTTGATTCAGCGTTTGCTGTGTCGATGGCACGGGCAAACCGCGGGGCTTCCAACTCCGTCGTCCGCACTCCATGAGCTGTGACAGCGCCGCCGGAAATCTCGGGAACCGTCGGAGTGGCTGCCAACGCTCGGGATGGCACGGAATGGGGTGTACCGAACAGCGGGCCGTTCGTGACTTTCGCCTGCTCGAACATGATGGCGGGCGACGCTTCATTCAGGGCGAACAGCGGCGCCGGTTCGGAATCGGACATTGATGGTTCGGCGGTCAGATCCAGAGGTCCAGAGCCTGCGAGTTCGCCGTTCGGGTTGGCCGAGTCACTGACACCGACTGCTCCCAGCGACAGCAGCGCCGCGTCGACCTGCCCGTCAACAAGACTGTCTGTCCCGGCGACCGAGTTGTCAGACTGCATCCCATGCAGCGTCAGACTGACGACGACGACAACCGCACCGCCGAACAGCAGCAGCGACATCCAGATCTGTGGCTCGCGCAACCGAGCAGTCAGCCCGGCCAGACGAGGAGCCGAAGAAATTGACGGACCGGACATACAGCCTCCGTTCGCCGAAAGACGGGTATCTGTCCTGAGCATCGGCTTACGGAGTTCGGATCTTGAAGGTTTTATCGAAAACACCGGTCAGGTTGAGTTTGCCGACAGAACGGCCCGCGGATTCGTAAGCCTGGCTGGCCACTGCGGCGGCCAGCAGCGTTACACCAACGCGTTGTGTCACTCACTTCCCGCCTGTCCGACAGACAGAGACGCTGCCAGGACCTGTGTGACTTGCCCTGCTGGCGACATCTCCCGACAACTCGGCGACTTGCCGGCGCATATTCCAGAAGCCAACGACGAACAGCGACGGAGCCTCGGCAAGGTTTCAACCGTTCGTTACTGAGGCTTCGTATTCTGTTCGAGGTCTGTCGTGGTTTTTCAACGCAATGTTCACAGCAGCCGGCGACCGGCTGTGCTCGTCTTCACAGCAGCCGTCCTGTTAGCCGGTCAGCCTGTTCTCCATCTGGCGCGGGCATTGAGCGCTGACGCAGCCTCGGCCGGCCATGTCCGGCACTTCGTTCACAAAGGTACTGCGACCAGACTGCAGCTCGACACGACCAACTGGATTCAACACGCCGGTTATATTGAAGGCTCTGGCGTCGGCAACGATGTTGTCGCTTCGCGAGCCATCGGTGACGGAGACTGTCGTATTTCGGTTCGCCTGCGGATGCTCGATCAGCAAGGCAGCGCTGCCAGCTTCTTCATTGGCGGGAATCATTTCGGCTTTGAAGGCGCGAAGGAAACGATTTTCGTCAGCGGCCCGCTGTTCGGCCGTGTGAATCTGCTGCAGCCATCGACCGACGTATTCGGCCGCGGCGACTGGATTGACTTCACGGCGGCTTATACGGCACCGTCGCAGCGTGACGGCAGAGAGGTCCCTGGCCGACTGACGTTTGGCATTAACAGCAACGATGTTTTTTCCATTGAGACAGGCTCGCTGGCGGGCGAACCGTTCGGCCTGCGGCCGTGGCGCAGTCGGATGCAGGTCGCCGAGTGGTCGATCACGGGCGAGAGCCAGGAAGCCGTCGCGTCCCTGCCACGCGCCTACTCGATCCCGACACTCGATCTCGTCGGTCAGACGCAGCGGCAGGTACTCGTCGACCGCGAACCGGGACAGTACCTCGGGCACCCGACAACACTGCTGCTGGAAGATGGCAAAACGATTCTCTGCGTTTACCCGAAAGGCCACGGGCGCGGGCCGATCGTTTACAAACGCAGTTCTGACGGCGGGCTGACATGGTCGGAACGTCTGCCGACTCCAAAGTCGTGGGAGACGTCTCAGGAAGTGCCGACGCTGCACCGCGTCGTCGATGCCGAGGGCAGGAAGCGGATCATCATGTTTTCCGGCCTGTTTCCAATCCGGATGGCGGTCTCGGAAGATGACGGTGCGACCTGGTCGGAACTACGGAAGATCGGTGACTTCGGCGGTATCGTCGCGATGGGCTGCGTCGTCGAGCAGCGGACGGCTCCTGGCCACTACATGGCTCTGTTCCACGACGACGGACGGTTCATTTCCAATTCCGGCCAGCGGACGAACCGGTTCATTGTCTACAAAACAGAATCGACCGATGGCGGCCTGACCTGGTCGGCGCCGTTCGCCATCGCGACACACAAGACCGCTCATCTGTGCGAGCCCGGTGCGATCCGCTCCCCCGACGGGAAGACGATCGCCGTGCTGTTGCGCGAGAACTCGCGGCGGCACAACTCATACGTGATCTTCTCCCGCGACGAAGGCCAGACCTGGTCGACGCCACGCGAACTTCCGGCCGCTCTGACCGGCGATCGTCACACCGGCGTGTACGCTCCCGACGGTCGGCTGTTCATCTCGTTCCGCGACACGACGCTCGTCAGCCCGACGAAAGGTGACTGGGTGGCTTGGGTCGGCACCTGGGAGGACATCGTCGAAGGCCGCGAAGGTCAGTACCGCGTCCGCCTGATGGACAACACGAAAGGCGCCGATTGCGCCTATCCCGGCGTCCTGCTGCTGCCCGACGGAACGATCGTGACCACGACCTACGGACACTGGTTGCAGGGCGAAGCTCCTTACATCGTCACTATCCGACTGCGGCTCGCAGAACTCGATGCCCTGGCTGCTCAACAGAATCAGAACAGGCATTAGGGAGTCACGGCCACAGAAGGATGTCTCAGAGCATCATGTTTTCATCATTCTGCGAAACATGATTCTGTGAATGCTCTGCCCTGTTCGTTCGCTGTCTGCCCCGCTGGTCGGACCGGCTGCCGAGGTCGTTTGCGTTCGCATTCGGACGTCGCGATGCTTCCCGGCTCGAAATACTGCGGCTGAGAGTTGCTGCGCGTTCGTTTGATTCTGACCTCAATGATTTCAGGGATTTCCTCGATGTCTCGATTCGGTTTTGTGGCTCTGATTGCTGCCTCGCTGATGGCAGTAGGATCGTCGGTGTTTGGGGCGGGAACGCCGAATCAGCTCAGCGAAGCCGAACGCCGTTCCGGCTGGCGGCTGCTGTTCGATGGCAAGTCGGCTGACGGCTGGCGGAACTACAAAAAAGACTCCATCAGTGACGGCTGGGTGATCGAAGAGGGAGCACTCTCCCGCACCAAAGGCGGCGCCGGCGACATCATCTCAAAGGACCAGTTCGAGGCGTTCGAGCTGCAGCTTGAGTACCGCATCTCGAAGGGCGGTAACAGCGGCGTGATGTTTCATGTGACCGAAGAGGGCAACACGCCGTGGCAGACCGGCCCCGAGATTCAGGTGCAGGACAACGTTGACGGCCACGACCCGCAGAAAGCCGGCTGGCTGTACCAGCTCTACCAGCCGCAGAAGCCTGCCTGGGCCATCCGCTTTGAAAAACAGGTCGGTTACAAGGGCATCGACATGGACGATGCGACGCGGCCGGCCGGCGAGTGGAACCATCTTTACATCCGCATCCACCCGCAGCAGAGCGAAGTCTGTATGAACGGCGTCCACTACTACTACTTCGTCAAAGGCAGCGATGACTGGAACGAGCGCGTCGCGAAGAGCAAGTTCGCGAAGATGCCCCTGTTCGGCAAAGCGACGAAGGGCCACATCTGCCTGCAGGATCATGGCAATCTGGTTTCGTACCGCAGTATCAAAGTCCGCCAACTGCCCGCCAGCGGCCGTCCACAGGAACCGATTGACGGCACCGCGAAGGCGAAGTTCGTCCAGGCGTTCCCGAACGTCGAATGGGAAGGCTGGTCACCCCACGACGACAACGGCAAGCAGAATCCGCCGTTGCGAACGATTCATCTGACGCACGCTGGCGATGGTTCCGGCCGCATCTTCACCATCGATCAAAGCGGCATGATTCACGTTCTGAAGAACGACGACTCGGTGACCGAAGCGAAGCTCTTTATCGATCTGCGTTCAAAGACGCACCAGTTCAAGGTTGATGACGAAGAAGGGCTGCTCGGTTTCGCGTTTCACCCGAAGTACAAAGCGAACGGTCAGTTCTTCATCTACTACAACCCGGAAGGCAAACCGCGCGGCGTGCGGTTGTCGCGGTTTACAGTCTCGAAGGGCGATCCGGACAAGGCAGATCCTGAGAGCGAACAAGTTCTGTGGGAGTTCACGCAGCCGTTCTCAAACCACAACGGCGGACCGATGACATTCGGCAACGACGGTTACCTTTACCTGGGCCTCGGTGACGGCGGCGGCCGCAACGATCCGGAAGGCGAAGGTCAGAACCTGAAGTCCGTCCTCGGCTGCGTGCTGCGAATCGACGTTGACCATCACGATCCGGGCAAGGCCTACGCCGTACCGAAAGACAATCCATTCGTCGGCAGGGAAGGCATTCCATCAGAGATTTATGCGTACGGAATCCGCAACCCGTGGCGGTTCGCGTGTGACAGGGTCACTGGCGAACTGTGGCTGGCCGACGTCGGGCAGGACATCTGGGAAGAAATCGACCTGATCAGAAAGGGTGGCAATTACGGCTGGAGTATCCGCGAAGCGCTGCTGCCCTTCGGCAGCAAAGTCGCGAACGACGCCGAGACCGTTGATCCGATCTGGGAGTACGACCATCGGATCGGCAAGTCGATCACCGGCGGGCACGTTTACCGCGGTTCGAAGGTCCCGGAACTCGCCGGCCATTACCTCTACGGTGACTACGTGGCCGGTCGCATTTACGCTCTGAACTACGACCTCAAAGCGGGCAAGGTGGTCCGCAACGTCGCCATTCCCTGGAACGGTCTGCCGGTCCTGGCCTTCGGCGCCAGCGAAGACGGCGAGTCCTTCGTGACGACTCCGTCAGCCGCCGGCAAAGGTATCTTCCGACTGGTAACTGAGTAACAAAAAGTGTTGCTCGACGTATTTTCCGGTGGCCGGGGCTGGAGCGAGGAACGAGTGAAGCCCCGGTGCGAATTAGTTTTGGCAGATCGAAATAACTCAGTACTTCCGGGGCTTCCCTCGCAGGCTCAGTCCAGCCCCAACCACCCAAATCAACTCATGACGCACTGCGTCTTTGTTCTGATCACTGAATCATTGCTGACAGAGTGGTCGCTTCGATAAGGCTGACAATGACTTTTCTTCGACCTTTGAAACGGTTCTGTCTGAGTCTTCTGCTGGTGTCATTGGCTGCCGGTCTAGCCAGCGCGGCAGGTCGCCCGAACATCGTCTTCATCTTTACCGACGATCACGCGCCGCACGCGATCGGTGCTTAC
>WGMU01000165.1 GCA_016124895.1 bacterium
GGTGCTGCGGGTGGTGCTGAGCCACTCGCGGAAGGCGTACAGCGAGGTCGTCTATCACCAGTCGACGGACGAGTTCATCCGCGTTCTGGAGAACGCCTTCCGGTATTTTGGTGGCTGCGTCAGGACACTCGTGATCGACAACCTGAAAGCGGCGGTGCAGAAGGGCGACTGGTACGACCCGGAAGTGCATCCGAAGCTGCAGTCGTTCGCGCGTCACTACGGCACAGTGTTTCTACCAACGCGACCTTATACACCACAGCACAAGGGTAAGGTCGAGAGTGGTATCAACTATGTGAAGAACAACGCGCTGGCCGGGAAGACGTTCGGTTCACTGGCGGAGCAGAACGCGCATCTGCTGGAGTGGGAACAGCACGTTGCGGACACGCGGATTCATGGCACGACGAAGCGTCAGGTGGGACGCCAGTTCGAAGAGGTCGAACAGGCCGCGCTGACGCCGCTGCCGGCAGACTCGTTCCTGTCATTCCACGAAGGCCGGCGGAGCGTCAACCGCGACAGTCACATCGAAGTCGCGAAGGCGTACTACTCGATGCCGCCTGAATTTATCGGCCGCCGCGTGTGGGTGCGGTGGGACTCGCGTGTGGTGCGCATCTTCAACGACCGCTGGCAGCAGGTGGCGGTCCATGTGAAGTCCGAGCCCGGCCGGTTCTGCACCGACCCCAATCACATTCCCGCGAAGCGGGTGTCGGCAGTCGAACGCGGCACGTCAGCGTTGCTCGATGAAGTCGCTGTCATCGGCGAGGGCGTGCGGCAGTGGTCGCAGGCGATGGTGCAGACGCGCGGGGTCGAAGGCGTGCGTGTGCTGATGGGCCTGAAGGCTCTGGCGAAACAGCACGATTCGGCGGCACTTAATCACGCCTGCCGCAAGGCGCTCAGCTACGGAGCCATGCGGCTGAAAACGATCCGGGAACTTCTGCAGCGTGACGACGGGAAGACGCAGCAGCAGTTCGACTTTCTCACCGAACATCCCGTCATCCGACCGTTGAGCGACTACTCACTGGACTCGCTGAACGCCTTCCGAAAGGACCGATCTGATGAACGTCTCCCTGGCTGACATGCTGAAACAGTTGCGTCTGAGTGGCATGGTGCAGAGTCTCGATGTCCGGCTGCAGGAAGCCACGTCGAACCGGCTGACTCATGCCGAGTTCCTGGAACTCATCGTGCGTGCTCCGCAGTGCTGCCACGACAACTTCGAGTTGCTTTCCAAACAATGCTCCTTCACCGCCGCTCAGCGTGTGCATCGTGATCGGGTCATCCTTGATTCGTTCCGAAGGTGGGGTTGTCGTGGTGACGATGTACTGGAACGGCACATCGTCGCCCTGACGCAGTTTCTGCATCGACTTGGAAGCTGTTTCCAGCAGTCGCTCGTAAAGCCGGATGTTCAGATCAGCTTCTCTTGGGCTGTCATGGATCAGAAAACCGGGGTGACGTACCGATTTGGCGGAACTCTCCAGCAGTAAGGCGATGTCGACCAGCAGCACGGCCAGCGTTTCGTAGGCTTCACCTGCCAGCGAATTGTCTCGGCTGATTCGGAACGTGACGCCATCTTCATCAACGTCGATCTCGCCTTTGAAATCCTTGTTGATCGTCTGCTGAACGAGACTGTTGAAGCCCGATGCAAAACTCTTCGCTCGTTCCCGCTGCTGAGCGACCACTTTGTCCAGCTCGGCTCTGGTGGACTCGATTTCCTTTTCCGTGTCCCCTTCGCTCGACTTGAGCGAACTCAGTTCCGTGTTCGGGACGATTCCTTCGAGAACGCCGCTCCATTGCTGCAACTCAGCGATGACTTTGGGGATCGCTTCGATCTGGTGATTCAGGCCAATTCGCTCTTCCAGAAGAACATTCTTTTGACGATTCAGTTCGTCGATGCGGCTGCGGAGCCTCTCGATGGGCGTCTGTAATTGTTCCGCCTGATTCGCCAACTCGGCGGCATCCTGTTCACGTTCGACGACTTCAGGCATCGTCTCCCGTTGCTGTTCCGCCAGTTTGGCTTCCAGCCCGGAGATATGTGCCTGCACGTGTTCGCAAGCCTTCATCCAGATCGACGTAGGCTTCGTCCTTCCCCTGAGCGATCCCTCGGAAGGCCGTGAAGATGGCCACTTATCAGCCCGCCGGCGGCCTGATCCGCGTGGTCATCGTGCGTCAGGACCAGAGCGGGTGGCGGGCCTTCTTCAGCACCGATCCGGACCTGCCGGTGTCGGTGATGCTGGAGTGCGTGGCCGACCGTGCGGCGATCGAGCAGAACTTCCATGACGTGAAGGAAGTGGAAGGCGCCGGTCAGCAGCAGTTGCGGAACGTGTTCCCCAATGTGGCCGCGCGGCATGTGTGCCTGTGGGTGCATACGCTCGTGGAGCTGTGGTCGTGGTACCGGAGTGGGCCGCGTCTGAAACAGCGCGATGACCGTCCGTGAGACAACGCCGAAGGCTGCCCGAGCCATGCCGACCGCGTCAGAACCCTGCGCCGCGAGGCGATTCGAACAACAATTCCGGCGCTTCCCTGACGCAGACGCGCTCCCCGGAAAATCCTCCAGATACTCGCGCCCCTCGCACGTCTCGCCACATAGTAGATGACAATCTCAGAAAGTGCAGTCAGCAGGGGCAGTTACATAGTTTTACTCCCGAAGGCAACAAAAGGATGTTATTGGACTCGATTCTCGCACCGCTTGTCGAGAGGCTGGCTACCGTGATCGCCTGGGCGGCTCAGGAACGGGGGGCAAGGTCAATCGACCGGAAACTCTCATCAATCTTGGATGGGTTTTCCAGGGGCAGGCCAGTCGACCGTAGCTTTCTGGAGAACGCTTCCACCCAGCGCCACGTTTTCTGACCGCTATTTACAACTGGACCTGTTCGAAGCCATCATGGCCTTCAACGATGAGCACGACGATGATCCAACAACCTTCATCTGAATCGCGAAAGTCCAAGACATCCTCCAGAAAGTGTCCCGAGCAGGGCAGTTCTGGATAAACCCGCATCTGCTTGACTCACACCACGAGGTCGTGGCGGAGCTGGCTGGTTCGTCCTCTGGCTGAGAGCCTGCCGTCTTGCTGCCCCCCCCCTGAATTGTCATGAGCCGCCAGGATTCTGGACAGTATGCAGTTTGGCACTGTTTTCGCCCTTCCACCTCCTGCCTGCGGACCCGATGGAAGATTGCCGGAAGAGGCGTCATGACTCGCACCTATCGACGAGTGCTCGTGGCATCAGCATGTCTCCTAACGGTAGCCATGTTGAGTGGCTGCGGAACATCGGCTCAAGACGTTTCTACGGCACACGTCTCCGCATCCCGACCGACGTCGGCTACCCCGCCGATGGAGTCCCGTCTGGTGGAGCCTCGCGCCAGCCAATCCGGAGACTGGTTTGAGGATGAAACGGCCAGATCAGGTATTGAATTCATTTACGAGACTGGGCGGTCCGCGAAACAGTACACCATTCTCGAAACGGTCGGTGGGGGCGTCGGATTCTTTGACTTTGACCTCGATTTTCGGTTGGACCTGTACGCTGTCGGTGGAGGGGATGTTGATGAAACGACCGCCACGCCCCGCGGTATTCCCGGCAGACTGTTTCGCCAGGAAAGCGACGGGGAATTTGGCGACGTTACTACGGCCGCCCGGCTACCAGCCAGTACCGACTACTCACACGGGATTATCGCTGGCGATCTCGACAACGACGGCTTTCCCGACGTCCTTCTGACCTGTTATGGGGAGTGCCAGTTGTGGTGGAACCTGGGGGATGGAACTTTCGAGTCTGCCGCCGAGATAGCTGGACTAGCGACGCCCGGCTGGCACACGGCAGCAGCATGCGTCGATCTGAGTGGTGACGGCATTCTGGATCTGTTTGTTGTCGATTATGTCAACTGGACGCCAAGTACAGACAACCGCACTTCAGAGCAAGCGACGCCGCATGACGTGCCGCCTCCCGACGAATTCGGTCCGTCGCCAGATCACCTCTTCGTAAGTCTGGGAGACGGGCGATTCACGGAGGCCAGCGCCCAGGCCGGCATTCGGACCGATGGCATGGGCCTGGGAGTCCTCGCCGCTGACTTCAATGATGACGGTGCAGCGGACGTGTACGTGGCTAACGACGTCGTGGGCAACCATCTCTACTGGGGAGGAACTGACTTTCCGCTGCAAGAGACGGCGGAGCGATCCGGCGTGGCGTTTAACGAAACAGGAAACCCGGAAGGAAGCATGGGAGTGGACGCAGAAGACGTCAACGGCGATGGCCTTCCGGATCTTTGGGTCACGAACTTTGAACTGGAAGACAACTCCCTGTACCTCAACCTTGGCGGCGGACTCTTCCAACATTCGACTGTACGGATGGGGCTTTCTGGACTGGGGCGTACGCTGGTGGGGTTTGGAACCGGAATTCAGGACTTCGACGGCGACGGCTGGCCGGACCTGTATGTGCTCAATGGGCATGTGCAGTATCACTCCCCCGGGAGTCCGTTCCGCCAGCCAGCCATGCTTTTCAGAAACGACGCAGGCCGGCGATTTAAGGACTTAACTCCACGCGGCGGCCCGTGGTTCAGCTTTCCCCACAGTGCACGAGGTGGAGCCGTTGGCGACTGGAATAACGACGGCGCCGTCGACCTCGCGATCAGCAGCCTAGACGAACCGCTTGCGATGCTTCGAAATCGCCAAACTGCTGCTCGCTGCCTGCGACTTCGCCTGGTTGGCACCAACAGTCCACGTGACCCGATCGGGGCGACGATCACTTTCGAGCGTCAGGGGCATCCCATCACCCGCTTGATGAAGAGCGGGAGCGGCTATTTGTCGCAGTCCGACTCCCGGCTCATCATACCGCTGGAAGTGACATCCGAATTCGTCGACATTTCCGTACGGTGGCCTTCGACGCTGCATGAATCGTTTCGCGTGCCCGCAGTTCCTGGAGATCATGTGCTCGTCGAAAACTGCGGAACGGCAAAGGATTGAGGTCTACCTGTCTTCAGACCTGAGACTCACGAAGTGGAAACCCGCAGCGGCGAGCGCTCACGGCCAGTGATCTGCCTGATGGACGGCGAGCTTTCTCAGACGCGTCGCAAGTCTCAATCCAGTCCACTGACTGATGCCGCGTGGAACTCCTCTCGAAGCATGCCGCGTGAAAAGCTGTGGGACCGCAAGCGGGAACTGCTGCCGGAAGGCGTGGTGGAAGTGCTCGACCTGTGGCACGTCATGGACCGGCTGTGGGATGTGCGTCAGAGCGTCCTGAATCGCTCCGCCGCCGGTTTCACGCCGCACATAATAAGTCTCGCGATACGCTGGGCGGTAAAACGGGAATTCGCCTTGAACAGAACTATTTGGTCACTGAGCATGATGTCGAGCGGCTGACGGAATTTCCGCTGGACCTCTGAGTCATCACGTGACGAACTGCTGTTTCTCACGCCCGCGGCTGTGTTCGGCGGTGGGCCGGGCGTTCGGTCGAACAATCCACTGGCGAATTGCTGCAGACAGTGCCTGCTGCCTTGCCGACGGTCGCCACCGGACGGAGACTGGCCTCTCAATTCTGCGGCATTACCAGTTTGGCCGCTCTGTTATTCATTACCTGTTGTTGCTTCATTGTTTCTGGAGACCGGAGAGTTTCTGATGCGCATGGTTACCGGGGCGATTCTGCTTCTCGCCGCCGAGCAGGCGTTTGCTCACACGCAGCTTGTCCGCTTCCCGAACCACCAGTTTACGCGGGACGTGCTGTATCCGGCGAGTTCTGTTCTGGGGATTGCGTTTCTGATCTGGGGAGCGCTGGTTGATGCGCGGGCGTCGTCATCCGAGTCCGCTCATGAAGCTGCGGCGGTTGCCGGGGAGCCAGCGGATGGCCAGCCGTGAGTTCCAATCCATACGTTACTTCTTTGTAGCTCTGATCGCGGCAGCTTGTGCGGTCGTCCTCGTGCCGCTCGTGCTGGCAACTCCAGAGCGATCGAAGCAATGGGCAGTTGGCTGCGCGCTGGCAACCCATGATTTCTCTCCAGCACAGAAACTCGCGTCAGAACTCGTCCGTGGCGATGCCGACGACGCCTTGAACCAACTGCTTCTGGCCGAGGCTTGCTCAGGACTGCAGCTGACAGACGAGGCTCTCAAGGCGTATCACGAAGCGCGACCGACCGATCCTGACCTGCAGGTTGTCAAGTTATACGGACTCGGGAATCGACTGTTTGCCGACGGTCGGATGCGTGATGCGGAGCCCTTCCTGCGCGAAGCGTTGCAGCGTGATCCGGAACACCTGGAAGCGGCGGGAAAGCTCGCCTTTCTCTTGCGCATTCAGGGACGTATCTGGGAGTCGATGGCGCCGGTACAGACGCTGATTCGCGGCGACCTGTTTCGCGGTGACGAGATTCACATGCTTGGCAGCCAGATGCTGGTGATTGCCGACGAAGATTATTTGAGGCGTGCTGCGGCGCGAGTTCCCGACGACTCGCTGCCAGTGATGGGCGCGGCGAAGCTGCACATCTTCAATAACGAACTGGTAGAAGCTGAGCGACTCGTCAATGAACTGCTGCAGTCGGCGGATGACGTGATCGAAGTTCAGGCGATGAAGGGCTGGCTGCTCAACGAGTCAACTCAGGATGAGGCGTTTCTAGCGTGGAACGCGCAGCTCCCGGCCGGCGCCGACGAGCATCCGGAAATCTGGTTTGTTCGCGGCCAGTTTCTGATGCGTCAGCAGCGAAATGCCGAAGCGGCACGCTGCTTTATCGAGGCTGTCCGACGATCACCCAATCACTTTGAGGCAACGTACCGACTGTCGCAGGTTCTTACAGGGCTGGGACAGACACAGGCTGCATCGCGTGCCGGCCTGCGGTCTCAGGAACTGGCGAAGGTTGAAATCGCCATCAATGAGCTGTCACGGGGGAAAACGTTCGAGTTCATGGAGAAGGCCGTCGCGCAGCTTGCGAAAGTTCAGCGGTACTGGGAAGCCGCGGCGTTATGCGAAATGGTGGCTCGCGTTGTACCCGATCAACGGGACTGGGCTCGAACAAAACTCCGCGAACTCTGGCCCCTGCTGGAACTGGATCATTCGTTTGACGAGAACTGGATTTCGATCGAAGGGCTTGATCCTGAAGAATTCCCACTGCCTGACTGGTTGCAGGAAGTTGACGGACGGCGACGTCCTGGGGTGGGGGGCTCAACACACGCGTCTGTGGCGTTTGTCGAGAACGCGGCAGAGGTCGGGATCGACTTCACATACTTCAGCGGTTCATCTGCTGCTCGCGGTCTGGGACACATTTTTGAAACGACTGGCGGTGGCGTAGCGGTTGTTGATCTCGACGCCGACCGCTGGCCCGACCTGTGGCTGGCTCAGGGCAGTGATATCTGGGCCGAGAATCGTGGTGGAGGACCCTGGCTCGACCGGATCTATCGAAATCTCGACGGTGAGCGGTTCGAAGACGTCACCGATCTGTGCGGTGTTTTAGAGCCCGATTTCAGTCAGGGAGTTGCGGTCGGCGACTTTAACTCAGATGGATTTCCTGACGTCTATGTGGGGAACGTTGGTCCGAATCGACTGTTTCAGAACAATGGTGACGGCACGTTTTTCGACGTGACGGACGAAACCGGAACCGGCGGCAGCGAGTGGACCTTGAGTCCGGCGATTGTTGATCTGAATCAGGATGGCCATCCCGAGATTTACTGCGTCAACTATTTGAATACCGAGGAAGTTCTGGCGCGACGCTGTACACGAAACGGTGCTCCGCTGACGTGTGCGCCGACGCTGTTTCATGCCGAACAGGATCGCGTATTCCTCAATTCGGGGACGATGAGCTTTCAGGACATGACGGAATCCAGCGGCATCGTTTGTCCTGACGGGAAGGGCCTGAGTCTGGTTGCGGCGGACGTTGATGGCTCGGGACGGATCAGCCTGTTCGTCGGTAACGACTCAACGAACAACTTCTTTTTCAGAAATCAGTCAGAGCGAGGAGGTGCTATCAGGTTTTCTGAAGAGGCAATGCTAACCGGGTTGGCGTGCGACGGGCGTGGGCGAGCACAGGCCACAATGGGGATCGCGACCGATGACATGAACGGTGACGGGCGGCCTGACTTCTTCATCACCAACTTCTTTGCTGACCCGAATACTCTGTATCTGAGCGACAGTTCGGGAATCTATTCCGACTCAACACGTGAGAGGAATCTATACGACGCCAGCTACAACCTGCTGGGCTTTGGGAGCCAGTGTCTGGACGCAGACCTTGACGGTCGGCCCGATCTGATCATTACCAACGGGCACGTCGACCGTTCGGAAGCGACCGGCGAGCCGGACTGGATGCGGCCTCAGTTTTTTCGGAACACGGACGCGGGATTTGTCGAACTTCTGTCGGATTCCATCGGCGAATTCTTCGCGCAGAAGTTTCTGGGGCGGTCGCTCACGCGGCTGGACTGGAACCGCGACGGCAAATCTGACTGTTGTATTTCGAATCTGTATCACCCAGTGTCGCTGGTGACGAACTCAACTTCGTCGCCCGGACATGTCCTGGTCGTACGTCTTGTCGGAGTGACTGTTGACCGTGACGCGATTGGAACATCGGTGACAGTTGAAGCCGGTGGCCAATCGTGGACGCGTCAATTGGTTGCGGGCGATGGCTACGAATCGAGTAACGAGCGCCAGATGGTCTTCGGACTTGGTGCCGTTGACGTCATTGATCGAGTTGTTGTCGCCTGGACCTCGGGCAATCGATCGGAATTCGCTCATGTGCCGGTGAATGTCGAGGCGACAATTGTGGAGTCGCGACCTGATCTTCCGATGTCGTCCCTGGAAATCGAAGTTCAGCCGGGGCATTGACTTTACGTTGACAGCCTGCACTGGCCAGGCAATAGTTCAATAATTGCTGATCTATGCGGGAGACTCCGTGTGCCACCGAGCTCGTTCGAGCGCGACACTGATTTCTCCGGGAGTTCTCGTTCCATTTCTCATCTCATTCGGGAGACCATTTCATGAAACAGCGACGATTTCAACGAGGATTCACGCTGATCGAACTGCTGGTCGTGATCGCCATCATTGCGATCCTGGTTGCGCTGCTGCTGCCGGCGGTTCAGTCTGCACGCGAAGCGGCTCGCCGGTCGCAGTGCAAAAACAACCTGAAGCAGATTGGACTGGCGATCCACAACTACCACGAAACTGCGGGAACAATGCCGATCGGCGTGGGTCGAACTCGGGCCGGTGGCTGGGGAGTTTCCTGGTGGGTTGGCGTGCTGCCTTACCTGGACCAGGCTGCCATCTATGACAAGCTGACCTTCAACGGAATTCATACTGGCTGGCTGTGGAACGGCGATCCAGCAGGAAATGCGAATGGCCTCGCAGTTGCTGATCAGCGGATTCCTCCGATGTTTTGTCCGTCCAGCCCGCTGCCTCAGATGGGTAACGTCGGATTTGTTAACTCCTGCCGGCCTCATTACGCGGGAGTCGGTGGAGCCACCGATGGTGACGGCTTTACGAATGGGACGAATCATTCGCAGTTCACCTGCTGTGGCTGCTGCGGCGGAATCTCCTGGACTGGTCTCTGGGCATTCGGCGGGCCGCTCGTGTATCAACAGGCGTTTAAATTTGCCGAGATTCCCGATGGAACGGCAAATACGCTGCTGATCGGTGAGCAGTCCGACTACGCCCGTGATGCAAACAACAATCTTGTTCAGATTCACAGCGAACATGGCTGGACGATGGGGTCACCGAGTACGACGGAACGGAAATTCAACCTGCTGAATATTCGATACCCGATCAATGCTGTGAATGCCATTGGTGGAGCGTCGCTTCCCGGCGTTGGCAATAACCACGGCCCTAACAATGGCATGTGGTCACCGCATCCCGGCGGCGCCCACGTGACGGTCGTTGATGGCTCAGTGCAGTTTCTCAGCGAGAACATCGACATGAGGACTCTGCGGCTGCTTTGTACGCGGGATGATAATCAGGGGGCCACGCTTCCATAGCGTCAGTTCGAGTGGTTTCAGATTGGGGGCCTGCTCTGTCGAGCAGGCCCCGTTTTCGTTTTCGCAGTGATTTGTAAGTGGCTGAAGCAGGAGTGTCGTACGGTGAAAATGCAGGTAATGTCCGCTGTTCTTTTGGCTATTGTGATGCTTGGTTCGCAGGTGGGCTGTCAATCCGGGCCGGTGCTTGCTGAAGGTGAGACTGGAACCGTGACTGGAAAAATCACGCTTGAAGGTCAACCGGTTCCGGAAGGAACAAGAGTTATGTTTCAGCGAGATTCGGACGGTCAAGTTGCGACGGGCGAATGCGATTCCAGCGGTGAATTTCTGCTGCGTATGAAAGGCGGGCTGGAGATTGTCGAAGGCAACTATCGGGTAGCTGTGCTGCCTCCAAGCCCCACTGCGAATATGAGCACGGAAGACGCCATGAAGGCGTCGGTCGAAAATAAGCTTCCAGATGCGGCGGATGCTTTCAAACTGTTTCCGATGCGGTATCAGGTGATTGAGGACTCGAAGCAGATTTTCACTGTTAAGCCGGGACAGACGAACGAGTTCACGCTCGACATGAAAAAGGAATGAGCTGAATCGCGGCGCGGCTTTTTCGGCCGACGTTCTCAGGGTCGCGATTGGTTCCAGAAGACGTCGAGCCCGCTGGCTTTCGTTGTTCTGGTTGGAGCAAACCTGCCCGCAACGATATCCGGGGCTCCGTCAGTGTTGAGCTTGCCAATGGCGACGGTCATGTAGCCCTCGCCTGTCGCCGTTTGCAGAACATGGCAGGCGAAGCGGTCGTCCGATTGCTGTTCGTACCAGACCAGTGTCGCGTACTTGCCGCCGTCTCGCGGTGACGGCGGTTCGGCTTTCTCAGGCACCCAGGCACACACGACGACGTCGAGATCACCGTCGGCGTCAATGTCTGCGGTGACTGCTCGATATGCTCCGGGCAGCCAGCCGATGTGGTGATGCTCAAAGGGGAAGTTGCCTTGGTTTTCGAGCCATTGGACTGAGTGGTAGGGTTTGAGCAGCGACGAATCGAGCGTGTCGCCGTTGGTGTAAAGCACATCGGTGTCCCCATCGTTGTCGAAGTCGACCAGTTCGATGCCGCTGGAACCGTAAGACGGGCTGCCGGTCAGGTAGACGATCTGCCGCTCAAAGGTTCCGTCGCCGCGATTGAGAAACGCTTCGACCGTCTCGTGTTCCTGGCTGAACAGCACGACAAAGTCGAGATCTCCGTCAGCATCCAGGTCGACAGTCGGGAGATGGATGGCTCCGTGTCGATCATCAAGCTGCCGGGAGCGGAACTGCGGGATGCCGGCCTTGACTTCCATTTGTTCGAGATAAAGAAGCTGACCTGTTTTCCGCCAGCCAAAGACGGCGACAATCACGTCAAGATCGCCGTCCCCATCGAAGTCACCCGGACGTGCATCGACGACGCGGCCGACATGATCGACGAGCGTTTGCTGCTTTGAAACGCCAGCGTCGAGACCGTTCAGCCAGAGCAGCCGTCCGCGGTCGTGATCCTCCGGCAGGAAGGAACCCATCTCGCACAGCAGGTAGTCAGGTTTGCCGTCTGCGTTGAGGTCTGTCTGTTCGAGATGGACGGGGTTCTGTGCCGTGGCCACCTGATCGACGGAGAGCAGCGAGCTTTCTCGCGTTAGAGCGAAGACTCCATTCCGCGACATATCGCAGAACAGAATCGTACCGTCAGTCCGCGTTGATCCAGCAATCGGATTCGAGATCAGGAAATATGAGACCCCGGGGCCTCTCGACGGCAAATCGTCAGAGGGGCCGGTAAATTCAGAGATCGACTGCCGACGGAAGCGAATCGGTGAAGGGGTTTCGACGTCTTTCCGCAGAGTCAGCTTTTCCGGCGCCTGACTGCGGTACCAGCGCACGATGTCGGCCATCGGTGGCGGTGTCAGATCCTGCCGGCCGGATTCCGCGAAGAGTCGATAGGCGAGTTCAATTTCGTGATACCATGCGTCGCGGGGAAACGAATCCGGTTGAGGCGGACCGTGACAACCGCCGCAGAACGTCATCACCTCGGTCTGCAGACGAGCCGCTTCGGCTGGCTCCAGCGACACACGACCGCCATTGTCCGTCGGGGCGTTGTCAGAGCCACAGCCAGTCAGCAGGGCGAGGCTCAGCAGCCCTGAGTACCACCTGCGAATTGAACGAGTCACTGCGTGATCTCCTCTGCCGGAGCTGACGCAGCGCTCTCGACGATCTCGTGCAGCGAGTTGATCGAGGGACGTCTGATAACTTGCTCGATTCCGGAAGGCCAGCGGATCGAAACAGAGCTGGCTGCGGCTGATTTGCCGAGACCAACAATCTGAATCGCGTCGTTGGACGACGCATAGCTGCTGCCGCTCTTGATCTGCAGCACGATGTCACGGCCTTGCGGGAGAGACAGGCGGATGATGGCTCCCTGTGCGTCGCGTGCGGAAGCCGTTCCGATCAGTTTGAGGGCGATCCAGTGGCCGGACGACTGGCTCTGGTTCTCAAGGACGGCAACCGGTTCGTTCGTATGGCAGACGATGAGATCCTGATCGCCATCGTGATCAAGATCAGAAACAGCCAGCCCGCGGCCCATGTGCGGAGTCGAAGTGTACTTGCCAGCATATTCCGCGACGTTGGTGAATCGTTTGCCATTCTGGCTCTCGAAGACGAGCGGCAGTTGTCGGACGGGAGCGACGTTTGGGAACCGGATGACGTGGCCGTTTGAGACGAACATGTCGAGGTCGCCGTCGAGATCCGCGTCGATAAACGCCGTGCCCCACCCGACGTACAGGCCGGAGATGGCGTTGATACCGAGTGGCGAACTGACGGGCTGAAAGAAACAGTTACCCTCGTTGCGATACATCGCGAATCCTTCGGATTCGTAGTTCGCGACCCACAGATCGGGCAGGCCGTCGAGATTGAAGTCACCGAGGTCGACGCCCATGCTGCCGTCCGCCGTTCCGCGGTCGCTGACACTGGTGCCACTCATCAGGCCGGCGTCTTCAAACTGGCTTCCCTGGTTGCGGTACAGGAAGTTTGGGACGGTGTCGTTGCTGACGTAAACATCGAGATCGCCATCGAGATCGACATCGCCGATCAGCACGCCGAGTCCCTTGCCGTCTGGACGCAGGCCCCATTCGTCGGTTACGTCCCGGAATGTCCCGTCGTTCTGGCTGACGTAAAACGTGTCGCGGAGCGGGTCGAAGCTTCGCGGCGGACAGACATCACGCTGATCGGCCGACGCTCCGGGGCATTCCGGATTGTTTTCGAACGACCAGTTCACATAGTGAGCGACGTAGAGGTCCGGGGCACCATCAGCGTTGAAATCGCCGAACGCGGCGCTGCTGCTCCACTGGGTGTCTGTTAACCCTGTCTCTGCCGCCGGACGTTCGGCAAACGTCCCGTCGCCCTGATTCTGAAAAAGCTGAAGCCCGCCGTAACCGGTTAGCAGAAAGTCGCTGAAGCCGTCGTTGTCAACGTCGCAGACAGCAACTCCGTGCGAGTAGAACCGTGAGCCGTCGATCGACGCCAATCTGGACACAGCATCGAAGGCAAACGAATCCAGATTTCGAAACAGGCCGGCGGGGAGACCAACGATGGTTTGTTTTTGATCTCCAATGAAGTCACCACCGCCGGGCAGAATCGCGTCCTCAAATCCGTCAGCATCGAAATCAAACAGTCCGACCCCTCCGCCGAGCGATTCGAGAATGGCGTAGTGACCGGCCTCTTCGCCGTTGCGGTAAGTCCAGTCTATCCCGGATCGGGATGTGACATCGTTGAATCGCAGCAAGGACTTAGAGGACGAGTTTGACAGCCGATTCCCCGCCAGATCTGAAGTCGACGATTCGGGATCCCGGTCCGGGGACGTTGACGATCCCTTGTTACCGCAACCGGTCAGCAACAAGAGCAGACACGCGAGTGCAATCGCAGAACAGGTCGTTACGTGATCGCGACGAATCGGATGATGGCCAGACACCGTGTGCCTCAGTGAAGAAGTCTCAGTCCGGGCAAATCCGCAGATTAGTTCTGAATCGTGAGGCGTGCCACTTCTTCGTGCCGAGCCGATTAGCGGGACATCCTGCGGAAACAGGTGGCTATTGATTGTCGGATTAACGATTGCCGTAGCCGCGTTCGCCCGAACGCGGGAATTCCTGTTTTGCCCGCATTCTGGCGAATGCGGAGACGCGCGAAGGCGTCACTGTCAATCTGCTGCTCAATAGTGACTGGCGAGCGTTCGATGGCCAGGTGACGCCAGTGATGGTTAGATTCTGCCTCGATGATGCCTGACGGTCTGGACGCTTTAGCGTTCCGGGCGGGGCTGGGTGATCGACGAGTGTGGACGAGCAACGCTGTTTCCGATACCGGAGTTTGTGGATCTCCGGCAGGCAACTCGCTGTAACACAACGAGACCAAAGTGAGGACGATGATCATGATGCCTGTTACGCGACGTCATTTTCTGCAGGCTGGTGGTTCGGTGGCGTCAGGATTTCTCGGGCTGCAGACGCTGATCCGATCGGGGCTGACTGAGTCGTCTGCCCTGGCTGCTTCGGCATCGGCGGGCAGGGCAGGGTATGGTGTGTTGCAGAGTGACGGTGCTGGAGTGCTCGACCTGCCGGCGGGATTCTCATACCGCGTCATTTCGCGAGTCGGTGAGGAAATGTCCGACGGCTTTGTCGTGCCGGGACTGGCGGACGGGATGGCCGCGTTTGCTGACAAAGCATCCGGACTGACGATTATTGTCAGAAATCATGAGATTTCACCCGGCACCGTTCTGTCGGCGTTCGGACGCAACAACGAGCGGTTGAAAAAGCTGAAACGCGATCAGCTTTACGATTTTGGTGCCGGGCAGACGCCTGGGCCTGGCGGCACGACGACGATCGTGTTTGACACGCGGCAGCAGAAAGTCGAGCAGCAGTATCTCAGCCTGGCCGGAACGATCCGCAACTGTGCCGGCGGGCCGACTCCGTGGGGAAGCTGGGTCACATGTGAGGAAACCGTGATTCGCGAGGGCTTCCATGCAGAGAAGAACGCATTGCTGCGCGCGTTTGGTGGCGGCTTCACAACTGAGCGTGATCACGGTTTCAACTTTGAAGTGTCGGCGTCGGTCGAGCCGCGACTGGCAGAGCCGGTTCCGTTGAAGGCGATGGGACGATTCAATCACGAAGCCATCGCGGTCGACCCGGCTTCGTCAATCGTCTATCAGACTGAGGACCGCGGCGACGGAGCATTGTACCGGTTCGTTCCGAAGACCCGCGGCAACGGACGGGCGAAACTCGCTGAC
>WGMU01000080.1 GCA_016124895.1 bacterium
CGTCCCCATCACGCAGCTTCTTCACGATCTGCTCGGGATTGTGTCGTCTTCGTTGCTTCGTCATCGAAAGCCTCCTTCGCCGATCTTTATCGGCCGGAAACTCTCATAAACCCCGGACCAGTTTTCAGGGGGCAGGCCACCCACATGACCGTGGCCTGCCCCCAAGATTCCCATCTTCCGCACGATCTCGGACACCGCCGTCCCCGACTCAAGCTGACGCAGTACAAACGCAATCTGCTCCTCGCTGGAACGCTTCTTCATGGTCCCGTTTCCTTGTCAATTTCAAATGTTCAGATCAACTTTGACATCCAGAACGGACCAAGTCCGGGGAGCACGTCAGGAGGGCGACCGCAGTGCATTCTGGTCCTGATGGGAGCCACGGAAGACGGCACGAAAGAGCTGATTGCTCTGCAGGACGGCTTCCGCGAAAGCGAAGAGTCCTGAAAGGAACTGCTGCTCGACCTGAAGTTCACGCGGCCTGACGGAGACGCCAGAACTGACGATCGGCGACGGAGCCCTCGGCTTCCAGGCCGCTGTCAGAAAGATCTGGCCGAACACGCAGGAGCAACGCTGCACGGTTCACAAGACGGCGAACGTTCTGGAGAAACTGCCGAAGAGTCTGCAGCCCCAGGGCAAGCGTCTGCTGCACGCTATCTGGAATGCTCCGACGCGAGCCGAAGCAGATCGTGCCTTCGACCTGTTTCTGAACACCTTCGAGGCGAAATACGCGAAGGCGACAAACTGCCTGACAAAAGATCGCACGGAACTGCTGACGTTCTACTCGTTTCCGGACGAGCACTGGAGCGTCCAGTGTGGCGCCACATCCGGACGACGAACCCCATCGAGTCGACCTTCGCGACGATCCGCCTGCGGCAGCGCCCGAGCCTGCACGGCGATGATGTTCAAGCTGGCCGAGTCCGCATCAAAGACCTGGAGAAAACTCTGCGGCTACCGACTCATTCGCAATGTCGTCCGCGGAGTCGAATTCACAGACGGAATCCTCAAACGGCCACAACCCAAAGCCGCCGCCACCTGAGATTCCTCACACACAACAAGTGACAATAACTCCTCTGCGTGCCGAACGCTATTGGCCTTCGCTCGCTTCTGCTGATTCGTCAGTCGCTGCCGTCGCTTCAGCGGAGACTTCCTCAGAAGCAGGCGTGACGAACTCTTCTGCCGAAGCCACCGCTGGTTCATCGCGAACCGCCAGTGTCACCGACCTCTTCGAACTCTTAACGCGATCATTCTCGCCAACGAATTCGATCAGAGCCTGCTGTCCGGAATCGCCCAGCCGGCGCGTCGCGAGACGAACGATTCGCGTGTAGCCGCCATTGCGATCAGCGAAACGCGGCGCCAGTTCATCAAACAGAATCTCAACGGCCTGAGCATCTCGCAGCACGGTAAATGCCCGGCGACGAAGGCTGACAGCAGGAGCCATTGCCTGTGTCCATTTCTGCCATTGTTCAGAGTTCCGCCATTGCTTCCAAGCGTCCGAACCACGCTCAGCATTCGTCGCGTATTGAGCCGCATCTTCTTCGTACTGAGCCGCTCGCTTGGCCAGCGTAATCAGCTTCTCAATCCGCGGACGCAGTTCTTTTGCCTTTGGAACAGTCGTCACAATACGGCCAGCCACTGCCGGCGTATTCTCCAGTTCCTCGGACTGATCGAGCGTGCGAATCAGACTCGCGGCCATGTTTTTGAACATGGCCTTGCGGTGCGAATGATTCCGCCCGAGCTTTCGACCTTTAACACGGTGTCGCATGACACAAACCTCAGCCTGTCAATGCAGTCGGATTACCACTGCCATGAAAAACGTCCCTCACGATCAACGACGAGGGACAGTTCAATTCTCTAAACACTCTCTGAACCAGTTAGCCGCCAGCGGACTTCTCAGGCACTTTCATTCCCAGACGCAGTCCAATCAGTCCGAGTCGCTCACGCACTTCAACGAGTGTTGTCTCTCCGAAGTTACGCACCTGCAGCAATTGGTCTTCTGACCGACTCACCAGATCGCGGACCGTATTGATTCCTTCCGACTCCAAGCAGTTGGTCGCCCGCACCGAGAGGTTCAGTTCGGCAAGGCTTTGCCCCAGTTTCTCTTCAAGTTCCAGATCGATTGGCGAGTAACCGGTCGCTTCCATCATGCCGCGAAGACCACCTTCCGGCGAAACTTCCGGACCAGGTTCGCGATACGAAATGAATGGGTTGAGGTGCTTCCGCATAATCTTGGAAGCTTCGACCAGAGCCATATCTGGTGTCACGGTGCCGTTTGTCCAGATTTCCATCACCAGACGGTCGTAGTTTGTCCGCTGGCCGACGCGCGTCTCTTCAACATGATGCCGCACGCGGACGACGGGCGAAAAACTCGCGTCCAGCGGGATTACTCCTGGATCAACACCCTGGTTGTATCGCTCAATTGCCGGCACATAACCACGGCCGGTCTCGACCGTCAATTCCACGCTGAACGGCACATCATCTGTCATCGTGGCAATTACCAAGTCGCCATTGACGACGTCAATCTGATCGTCGCAGATGATGTCAGCAGCCGTGACAACACCTCGTTCATGCTTATCGATTCGAACGGTTTTCGGGCCAGAGCCGTGATGCTTCAGCACGATCGACTTCAGATTCAGGCAGATTTCCGTGACATCTTCAACGACGCCCGGAATCGTGCTGAATTCGTGCTGAACGCCTTGAATGCGTGCCTGGGTGACGGCCGCACCTTCAAGGCTTGACAACAGAATTCGACGCAGACTGTTACCGAGGGTGTGCCCGAAACCCCGCTCAAACGGCTCAGCCACAAATCGACCATAAGTAGTACTGAGCGTTTCGCGATCCGGAACAACTCGACTGGGAAGTTCAAACCCGCGCCAGCGAATTCGCATCTGACTGACTCCGTTTACGTTGCGTGATGATGACTCGAAGGGCCGGAGAATATTAGACGCGACGCTTCTTACGTGGACGACAGCCATTATGCGGCAACGGTGTCACATCCTCGATGACTCGAATCGAGATCCCGCTGCTCTGCAGTCCGGTGATCGCACTCTCCCGGCCAGCTCCCGGTCCCTTGACACGGACTTCCAGTTCCTTAACGCCAAACTTGGCGGCTCGTTCGGCACAGATTTCAGCAGCCCGCTGAGCTGCGAAAGGAGTGCTTTTACGGCTGCCTTTGAACCCTGAAGTTCCTGACGTTGCCCAGCAAAGAACGTCTCCACTTGTGTCCGTGATGGTCACAAGCGTGTTGTTGAAGGTCGCCTTGATGTGCGCGACGGCCTTCGTGACGTTCTTACGAATACGCTTCTTTTTGGCTTTTGCCATCTGCTTTGTCCCGGTTGCGAGGCTATTTACCTCAAGCCACCTGCGTTAGATTCTGAAATCCGGAGGCCGCGATTAGTGCTTCATATCCTTAACGCCCTTTTTCCCGGCGACTGTCTTCTTGGCACCTTTCCGGGTTCGAGCGTTTGTTCGTGTTCGCTGTCCACGAACCGGCAGTCCGCGGCGGTGACGGATTCCTCGATAGCAACGGATTTCCCGCAGTCGTGAAATGTCCTGCTGGACTTTCCGGCGGAGTGCTCCCTCAACAATCAACTCCTTGTCGAGATAATTGTTGATGTGAGCGATGTCGTCGTCTGACAGCGTCGACGCCTTGGCAAGAGGATCAACCCCCAGCGTATAGCAGAGATCGATCGCTGTTGCCTGGCCAACTCCATACAGATAAGTCAGCGAGATGTAGGTCGGCTTGTCGTTAGGTGTGTCAACACCGAGGATACGGGGCATAAGTACTTATCCCTGTCGTTGCTTGTGCTTAGGATTGGCCGGACAGATGACGTACACCTTGCCGCCTCTGCGAACAATCTTGCATTGCTCGCAGATTCTTTTGATGCTCGACCGAACCTTCATCGCTCTGAACTCCAATGTAACCGAGCCTGGGCTCTCAGATCAGTTTTCTGAATCGAGAAGTCCAGCGTAGTTTCGAGTTATCAGGTGGCTGTCGATCTTCTGTACCAGGTCGAGTGCGACCGAGACGACAATCAGCAGACCTGTGCCACCATAAAAACTGGCGACAAGCGGATTCACACCCATCGCGCTGGCAATCAGTGTCGGAATCACCGCGATCAGAGACAGAAATGCCGCCCCGACGTAAGTGATTCTAACCATCACCGACTCAAGGTAATTCGCCGTGCGAACCCCCGGGCGGTATCCGGGAATGAAACTTCCGTGATCCTTCAGGTTGGCAGCGATTTCCTTCGGGTTGAAGGTGATGGCCGTCCAGAAGTAGCAGAAAAAATAAATCAGTCCGATGTAAGCCATCGAGTAGACGTAGCCGCGACTGCCGCCAAAGGCCTGATGCAGAATGCGGAAGATACGCAAGTCGAAGTTGGAATCCAACCATCCGAAGATCATGTACGGAAACATCAGCAGGCTGGACGCGAAAATGATCGGCATCACGCCCGCCTGATTCAGTCGCAGCGGCAGAAACTGTCGCTGCCCGCCAAGTGTCCTCCGCCCGCGAACATGCTTCGCACTCTGAATCGGGATCCGCCGCTGTCCCTGCGTAATGATCACGACCCAGACGACGACAAACAGGAATACAGCGGCGAGCATCAGATATCGCTCAATGCCGGTCGCCGTTCCGATCCGGACACCGTTCCGCAGAGCTGGCTCAAACAATTGAGCGCCACCAGCGGGCATCTGAGCCACAATCCCGGCCATGATCAGCAGGCTAATCCCATTGCCGAGTCCGTAGGCGTCGATCTGCTCCCCAATCCACATCAGCACCATCGTGCCTGTCGTCATCCATACGGAGCCAACGAACCACCAGTACCAGTGATTGTAATGATCGAACAGAACTGACCCGCCAAGCATCCCTCCTCCGAGTCCCTTGACCCAGAAGAAACTCTGCCCTAGACAAATCAATACTGTTGCGTATCGAGTGTATTCGTTGATCTTTCGTCGACCCGCTTCGCCCTCCTTCTGGAGTGCCTCCAATGGTGGATAAACCTGGCCGAGAAGCTGGAAAATGATCGACGCCGAGATGTACGGCATGATTCCGAGGCCGAAGATCGTCGCATTTCCGACCCGCGAGGCAGAAAACAGGGCAACAATCTGCATTACCTGGCCAAAACCGGACTCACTGCCGTCCTGCATGTCTGCGATGCGGTCCTGCAGAGCGCTCTGGTCAACAAACGGCAATGGAATCCAGAAACCCATCCGGTACACGGCCAGTAGAATGACCGTCAGGATAAGTTTTCGGCGGAGTTCCGGAATCCGAAACAGCAGCAGCAGCTTTTCTATCATCGGTCACATCCCTGTCGGGCTCAGACGCGAACTGCGCTGCCACCAGCTTTTTCAATTGCTTCCGCTGCGGACGCCGAAAATGCGTGGGCCTGAAGATTCAATTTCTTCGTCAGTTCGCCGCGTCCCAGCACTTTGACCTTCGTAATTCTGGACAGCGAAAACGCAGATTTCAGAGTTTCGATATCAACTTCGGCTCCGTCATCAAACACGTCCTGCAACTGATCCAGATTGATCGCTTTGTACGCTTCAGTGAATGCCGCGTTCGAGAAACCACGCTTGGCAACACGACGAAACAGTGGCATCTGGCCACCTTCGTACCCACGCCGACTACGGTGTCCAGATCGGCTGCCGTCTCCGTTGTGCCCGCGCGATGACGTTTTTCCTCGCCCGCTGCCTGGTCCTCGACCGACGCGTCGCTTACGCTTGTTCTTCTGAATTCCCTGGTTGATGTCAGCGAGACTGACCATCGTATTCTCCGTTCCCTGATGTCAGGGAAGTTGTCGGCTACAGTTTCACACCACGCAGACGCTGAACTTCTTCCAGAGTCTGCAGTCGCGCCAGTCCGTCGAGTGTTGCCTTAACGAGATTGATGGGGTTACTGGAACCCTGGCTCTTGGTCAGAATGTCTGTGACGCCCGCCGCATCAAGTACGGCTCTGACACAACCACCGGCGATGACGCCAGTTCCTGGCTTAGCCGGAATCAGCAGCACATTCGAAGCACCGAAACGACCTCGAATTTCATGCGGCACTGTCACACCAGGCTTAATATGTGTGAGATTGACGCGCTGCATACGTCTCTCGGCCTTTTTTACAGCTTTTTCGACGGCTTGAGGAACTTCGGGAGCTTTCCCATATCCCCAGCCGACACGTCCGTTACGATCGCCAACTACGACGAGCGCCGCGAAGCTGAAACGCCGACCGCCTTTGACCACGCAGGCACAACGACGAATCTGGACGACATGTTCTGCAGATTCCGTATGAGTTGCTGTTTCAGCCATCGTTCGCTTCTTCTCACACTGTCGCCAGCCAAGGCGAATGAGTTTCTGTCCGACGTCTATCGAGACTTGAATTCAATCAGCAGTCTACGCCAGCTTCCCGCACCGCATCGGCCAGTGCCGCAACCCGTCCGTGATATCGGTAAGAACCGCGATCGAGCGTCACCGCACTGATACCTTGCGCCAAAGCGAGTTCCGCTAGCTTTCGTCCAACGGCCTTCGCGGCTTCAATGTTTCCGCCAGAGCCCTCGACCAGCCCCTTCTGCAGACTGTTCGCAGCACAGACGGTCACACTGTGTTCGTCGTCGACGATTTGCGCGTAAATGTTGCTGTTGCTGCGGAACACGGTCAGACGGTGCTGTCGCGTTGAGTTGCGGCGAATTGCGTTGCGAACTCGAAATGTCCGACGCGATTTTCGCCGTTCCAGTCGACGAATATGATTGACCATAACGCTGTCCTGATTTCCTGAGCTGCTGTCAGGTTTCTGGAGCTGAATTCAATGAATCTATTTGGAGCCGAAAGCCTTACCCGCCTTGCGTCGAACATGCTCGCCGAAGTAGCGAATCCCTTTGCCCTTGTAAGGCTCTGGCGGGCGGACGGCCCGAATGTTCGCCGCAAACTGGCCGACGGCGTGTCGGTCACAGCTCTGCACAACAACCAGAGTTGCACTCTGCAGCGTGCAGGTGACATCAGAAGGAACTTCCAGATCAACCGAGTGAGAGAACCCGACGTTGAGCGAGAGCTTGTTTCCGTTAAGCGTGGCCTGATAACCAACGCCCTGAATCTCAAGCCGCTTCTCAAATGGAGTCACGACTCCAGTGACCATATTATTGATCAACGCCCTTGTCAGACCGTGATAAGCACGAGCCTGCCGTGTGTCTGTATTTCGGTCGACACTGACCGACCTGCCGTCTTCCTGCACATTGACAGAGATCCCGGCAGGAACTCCCCAAGTGAGTTCCCCTTTCGGGCCTTTGACCGCGACTTCAGAACCGGAGACGGTGACTGTGACCGATTCCGGAACCGCAATCGCTTTTTTTCCGATACGGGACATGACTGATTCCGTGACGTTTGTTACCAGACTTCGGCGAGAACTTCGCCACCAACACTCTGCTGCCTGGCTTCCCGATTGCTCAGAACTCCAGACGGAGTTGTCAGGACAGTGATTCCAGTGCCGTGTCGGACCGGTTTGAGATCCTGAACTCCCCGGTAAATCCGGCGACCGGGCTTACTGACACGCTGAATATGATTGATGACCCGTTCCCCATTCGGGCCGTACTTCAGGTTCACGCGAAGCTGATTAGCTGGCTGAGCTTCGACAACTTCGCTGTCCCAGATAAAACCTTCACGCTGGAGAACGTCTGCAACGGCCTTCTTCAGCTTCGAGAACGGCATATCCACAAACGGCAGCTCAATCTGGAGCCCGTTGCGGATACGAGTCAGCATGTCTGCAATTGGATCGCTGTACATGATTTGATTTCCTGCTTACCAGCTTGCCTTCTTCGCACCTGGCACCACGCCTTCAAGGCAGAGCTGCCGGAAGCAGATTCGACACACGCGAAACTTACGGTACACCGCCCGGGGACGACCACACAGCTCGCAGCGACGCTCAATGCGACACTGGAACTTTGGGGTCCGCTTGGCTTTGGCGATCTTTGATTTACTTGCCACGTCTATTCAATCTCCAAATGAAGCGGGGAGATGTATTACCCAGGAGTTAACTTCAGGCTGCCGTCTGAGCTTTTTTGAATGGCAGCCCAAACGCCTTAAGCAGTGCAAGCCCGGATTCGTTGGAATCCGCCGTCGTCACAATGGTGATATTCATGCCCTGAATGTTATGAGCTTTGTCAGGGTCCACTTCCGGGAAGACAAGCTGCTCAGTCAGGCCCATACTGAAATTGCCGTTCCCATCGAACGCCTTCGGATTCAGACCACGAAAGTCACGGACGCGGGGCAGAGCGATCGAAATCAGACGGTCTAGAAACTCGTACATCCGGTGACGCCGCAGAGTCACGCAGCATCCAATTTCGTTACCCTCACGCAGACGGAAGCCGGCGATGGAGTGTTTGGCGCGGGTAATTTTGGGCTGCTGCCCAGTGATTGTCGCGAGGTGCCCGATCGCCTCATCCAGTTTCTTGCGATCCTGGTGCGAATTCTTAACCCCCATGCTGACAACGATCCGCTCCAGTCGCGGAACCGCGAGCGCGTTCTTGCACCCCAGCTCCTGCTGAAGCGCTGCTATGAGTTTGGTTTTGTATTTCTCGTGCAGACGAGCCATTTGTCTTACCTGAACTGCTTGCGAAATGAGCCAAGCCCTGCTTAAACAACTTCGCTGGCCAGACTAATGATACGCATGAAACGACGTTCGCGAAGTTCGCGGGCAACCGCTCCAAAGATGCGCGTCCCGCGCGGATTCCCATCCTTGTCAATCAGAACGACGGCGTTCTTGTCGAAGCGGACATACGATCCGTCGTCGCGCCTGGTCGCCTTTCGACACCTGACAACAACTCCCCGGACGACGGCCCCCTTCTTGATCTGGCCACCAGCCACCGTTTTCTGAACGCTGAGGACGACAACATCGCCGAGGCCGGCGAAGCGACGACCCGTGCCGCCCAGCACCTTGATACAGCGTGCCACCTTTGCGCCGCTGTTATCCGCGACATCCATAAGTGTCTGCATCTGAATCATGTGATATCTCCTTGAGCCATTCCTTGATCAAACAGCATGACTCACGACTGCTCAGTGACGTGGGAGAATCCGGACCAGTTCCCAGCGTTTCAGCTTGGAGTGCGGACGACTCTCAATAATTTCAACTCGATCGTCTTCTTTGGCCTGCGAATCCTCGTCGTGGGCATAGCAGACTGTGCGATGACGGACAAACTTTCCGTACAGAGGGTGGCGTACTTTTGTTTCGACTTCGACGCGCAGCGTCTTCGTCGCCTTTGCACTCTTCACGATTCCAATCAGTCGCGTCTTCAAGTGAGCACCCTCGTTACTGTTTTTCGCCAATAATGGTCAGCAGGCGGGCAATGTGTCGACGCAGAAACACTCGACTTGAGCCCGTCTCATCAGATGCGGCCGATGACCGGACGGACTGTTCGAGCAGATCCTTCCGGGCCTGACTCATCTCGTGCTGCAACTGCTCCACTGTCATTTCGCGAAGCTGCCTGGCTTTGTTCATCGTTCAATTCCACTAATTCACACCGGGCGTCCGCCCGATCAGTTTGACACGTACCGGAAGCTTGTAGGCCACGCGTGCAAAACACTGCTTGGCAGCTTCCTGCGATACACCAGCCACTTCAAACAGAACCGTGCCCGGCTTTACCGTGGCCACCCAGTGATCCGGCTCGCCCTTGCCCTTACCCATTCGAGTTTCAAGCGGACGAGCAGTCACGGAGCGATGCGGAAAGATCCGAATGTAGAGCTTCCCTTCGCCACGGATGTACTGCATGATTGCAATACGGCACGCTTCAATCGTCTGCGCCGAAATATGCCCGGCATCTGTCGATTGGAGACCCCAGTCACCAAACGACACACGATGCCCGCGAGTCGCATTACCTTTTATACGACCTCTTTGGCTTTTTCGGTGCTTGACCCGTCTTGGCATCAGAGCCATCGGAGTTCTCCTCGCTATAGTCGCCGAGATCGATCCAAACTTTCACACCGATGATGCCCATCGTAGTGCGAGCCGTTGCGAAGCCGTAATCAACATGCCGCCGCAATGTGCTGAGTGGAACCGAACCCTTGCTTGCCTTTTCACATCGTGACATCTCGGCACCGCCAAGACGCCCTGACAACTGAATCTTGATACCGTTAGCGCCTGCTTCGATCACCTGGTCCAATGCCCGCTTAATCGTCCGGCGGAACGAGCCACGTTTGATCAATTGCTGAGCGATGTCCTGAGCAACCAGAGAGGCATCCCGGTTGGGCTGATTCACTTCGACGATCTTCAGGTCGATTCGTCGACCAGTAAGGTCTTCAAGCTCCGCCTTCAGGCGGTCAACTTCCTGGCCCTTTCGGCCAATAATGATGCCCGGCCTGGATGTGTGCAGATTTACGACGACCTGGTCCCGAGTCCGCTCGATCTCAACCCGTGGAATACCCGCAAACTGGTACTTCTTGTGTATAAAGTTGCGAATCCTCTGGTCCTCGACCAGAAGCTCGCCAAAGTACTTCTTGGGTGCATACCAACGGCTCCGATGCGGCTCAGTGATGCCGATTCGAAATCCAGTTGGATTAACTTTCTGTCCCATCGTGTACCTCAGTTGTAATCGCTGAAACCGAACTCAGAGTTCCGGCGCGTCTATTCCAATTCGGATATGCGAAGAGCGATGAAGTTCGAGATGCGCCATCCCCCTCGCCCCTGGACGGATTCGCTTGTAAGTCGGTCCCTGATTTGCAACCGCTTCGACAATCCGAAGTTTTTCAACGTTTCGTACGCCTGCTTCTGCTGCGTTCGCAGCGGCTGTCTGGATCACCGCCTCAACCAGACGGGCTGCCCGGTTAGGCAGTGCCTTCAGCACCGACAGGCTTTCACCGACTTCACGACCACGAACGATCGGCAGAAGCCGATTCACCTTTGTGGAAGCGATTCGCGCGTAACGGTGTTCGCTTTTAACCAAGGCCATGATGAGTCTCCACCAACGCGGTCAAACCGCCTATTTCTTACCTCGGGCACCATGTCCGCGGAATATTCGGGTGGGCGAAAATTCACCGAGCTTATGCCCCACCATTTCTTCCGTCACATAGACGCTGAGGAAGGATTTGCCGTTATGTACCATAAATGTGTGACCAATAAACTCGGGAGCGATCGTCGATCGCCGCGCCCAGGTTTTGATCGGCTGCTTATCGCTGCCGAGACGCTCAATTTTTTTGAGCAGCTTCTCGTCAACGTATGGTCCTTTTTTGAGTGACCGCGACATGCTTGATTCCCCTGCCAGTCAGCCACAAGCTCAGAGGGCTGAGTTTATCTGAGTGTTGTGACTATTTGAGCTGACCGTTACGCCGACTCTTGCGACGACGAACGATTGCCTTTGTTGACGCCTTGCGTCGATTGCGGGTCTTGCCACCTTTCGCCAGCTTGCCGGTTGGACTGCACGGGTGGCGTCCTCCCGATGAACGCCCCTCACCGCCACCCATTGGGTGAGCGATTGGATTCATGGCGACACCGCGAACATGTGGTCGTCGACCCATCCATCGTTTTCGTCCGGCTTTTCCAATCACGACGTTCTGGTGATCAGAGTTGCCAACTCCGCCGATAGTCGCGCGGCAGCTTGACGGAATTCGACGCACCTCACCAGAAGGCAAAGTGATCTGAGCCCATCGTTTTTCGCGTGCGTTCAAAACCGCACTGGTTCCGGCGCTACGGCAAAGTTGTGCCCCTTTACCGGGTTGCATCTCAATATTGTGTATCACTGACCCGAGCGGAATTGCGGACAATGGCATCGTATTACCGACCTTCGGCTCGACGCCATCATCTCCACTCTGAATTCGGTCGCCAGCTTTGAGACCTTCAGGTGCCACGATGTAGGCTTTTTCGCCATTCTCGTAGTAGACCAAGGCTACTCGCGCCGTGCGACACGGATCGTACTCGATCCCCTGAACAACTCCATCAACGCCATCAGTGCGTCGCTTGAAGTCAATCAGGCGGTACATTTGCTTGTGACCGCCACCACGATGACGCGCCGTAATTTTCCCCTGATTGTTCCGTCCACCCTTTTTCTTCTGGCGGACGACCAGGCTCTTTTCCGGCGAATTACCCTTCTTTGTCAGCTCCTCAAAGGTACTGACAGAAGCGTTTCGCCTTCCAGCGCTTGTCGGTTTGTAGTGTCGTATTCCCACGATTCACCTCCGCGTTGCCGCGGCCACAACTCAGTAAAGCGAAATTCGATCGTCAGCGTGCAGCTTCACAAGAGCCCGCTTACGTTCCTGCGTGTATCCATGATGTTGCCGGTAGCGACGAGGCTGCCCAACTCGAGTGAGCGTATTGACCTTTTCGACACGGACGCCGAAACCCTCTTCGACAGCCTTTTTGATATCCGTCTTCGTGGCACAAAGAGGCACTTCGAATGTGTAGACATTTCTCGCTTCCGCCAGAAATGCCGTCTTTTCCGTCAGCCGGATGCGAGTGAGCACCTGATCTGGAGTCTTGTTACTCATGATTTCTTATTCCCGTCGCGAGAGACGGACTGATTAGGAACTCAGCGCCTCGACAGCGTCAGCAAATACCAGAATATTGCGATGCCGCATCACAATATCAGCATTGAGATCAGTTCGCGGAAGCACAGTCACTCGCGGAATGTTGCGAGCAGCCCGGACCAGATCTGCGTTAATGCCCTCTGTCACAAACAGACAACTCTGACCTGCCAGACCTGCAGCCTTTAGTGCCGAAGCAACATGCCGCGTTTTTGGCTCAGTCAGTTCGATTCCATCAAGTACTTTGACTTCACCTGCTTCCAGCTTCAGACGCAATGCCATCCGAGTTGCAGACTGCAGCGCCTTCCGAGGCAGTGAGTAGCTCCAGTCACGGTTCCGCTTCGGGAATGTATGGCCGCCGCCACGCCGAATTGGCGTTCGACGCGAACCTGCACGAGCCCGGCCGGTTCCCTTCTGGCGATACATCTTTGCTGTGGTTCCAGCAACTTCACCGCGGGACTTTGTTCGCGACGTGCCGACACGACGGTTCGCGTGATACATGACGCAGGCATCATGCACGAGTTGTTTTGTCACTTTTGCGGAAACTGCAGACTCGTCGATCGTGACGATTCCCGCTTCAGCAAGCGATAAGTTAAGTTTCGGTACTTCAGCCATTGCTGTGCCGCTTCATTCTTTGATTAGTCAGGGCCGAATCAGATCGCTACTCAGGGCTCAACAGACTTTCGCACAACAACAAGCCCACCATTCGGCCCAGGAACCGCACCTCTAACTGCGAGAGCCCCCGACTCGGGATCAAATTTCACAACTCGAAGATTTCGAACAGTGACCTGCGAGTTCCCATAGCGACCAGCCATTTTCGTGCCCTTGATAACACGCGCCGGATCAGCACTCATACCTGTCGAGCCAGGATGCCGGTGAACCTTTTTCACACCATGCGAGGCCCGCTGGCCGGCAAAGTTGTGACGCTTCATTACACCGGACGTGCCGCGCCCCTTACTGGTGCCAATCACGTCGATCTTTCCGCCAGCTTCAACAAAGTGAGCACCAACAGTGTCACCTGGAGCGTATTCTTTTTCTGCAGGATTGATCCGCGACTCTTTGCGACCGACAACCTTGCCGCCACGAGCGATCGACATCTGAACGGCATCATAGCCGTCACGATCAGCAGTCCGAACCAGCTCAACCGAGCAGGGGCCGACCTGAAGAACGGTCACCGGCTGCACAACTCCATCTTCATCGAAGATCTGAGTCATGCCGACTTTGGTCGCCAGTACGAGATTATGCATTTCGACCTCAATCTTGAGAGGTTGTTAGTGCAACAACATCAACACTCCAGCACCGCGCGGACATAACCGCAGTGCCAGCCTTGCCCCCATTTAGAAGGCGAGCAGCTCGAGTCGCCGCCAGCAGGCAGGACAGTTCGAGCCAGCAGGGCTCCGCCCTAGCGGGCGCCGGCCTTGATTTTGACGTCCACGCCAGCAGGCAGAGACAGCTTATTCAAGGCATCAATCGTCTTGCCGGTCGGCTGGACGATTTCAATCAGACGCTTATGAGTTCGAATCTCGAACTGTTCGCGAGACTTCTTATCGATGTGCGGGCTGCGCAGAACCGTGTAACGCTCAATCCGAGTCGGCAGCGGCACAGGACCGCGAACATCAGCACCAGTACGCTTGGCGGTGTTCACGATATCGGCGGCCGACTGATCAAGAACGGAGTGGTCGTATGCCTCCATTCGGATTCGAATTCGTTCCTGGTTCATCTCTTGCAACCTCTGGACGTTTTCCGTTCCCCGTAGGTCGGGGCCGGGAAAGGGGCGGAATCTACTGACGGGCTTTTTGTGTGTCAACGAACTGGAAGGAGTTCTCTCTGAAAGATCTTTGCGAAGTTCTCACCAGCCGGTTTCGAAGCTTGCTTTACATGTAGTCGGGGAGCGATTGCGCGGGCGAATAACGCAGCGGCTCCATCGAATAACTGGCCCGGCCCTGACTGATGCTCCGAATGGCCGTTGTGTACCCGAACATCTGGGCTAGCGGCGCCTCGGCCAGCACGATGTGCTGATTGCCTCGTTTTTCAGAGCCTGTTACTATCGCCCTTCGCGAGTTCAAATCCGACTGAATTGCGCCGACAAACTCTTCTGGCGTCGAGATTTCCAGCTTCATCACGGGTTCCAGAACGACCGTCTGGATTCGCTGCAGAGCCGACTGAAATGCGTTGGCAACCGCCGCATAAATCGCCGTTTCGTTTGTTG
Organism: bacterium; assembly: GCA_016124895.1. GTDB lineage: Bacteria > Planctomycetota > Planctomycetia > Planctomycetales > Planctomycetaceae > JAPOLP01. The sequence goes on from WGMU01000080.1 coordinate 14,699, forward strand.
CCCCGGCGAGATAGTTGAAGTCTGTGATGTGGATTTCAAGCTGCGTGAGCGGAAAGCCCTGGATTCCGGAAGACGCTTCGTCTCGGACGGCTCCCAGCAGAGCTTCCCGGTGAATCGCGGGTATCTGCTGCGCGGGCAGATCATTCGTAATTGTCACGCCGACAATGTCCGGCACTGGTTTCAGTGAGAGCTTGACAGTGGCGAAGTTGTGCCCGGCGGCCGTTTCTTTATCGAAGCGTCCTTCGACATCGACTGGGCCGGAAATCGTTTCCTTGTAGGTTACGCGTGGGCGATGCACGCGGATTTTCAGATTGAAATCCCGCTCCATCCTGTTTTTCAGGACCTCCAGATGCAGCTCGCCCATGCCGGAAACAAGCGTCTGGCCGGTATCTGGATCGACTGACGCCGTAAACGTTGGATCCTGGAGTGCCAGGCGATTCAATGTCAGTTCGAGTTTATCTTTTTCAGCGCTGGTTTCCGGCTCGACGGCCATCGAAATCACGGTCTCGGGAAACTCGATCTGCTCAAGCACGATCGGAGATTTCTGTTCACACAGCGTGTCGCCAGTGACTGAATGCTTGAGTCCGATGATACCGACGATGTCTCCCGCCTTGGCCTCGTCCTGATCGACACGCTCCCGCGAGTCGGCCTGAATGTGCCACAGTTGCGTGACCATTTCCTTCTTGTCCGTTCGCGGATTCAGCATCCGGGAGCCGCTCTTCACGCGGCCGGAATAGACACGGGCGAAATAGAGATCGTTGTGCTTGTCGGCGACGATTTTGAAGACGAGCGCACAAAACGGTTCGTCAGGCGACGGCTCGCGTTTCTCCGGGACCTTGTCGCCGGACTTCGATAACGAGAATCCCTTCACGGCTTCGCGATCCAGCGGGCTGGGCAGGAAATCGACAATCCCATCCAGCACAGGCTGCACGCCGACACAACGCAGCGACGTGCCGGCAAAAACAGGAATCACGTGGCCACTGAGCGTCGCAATGCGAATTGTGCGGCGGAGTTCGGCCGGAGAGAGGTCGCCCTCACCGAAATACTGCTCCATAGCCGCGTCGTCGAACATGCAGGCCGTATCAATGAGCTGCGTCCGCCACTCTTCGAGGCCATCCTGAATGGACTCTGGCGGCTCGTGCGTTGACACGGCCCAGTTGTCGTCCTCACTGCCAAAGACGAGCAGTTTGCGGTCGATCAGGTTGACAATGCAGCGGTCCGTCGGAAACTCCACTAGCTCGCCGCACAGCGTGGCCGGAACCGTCACCGCAGTGACGTGCTTTTCAATTTCGGTACTGCGGCACAGGCGATTCTGAATCTCGTCAAAGGTCCGTTGAAAGTCCGCTCCGATGCGGTCGAGCTTGTTGATAAAGCAGATGCGAGGCACATTGTAGTGGTCAGCCTGCCGCCAAACGGTTTCGCTCTGAGCCTCGACGCCTTCAACAGCACTGAAAATCACAACCGCTCCGTCAAGGACCCGTAACGCTCGTTCGACCTCAGCTGTAAAGTCCACATGTCCAGGTGTGTCGATGATGTTGATCGTGGCGTTCTTCCAGGTCGTCGTGACGCAGGCCGAGTAAATCGTGATGCCGCGTTGTGCCTCTTCCGGGTCGAAGTCCGTCGTTGTGGTGCCGTCGTCGACTTCCCCCAGTTTGTGACTGGTCCCGGCGAAGTAGAGAATGCGTTCGGTTGTCGTCGTCTTGCCTGCATCGATATGCGCGATGATCCCGATGTTTCGCAGTCGCTCCATAGGGACGTTCATGATTCTCTCCGGAGGCAGAAAAGACGCGGCGTGAGCCTGAGAGCCGCTGATCGCTTAAAGCCGGCGATTCGAAGAAAGCCCGACAGTATCACCGCCGGGAAGGGGATCGATCTGCAGATCGGCAACAACGAGCCCGGTATGAGAAGAGCCGACACGGGATAGACCGCGTCGGCTCTGCAGAACGATTCAGTTGGTTAAGATCAGGCGAAGTGCGAGAACGCCTTGTTGGCCTCTGCCATGCGATGCACGTTTTCCCGCTTGGTCATTGCCGCGCCTTCCCGCTTGTAAGCGGCAATCAGCTCATCGGCGAGACTGTTCGACGTCGCACGCCCCTTCTTGCCGCGAACCGCTTCGAGAATCCAGCGGATACCGAGGGCCTGACGTCGTTTGGGATTAACCGGCGTCGGAACCTGATACGTCGCACCACCAACTCGCTTCGAACGCACCTCAATGTGCGGTTTTGCATTTTCCATGGCGACGGCGAAGACATGATACGGATCTTCCTTCAGTCGCTTTTCGATCAGATCCAGAGCGTCATAAAAGACGCGAGTCGCGACACTCTTCTTGCCATCGAGCATCAGGCAATTGATGAATTTCGTAGCGAGTTTCGAGTCAAAACGAGGGTCCGCATCAATGTCGCGATGCGTCGGCACGTATTCTGCTTCGACAGGTTCACGTTCGGCCATGGTACTGTTCCCGTAGGGTGGGGAAGCTCTTCCCGATGAATGGACTTTGAAGGCAACAGCACGGTGCCAAGTGCCTCAACAAAACAAACCCGCCTGTTAAGCACGACAGGTGGGCGGTTAATCACATTGAGTGGACAGCCTATTTCGCCCGCTTGGCACCGTAACGGCTGCGAGCCTGCTTACGGCCATTGACCCCGAGCGTGTCGAGTACGCCGCGGATGACCTTATAGCGAACACCTGGAAGGTCGCGGACACGACCGCCGCGGACCAGCACGATCGAGTGTTCCTGCAGGTTGTGCCCTTCGCCGGGAATGTAGGCCGTGACTTCCTTGCCGTTTGACAGGCGGACACGAGCGACCTTACGCAAAGCGGAGTTCGGCTTCTTCGGCGTCACTGTCTTAACGAGCAGACACACGCCACGCTTCTGCGGACAGCCTTCCAGCAGTGGCGTCTTGCTCTTGCTCAGCTTCCGCTTCCGCGGCTTTCGAACGAGTTGATTGATTGTCGGCATCGGAAAACTTTTCCTTCAGGTCACGCTTTGCCTGAGATTTCAGGCGAGGCTCAATTGCCTGTCACAGTGTTGATCGATCTCTTGTTGAACTGAACGTCTGGCGGAGCGGGGATTACGGCTGAGGTGCGTCGTTCTGCTCGGGAGCGACGTACGAACCAAACAGCAGCGAGGCGTCATTGCCTTCATTCAGCAGATTCATCCGGGCGGCAAGAATTCGCTCTTTCTCTGCCTGCAGCTCCTGCAGAGCTTCGGGACGAATCCGAACATCCGAGTCCTGATGCAGGTGAAACCCAGTTCCCGCCGGAATCAGGTGACCCAGAATAACGTTCTCCTTCAGACCAACCAAGCCATCGGTTCGGCTTGCGAGGGCGGCTTCCGTCAGAACCTTTGTCGTTTCCTGGAAGGAAGCGGCCGAGATGAAGCTTTCGCTCTGCACGGCAGCTTTCGTGATTCCCAGCAACTGAGTAACCGCCTTTGACGGGCGAGCCTTTGTAAAGTCGGTCGGCACGCCACCTTCGGCTTCGATTTCGGCGTTCACCTGCTCGATTTCCTCACGCAGCACAACGTCGCCCAGTTCGTATTCCGTGCTGCCGGATTCCGTCACACGAACGGACTTCCGGATGTGCTGATTGGCGTTCCGGAATTCATACTTGTCGATCGTCGAACCCGGCAGCAGTTGCGTGTCGCCCGGATCGGTTACTTTGACTTTGCGGAGCATCTGAGACACGACGATTTCGATGTGCTTGTCATCAATTTCCACTCGCTGCGAACGATAGACCGTCTGAATTTCGTGCAGCAGATACTGCTGAACGGCCTCGACACCGCTGACACGCAGAATGTCGTGCGGAACCAGCGGCCCGCGAACGAGAGCATCTCCTGCAGCGACATGGTCTCCAGCATGGACGAGCAACGGCTTGCCCGGCGGAATGATGTGTTCGACTTCGGTGCCGTCTTCACCGCGGACAATGATAATTCGCTTGCCGCGTTTACGCTCCTGCGGCAATTCGACCTCACCATCGATCTCAGCGATGATTGCCGGGTCTTTCGGCTTCCTCGCTTCAAACAGTTCGGTGACCCGCGGCAGGCCACCCGTGATGTCCTGCGTTCCGGACGCTTCACGCGGCGTCTTGGCGAGGACCGTACCAGCGGTGACAGTTGTGCCGTCCTGCACTTCGATACTGGCTCGTTCCGGCAGGTAGTAGAAGTCGAGAATCTTTCCGGTTGAGTCTTCGAGAGTAATCTGCGGATGCAGGTCGCCTTTGTGTTCGATAATCGTACGACGAATGTGTCCCGTGACTTCCTTCTCGGTACGCATCGTCTGCCCCTCGATGCAATCCTCGAGTTTCGCGACACCGCCGACTTCGGACAGAATCGGCACAGCGTGCGGGTCCCAGGTGCAGAGGACAGCACCGGCGTCAACCTGATCGCCTTCCTTGACGGACAGTGTAGCACCGTTCGGAATCGGGTACTTGTCGAGTTCGCGACCCTTGGAGTCGACGAGAATGACTTCGGCATTACGCGTCAGGATGATCTCTTTCCCTTCGGCGTTGGTCACACTGCGGACGCGAGCAAAGGTGACCGTGCCCGCGCGACGGGCTTTCAGGTCAGACTGCTCAACGTCCGTTGATGCCACGCCGCCGATGTGGAAGGTTCTCATCGTGAGCTGAGTACCCGGTTCACCGATGCTCTGAGCAGCGATGATGCCTGCCGCAAGACCTTCTTCAACGAGTTGCCCTGTCGACAGGTCCATGCCGTAACACAGCCGGCAAAGTCCCAGCGGCGCCTCGCACGTCATCGGACTGCGGACCTGAATTCGCTCCAGTCCCAGCTCTTCGATGGCCTGAGCAATCGCGTGTGTAATCAGTTCACCTTCCCGTACGATCACTTCGTCCGTGATTGGGTTGACGATGTTCGATCGACTCACACGGCCACGGACCGAGTCAGCCAGGCTGACTTCGACTTTCTCACCGCGGTACACGATTCCGCGAGTGATCCCGTTCGATGTGCCGCAGTCCTCACACGTGATGACCATGTTCTGGCAGATGTCGGCCAGCTTACGCGTCAGGTAACCCGAGTCGGCTGTCTTCAGGGCCGTGTCGGCCAGGCCTTTGCGGGCACCGTGTGTCGAGCTGAAGTACTCGAGAACCGTCAGCCCTTCGCGGAAATTCGATTTGATCGGCGTTTCAATGATCTCACCGCTCGGCTTGGCCATCAGACCACGCATACCGGCAAGCTGCCGAATCTGTTCCTTACCACCTCGAGCACCCGAGTCCGCCATCAGGTAGATCGGGTTAACGAACTGGCCTTCTTCGCGAACGTCGTTTTCAAGCTGGATCATCATTGACCCCGTGATCTCTTCACGGGCGTGCGTCCAGATATCGAGCACCTGGTTGTAACGTTCCTGATTCGTGATGATCCCGCGGTCGTACAGTTTCTGCTGCTTGAGAACCTTCGCCTCAGCATCAGAAATAATCCGATCCTTGTCTGGCGACGTCACCATGTCACTTGTAGCGAACGAGAGGCCCGACGCGGTCGACTCACGGAAACCGAGAGCCTTCATACGGTCCAGCAGGCCGATCGTTTCGCGACGTCCGAGTTCCAGATACGAATCTGAAATGACGCGTGACAGGTCGCGGCTTTTCATCGTGATGTTATAGAACGCCATCTTCGGGTTGAGGATATCGTTGAAGACGACGCGGCCAGGGCTGGTTTCGATCAGGCCGCCCGGCTTGTACTCGTCCGCTCCGTCGCCGATGACACGCCGGTCTTTCGGCATCCGGACTTTGATCGCAGCGTGCAGATCGACCTTTTCGTGAGCCAGTGCGGTATGCACTTCCTCAACGTTCGAGAAGACCATTCCTTCGCCAGGCCGGCTCGGACGCTTCAGCGTCACATAGGCACAGCCCATGACGATGTCCTGCGACGGACTGATGATCGGAGCCCCGTTGGACGGACTGAAGATGTTATGCGTAGCCATCATCAGTGTATGCGCTTCGACCTGGGCTTCGATCGACAGCGGCAGATGCACGGCCATCTGGTCGCCGTCGAAGTCTGCATTGAAACCCTTGCAGACCAGCGGGTGCAGACGGATCGCGTTTCCTTCGACCAGCGTCGGCTCGAATGCCTGGATTCCCATACGGTGCAGCGTCGGAGCACGGTTCAGCATCACGGGATGATTCGTAATGACTTCGTCCAGAATGTCCCAGACTTCCTCGTCCTTACGCTCCAGCATCCGCTTGGCGGATTTGATCGTGTCGGCGTGGCCGAGTTCCTTCAGCCGCCGAATGATGAACGGCTGGAACAGTTCCAGCGCGATCTTCTTCGGCAGGCCGCACTGGTGCAGTTTCAGTTCTGGACCCACGACAATGACGCTGCGCGCTGAGTAGTCGACACGCTTACCGAGCAGGTTTTCACGGAAGCGGCCCTGCTTGCCCTTGATCATGTCCGTCAGCGACTTCAGGGGTCGGTTCGATGAACCGAGCACCGGACGCTTGCAGCGATTGTTGTCGAACAGTGCATCGACAGACTGCTGCAGCATTCGCTTTTCATTCCGGACAATGACTTCCGGCGCGTTCAGATCGACCAGCTTCTTCAGGCGGTTGTTCCGGTTAATGATGCGGCGGTACAGATCGTTGAGATCGCTGGTCGCGAAATTGCCGGAATCCAGCAGCACCAGCGGACGCAGATCGGGCGGGATCACCGGAATCACATCGAGCACCATCCACTCGGGATGATTCTGCGAGTCGCGGAGCTGTTCCGCGATGCGGATCCGCTTGATCAGTTCCTTCTTCTTCTGCTGACTGCCGGTTTCACCAAGTTCCTTACGGAGCTGAGCAGCGAGGCTGACCAGATCGAGGCCCAGCAGAAGCTTCTTAACGGCGTCTGCACCCATTTCGATGTCGAACGTGCCTTCTCCGTACTTCTTGCGTTTTTCGCGAGCCTCTTCTTCCGTCAGAAGCTGGCCAATGCGCAGTGGCGTGTCGCCCGGATCAACAACCACGTAATCCTGGAAATAGATGACCTTTTCCAGACTGGTCGTCTTCATGTTGAGCAGCGCGCCAAGGCGGCTGGGCATTGCTTTGAAGAACCAGATATGGACGACCGGGGCGGCCAGTTCAATGTGCCCCATGCGTTTACGACGCACTCGACTGTGCGTCACTTTGACGCCACAGCGGTCGCAGATCATTCCCTTGTATTTCATCCCGCGGTACTTGCCGCAGGCACATTCCCAGTCCTTTTCCGGACCAAAGATTCGCTCGCAGAACAGGCCGTCACGCTCGGGGCGATACGTGCGGTAGTTAATCGTTTCCGGCTTCTTGACTTCGCCGAACGACCAGCTCCGGATGTCGTGAGGACTGGCCAGCGAAACGCGCACCGCACCGAAGTCATTGACTCGTTCGTAACCGGTGGTTTCGGCAGTGCTCATTTCCGATCCTTTTATTGAAGCGAGAAGATTGTCTCTTTGAGGGTGCCCGCAGGCAGAATTGACGAAACGGCGAATCCGATTCAGCCGTTCGTCACACGGCGCTCTTTTCGAGCTGCAGATTCAGCGCGAGGCCGCGAATCTCGTTGGTGAGCACGTCGAAGCTGGCTGGCGTACCTGCTTCCAGAGTGTTTTCACCCTTGACCATCGACTCGTAAATCTTGGTTCGTCCTTCAACGTCGTCGCTCTTGACGGTCAGCAGTTCCTGCAGGATGTACGCTGCCCCGTAAGCTTCCAGTGCCCAGACTTCCATCTCGCCGAAACGCTGGCCCCCGAACCGAGCCTTACCACCCAGCGGCTGCTGCGTAATGAGCGAATAAGGACCGGTCGCACGAGCGTGAATCTTGTCGTCGACAAGGTGATGCAGCTTCAGCATGTAGATGTAGCCGACCGTCGTCTTCTGATCCATCTGTTCGCCGGTCCGGCCATCGAACAGGCGAATCTTGCCGTCTTCCGGCAGACCGGCTTCCTGCAGAAGACCGTTGATCCAGCTTTCTTCCGGACCATCGAACACCGGGCAGTAGCAGCGGAAGCCAAGTTTCTCAGCCGCCCAGCCCAGGTGCGTTTCGAGAATCTGGCCGACGTTCATACGGCTCGGAACACCCAGTGGATTCAGCAGAATGTCGACCGGGGTTCCGTCCGGCAGATACGGCATGTCCTCTTCGGGAAGGATCTTCGAGATCACACCCTTGTTTCCATGCCGACCGGCCATCTTGTCGCCAACCGAAATCTGACGCTTCGAAGCGACGTAAACCTTGATCATCTGCAGCACGCCGTTCTGCAGTTCGTCGCCGCGTTTCAGCGAGTTGACGGCATGATCGCGAGCGTCGATTGCCGCTTCCACGATATCCCACGAAGCCTTAATGACCTTGCGGCACTCGGACAGCTTTTGCGGGCTGCGGAGTTCCAGCTTATCGAACCAGCTCAGAAACTGAGACGCGAAAGCCGCAACGACGATGTCGTCTTTGGTTTTGGCAATCGCGTTCCCTTCGTCGTTCTTAACGACTTCACCCAGCGCTGCTTCAAAGTCGCCGAGGAACTGCTGAAACGCTTTGGTGATTTCAGCGTTGCCGGTCGCTTCGGCTTCCTTGACCTGCTGGTCGAGCGTCTTCTTCTCGGACTCCGAGAGGCTCATCTTGCGAGAAAATTTCTCTGTGTGAATCACGATACCTTCAACACCACTCGGCACTTCCAGCGATTCGTTTTTGACGTCTTCGCCAGCGCGTCCGAAGATTGCTTGCAGAAGCTTTTCTTCCGGTGTCAGTTCCGATTTTGCTTTCGGCGAAACCTTACCGACCAGGATGTCACCGGGAGAGACGCGGGTTCCAATCCGCACAACACCACTTTCGTCAAGATGACGCAGCGCCTTTTCGCTGACGTTGGGGATGTCGCGGGTGAATTCTTCACGCCCGAGTTTCGTCTCGCGGATCTCGACGTCGAACTCATCGATATGAATCGACGTGTAGACGTCCTGTTTGACGAGACGCTCAGACAGAATGATCGCGTCTTCAAAGTTGTAACCCTGCCACGACATGAACGCGACCAGCACGTTCCGACCGAGAGCCAGCTCGCCTTTCTGGGTGGCGGCTGTATCGCACAGCAGTTGACCCTTCTTGACCTTCTCGCCCATCGACACCATTGGCTTCTGGTTCAGACAGGTTCGCTCATTGAGCCCTGTGAATTTGCGAAGCGGATAACGCCGACCGTCGACTTCGATCACGTCGGCATCGACGTAAGTGACGGTCCCCGATTTCTCTGCACGAATACCCATGCCGGAGTGCTGCGCGACGACCGGTTCCATTCCCGTGCCAACAATCGGCCGTTCGGTAATGAGCAGCGGAACTGCCTGTCGCTGCATGTTTGATCCCATGAGCGCACGGTTGGCGTCGTCGTGTTCCAGAAACGGAATCAGGCACGCCGACACGCCGACCATCTGGGCCGGAGAGATATCCATGTACTCGGCGTCGCCGGCCGGAATCCACTTCACGTCGTTGCGGTGCCGCGCGAGAACGCGTTCCGCCGTGATCTTTCCTTTTTCAATCGGAGTATCCGCCGGGACGACGTAGTGTTCCGATTCTTCATCAGCTCGCAGCAGGTCGATCTGATCGGTCAGCTTGCCTTTCTCGATCTTCCGGTACGGAGTGATCAGAAAGCCGTAATCGTCGACCTGAGCAAAGTTGCCCAGGCTCGAGATCAGCCCAATGTTTGTGCCTTCCGGCGTTTCAATCGGGCAGATGCGGCCGTAGTGCGAGATGTGAACATCGCGAACTTCAAAACCAGCTCGCTTGCGATTCAGACCGCCAGGTCCGAGAGCGCTCAAGCGACGTTCATGCGTCAGCATCGAGAGCGGGTTCGTCTGGTCAACGACCTGCGAGAGTTCACTGCGTCCGAAGAAGTAGTCGATCGCTGCCGACACGCTCTTCGGATTCACGAGCGTCCGCGGCGTCATTTCCTCGACGTCCTTCAGACTCATTCGCTCCTGGACTGTGCGCCGCAGTTTCAGGAATCCCTTGCGGATTTCGTCAGCCGCCAGTTCGTCAATCGTCCGCAGGCGGCGGTTGCCGAGGTTGTCGATATCATCGACGTACGCCGTCGGATCGTTCGTCCGCAGCCGAATGATGTAGCGGATTGAATTGACGAAGTCCGACGTGTTCAACGTCATTTCGTCTTCGGCGACGTCCTGCTGAAACTTCCTGTTAATACGAAAGCGGCCGACAACGCCCAGGCGATACCGGTTCAGATCGAAGAAACGATCACGAAACAGATCGACGGCCTTATCGAGCGCCGGCGGGTTGCCCGGACGCAGGCGTTGATAGATCCGCAGCAGTGCTTCTTCGTGGCACTTTGTGACGTCATCCCGCAGCGTATTGAGAATCAGCGAGTCGTTGAGGTCAGAAATGATCGCGACCTTCTTGATTCCAGCCGACTTGATCTTTTCGACATGTTCGGCCTGAATCAGCTCTCCGAACTCGACAATAATCTCACCACACTGATCGTGGCCAGCCGGATAAATCACATCGTCCGCGGCAACCTTTTTTTCGATCTTCGCGCCGACCGCTTCGTCTTTGACGTCATAGAACATCCGAGCCAGTTGAGTGTCGGTCGAATAATCCGGGCTCATTGCCCGCAGCAATGTCGTTGCTGCGAACTTGCCACTCTGATCGATCCGGACGGCGAGGCCGTCTTTCTTCGTGATATTGAGTTCAATCCAGCTCCCACGTTCGGGAATGATACGGCACGAGTAGGCCTTCTTTTCACCAGGTTCGGAAGCGAGAACAAAGTCAACCCCCGGGGAACGGTGCAACTGACTGACGACGACACGCTCAGCACCGTTAATGATGAATTCGCCACCGCCCAGCATGATCGGCAGATCGCCGAGGTAGACCTCCTCCTCCATTGGCTGCTCTTTATTCAGACGGAGCAGCACACGAAAAGGACGGCCGTAGGTCAGCCGCAACTGGCGGCATTCCAGCGGGGTGTATCGCGGCTTACCCAGCTCGTAGCGGACGTACTCCATGGAGTACTGCCCATCGTAGCTTTCAATCGGAAAAACTTCGCGCAGGATGCCCTCGAGCCCCTGATCCTTCCGCTCGCGCGACGGCAGTTCCGACTGCAGGAAGCGAGTGTACGAATCCGTCTGTACCTGGGTGAGAGTGTCGATCGGATGCGAACACTCCAGAGAACCCAGGCTTCTGACTTCGTCGGCGACAACCGTTCGCTTCGGAGAAATCGGCATCTGTCAAATACCCGTTGAGGTAAAGGCTGTGAGGCGGGATCGTTGCTGCCCGCGGAAGATCAATCAGCTCAGCCCGAAACCCTGCCACACACCAGCAACGAGAGGGCGCAGCGTCTCCACAGAAGTGAACGACGCACTGCGAAGCAGGAAAGCTGGCTGACGCTGGATCGATCCAAAGTCCCGCGGTCCATTATGCGTACGCAACGGCACACAGGCGAAGGCCTGCACTGCTAAGGCGAGATAGCTGCGGATTATGCGCAACAGGCACGGCATCTGCACGTCACTGGAACGCACAAAATCACAAAAATCGAGCCGCGTTGTCGACGAACCGTCCGCATAAAACGATCAGGTCGGGACGCCGTAAATGACGGCGCCCCGACTGGACTGATCGGAAAACAACTCGCTCTATTTGATGTCGACGGTACCGCCAGCACCTTCGACTTCCTTCTTCAGAGCCTCGGCGTCTTCTTTCGAGATGCCTTCCTTGAGCGGCTTTGGAACGCCCTCAACCAGCTCCTTGGCTTCTTTCAGGCCAAGACTTGTCGCCGCGCGGACAACCTTGATGACAGCGATCTTGTTGTCACCGAATCCGGTCAGGATGACGTCGAACTCGGTTTTTTCTTCAACCGGAGCAGCGGCTTCGGCAGCAGGACCACCCGCCATCACGACGGCACCACCGGCCGGTTTAATGCCATGCACGCCTTCCAGATAGTCGGCGAGCGACTTGGCTTCCAACAGGGTCAGACCGGCAATCTGGTCGCCCAGAGCCTTTGTAGCATCGCTGAATTCAGCAACTGCAGCTTCGTCAGACATGACTCAACTCCACAAAAACGAAAACCAGTGAGTTGTTTCCCGATCTGTCGCCGGATTGGGCTACGGGCCTGGGAGTCTACTCCCGACGACGTATCGGACTTCAGTAACCGGGACGGAAACAGACTCCCATCCCCGTGTATGACTTCCACTCAAACGGCAGAGCCGGCTGAGCAGTAATGACTATTCCCCTTCGCCGTCCGCCTTGCTCTTGATCGCTCCAGCCACCAGGCCGCCAGGGCCCAGCAATGCACCGACAAGGTTGCCTCCAGGAGACAGAATAAGCCCGGCAATCTGGGAAAGAAGTTCCGGACGTCCCGGGCTTTTGCTTAAGCGATCTACGCCGTCAGCATCCAGCGACTGCCCTTCAACGGCGCCACCTTTGATCTCAAGCGTGCTGACATCTTTCGCCCACTTCGTAATTTCACGAGACAGTGCGACGATATCTTCTCCGCCCCAGATCAGCGTCGACGGTCCGGTCAGACTGGATGTGAGCCCCTGAATTCCGAGACTCTCACAGGCTCGTCGGGCCAGAGAGTTTTTGACCGTCAGAAGACGAATGTCCTTCTGGCCGAGCTGCACGCGAAACTCGTTTGCGTCCGTCCCGGACATCTTTGACATATCGACCACAAGAAGTTCGCTGCAGCCTTCAAGCTCACTCTCAAGCTCAGCGATAATGTGATTCTTGATGAATTTGCTCATCGTTGGATTCCTGAATGGACGCGTGCGACAGTCTCAAATCAACAGTCTGACGCGAGAATTACAGCGTCACCTTCACTCCGGGGGACATTGTTGCCGACAGTGCCACATTGCGAATGTAGACACCTTTAGCAGCCGTCGGCTTCAGCGTCTCGATGTAGTGCAGAAGCGCTTCCGCATTCTCATGAAGCTGCTGCTCGTCAAACGAAAGCTTGCCGACGACGCAATGCACGTTGGCTCCAGAGTCGACGCGAAACTCGACTTTCCCCGCCTTGTATTCCTTGACGGCTTTAGCGACGTCCTGCGTCACGGTACCGGCCTTTGGCGAGGGCATCAGACCCCGCGGACCGAGAACGCGGCCAAGTGGGCCGACAACGCCCATCATGTCGGGAGTTGCGATCGTCACGTCGAAGTCGAGCCAGCCAGCTTTAATCCTGTCAGCCAGCTCCTTACCGCCAGCAGCGTCAGCGCCAGCGGCCTCGGCGATACCAACGTTCTCGCCCTGAGCAAAGACGACAACACGCTGCGTCTTCCCGATTCCGTGTGGCAGAACGATTGAACCGCGCACAAGCTGGTCGGCCTGTTTTGGGTCGACGCCGAGACGGACCGCAATTTCGGCGGTCTGATCGAGACGACACGGCTTTACACCGTTCGGCAGTCGAGACTCAAGGCCTTTGAGTTCTTTGATCGCCGTAGCGAGATCGACTGTGCCAAGCTCCGCGACATACTTGCGCAGAAAGTCTATGCGTTTTGAATGCTTTGCCATTTTGCCTTCCTGTCGACTGCCAAACGGCAATCTCCCGCCGCTAATCAACCTGTGCCCGAGTCGGTTGGCGGTACTGCCGACTCGCTCACTGAACTCACTCAGCCAACGACTTCAATGCCCATGCTGCGTGCTGTGCCAGCAATAATTCGAATCGCCTGATCTTCGCTGGCCGTATTGAGATCAGCCATTTTTGTCCGGGCAATCTCACGAAGCTGATTCTCCGTGACCGAGCCAACCCTGTCTTTGCGAGGGTTGCCAGCGCCTTTAGCTACCTGAGCGGCCTGCTTGAGCAGCACAGCCGCAGGAGGACTCTTCAGCACAAAGTCAAAAGAACGATCGTTGTAGATCGAGATGATGACCGGGATTGTCGTCCCCGCCATCTCCTTGGTCCTGTCGTTAAACGCCTGCACGAACTGTCCAATATTTACACCGTGCGGACCGAGTGCCGTACCCACCGGCGGAGCAGGAGTTGCCTGCCCTCCAGTAATCTGAACTTTGACCTGCGTGACGAGCTGCTTAGCCATTTCCGCTATTCCTCAGCGACCGGATCCAGGGAAATCCTGAGATCAGGGACGCTCAACTTCGTGATATTCGACTTCGTACGGCGTGGCCCGACCGAAGATTTCGATCAGCACAGTAATCTTCCCGGTCGTTTCGTCAATGGACTCGATTTCACCCTCGAAGGATTCAAACGGTCCAGTCTTGATTTTGACGATATCGCCTGTGTTGAATTCGATTTTGACTTTTGTCGGCTCGGCCTTCGTCTCTTCCTGACGGCCGAGCATCCTTTCGACTTCGTGATCTTCCATCGCGTGGGGCTCGCCAGCGGCTCCGGTGAAATCACCGACGCCAGTGGTGTCACGGACGAGATACCACGTTTCGTCGTTGAGTACCATCTGGATCATGATGTACCCAGGGTACAGCTTGACCTCGCGAACCTTCCGTTTGCCGCCTTTGGTTTCGACGATCTTTTCAGTTGGAATAATCACTTCACCGAACAGATCTTCGAGCCCCTCCAGTTTGATTCGCCGCTCAAGAGTCTTCCGGATGGAGTTCTCACGGTTCGTCTGAACCTTGAGAACATACCACCGCAATTCAGACGGCTGAGCATCGTCAGGGGTGGCTTCCAAGTCCACGGTCACATCCTTTGCTGGCGAAGCACTGTTAAGAGACAAATCAAAGCGCTCCTGCCTGCCGCTATAGTTGCAGAAAGCCAACAGCCGTAAATACGTACTGCCAGACCATGTCGCAGACAAACAGAAAGCCGCCCATCAGCAGCATGGTGACAACAACAACGACCGTCGCCCGATGTACATGTGCCCGGTCAGGCCAGTGAACTTTCTCCACTTCCGATTCGGTCGAGATCAGAAACTCGGCAAATCGAGCGTGATTAATGATCCGAAAGCCCGTCCACAGACCTATTAGCCCGATGGCCCCCGGAACTCCGTACTTAACGGCACCCGAGGAGTCCACCAGAAATGTGGCCTGCAGCGACCAGGCTCCCAGCAGAGCAACCGCCGCCACAGCAACTCCAGTGAGACGCCGGGCAAGCCGCCCCTGCGCCCACTTGTAAAGTCGCGAACTCATTAAATCCGCGACGAACGTGCTGTCAGTGTTCTGAGACACAGGCGACTTCCAGGAAAGTGAGACAAGCTGCGAATGCAGCCAGCGATGGCAGCCACGAAACACGGGCGGAGGGACTTGAACCCCCAACCTGCGGATTTGGAATCCGCTGCTCTGCCAATTGAGCTACACCCGTAGCCGCCGCAAGAAGCAGACCAAACCTACTTCTTGCGGGACTCCTTGTGGATCGTGTGGCGACGGAGCTTTGGACAGTATTTCTTCAGCTCCAGCCGTTCCGTTCCCCGAGTCTCTTTCTGGACGCGATAGTTTCGCATCCCGGTCTCGGTACATTCCAGCCAGACATACTCTCTCATGAGAAATCTCGCCCGGTTTCCTTGAGGTTAGTGGCCCAACGAAAAACTACTCGAGAATTTTTGTAACAACGCCCGAGCCAACAGTGCGGCCACCTTCGCGAATCGCGAAGCGACTGTTGTCCTGCATGGCGATTGGCTTGCCGAGTTCAACTTCAAGCTTGACGTTGTCGCCGGGCATACACATTTCCGCCCCACCGAGCAGGTTGGCAGCGCCGGTCACGTCCGTCGTGCGGAAGTAGAACTGCGGACGGTAGCCACTGAAGAATGGGGTGTGGCGACCACCTTCTTCCTTACTCAGAACGTAAACCTCACACTCAAACTTCGTGTGTGGGTGAATTGACCCCGGAGCCGCCAGCACCTGGCCCCGCTGAATTTCATCTTTCTTTGTGCCACGCAGCAGCAGCCCAACGTTATCGCCAGCCATGCCTTCATCGAGCGATTTGTTGAACATTTCGACGCCGGTACAGGTGGTTTCCGACGTATCCTTCAAACCGACCAGTTGAACCTTATCGCCAACGTGAATTTTACCAGCTTCAATACGGCCAGTAGCCACAGTGCCGCGACCTTCGATCGAGAAGACGTCTTCAACGGCCATCAGGAACGGCTGATCGGTCAAGCGGGCAGGCTCAGGGATATGACTGTCCAGAGCTTCCATCAGCTCAGTGATGCACTTGCTGGCTTCCGGGTCACTGGGATTGTCCAGTGCCGGCTTTGCACTGCCTTTTACCACCGGGACACTGTCGCCATCGAAACCGTAGCTGGTCAGCAACTCGCGAACTTCCATTTCGACCAGCTCAAGCAACTCCTCGTCGTCAACCAGGTCGCACTTATTCAGAAAGACGACCAGCTCCGGAACATTCACCTGGCGAGCCAGAAGAATGTGCTCGCGAGTCTGCGGCATCGGCCCATCAGCGGCAGACACAACCAGAATTGCACCGTCCATCTGGGCCGCACCGGTAATCATGTTCTTGATATAGTCGGCGTGACCAGGGCAGTCGATGTGAGCATAGTGACGGTTCGGCGTTTCATACTCGACGTGCGAAACAGCAATTGTCACCGTCTTGGTCTCGTCACGGACCGTACCACCTTTGGCGATGTCCGCGTAGCTCTTGAACTGAGCCAGCCCTTTAGCGCCCTGCACAGCCAGGATGGCCGCCGTGGTCGTGGTTTTGCCGTGGTCGATGTGGCCGATAGTGCCAACGTTAACGTGAGGTTTTGTTCGCTCGAAAGTTGCTTTGGCCATTGGAACTAATTCCTGTCCTCAACAGAACGGATAGGTGGCAAAGAAGCCACACAGGGGAATCGGAAACAGTCGACTACGCCGTGACTGCTTTTTCCGGCACTAAGCCGGAGCAAGGAGCTGCTGAAGGGACTTGAACCCTTGACCTCGTCCTTACCAAGGACGCGCTCTACC
>WGMU01000013.1 GCA_016124895.1 bacterium
GAGCAGCCGGAGGTTCGCGAATCGTTGCCACTCGTCGCCAGGCATCTGCGAGAGCAGCGATCGTTTGCCGTGAACGACCTCGTCGTGCGACAGCGGCAGGATGAAGTTTTCCGACGCGGCGTACATCGCGCGGAACGAAAGCTCATTCTGGTGGTGGCAGCGATGGATCGGGTCGCGGCGCAGGTACTGCAGTGTGTCATGCATCCAGCCCATGTCCCACTTCATCGTGAAGCCAAGGCCGCCGTCGTAAACGGGTTTCGAGACGCCCGGCCAGGCGGTCGATTCTTCGGCGATTGTGAGAATGCCGGGGAACTCGGCGTGCAGCACCGTGTTGAGTTCGCGAAGCAGGGCGATGGCTTCGAGGTTCTCGCGACCGCCATGCTCGTTCGGCACCCACTGACCGGAGTCGCGTGAGTAGTCGAGGTAAAGCATCGAAGCGACGGCGTCGACCCGGATTCCGTCGACGTGGTAGGTCTCACACCAGAAGCGGGCACTGGACAGCAGGAAGTCGCGCACCTCTTCTCGTCCGTAGTTGAAGACGTGCGTATTCCAGTCCGGATGAATACCGCGGCGTGGGTCATCGTGCTCGTACAGCGCCGTGCCGTCGAACCATGCCAGACCGTGCGGATCGTTCGGAAAGTGCGCCGGCACCCAGTCGATCAGGACGCCGAGCCCCGCCTGATGGCAGCGATCCACGAACTCCATGAAATCCTGTGGTGAACCGAAACGGCTGGTCGGAGCGAAGTACGCCGTGACCTGATAACCCCACGAGCCGTCGAACGGGTGCTCGGTGATCGGCAGCAGTTGCAGATGCGTGTAGCCGAGCTGGCTGCAGTATTCGATGAGCTGATCGGCAAGTTCCTGATACGAGAACCAGTCGCGGCCGTCGTTCGGACGACGCCACGAGCCGAGGTGGACTTCGTAAATCGAAACGGGCGTCTGCAGCCAGTCTGTCTTGAGACGCTGCGTCAGCCAGTCGTCGTCGTGCCACTCGAAGCCGGACAGGTCGCAGACGATCGACGCGGTCTCTGGACGGACTTCCGACTGAAAGGCATACGGGTCCGCCTTGTCGACCAGGGCTCCAGCCTGAGTGCGCAGCGAGAACTTGTAGGGTTCGCCGCAGCCGATGCCAGACTGAAAGCCGCTCCAGACGCCAGAGTCGCTGGACTGCAGTGGAGTCGCTCCGTGTCGCCAGCCGTTGCGGTCGCAGATGACGGAGACGTCGCGGGCGGTCGGAGCCCAGACGGCGAAACGAGTACCGGCGGTTCCGTCTTCCGAAGAAACGTGGGCTCCCAGTCGGTCGTACGCGCGGCTGTCCATAACGTCCCTCGTTCCCGCAGCGGGGTTCGACGCTGGAACAAACGTCGTTGATCGCACTGCGATCGAAACGAACTGTTCCCGTTGTCTTCTGTGACTGAGGCCTGAATGACAGAGCGATCCGCAACTTTGAACGGCGCGACGCCTCGATCGCGGAGCGATCAGCGACTGATTCCGACGTGGAACTCCGCCTGCCCAGCGTCGCAGGATACTCGTCCGGGCGAATCGCTCAATAACTCCCTGACAATGGTATGACGTGCGCGACCTGGACGCTGCGGGCTGTATCGGCTGCGGTGACAAGCGAACGTTTGCAGAAAGCTGTTGATCGCTCCGCGATCAAAAAGCGACAGTTGCTGCCGGGACGAGTTGAGACGCACCGTTTGAGGAGTGAATCGGAAAGACCAGCGATGCGACGCTTCGATCGCGGAGCGATCAATGGCCGACTCGACTCACTCTGCTCGGAGACTGCGGCCTGTGTCGAATGCAGTGGGTCGCTGAAGTCTGCGGAAGATAAGGGCCGTGCCGGCGATCGTCACTTATTGATAGAGAACCTCGACGGAAACGCGATCCCGAGTCACGTTGAGGCGGTGCCGCGAAAGTAGGATGACTCGCTGAGAACTGTGAAGAGTCCGGGTATTCGGAATGTACCTCCCGTTCGGGGGGCCGCTTGTCAGATTCGTCTGCAGGAAATGTCCGGCTGCCTCGTTGTTTTCCTGTGAATCGTGCTCTGTCCATGTTTACGCGAGCGATCATTCTGGTCTTTGGACCCGTGCTGCTGATCGCCGGCTGTTATTTCATGACGGTCGGTCGCGGGCAGCTCAGCGCGCAGGCGGCGACTCACGAGCACGATGATTCGCAACAGCGGGACTTCGACCTCGATGCACTGCAGGCCGGAGCGGAAGACGGGCTGACTCTGCGGGATGACCGTGCTGCGACAGATGCCAGGAGTCGCCTGGCTGTCGCCTGTGACGAACGAGCCCGGCAGTTGCATGAGCATCTGACATCCAGCGACCGCATCATCGTTCGGCCTCCGTACGTGCTGGCAGGCAACGTGGCAGAAGAGGAACTGGACCGACAGTACCGCGAGACGATTCTGCCGACGGCTCGGGCGCTGTCGCTCGCGTTCTTTGACGCTGCACCGGATGAGCCGATGACGCTGCTTCTCTACTCATCCGAAGAGGCATACCGGAACGCGGCCTGGCATCTCGATCGCCGGGATTCGACAGACTATTACGGTTACTACATCCGGCCTGATCGGCGCATCGTGCTGAATCTGGCGACGGGAGACGGCACGCTGGCTCACGAACTGACACACGCTCTGGCCCACTTCGACTTTCCGCAGATGCCGGAATGGTTTGACGAGGGACTCGCGTCTGTGTTTGAAGAAGCCGATTTTTCGCCGGATGGGTTGCAGCTTGTCGGAGTCACGAACTGGCGGCTGAATTATCTGCTCGATGCAATGCAGAAACGCCGGTTGAAGACGCTGGAATCGCTGATCACGGCCCGCAAGGTCGATGCTGATCATCAGGCCGTGCAGTACGCTCAGGCCCGCTACTTCTGTCTGTACCTGCAGGAGCGAGGTCTGCTGCCGTTCTTCTATCGCAAGTTTCGCCAGCAGCACGCAAGCGACCCCAGCGGTGCGAGGACCTTGTGCTCGGTCCTCGGTACCGAGGATTTCGACTCGATCGATCGCGACTTCCGCCGCTGGGTGATCGCGCTGTACGAGCAGTTGAAAACGCCGGCGACACACGCTGAACCGCAGGCCAGCCTTTGACGCTGGCGCTGTGTTTGTCGCATTGTTCGGCTGATCCTGGCACGCTTGACGTGCCCGCCTGTTGCCGTCGAGCATTCGTCTCCCCATTTTCTGCTGGAGACATTGATGAACGGCGAATCCCGGTTTGAATCGCAGTTACTCGCGGTTGGCAAGCGTCGCTATATTCATGACTGCTGGCTCTCTCTGGCAACCGTGGTCGTCCTGGCCGTTGTTGTTGCGTCAAACCAAGCTGCCGCTGAGGACTCGAAGCCAGCGCAGGATCCGAATGTCTTTCGGACGACGATCCGGCCGACCGATCCGCTGTCTGCCGAGGATGAACTGCGCACGTTTTCTGTCCCGGACGGCTTTGAAGTACAGCTTGTTGCAGCGGAGCCCCAGATCGCCAAACCGATGAATCTCGCCTTCGATGCGCGCGGGCGAATCTGGGTGACGGACTCGGTCGAGTACCCGATCCCGGCACCGGCCGATCGAGCGAGCCGTGATTCGATCAAGGTCCTCGAAGATACGAACGGCGACGGGCGGGCCGATCGCGTGACGACGTTTGCCGACGGACTCAACATCCCAATCGGGCTGTATCCGTACCGGGACGGCGTCGTCTGTTTCAGCATTCCGGACATTCTGTTTCTGCGCGACACGGACGGCGACGGCAAAGCCGATCAGCGGGAAAGGCTGGTTGGTCCATTCGATACGACGCGCGATACGCATGGGATGTGCAACGCATTCACCCGCGGATTCGACGGCTGGCTGTATGCGTGCCACGGTTTCAATAACCGCTCGGAAGTTGCGGGCCGCGACGGGCACGTCGTTTTGATGCAGAGCGGGAATACGTTTCGACTGCGGCTCGATGGTTCGCGGATCGAGCAGCACACGCACGGGCAGGTGAATCCGTTCGGCATGGCGTTCAATTCTGACGGCGACCTGTTCAGCGCCGACTGCCACACAAAACCGGTCACGTTGCTGCTGGCCGGCGGCTGTTACGAGAGCTTCGGCAAGCCCCACGACGGCCTGGGCTACGTGCCCAACGTCATGGACCATCTGCACGGCTCGACGGCCATCGGGGGCATCTGTCTGATCGAGGACGATCACTGGCCGGACGAGTTCCGCGGCAACGCGTTCGGCGGCAACGTGATGACCAGCCGCGTTAACCGCAACTCGCTGGTCTATTCCGGTTCGAGCATCCGAGCCAAAGAGGAACCGGACTTTCTGATCGCGACGGATCCATGGTTCCGGCCGGTCGATCTGCAGCTCGGGCCGGACGGGGCGCTGTATATCGCCGACTTCTACAACCGGATTATCGGTCACTACGAAGTTCCACTCGACCATCCCGGACGCGACCGGCACAGCGGTCGTATCTGGCGAGTTGTTTACAAGGGCTCTGCAGCAGCAGGTGGAGCAGGGCAGGGCGGACCGCCGGCAGCGCGACCGGCCGATTTCACGAAGCTCGGTCCGGCCGAGCTGGTCGAGCAGCTTGCGGAATCAAATCTGACGCGGCGAATGCTGATGGCGGATCGGTTGACGGATCACTTCGGCGAGGCCGCGGTCGCTCCCGCACGGATTGCGTTTGCGGATGTGGCGAGGTCGGCGGACGTTCGTGTTCACTGTCTGTGGGTGTTGCAACGGCTGGGAGCACTGACGGCCGACGAACTGCAGATGGCGATCGCAGCAGAAAGTCCCGAACGCCTGCGGATTCATGGTTTCCGGGTCCTCTCGGCGGCGAAGTCGGACGACGGTCGAGTGCTCGGCGCCGGTCCTGTTCAGCTCGCGGAGTGGCTGCATCAGGGTTTTGCAGATCCCAGTCCGCTGGTGCGCCGGGCGGCGGTGATGGCCAGCGCTCAGCACCTGCTGGATGCAAACGTCGCGGCTCTGATCTCGCTGTTTGGGCAGACGCCTGAGAGCGACGTGCATCTGCGGTACGTCATCCGCATGGCCCTGCGGGATCATCTTGCGACCGAAGGGCGGTTTGCAGTGCTCCATCAGCAGCCACTCGACCAGGCCGGTAAACAGCTTGTCGCCGATGTGTGCCTCGCACTGAACAACGAAGCCGCGGGGACGTTTCTGTTGCAGCATGTGACTGACGTCGAGATCTCCGATCGAACAAAACTGGCCGACGTCCTGCGACAGATTGCGACAACGGTTTCGGGTGAGCAGATCGCTCAGGTGGTCACGCTGGCGCAGCAGCGGTTTCACGACGACACGAGGTTTCAGCTCGATCTGCTGACGGCGGTGAAAAAAGGGCTGGATGAACGCGGCGTCGCGGACGCGTCGGTGCAGAAGTGGGCTGCTGAGCTGGCGCAGAGGCTGCTGAATGTCGATCTGAAGCCGGAAGACGCGCCGGCCGAGTGGACCTTCCTGCCGGTCCCCGGCAAGCCGGACCGCGGCGACCCGTGGACGATCACCAATCGCCGCAACTCAGCCGACGGTCAGAAGGCGTCGCTCCTCTTCAGTAGTTTTCCACGAGGCGAACAATGGACCGGGATTTACCGGTCGGTTCCGTTCGAGGTCGGCGATTCGTTTTCGTTCTGGGCAGCAGGGCATATCGGACATCCTGGCCAGCCCGTTCACGCCGAGAACTTCATCCGCATGCGCGATGCCGGGACGCTCGAAATCCTGCACGAAACCACGCCACCACGGAACGACGTGGCTCAGCGAACCGAATGGGATACGAAAGCCGAACGTGGGCGGCGCGTGATCATCGAGCTGGTCGACGGGGACACTGACAGCGCGTACGCATGGCTGGCAGTCGGTCGGTTTTCAGCCCCACGGCTCAACCCGAGTGCCGTCCCCGAGGAACGTCGTCAGGCGGCGTTGCTCATTCTGCAGTTTCAACTGAAGGAATTCGTGGACGATCTGCGCAGCCTGCTGCGGACATCGACTGACCGGAACGAGACAACGCGAATGATCGGCATGACGCTCGGACTGTTTGCGCAGGACTCGCGTCTGGTCGCGGTGTCGGAAGCCCTGAAACTGCAGGGTGTTTCACAGCAGACATACGCTGCCGCAGTCTCAGCACTGGTCAATGACGACGCTTCAGCAGCGCCGGAGATTCTGAAGCAGTCAATGAAAGCAGCGACGGCGGCCGAGCAGCAGCGGATCGCGGACCAGTTGCTGATCGACGGCCGGTCGATGACGCAGTTGATCGATCTGGTCGAGACCGGCGCCGCGTCGGCTCGACTGCTGACGCGGCCCGCCGTGGCTCAGAAAGTCACCGCGGCGGGCACTGCTGAGCAGAAGGAACGCGTTCGTCAACTGACGGAAAGTCTGCCGAGTGAAGACGCGGGACTCGCCGAACTGATCATGCAGCGGCGAGCGGCCTTTGGAGCGACTGAGTCGTCGGCGCTCGTCGGAGTGGAGCTGTTCAAGAAGAACTGCTCGGTCTGCCATCAGGTAGCCGATCAGGGGAAAAAGGTCGGGCCGAACCTCGACGGCATCGGCAACCGCGGACTCGACCGCCTGGTTGAGGACGTGCTGGCCCCGAACCGCAACGTCGACGTCGCGTTCCGCTCGACGACGATCGTCACGATCGAAGGCAAGGTGATCAGCGGACTGATCAAGCGGACTGAAGGCGAACAAATCATTCTGGTCGACAGTAAGGGCGAGGAGATTCCCGTCGCGAAGAAGACGATCGACGAGCAGTTCCCGTCCGCTCTCTCGCCCATGCCCGCGAACTTTGGCGAGTCACTGACCGAGCAGGATTTTCGGCAGGTGATGGCGTATCTTCTGTCGCTACGTGGAGGCAGTGGGGAACAGGCAAGAGAAAGCAGGGAATAGATAACAGCCGTCAGACGCTCCTTGCCGGCAGCGGGTTTAAGATGTGTGCCAGTGCTGTCTGCACGTGGAAAGTTACGGTCCTTCGCACTGGCAGAGCCAGTGGCACACTGATAGATAACAGATAGCCATGCTCCAATCGCCAACGCACTGAAGACGCCAATATGACAGTTCTCACTCTCACGTCTCCCGATTCCGCGTCGACCGCCAGTATCTGCATCGAACGTGGCTTCAACTGCTTTGCGTTTCAGGCAGACGCCGGTGCCGGTCGGCTGGTTGACGTGATTGATTCGCAGCCAGGATTTGAAACCGGAGAAGGGCGAGTCAGCGGCAACGGGATTCCGATCCTGTTTCCCTTTCCCAACCGGATTCGCGGAGGCCGGTTCTCGTGGCGCGGACAGGAGTTTGAACTGCCGGATTCGCTCGTCGGATACGACAACACAGGAAACGCGATTCATGGCTTCGTGATCGACCGACCGTGGCGAGCTGTCGATCAGGGAACGAGTTTTGCTACGGGCGAATTTCAGTTGAGCGTCGATGCTCGCGATCGTCGGGCGCTCTGGCCGGCTGACTTTATCATTCGAGTTCGCTACGAACTGAGCCGCGGAACATTACGGTCGGTCTTCCAGATCATTAACCCGGATACGGTTGCACTGCCGTGGGGCCTGGGCACGCATTCGTACTTCAAACTGCCGCTGAGCAGCACGTCGCAGGCGTCGAAGTGCCTGCTGTCAGCGCCGGTCACGCAGCAATGGTCGCTCGACGAGTGCCTGCCAAGTGGTGAGAAGTCGGCGATTGATCCGGAACTGACACTCGACGAGGGCATCTATTTCGGCAGTCGACGTTTTGACGACGTCTTCAGCGGCGTGCCGGAAGATATTGTCGAATGCTCGGTGATGGACGAGGCCGCGGGACTGCAGGTCGTTCAGCGGAATCCGGGGAGCTTTCGCGAGCTGGTGATCTACACGCCGCCGAACCGTGACGCGGTGTGCTTCGAGCCTTACACCTGCGTGACCGACGCGGTCAATCTGCAGCAGCAGGGAGTCGACGCTGGCTGGCAGACGCTGGGGCCGGGTGAGTCCTTCACAACGTGGATCGATATTGCAGCCGGACCGGTGCTGGCGTGACGGGCAGACGGCAGACAGCGCTGCGCCGGTCGCTGGCCCGGTTCGTGTTGAGGCGATGGTTCGTTGTACTGCTGTCCGTCGGCCTGGCTGTCGCGGCGACGTGGCCGCTGGCGAGCGATCCTGTCACCCGGTTTCCGCTCGGCACAACCAATTGCGATACCGTGCCGCTGTTCAATGTCTGGACGATCTGGTGGAACGCAGATTGCGCCGCGCGCGGATTCGCGAACTACTGGAATGCGCCGATCTTTTATCCGGCGACGAATACGTTTGCGTATTCCGAACCGCAGCCGATGACGCTGATCGTCGCGCCGGTGATCTGGCTGACGGGCTCGCGGATTCTCGCCTACAACCTGTATCTGCTGCTGTCGCTGGTTCTGAATGGAGTTGTCGGCGCGGCGTTACTGCGTGTGCTGCGCGTGCGACGAAGCGTTGCTCTCTGTGGTGGTGCGGCGATGCTGCTGCTGCCGATCGTTCACTGGCAGCGTGACGTAATTCAGCTTGTGCCGCTGTGGCCATCGCTGTGGACACTGGCAGCGCTGATTCGACTCTCGCGAAAGCCGCGTGTACGAACCGGCATCGAGACCGGGCTGGCATTCGGCGTTGCCTTTCTGACGAGCGGGCATCACGGACTGTTTCTCGCGATTCTGCTGCTCGGTTCTGCTTGGGTTCTACCGACGCGCCTGCGGCACTGCAGAACCTGGCTGGCGTGGATCGCGGCGGCTTTTGCTGCGAGCCTTGTCGTTCTTCCGGTCGGTCTGAAACTGCAAGAGGTTGCTGAACTGCGTGGCTTTGAGCGTTCGCACGAGTCCGTCACCCGGCTGTCGGCTCAGGCCGGAGATTATTCGGCCGCGTGGGGATGGCAGCTTGTCGACACGGGCGATCTTCTGGCACGATCGAACTGGAAGCTCTCGCCGGGGCTGTTGAAGTTTGGATTCGCAGCGGCGGGGCTGGTGCTGGGGCTGAGTCGGCGGCGGTTGCGGCGTGTGACGGCGTTTACCGCCGTGTTCGGAACGCTCGCGTTCGCGCTGTCGCTCGGTGGGAATCTGACTTCTGGAAGCTGGCATCCGTGGTGGACGATCGCGGAAGTTGTGCCCGGAGCCGCACAGGTCCGCAATGTTTTTCGGTTTGCTTACTTCCTGCAGGTGGCGGTCGTTGTGCTGGCGGCAGTGGGCCTTTCGTCGTTGTGGAGTCTGACCCGAGCGCTGCGCCGCCGGTGGGGAGGCGAGCGATCGGTGATCGCATGGCGGGCCGGGCAGGTTCTGCTGCTGGGACTCGGTCTGGCCGCCGTGGTCGAAGTCCTTCCGCCGCGGCCGGCACTCGGGTATGCACCGAATGTCGCTCCGCAACGCGGCTGGATTGAATTCGTCCGGCAGAACACTCGGGCAGGACGAGCACTCGCGTGTGTGCCCTTCGCGTCGGGAAACCAGATTCAGCAGTTTCAGCCGACTCTCTGGTGGATGTTTCTCGGGACCGAACACGGTGTACCGCTGGTCAATGGTTACTCAGGCTTCTTCCCCGACGAGTATTTTTCGCTGCGGAACGCGGTGGCCGAGCATTTCCCGGATGAGAGCGTTCTGCATCGGTTCGAGCAGTCCGGAGTCGCGTTCGTGCTCGTCGCGACACGGCAGATCGCGAGCGACGATCTGCTGGAAGCGATCGCCGCCAGCCCGCTGCTTGAACGCGTCCATCACGACGCGTCGGGCGTCGACGTTTACCGAATCCGAGGAAAGGACTTCGTTGAACGCTCCGCAATCGAAACGCCGCGGTCCGGTGCCGAGTGAATCGGTGGGAGGCATTCCTCGCTGGACGACATGTTCCCACCCGCGGGAATTCCGCGACCGGATTCGTGAGGCTTCTGCGAAGAGCGACTGCTTCCAGTGGTGTCGCATTCCAGTGGCGACTACAAATCCCGCGGACTCGTGAAGGTTACACAATGGATCGCAGGCACTCGATGAATCCCTGGCACGACGTGACTCCCGGCATTGAGCTGCCGTCGGAGTTTGTATCGGTGGTTGAAATCCCGATGGGCTCCAGCGTGAAGTACGAGCTGGATAAGAAGACCGGGCTGCTGAAGCTCGACCGTATTCTGTACTCGGCCGTTTTTTACCCGGCGAATTACGGCTTCATTCCGCAGACGTTTGCCGAGGACGACGACCCGCTCGACGTTCTGGTGCTCTGTCAGGAACCGGTGGCGCCGCTGACGCTGGTCCGGTCGCGGGCGATTGGCCTGATGACGATGCTGGACGGTGGCAAGCCCGACCATAAGATCCTGGCCGTCGCAACCGACGACCCGGAGTACAACAGTTTTACCGACGCCTCCGAGTTGCCGATTCACCGCCTGTCGATGCTGCGGCGTTTTTTCCAGGACTACAAGCAGCTTGAAGACAAAGCTGTTCAGGTCGACGAGATTCAGTCGGCGGAAACGTCGTTTCCGATCATCGAAGACGCCCTGAAGCGGTACGACATCAAGCGGCGGCACGGTTTTCACTGATGCTGCGGGGCGAGTCTGCTGGCGATTCGATTCAGACAGACGTTTGATCCAGAGGGCGTTCAATGAGAGTTCGGTGCGTTCGCGTTCTGCTGACTGCGTATCTGGTGTTTGTTGCACAGGGTTCATTCGTTCGAGCGGACGAATTTCCCGGCAGAAAATCCGACTGGCACGGCTTCGACCGTTTCGACTTCGAGCACGCTGGCCGGAACTGCATTGTCGTGACTCCGCAGGATGAGGCGCCCGATCGACCGTGGGTCTGGCGGGCTCGGTTCTTCGGCCACGAACCGCAGGCGGATGTCGCCCTGCTTCAGCGCGGGTATCACGTCGTCTACTGCGACGTCGCGAATCTGTTCGGCAGTCCGCAGGCGGTTGAGCACTGGAACCGGTTCTACGACCTGCTGACGACGAAGCACGGCTTTGCGAAAAGGACAGCTCTTGAGGGCATGAGCCGCGGCGGGCTGATCATCTACAACTGGGCGGCGGCCAATCCCGACAAGGTGGCGTGCCTGTACGGCGACGCTCCCGTCTGCGATTTCAAAAGCTGGCCCGGTGGCAAGGGAGTGGGGAAGGGCAGTGCGGCAGCCTGGCGGGACTGTCTGAAAGCGTACGGCCTGACGGAGCAGCAGGCGCTCCAGTACGACCGCAACCCGATCGACCAGCTCGAACCACTGGCCAAAGCTGGCATCCCGATCCTGCACGTCGTCGGCGCCGCAGACGAAGTTGTCCCCGTCGCAGAAAACACGGCGATCATCGAGCAGCGTTATCAGGCGCTGGGGGGTTCGATCGAAATTATCTCAAAGCCCGGCGTCGGCCATCACCCGCACGCGCTCAAAGATCCGCAGCCGATTGTCGACTTCATTGTGCAGCACACACAGGCGGCAGCTTCCAGGTGAGCAGTCTTAATCGGCGGCCATGTGGCCGCATCAGATCGGCGCGTCCGTATCGCCATGCACGAGGTCGCGGTCGAAATAGTTGATACTCATTCCGGCGTCGAGCACGACTCCCTGCGCATTGATGCCTGACGACCGCGGGCTCAGCAGGAAGGCGATTGTGTTTGCCACTTCTTCCGTCTGGACCGCCTGCTTCCGCAGCGTGGCCCGTTCGGCATAGAGGTAGCTATCGACGTAACCGGGAATGCCGGCCGACGCCGACGACTTGAGCAGTCCGGGACAGACCGCGTTAAAGCGGACGTGCGAGAACTGCGAAAACGCCTTGGCCAGAAAGCAGACGCTGGAATCCAGCGCCGCTTTGACTGGCGCCATGTAACCGTAATTCTCAGCGGCCATCCGCGTCGTCGAGATCGAAACCGTCACCACGCTGCCATTTTCCGGATCGAGCAGCTCCCGGAACGCATTCGACACGGCGATCAGCGAGAAGCAGGAAATGTCTACAGCCTGCAGAAATGCCGGCCGGGGGGTTTCGTGAAATGGCAGCCAGCCGGCCGAGTAATCCGCGAAAGCGATCGAATGAACAAGGCCGTGCAGCGAGTCGACGCTTGCTGACACATCGTCGCGCAATTTGTCGATCTGCGATTGATTCTCGACGTCGCAGACAAAGACCGGCGCCTCGGGAAACAGCTTGCGAACCGTCGCTGCGCGCTCGTCCGAACGCACACTGAAGAGCACGTTCGCTCCGGCGTCCGTCAGCACTCTGGCTGCGTGATACGCGACGCTCTTGCGATTCGCCATGCCCAGAATCAGCACGTTGCGGCCAGTCAGTTGCAGAAAATCCATAACCCTCTCGTCCGGTCAATCATGCGGAGTCATCGCCAGTCGGTCCGAAACGGATGGGATGATACGGGCTGTTTCTCAACAGGCGTAGGAAACAGCAACTCCGTGATCTCTGTGCCTCTGTGTTTGCAATGTCTGAGTGCTGCACTTCGTCTCCAAAGAGAAACATAGAGGCACTGAGGGTACAGAGAGGGAAGTGTTACCGTTCAGACGGTGGGTTCGAGCAGAACCGGTAGTAGACGTCGGCGGCTTTTTCGAGTTGCTCGATTTCGATCCACTCGTCCTTCGTATGAGCCTGCGCGATCGAGCCAGGCCCGAAGACGACCGAGGGGACTCCGCCACGGCAGGTGCGCGACGCGTGCGTTCCGTAGGGAACTCCGACCGCCTCGTGAGGACCGTCAACCTGAGCGATGACGTCGAGCAGTGGTGCAGCCACCCAGCCGTTGTCGTCATCGCTGAGCGTTGGACCGTTGAGCCACGGTTTCTCGTACGTGATCTCGAAGTCGAGCCGGCTGGCGAGAAACTCGCGGATGCGGGCGAGTGCCTCTTCAGGATCCTCGCCGGGAATGATCCGGCGGTCGATCTCGATGGCACACTCGTCCGGGACGACATTGACACTGGCCCCGCCGTAAATTCGGCCGACGCTGATCGTCGACGGTCCGCAGAGTGGATGCGGATCGCGCTGGCCGGGCAGGACGTCCGCGTACTCTTCCAGAGCGTTGAGCACTTTGGCCATCCGGTAAATCGCGTTGATGCCCTGTGTCGGATCTGAACTGTGGCAGGCCCGGCCGTGAGTCAGGATTCGGAACCGAGTGGCTCCCCGGTGTGCCACGACGACGTCCAGCAGCGTCGGCTCGGCAATCACCGCACCGTCAGGCCGTTGCGTGACGAGCTTTGACCGTCCCGGCGTTTCCCAGTAAGTGCAGAGATCGGTGATCCCCAGCGTCGTCTGCTCTTCGTCGCAGGTACAGCTCATAATGACGCTCGCCGCTCCAGCCGGCTGCTCGCGCACCAGCCGGGCGAAGGCCCACAGCATCGACGCCAGTCCGCCTTTGACGTCTGACGCCCCGCGCCCGTAAACGCGACCGTCGCTGATCGACGGTTCGAACGGAGGAATGGTCATCCCGTCAACCGGCACCGTATCCTGATGCGCGTCGAGCAGCAGCGTCGTCGTCGCCCCAGGCGGATCGAATTTCGCGATCACGTTCGAGCGACCCGGCACGACTTCAATCACTTCGTGCGGAACACCAAGCGTCTCAAAGAACTGCACGAGATACTCAGTCAACCGCGTCTCAAAAAACTCCGGCCCGGAGAGGTCGCGACCCATCGGGTTGACGCTGGGAATGGAGATCAGATCGCACAGCAGGTCGGTGACGGAAGCAGGAAGGTCAGACATGGATGACTCATAACGGCGGAAATGCGATGGACGGAACTACAGAAAAACTCGTCGAAAGTCTGCGCGACTTTTGCTACGGGGCAGATCTACCTCGCAAACTGCAGCGAGTAGACATCGGCACTCTGCAGCGAGAAACGGAGACGCACTGGCTTCCCGGCGAGACTGCTGACGTCGGCACCGGACTGCCAGATAACGGTCTGACTGATCTCGTCGCCGGTGAGCGGCTTGCACTCGTCGAGACTGAACCCGGAAATCGGCTTGCCGTCGACGGTCTGCAGTTCCACGCAGACGCTGCCGCCTTTTTGTACGGCGTAGTTCAGCGTGAGGCTCTTGCCGGAGAATGTCAGCGGTTTGGAGAGCAGTTCGCCGCCGTTCGCTTCGGCCGAGACCGACACGAAGCCGTCGACGCGGTAGGTGAAATAACGCAGCCGGCTGTCGGGGCCTTCGTAGTAGGCTTCGGAGCCGTAGACCAGCAGCTCGCGATCGTTGTCCGGGCGAGTGACCAGGCCGTTTGCCATGTAGTTGCTGCGGTTACCGTCGCGGTCTTCAGGAGCGTCCGGCGGAATGACGGCCTGGTTCCAGCGATGAAAATGCAGGCCGTCGCGGCTCGACATAAAGATCGGTTCGACCTGACTGTCGCTCGGGCGGTACCGCGTGGGAAAACCAATGCGGATATGCGGAGCCCGCTCGTAGGGGCGGATCGCGTTCGTATAAAGATGCTCGTTTGGCGTGCCTCCGGGATACTGCAGCAGTTGCGGTTTCGTCCAGGTGAGGAAGTCTGGCGACGTGCAGGTCATGATCGAGCGGACGCCGTTGGTAAACGTGCGGTGGTAGTCGCGGTACTGCTGCGTGACGGGATCCCAGAAAGCCAGATTCTGCGAGTCGAACGCGCCGTCGGTGATGACCGGTTCGTCCTTGATCAGCGACCAGTGAACTCCGTCCGGTGACTGGAAGACGTAGAGCCCCTTCTTGCCGTCAGGCCGGCCCCGGGAAATGCCTTTGTAGCGGGCTTCCGGCGGAGCGTCGGGGTTCGCGTCCTTAAACGCGACAAAGCAGTGCGAACCGAGTCCTTTCAGGATGATGTTGTTGTCCTTCGACCCGTCCCATTCGACGATGCCCAGTTTCGGTTTCGTCCAGTGGACACCGTCGCGGCTCTCGGCGTAACAGGTCACTTCGGGATGCTGCGTCTTCTGCGACCTTAAGTCCCCATGTGACCCGCGGTAGTACATCCGGTAAATGTCCCCGTCGCGAAAGATCGAATAGTACGCGCACGTATTGCCTTCCCAGGGCTGGTCGGTGACGAGGACGACCCCGCCGGGAGTCGGCTGATGCACCTTCTGAGTTGCTCCGCCTGACAGACTGTCGATCAGGAAATCGTCGACAAAGAACTCCAGTCGCGAACCGATCTCCAGCGGTTGAGCGGCCGTTGCAATCTGGTCAGAAACAAGCGAGATCAATGAAAGGGCCAGCACAAAGCCAGGCAGACAGGCTCTCA
The DNA here is from genome assembly GCA_016124895.1 of bacterium. Classification (GTDB taxonomy): domain Bacteria; phylum Planctomycetota; class Planctomycetia; order Planctomycetales; family Planctomycetaceae; genus JAPOLP01. Next base: position 15,096 of record WGMU01000013.1, read on the forward strand.
GACGCATCGCGGGGCTCCGGTTCGGGACAGAAGAGAGTGGGCTGGTCGCACGATAGCAGTCGAGACGCTGACATGCAGCGATCTCAACTGTAGTCCGGTTTCTCCGAAACCGGGAGTTGCGGAGCGGCGACGTTGAACGTTCACGACCCGCGTTGTCGGCAGATGACGGCGTGCTCTGCTGAAGTGCGAGTTTCGGAGAAACTCGCCTACGGTTGTCTTCACCTCAATTCGAACCGTCGGTGCCGACCGGTGCCGGTTCCGTGCTCATCGACCGCAGCAAATCGTGCAGGTCGAGTTTCACATAGGGCCGTTCCGCGGCCGGGTGTTTGTGGTCGGCATTGGCGACGTAGAGCACTCCGTCTTCCGGGACGAACAGGACATTGTGCAGGTTGGACTGCATCGCGACCGGGCGGCTCATCAGCCACTGGCCAAGTTCGGCGTCGAACTGGCCGTATTTTTCCTGTACCCGCTCGCGAAGTTTCTGCAGCCGGCTGCCGGCGGACAGCACGACGCCGTCCTCAATGCCCTCACCCAGCCGTTCGTGAGCCTGCCCCGGAAGGATGAACTCGATCGATTCGGGCAGCGCCGCGACACCAACGGCCCGGTTCGTCTTGCCGTCAGCGAACACGTAGTAGTACTCGCACGTTCGAGGACTGTTCTTCCACAGGTCCATGACATCGTCGAGTGTCCGACATTCTTCGAGGGCTTGCCGCATCAGTGTCGCCATCGGCACGCCGTCCCACTGGCCTTCGCCGCGTCCGCCCATCTCGCCGAGCGAAATCGACTGAGCGTTCATGCCGCTGACACTGCCGATGAAGCCCGCGTAGCCGACGTTGGCGAACGGGATGCGCCCATCAACATTGACAATGAACGTCGTCGCCGCGTCCTGCAGGCCGATTGCCGTCATGTAGTCGAGCACGCGTCCGTGGTAGAGCTTGCCGTCCCTCGTCGCCTTGCCGCACAGTGCGAAGCCCGAACAGTGAAACAGTTCCGGAAAAACATTGAGCGTCTGTACGAGCCCTTCGTCGAGGTCCAGTGCCGCAGCCATCGCCCGCGTTTCGACTTTGTGCCGCTCGGGAATGTGCGGCGACAGTCGAGTGTACGCGTCTTCAAGATCGTGCCGGAACCAGCGGCCGGTGCGGATGGTTTGGGCCGTGCCGAACGTGTGCAGCACTGAGTCGATACAGGCCTGAGCTTCCTGCCGCAGCAACTCGCCGTGCGCCCTTCCGACTTCTTCTGGAGAACCGCTCAGCAGAACAACCCGCTGTCCGTCGATCCAGCGCAGCTCGCCATGCGGTACCGTGCGAGCGACCTGGGGTGGATCCGTCAGCAGCCGCGACGGAGCCAGGATTTCAAGAGCCCGCCGGACTCCTCGCACAAGCTGGCGTTCCAGTTCCGTCCGGTCGATCTCGACAACCCGAACGTCGTCGGTCTCGGTCAGCGGCGCCGATTCATGCGGCGTTTCAGTCACCTTCAAATCGAGGTCGACGTTATCGGCCGAAACCTGCATCCGGCCGAGTTGAGGAAACTCAAACGTCACGTCACCGCCTGCTGCTCCACGAGCTGTTCCAGCATCGAACGTCACACCGAACAGGTTCTGCAGCAGCCCGGCCGTTGCCGCAGCATCAGGCTGAAACAGCACTGGCGCATACTGAGCGATTGCCGACCGTGGAGTGATCAGCCGCGACACGATCTCCCGCGGTGCGAGTCGATCCGCCGAATCGATCGGGCCTCGCCCGACAAACACAACGCCGTGCTTCGGCAGTCCAAACTCCGTCACATCCGGCCGCCGCCGAACCTGCAGAGCATAGTCAGCATGCGTCAACTCCAGCTCAAATGACTCGTTGCCGAGTCTCGCGAGTCTCAGCGAGATCTGCTGGGACTTCCTGTCTATCGGCACCTTTGCCGTCCCGAAAAACGCAAACCGTTCCTGCTCGCCAGACGCCGCGGTCAGAAACGGCTGCAGTCTTTCGGCCAGAGAGATCCCGGAAGAGGACTCGTCTGCTGCGCGAACAGATGCGACAGGCAGTAAGACCACGGTCAGCAACGCAATCGCGACGGTGGGGCTGAACAGAAGTCGGTTCCGAATCGGCATGGATTATTCCTGGACAGGCAAATGTGAGTATTGGGCAGGACCTGGCCCTGCTGGCATGCAGTGCTATTCGCTATTCGACCAGTCTGATCCGCAACTCTTTGCGCTGGCCGTCGCGGAGAACGGTCAGTGGCAGTTCGTCTCCAACTTTGTAGTTCAGTTTGATGTGCGCATTGAACTGCTGATTGTTGACGTCACGGAGCGGCTGCCCGGCAACGGCGACGATCACGTCGTTCTGTCGCAGCCCGGATTCGATGGCCGCTCGTCCGCCGTCGGCGTCGCGGTTGATCCACTTGACCTCAAGAGCCGTGTCCGAATCGGGAATGCCGAGCTCTTTGCGGCGGTCGAAGGCGAGAATCGGTGACCAGACTCGCAACCGCGGCGACACGGACCACATCGAGCCTCGCCACGAGATGTCGTACTCCTTCCACGCGGCTGGAAGTTTCACTGAATGCTTGGTTTCGTCAGCCAGTTCGATGTTCAGCGAGGTCGCCGTGTTTGGCAGCTTGTGCAGCACCCACTGCATGTCGGCAATTGAGACGATCCGCTGACCGTTGAGTTTCCGTACTTCCGAGCCGCTCTTCAGGCCTGCCGCGGCGGCGGGTGAGCCGGCGACGACTTCGCTGATCTTGAGGCCGTCGTTGCGGTCGATCTTCAGCCCGACTGTGTCCGGCAGCGGGAACTTCCAGAGCTGGTCTTTCGAGAACGTACCGGCCTCCTGAGCCTGAAAGTGCCCGGCGTCGTGGATCATGTGGCAGTGGACGCAGTTGGAGCGAGTCGTCTCCTGTTCGAGCTTCTCCGCGTTCCGCATCCCCGGCAGGTCGAGCGCTGTCAGGCCGGGCTGCTTCGAGCCGTGCTTGCCACGTAGCTCATCAATGTTTCCCGGATAGGCTGCGTGGAGCTTCAGAACGCGCTGCATCGTCGTCAGCAGGCCGTCGATCGAGTTATAAGCGTCCGGCCCTTCCGCGCTCTGCGTTCCGTACCGCGCGTAAACGACGCCGTCGGCATTGACGAACATCGCGGCCCAGTTGAGATCGTGATCAAACTCGAACAGCGACAAGTCAACATCCTTCATCTCGACCTGCCGGACGGGAATGAAGTTCTTCCGAGCGAACTCACGCACACGTTCGTTGCCGCTGGCGACGTCCGCATCAAAAGCCGCACACGCCTTGCAGGGCACGCAACGAAACGTGACGAACAGTGGCTTGTTCTCCTTCTTCGCCTGCGCCATCGCTGAAGGGATGTCGTTGTAAACCCAGACGTCCGTCCGAGCCCCGTTCTCATCCTTGATCCGTTCCCGCAGCCCACCGTCGTCGGCAGTCGCGGGGGATAATACCCTCAAAAGGAATGCAGAAACCAAACAAGCGACAGTCACTCGAAACGAAGCACGCATTGCAGAACTCCGTGAAAGGCAGGAGCGAGGAAAAATTGGTCGACCCAATAGTTCCAAGTCTGATGTAGCCGAAGTCGCCAGGCTTTGGACACCGACTCGGATTTCACGGGAAATCCAAACTCTGGCGAGTTCGGCTACGATGCCGTCGCGTCAAGCCTGGAACAACTGAGACCGACAAGCAAACATTTCACAGGCAGAGCGGTTGGCGCTCAGATCTGATAGAAGTCTCCGCTTGTAAGGCGAAACGTCAAGGGCGCCACACATCGCTTGCAGCACAAACGCCCCTGTCCATGGCCGCACTCGCTGACGATTCCCCCCAGAGGACGATTGGCCTTTACCGAAGGATTCAATCCATGGTTGATTCATTCTGGGCTGGCGGTGCTGACGCTTATGAAACCGGGCTTCGTGAGCATTACGAGGCGCTGCTTCGTGATCTGCGAACAGATCTCGCTGAATGCTCTGACGAAGTGATGCGTGCGGACTGTGAAGCCCGGATTGCTCAGGCAGAAGCGGAGTACAGGTCGAAGCTGCAGGACATCGGTGGTCTCCTCTTCTGACGTTCTCTGCAGCGTGGCTGTCCAGTGGGAACCGGACCTACGCGAACAGTTCATTGACGACTCGGCCGTGAACGTCGGTCAGGCGGAAGTCGCGGCCGGCGTGGCGGTAGGTCAGGCGGTTGTGGTCGAGTCCCAGGGCGTGCAGGATCGTCGCATGCAGATCGTGCAGGTGGACTTTGTTTTCGACGGCCTCGTAACCGTGTTCGTCGGTGGAGCCCCAGGTCAGGCCGCCTTGCACTCCACCGCCGGCCAGCCACATGGTGTAGCCCTTGTGGTTGTGGCCGCGACCATCCTGCGTCGGATCGTCGGGCGTGCGGCCGAACTCACCGCCCCAGACGATCAGTGTGTCGTCGAGCATTCCTCGGTCGGCCAGGTCGCTGAGCATGGCAGCGATTGGCTGGTCGATTCGCTTCGCCGCCTGCGGCATCAGACGGGAAACGAAGCCGTGATGATCCCAGTCGCGGTCGGTGATTTCGATGAAGCGGACGCCAGCTTCGGCGAAACGGCGGGCGAGCAGGCACTGGCGACCGAAGGCATCTGTCGGCCCCTGATCAATGCCGTAAGCGGCGAGTGTCTCTTTCGTTTCGCCGGAGAGGTCCATCGTCTGCGGCAGTTTGTTCTGCATCCGGAAGGCGAGTTCGAACGATTCGATGACGCCTTCGAGTTGCGGGTCGCCAGCCTGATCGTCGACAAGATGGCGGTTGAGTGATTGCAGCAGGTCAAGTTGCCTTCGCTGACTCGCTGAGGTCAGTCGCGGGTTCGTCAGGTTGCCGATCGTCGCCTGTTTGATGTTCTGGTTGGAGTCGCCGATCGAGGTCGCCTGGCACGCAGCGGGAAGGAAGGCACTTGCGTAATAGCGGCTGCCACCCAGGTCCTTCAGCGGGCAGAGGGACACAAAGCCGGGCAGACTGTTGTTCTCGGTACCCAGACCATACAGCACCCACGATCCGATACTCGGCCGGACGAATTGAAAACTGCCCGTGTGCAGTTGTTCGAGCGCCTGCGGGTGATTGTTGTTATCCGTGTGCAGGCTGTTGATCACGCACAGTCGGTCGACCTGCCTGGCCAGGTGCGGAAACAGCTCGGACACCCACGTCCCGCTCTCGCCGTGCTGCGAGAACTTCCACTGCGAACCGAACAGTCTGGAGCCGCTGTTGCGTCCAGGTCTGAGGTTGTCGGCGTTGAGTTGCGGCTTGTAATCGAAGCTCTCCATCTGCGAAGGTCCTCCGCGCATGCAGAGGAAGATGACGCGCTTTGCCCGCGGAACAAAGTGCGGCTGCTTTGGTGCGAGCGGACTGTCGCGGGCCGCCACCTGCTGACAAAGCCCCGCGAGCGCCAGCATGCCAAAGCCGGCGGATGCGGTTGCGAGACTGTCTCGTCGTGTGACTTGAGGAACCGTTATGGAAACCCGTGGAGAATTCATCATCGACGCTTTCGCGGGGTTATTTGAGATTCCGGAATTCGCTGCTTGCGACGACTGCCTGGCAGACGCTGACCCAGGCTTCCCGGTGAGAATGGCCGAGGGCCTCGGAATCCGAGTTCGCAGATTCTGCGGTCGCGGCTGCGTCGAGAACCTGATCGCGGGAGCTGTCTGTCGACTTTAAAAAGCTCAACACACTCGCCCGCTCGTCATCCGTCGGCTTCCGAGCCAGCGCGAGTTGATACAGAAGATCGAGCCGTCCCGCATCGTCAAGTTGCTCTTCGGCGAGCAGTCGGTTGGCCGTGACCGTCGCGAACTCGATCATTGTCGGGCTGTTCAGCAGGAACAGTGCCTGCGACGGGACGGTGGCCTGGTCACGCTGGCCGATCAGGGCATTCGGGTCGGCGAAGTCAAACAGTTGCAGCATTTCTGGCAGTGAGCCGCGGACAATCGGCAGGTAGATGCTGCGGTGCTTACTGCGAACCATCTCAGGCGTCAGTTTGATCCTGAAGTTGAACTCGTAATCGGAAAACACGCCGATCTGCTGGATGACCGAGCCCTCCGGCCGCTGCCGATCAAGTAGCCCACTGACTGCCAGCAGCGCGTCGCGAAACGGTTCGACTTCGATCTGCCGGACCGGCATCCGCCACAGCAGAACGTTGTCGGGGTCACGTTTCAGTCCATCGGGCGAGGGCGTACTCGCAAGCTGATACGTCCGGCTGAGGACGATGTCGCGGATGAGCTGCTTGATTGACCAGTCACTCTGCATGAACCGTGACGCCAGGTGATCGAGCAGTTGCGGATGCGACGGCTTCGCTCCGGTGACACCGAAGTCGTCTGGAGTCGCCACGAGGCCGCGGCCGAACAGGTGCAGCCAGACGCGGTTGACGAAGACACGTGCCGTCAGCGGGTTGCCGGGGCTGCTCAGCCACTGTGCGAGCTGCAATCGTCCGCTCTCTCCCGTCGAGATGCCGGGCAGATTCGAGATTGCGATCATCCGCAGGACGCCGCGCGGCACAGCGTCACCGTAATTTTCCGGTTCGCCGCGAATCCGTATGCGGCAGTCTTCCGGCTGCCTGGCGTCACGGGCGCCCATGGCGAACAGTGGCTGAGGCGGAGGATTGTCAACCAGCTCGGCCAGTTCCACGTCGAGTGTTTTGATGCGATCGTCCCAGTCGGCGATCTCGGCTTCCATCTTTGCGATTTCCGCTTCGAGAGCGGGTTTGTCGATGCCGGGTTTGTCGAGCTGGCGTTTGCGATCGGCGACGTTGCGAACGACGCGGTAACGGTCGGACCGAGCAGTGTTTCGTTCCTGCGTTTTGTTCTGGACTGCTGCGAGATGTTCGGCAGCGGGACCGGCGAGTTGTTCCGCATCGGGACCCATGACTGCCAGCGGGGCATCGTTAACGCCTTTGATGCCCATCGGGCCGATGCCGTACAGCGTGTCGGTGCTGCGGAGGATTCCGGCCAGCGCGTAATAGTCGGATGTCGGGACCGGATCGAACTTGTGATCGTGGCAGCGGGCGCAACTGGCTGAGATGCCCAGAATGCCGCGGCAGATTACGTCGATCTGCTCATCGATCACGTCCATGCGGAACAGCTCGCGTTTGGTCTCTTCAAGACTCTTCGGGCCGAGTGCGAGGAAGCCCGTCGCAACGACCTGCCGATCGTGTTGCTCGCGGTCGTTAAACGGCAGCAGGTCACCAGCGATCTGCTGCGTGAGAAACTCGTCGTACGGCAGATCGAAGTTCAACGCGTCGATCACCCAGTCGCGGTACCGCCACGCATGGTGCCAGGCCATGTTTCTCGCCCGACCATTGCTCTCGGCAAAACGGGCGATGTCGAGCCAGTGTCGCCCCCAGCGTTCTCCGAAATGCGGCGAGGCCAGCAGTTCGTCAACGACGTTTTCGATCGGCGCCACGCCCAAACGCTGAACGTCATCCAGTGTCGGTGGCAGCCCGATCAGATCGAAAAACAGCCGTCGCAGCAGCACCGGCCGCGAGGCGTTGTTGACGGGCTGGAGTGCCTCGGACGCAAGGCGCGCGAGGACAAAACAGTCGAGATCGCGACGTGGCCAGGTGACGTCGTCAACGGCCGGCAACTCAGGAGACGTCACCGGCTGCAGCGACCAGAACTGCCGGGCCTGCGCGAAATCGACGCCGACAGCGACCGGCTTTCCGTCACGAGGATCCGCGGCTCCACTGGCAATCCACTTTTCAAAGTCGGCGACCACCGCAGCAGGCAGCGGATCATCGTCAGGCGGCATTTTGAGCCCCTGTTCATGCCGCAACGCCGCCAGCAGGAGGCTTGGCCCCGGTTGCTCAGGAACAACCGCCGCCCCGGAAGCTCCCCCGCGCCGAATCCCTTCGCGCGTATCAAGCTGCAGGCCACCGCCGAGTTCGCCAGTCGTCGCCGCGTCCGCCGAGTGGCACTCGTAACAATGCCTGACGAGAACCGGCCGAATCTTTGACTCGAAAAACGCAATCGCTTCCGCAGAGTCCATCGCATCAGCCGCCTGCTGCCAGGTAACCGCGCTAAAAGCCAGAGCAAGCAGCCCCGGCAGATTGCTCAACTTGCGAGTTCCCATCAGTGACCACTCTGACTTCATGCCAAATCAACCGCGACGTCGCGACATGCCGGCAGCGTACTCGTTTTCCGACACCGTCTCACGGTCCTGACGGCAAATCGACGGTCGCCTCGATTTGGAAGTCACGTGCGGTAGGCTGACAGCCACTTCTGTGATGCGACGATGTTGAGTCGCTGTGCAGTCGAAATGGCCACGAAAAAGCACAAAGAGGCACGAAAAAGTGTGCAGGGGGGGCTTCTCGCTGCCGCTCTTCTTTCGTGCCTCTTTGTGCTTCTTCGTGGCGAAAGAAGACACCGCAGAAGACAGCGGCGCGAAGCCTGTGCGATGGCGTCAGGCAATTGTGTGGTTCTCGGCAGGCTCAGAAGTCTTCCAGGATCTTCTCGTCGCGCCGGTTGCCCAGGTGTTGAAACGTTTCGATGTCGATGTTTTCTGAGATGAAGCGGACAGAGCCGTCGCCGAGAACGAACTGGCTGCCGCCGATGTGCCAGCTTCCAAAGCCGCCAACCGTGGCCGTATTCTCAAACAGCGGGCCGGTCGTCTGACTCGAACGGGTGGCAGTTGTGGACGCGGGAGACTTGTTCGGTCCGGCACCGGTGTTTCGCAGTGTCGCTCGTGTTCCAGACAGCCAGCCGAGGCCAGGTTCGACACCGCGTTTTTCGCCGATAAAGATCGTGTTGGACGCACCGTCGAGAATGTCTTTGAAGCGGATCTCGCTGTTCAGAAAGAAGACGCCGTTATTGTCGACATCGATTGGACTTTCCTGGTCGTGGTGGCACGCCGCGTAGTTGGAATAGCTGGTGTCACCTCCTCGAACCCACTCAGGATCGCTTGGGCACTGAAAGGACGAAAGTCTCGCCTGGCGTACGTTGGCCGCCTGGTCATAGGCTCCCAGATTGAAATCGATCGCCTTATACAGGGCCTGCTGCTCGATGTTCGGCAGAATCTGGACGATCCACGACATGTGGTAGCCTTCCGGCGTTGACTGAATGGGACCGGTCGCGTTGACGCAGCCGGGCGGCAGTACGCTGTGAGCCATTTCGTAATTCATCACTGCCAGGCCGATCTGCGCGAGATTGTTCTTGCACTGCGTTCGCCGGGCAGCTTCGCGGGCCTGCTGCACGGCGGGCAGCAGCAGTGCCACGAGCACCGCGATGATCGCGATGACGACCAGCAGTTCGATCAGTGTGAACGCTCGCCGCGCGTCTGCGGCGGTAGACAGGCGGTGTTGGGAAGAGGCGAGGCGACGCATTGCAGGGCTCCGTAATCTGGCGTTGTCTTCGTTGTCGAAGGGGTTGTTGAGTGGTTTCGTCACGAGGAAGTGAGTTGGCTGATGCTCACTGGCTGCTGCTGGAAACGTCGATCACAACGGCGCGTTCGATGTGAGCGCGGTGTGGTGCATCCGGGGGAGAATCGATTGTGATCTGCGCGACTCGTCTGGTGGCGACGTCGGTGTCTGCTGCGATCTGAATCGCGATCCGGGCTGATTCGTCCAGTCCAGTCTGGTCCATCGAGATCGTCCAGGTGTCACCGCTCCATGCCGCGTTCTCCTGCAGGCGGGCGGCCGCGACCTGAGCCGCGGCTTCAGCCAGCCATTCGGCCTGAGCCTGCGGCAGCAGCAGCCGTGTCTGGTTGCGGTGCAGCATGGCAGCCCGGATCAGCACGCCGGCGGTCAAACTCAGTAACAGCAGACAGACAACGCAGATGATGAGCACGGTCCCCTGGCGAGGGCCCTGGCCTCTGCGGCGAGCGTGGTGGGATCGATCCGTCGGCGAGAGACGGAGGTCAATCATCATGGCCTGTCTCCCTGCGCCGGCGGCTGCTGGAACCGAAGCGACAGACCAAGCGCGGCTTCGATGCGACCGGCGGTCGGACGCGTGTGCGGATCGCCGGGCCGGTTAACGACAAGCACAGCGATCTGCCGCTGATCGTTGTCAGGCACAGTGAGTCCCAGAGAAATGCCGGCAGACGGTAGACGGTAGTGCTCGACAGATCCGGCTGTTTCTGATCGGGCTGCTCCCGTGTCGGCGGCTGAAGGTTGAAACTGACGCCGTACGGCATCGTCGGCGACGCTCCAGACAATTGACCCATCGACTGTCTGCAGTTCGAGCCGGCTGGAATCCGCTGCCCCTGCCTGTCGGGCATTGTGCGCGTCCGAGCGGAAGTCCCGGGACAAGCGTCGCCACACCGCGGCTTCACTGAGGGACTGCACTTCGCCGGCCTGAACCCGGAACAGCTTCACCAGCCCCGTGATTCCGACCGTCAGGACGGCTCCCATGATCGTCATCACGACCATGAGTTCGACCAGCGAGACGCCGCAGCGGTCTGGCTGGCGAGTACGAGGAGCGGCGATGTGTCGGGGAGGTGTCATCGTTGTTTTCGAGTAGATCGCCGTGAAAGGCGTTGAGTCAGTGTGAAGGATGGACGTCGGTTACGGAGTCGACGGACCGCTCGTCGGTGGTTTGAACCACGCGGTCAGTTGCAGCGGCTTGACTCGCTGGTTGTTGTCGCTGGTCCAGGTCAATGAGAGTCGGATCTGCTGCTGATTCGGAAACGCGGACTCGGTATCGATCATGGCCGTCAGTTCGGCGTCGGTGAGGTTCGCGGTGGCTTCAGGACTGAGTTCAAGCTGCTGCAGTTGCTCGCTGGTGCGCTGCCCGGCCGGCAGAGCGGCGATCCGTTCCATCTGATTGGCGAGTTCCAGTGCGGCGACACGATGGTTCTCTGTCGTGCCCTGAGCCAACCGGACCCAGGCGATGATCGGAAGCAGCCCCGCCAGGAAAACTCCCAGCAGAATCGTGCCGACCAGCATCTCGATTATCAGCGCACCGCGACGCTGACTGAGTCGGTCATGTCGGGGGGGACACTTTCGCGCACTGTGTCGCCAGTTGGCAGGCGGCTTACCGCGCCCACTGCAGGAAAGATCGAACTGGTGGTTGAGTTTGTGCATCATTCTGGTCAGGCCAGGTCGTTAAGCAGTTTCACGAGCGGGAGGAACATCGACAGAACGATTGCACCGACGAGAACTCCCATCAGCACGATGACGATCGGCCGCAACAGAATGAGCAGTGCGTCAATCCGGTACTGCAGTCGCCGTTCACGCGTGGTGGCGACTTCGCGCAGTGCCCAGGCGAGGTTGCCAGTGCGTTCGGCCGACTCGATGACCGCGAGATCGCGGGGGCCGATAAAGCCGCGGCGCAGCAGTTGAGTCCAGCAGTCGCTGCCACTCTCGACATGCGAGAGAATGGCCGCCAGGTCAGTCGCGATAACGGGGCGGTGATGACTGTTTGCCATCGCCAGCAACCCCTCGGTCAGCGGCTTCCGGCTTTCGATCGTTCGGGCCAGATGTCGCAGAATTCCGGACGCATCAAAGCGGCGATAGAAACTGGCGAATGGCCGGAATCGCAGGTTCCGCCAGCCAATATCGTCCATCGCGATGATCATCAGCATCAGCAGCGGCAGAGCCGGCAGCACGAACAGCAGCGGCCCAGCCAGCAGATCAGCCAGCGAATAAACAGCGACACTCAACTTCGGCATTTCAACGCCGAAGCCGTTAAAGATGTACTTGTATTTCGGCACGATCGTGTAGCACAGAAACGTCGTGATCGATCCCAGAAACAGCAGCACGATCGCCAGATAGTACACCAGCCCGGAAGGCGAACCCGCTCGGAAGCGGTCACGCAGCCAGGTCAGATGCTCGGTCGCGCACTCGGCCAGAGCGGTGTCGAGCGAGCCACTTTCCTCGCCCACGCGGATCGCCGTCATGCACCATGCAGGCAGCATGCCGCGGAATTGACCGAACCAGACTGCTGCGTACAGGAGAAACTCGATTGCAAGCACGATCGACGCCAGAGCAAGTCCAGTCTCCATCCCCTGGATCATGGATGAGCTGGAAAAGAAGCCTAACAGGAACACCAGAATTGGAAGGATGCTTAGAAGAAAAAGCAGCCAGAAAACCTGCTCGACTGTTCGCTCTGGCGGACGGCCTGCCATCAGTGCCGTCGCGAGCGACCGACCTCCTTTGATCTGCATGGCGAGTTCCCGCAGTCGGCAGGCGTGCGTACCGCACCAGGTGCGGGCGTGACGATCCAGTTCAGCGGCGAGGTCCCGTTTCTGCCGCACGGCCAGCGCCAGCAGCCACAGCAGTTGCGCTTCGCGATTTCGTTGCCGATACCAGGCAACCGTCGGAACGGCCAGCAGCAGAATAACCAGCGCGAAGACGAGGGCGAACCCGAGCATGACCGAACAGACCAGCGTCGCCAGCAGCAGGGCCGTCCAGCCACAACGTTCGATCCAGCCGGTGGAACGGTCGATCTCCAGTTCCAACTGTTCCTGATCATCGCGGTCCAGGCGGCGCAGTTGTCCGACGACGGTAAACGCCGGAATCAGCGTCAACGCGACCAGGACTCCAAACAGTCCGGCCGAAGAACCAGCAATGACGTCGACTTCCAGACCACCACTGTTCAGAACCGCGAGCACTCCGGCGATTCCGCCCAGCACGTACAGCCCGGCAACGAAGCCGACAACGACCGCATAGACCGAGATATGCCGCGCTCGACGCCGGGCGTCGGCCGATGTCCGACCCAGCACGTTGCAGGCCATCCTCCAGTAACAGAAGGCCAGCCCCAGCAGCGGCAGGACTCCTGCGAAGAAGATGCCGGCAAGAATGTCTCCGCTAGCGATCACAGAAAACCTCGCGTCTCAAGACAGATCATTGAGCAGTTTGATGAGCGGCATGAACAGGCCGCCGACCGTGATAATCGCCAGTGCTCCGATCAGCAGAATGACAACCGGAGTTGCGGCACCCGCCATCGCTCGCGCGTTGACATCACACTGCGACGCGAAGATCTCACCCGACGCCCGCAGCGCCTGCGGCAGCGATTCATCAGGCTGATCCCAGCCGGGAATCCGCAGCAGTTCAACCGGGAGATTCGGTAGTCGAGCCTGCGCGGCCGCGAGCGATTCGCCCCGTTCGACAAAGTGCGCCGCATCGTCAGCACACTGCGACAGGCAGGGGTCACGCATCGCCGATCCCACAAGCGAGAGTGCTCGGGGTAACGGGACGCGGTTCTCAATCAGCAGCGCCAGCAGATGGCAGAACTCACTGAGCCCCGTCAGTTTGAGCGCCCGTCCCAGCAGCGGAATTTCATAAACGACGCGCCGCGTTGTCGCCGGCCCAACAATCGCCCTGAACGCGACCGATCCACCCAGGACAATCAGCAGAGCCACCGGCACGGTGACGACTGCATTGGTCAGGAAGAACAGCGTGAAGTCGCTGAGTTGAATCAGGACGAGCGTGACGGCGGGCAGTTCGACGCCAAAGCCTTCGAAAATCTGCTTGAACTGAGGCAGCAGATAGCCGAACAGCCCCACCGAAATCGCTCCCAGCACGGCAAGCAGAATGAATGGATAAGCCAGCGCGGTGAGCACTCGCCCGCGCAGCCGATTCCGCAGACGGGTGAACTGGACGTAATGCGCGACGCTGCGGGTCAGCGTTCCAGACTCGGTGCCGCTGCGGATCATCTGGAGCAGCCAGTCCGGCATGGCGTTGCCGAATTCCCTGACGACGTCGTCAAGTGGCCGACCCGCGTCGAGCCGCGAACTCATTTCAACGAACGACCGCCGGAGAGCCGGTTTGCCGGTCTCTTCGGCGAGCGTTCGCAGTCCGACCGAAAGCGGCAGCCCGGAATCCATCATGACGCCGAGCTGACCGAGAACTTCGACACGCTCACTCACTGACAACGACGCTGCTGTTTGAGAGTGTGACGGGGGAACTTGCGAACCAGATGCCGCCGAGGATGCCGAGGCGGTCGCGCCCGACGCCGGGACGCTCGCACCAGTTGATGTCGCTGCCGTCACTGATTCGACGCTCAGCCCCTGACGCGAAAGCGCGGCCTTCGCGGATTCCATATCGGCAGCCTCGATCACACCGTCAACCGGCGTGCCGTCCGAGTTCGTCGCTGTGTAACGAAAAAGTGGCATGGCGATCAGATCGTTGGTTCGGCAAGGCCGCGGAACAGTCCCAGCACGGGGGTAAACAGCAGCAGGCAGTACAGCAGCGTGACGGCTCCGCCGATCGCAACCGTCAACAGGGCCGGCAGGATGGACTTGAGTGCCTCGGCCTGCTGTGTCGCTCGGCTCTGATAAACCTCACCCGCCGTTTCCAGGACGGCTGGCAGGTTTCCGTTCTTCTCTCCTGACGTCAGCATCCAGTTCAGAAACCGCGGCAGAGAATGCGCAGATGACAGGCTGCCCTGCAGCGATTGTCCCTCCTGCAACTGCTGAGCAACTGCCGTCGTATCCCGGATGATCGACTGGCTGCCGGTGGCCCAGCCCGCCAGCAGAACGGCTTCGTGCATCGGTGTTTCGTTCTGTACCAGCAGACGGAGCGTTCGTGTCAGCGTGGCCCGGTCGAAGTTCTCAATGATCCACGGAAACCAGGCGAAACGATGCAGCCGGCTCGCGACCAGACGTCCGGCCGCGGTGTTGTGCTGTGTTGCGACCCGCTGCGCCAGTGCGAGCGCGATGATCACCACCACGAGCGGAATTCCGGGACACCAGATGGCCTGATACTCGTGCAGAGCAGCGAGCATCCTCGTCAGTACGGACGGTTCGATATCCAGGCTCTCATGCACCCGCAGGTACTCCGGGATCACGGAATAAGCCACCAGTGACAGCAGTCCCCACGCCATGACAAAGACAATTGCCGGGTAGAGCAGGGCGATGGCAATCCGGCGGTGCAGGTCGAGCAGTGACGTCGCCAGGCCGGACATTTCTTCCAGCGCCTGTGGCAGACGGCCTGATCGCAGACCGGCTTCAACAACCGCGCGGTACACGCCGGGGATTCGGTCGCCTTCGTCGTCGAGTGCCTGTTCGAGACTGACGCCCGTTTCCATCCGCTCGGCCAGCCGCTGCGACAGCCTCGCCAGTCCGCCCGTCGACGACTGCCCGACCTGCTTCAAGCCAAGTTCAAGCGGCACGCCGGATCGAATCAGCGAGGCAATCTCATCGTTGAACGCGATGAGTTGCTCCAGCGAGACGCGATCAGAACTGATGGACGATTCGGCCATGCGGTTTCGTTGTGTAGAAGTTGAAGTGACGCTGACGGCGACGTTTTCAGTAGAGGAATGCAGCCAGGCTCGATCGTTGATCGCTTCCCGCCTTCAAGACCGTGTGCCAGTGGCTCTGCCAGTGCGTAGTTGGACAGAGCCACTTTGGCGAAATCTGCAAGGAGACAAGCACGAAGCGCAAGTGACGTTGTCCACTTAGTTGGACAGCGCCACTTTGGCGAAATGTGCGAGGATACAAGCACGAAGCGCAAGCGAGTGTGTTTGACGTAAATGACTCACTCGCTTGCGCTTCGTGCTTGTATGGCAACTGCAAGTGGCGCAGCCCAATTAGGAACGCGTCGGAAACAACTTCCCGATTTGCGATCAGCTTCATCAGCCGCAACGCGTTAGCGTCCGGTTCTCGTCCGGTCTGACAGAACCGTGGGCTAGCGCCCCGCGGCTGATTGCGGGAAGTCGTTTTGGACACGTTCCTTAATCCACTGATTTACCGGCTGAGCCTGTGGCACAGCAGAATTCACGATTGCTGGTCCGGGAATCACAGGTGATTCCGCGTCCGACCGAAGACGCGAATCAGCTCGGCCGGGCTGGTCTGGCCGGCAGAGACAGCGCCGAGGCCGCTCTGCCAGCGGGTTTTCATACCGGCCTGAACGGCCAGTTGTTCGAGATCGTCGGCATCGCTGCGGGACAGGATCGCCCTGCCGAGTTCCGTCGCTTCGTTCCGCAGAAACTCGGCGAGCAGCAGACGTCCGAAATAGCCGGTTCCACGACAGCGTTCACAGCCGGTCGGTACGCGGCACGTTGTAACGTCGAGTCCCAGTCGATCCGTTTCATTCGTCGACTCCGTCGAGCAATCACACAATCGGCGAAGCAGTCGCTGCGAGAGAATCGCCAGCAGACCGCTTCGCAGGAGGTACGGCTCGATACCCATATCGGACAGCCGGCAGATGGCTTCCGCCGCGCTGCCTGCATGGAAAGTTGTGAGCACCAGGTGCCCCGTCAGCGCCGCCTGAAAGACGGTTTCCGCGGTCTCACGATCGCGAATCTCGCCGACAAGGATGACTTCCGGATCCTGACGCATCAGTGATTTGAGCCCGGTGGCGTAGTCAAATCCCGCCGCCGGATTCACCTGCGATTGAGCCACTCCCGTCAGAGCGGCCTCAATCGGATCTTCCAGACTGACAAGACTTCGCTGCCCGGCGGATTTGTCTGCGACTTCTCGCAGACAGGCATAAATCGTTGTGGTTTTCCCGCTACCCGCCGGACCGCAGACGAGAAACACGCCACCGCCTTCGAGCAACAGATCGCTGACGCCGCTGCGAATCTCGGCCGGCAATCCCAGATCGTCGAGCTTCCGAAACGTTCCTGACCCGACAAACAGTCGCACGACAGCTTTCTCGCCGTGCAGCGTTGGAAACGTACTCAGCCGCATCTCGACATCGGCGTCGGACCAAATCGCAGCGGCGACGTTCGCTGCGTCCCTCTTACCGACCCCCAGCACGTTTCGCAGCCGGCCTTCCTGTGGCACTTCGGTCCGATAGGTGAGCAGTTCTGCCAGGACCTTGAGCCGGGCAGCGACGTTTGACGAGATCGGCTTTCCGATCCGCGTCACCGGCTGCAGCACGCCATCCAGCCGCCAGAGAACGTTCAGTCCGGTTTCATCCGGCACCAGATGAATGTCACTGGCCCGCGCCGCCTGAGCCGACGTCAGCAGCGCATCGACAATCTCAACGGCCGAGACTTCCGTCCGCGAATCCCCCCGCCGCACAGCCAGAGCCCGCTCATACTGCGCTGCCAGTTCGTCGCTCATCAGAAAGTCCGCTCCGTGTGCTGCCAGAGACACGTCCAACGCGACGCGTCATACCGACAGGAGATCGGACAGCAAAGCGACTTTGTCTGCGAATCTCAGTGCGCCGTGGCCGCTTTCGGCATTTCAGCACACAGGTCAATGAGCGACTTCGTCTCGGTCTCAAATTCCCAGGCGTCGCTCTTGAACTGATAGACGAACCGTGGAGCGACACCGAGCGTGCCGGCAAAGTAAGTTGCAACCTCGCGCAGGTAGTGGCCGTCCGGTTTGTACGTGCCGCTGCCGTTGTTCAAATAGAAGTAACAGTTCGTTGGCGGGCATTTGCCAATGCGCTGCGGGATATCTTCCGGTGCCGTATCGACGATGATTTCGCCAGCGTATGCGACAGTCGTCCCGTTCCATTTCTCCGCAACGAATTTCGATCGCCACTTCGCCGGCTGAGCGAGTCGGTAGTGCTTGCTGAGCGCGTCCCGAATCCCCACCTTTTTCCCACCCTCTCCCGACGGCGTGACGATCCAGTGAGTGGCTTTGGTTTTCTGACCATCGACTTCAAACGGCTCTTCGCCGTCGAAGTCGATCATTCGGCCGGGCACGACGTCCTGCTTCGAACTCTTCAGAAACGCCGACGTCTTCGCTGTCTCGGTCCAGACAGCAACCCGGATCGTGCCTTTGTGGTCGATCACGTAGTTGTAACGCTGAAACCGCCGCTTGTTGTGATCCTTATTTGAGTTGATCGACTCGACGAACTCACGCAGATCGAGCGGCCTGACGTCGACGAGGTCATTCAGCCCCATCCGCTGATAAATCCCGAAGTTGTTCAGCTTCTTCCGCGTCTCCTGACACGGGTATGGCCCGCCAAAGTGGCTCGCGCGGAAACCCTTTGCCGGAGCCTGGGGTGCCGCATGTGACCCTGTGGCGGAAGTCACCTCGCCGCAGACGTCACTTGCACCTTGTGGAGTGGATGACTCGCCCTTGGGGCAGCACCCCTGTGCTGCCAGCAGCACGCTGCTCACAAGCAGCAAGGCAGCGACCGATGAGAGAAAGACTCGCCGCGGCGATGTGTCTTGACGCTGGTCCAGTTCGGAAAGACGAAAGCAGTTCATGGCGCAGCCCGGAGAGAGAAATGATGGTGGGAACTGTGCGGAATGATCCATCATGGCCACACGTCGATCAGGTCGTCAACCTGCACGGGTCGGGAAGCCTACGGGCTCTGCGTGAAAAAGGGACTGCTCGCGCGTACTCACTGGTCAGGATCAGCGATCAAGTTTGTTTCTCAAACGATTCAACTCTTCCAGCGCTGCCAGTGGTGTCATCTCTTCGATTTTCAGCTTGCGGATTTCGTCGAAGACCGGGTGCTCCTCGACGACGAACAGCGAAAGCTGCTTCTCTTTGGACTTCTTCGTCCGCTTTGGCACCTTCGGGCGGCCGTCCTCATCGAGGTGGTCGTTTTCAAGCGTCTGCAGGATGACTGATGCGCGGTCGACGACGGACCGCGGGACGCCGGCCAGACGGGCGACGTGGATGCCGTAGCTCTTGTCTGCCGAGCCCTCGACGATCCGATGCAGAAAGATGATGCCGTCGCCCTGTTCATGCACGGCGACGTTCCAGTTCGACGCGTGCTTGAGCGTCGAGGTCAGTTCGGTCAGTTCGTGATAATGCGTCGCGAACAGCGTGCGAGCCTTGATCGAATCGTGCAGAAATTCGGTGACGGCCCAGGCCAGCGAAATGCCGTCGTAGGTGCTCGTGCCGCGCCCAATCTCGTCAAGAATGACGACGCTGCGGTCGGTCGCCGTGTTGAGAATCCGCGCTGTCTCGGTCATCTCGACCATGAACGTACTCTGCCCTTTGCCGAGTTCGTCGCTGGCTCCGACGCGGGCGAAGACGCGGTCCGCGACGCCGATGCGAGCCTCGCTGGCCGGGACAAACGAGCCCATCTGAGCGAGAATCGTCAGCAGCGCCGCCTGCCGAATGTAGGTACTCTTACCGGCCATGTTCGGGCCGGTGATGATCTGCACGCGACCGTGGTGATCGCCACCCAGCAGCACGTCGTTGGGGACGAACTCGCCGGTCGGCTGCAGCTTGCCGAGCACCGGGTGCCGGCCCTCGCGGATATCAAGTACCGGGTCGGTCGTCATCTGTGGTCGACAGTAACCCTGAGCGGACGCCAGCACGGCCAGCGAGATCAGCACGTCAATCTCGGCGATCACTTCCGCCGAGTTCTTCAGCCGCGTGACGTGCTCGGCGACGCGGTCGCGCAGCGCGGTGAAGAGTTCCTGTTCGAGCATCCTGGCTTCGTCCTCGGCCCGCAGCACCTTCTCTTCGTACTCCTTGAGTTCCGGCGTGATGAAGCGTTCCTGGTTCTTCAGTGTCTGTTTGCGGATGTAGTCGTCAGGGACTTTGTCCTTATGCGCGGCGGTCACTTCAAGGTAGTAGCCGAAGACCTTGTTGAACCCGACTTTCATGCTGGGGATGCCGGTCCGCTCGATCTCCTGCGCCTGGTACTTCGCGATCCACTGCTTGCCGCCGCGGGCCAGTTCGCGCAGTTCGTCGAGCTGAGCGTTGTAGCCGTCGCGGATCATGCCGCCGTCGGTTGTGAGCAGCGGCGGATCGTCGGTCAGCGCGGTGTCGATGTCCGCTCGCACTTCCGGGCACAGATCGAGGTCGGCTTCCAGCGACTGAATCAGCCTCGCCTTCCGCCCCGACAGCTTCGCTTTGATCTTCGGCAGCAGAGCCAGCGTCCGAGCGAGGCAGCCGAGATCGCGCGGGTTGCAGCGAAGCGTCGCAACTTTCGCCGTCAGTCGCTGCAGGTCATAGACTTTGCTGAGTTCCTCGCGGATGTCGCGGCACAGAATGACGTTCTGAGTGAACTCCTCGACCGCGTCGAGCCGCGCTTCGATGTCCGCAATCTCGGTCAGCGGATTGGACAGCCAGTCGGCCAGCAGCCGCGCGCCCATTGGCGAAACGGTTTCGTCGATCACGTCTAGGAGGCTGCCTTCGCGCTTGCCTTCGCGGAGCGTGCGCGTCAGTTCGAGACTCGCCCGCGTGGCTTCATCGATCGTCAGGTTTTTCCCGAGCCGCCAGGGTTCCAGACGGACGATGTGCGAGAGGGAACTCTTCTGCGTTTCCTGCACGTATTCGAGTAATGCACCGGCTGCGACGATGCCCGGCGCGTCCGCGTCGAGATCGAAGCCGTCGAGCGTTTTCATCTCGAAGTGCTGCAGCAGGTTCTTGCGGCAGGCGTCGACGGCAAAGCTCCACGGCGGGCGCTTGGTCACTGTCATTCCGCGCAGGCCCAGCTTCGGCAGCAGTTCGTCTGCACGTGCCGGGCTCTCGGAAACGAGCAACTCCGACGGCCGCAGGCGCGCGAGTTCATCCGCAAGCTGCTCCATCTCCAGATTGGATGTCTGGAACCGGCCGGTCGAAACGTCGAGCCAGGAGAGCCCGACCCCGTCCTTGCCGACGAAGACGCTGGCCAGGTAGTTGCTTTCGCGCGGGTCAAGCAGAGCTTCGTCGGTCAGCGTTCCCGGCGTGACGACCTGCGTCACCTCGCGGCGGACGAGCCCCGTGGCCTTTTTCGGATCCTCGACCTGTTCGCAGATCGCCGCACGATGGCCGGAGCGGATCAGTTTGTGGAGGTAGTTCTCCAGCGCGTGATACGGAAACCCGGCCATCGGAATCGGGTTGTCGGTGTTCTTGTCGCGGCTGGTCAGCGTCAGTCCGAGCGCCTTCGCGGCGATGGCGGCGTCGTCGAAAAACAGTTCGTAGAAGTCGCCCATCCGGAACAGCAGGAGCGAGCCGGGGTTCTGGCTCTTGACCTCCATGTACCGTTCCATCATCGGCGTCAGTTTTGCCCCGCCGGACTTCCCCGCCGGGTTCTGGCGTGCGGCCTTCTTTTCCGTCGGATCGTTGTCCGCCGTCTCCGAAGCAGCCGCCGTCTGCAGAGCGTCCTCATCCGTATTCTGTTGATCCCGAGTCGCCGCCATCTTGGCACGCGTTTCCTGATTGAGTGTCGAAGTCGATTCGCCAGGCTGGACGGCTCAAAAATGTTCCATCAGAGCCTCGCAGGGGTGGCATCGTCGTGCGCCGCGGTATCGATTTCCACTCAACGCAGAGCAACGGGCTCAACGCAGCATCGGCAGGCTTGAGCAGACCAGAACATCCTCTGACTATGCGCATACCCAAACGGTGAGGAGCGAATGCTCCAGGAAAACCCGCATCACAATCGCAGGCCCATCGGAACGTCACCCGGCCATCCTGCTCCTGTGTCGGTTCGGATGCCGTTCGCGGCCTTCTATTCAGTGCCCCGATCTCGTGAGCACGGGATGTGCCCGCAAGACCGGGTGTCACTCGCGACCGCTGACGGCGTACCTTAGTCTGGACTGACAGATCATTCAGAAACCCGCTGGCAAAAAGTTCTCAAGCCGGCTCCCGTTGGCGACCGCAGGTGCCTGACTCAAGTAACGGTCCCTGGTCGATGGGTGGCTCTGGACCGGTAAGTGGCCTGGCGTCCGGTGAAGTTGAACTTTCGGCTGTCCTGTCATGCCGACAGATTACGACGTCATTGCATCGATCAACGGGACGCTGTGTTCCGAGTGCGTGAATCAACCGGGTTCCTGTCCCTGACCGAAGCGAGCGAGTTACGCCCGATCCCACAGCAGCTCAGGAGTCCTGAATGACCGCCGATTCGGACAGCACACACAATCTCGATCTGCTGACGATCGACAGAAGGATTGAGCCGGTATGCCAGCAGTTCGAACAGGCCTGGATCACAGAAACACCTCTCAGGATTGAAGAGTGTCTGAGTCAGGTGTCGGGACCGAAGGATCGCAAGCAACTTCTGCTGAGGCTGCTGAGACTTGAAATCAGTCTGCGCCGCAAAGCTGGCGAGTTTCCGGCCATCAATGCGTATGTCTCTCGTTTTCCAGAGGACGAAACCACAGTTCGAAGTGTTTTCGAGGAGGATGATCGTGCCGAGCTGTCTGCCACGATCCTGTCTGTCCGCTGTCCACGTTGCATGAATGAATGCACGGGAGAACTGGCTTCGGAGACAAGGGAGATGACATGCGGTGCATGCCATCACACCTTTCGGCTGATCGGCATGCCTTTCGGCAGCCGGCTGATGCCGGGTGATCGCATTGCTCACTTTGAACTCAAGGAACTGTTGGGGCGCGGCTCATTTGCAAATGTGTGGAAGGCGCACGACCGGAAGCTGAATCGTGATGTCGCAGTCAAAGTCCCCAGACGTGGTGAACTGACTCAGCAGGAGTCCGAAAAGTTCCTCCTTGATGCGAGAACGACCGCGCAGTTGAAGCATCCAAACATCGTCAGCGTGCATGAGGCCGGTCGCTCTGGCGAGTCGGTCTACATCGTTACCGACCTGATCGACGGTTTGACGCTGGCTGGTTGGCTGGCCGACCAGCGGCTGACACCACGTGACTCGGCGCAGCTCAGTCTGCAGATTGCCGAAGCACTGCATCACGCTCATCAGCACGGCATCGTTCATCGGGATTTAAAACCCGGCAATGTCATGATCGATACCAGTGGCGTTCCTCACCTGATCGATTTTGGCCTGGCAATTCACCGCAGCGCCCACGTTGAAGCCACGATCACATACGAGGGCCGGCTTGTTGGCACACCAGCCTACATGGCTCCCGAGCAGGCCCGGGGTCAGGCATCATCAGCCGATGCCCGATCCGATGTGTACTCACTGGGAGTGATTCTGTATGAGCTGCTGACAGGCGAGCGACCGTTCCGAGGCGAACTGGAGGCACTCCTGCAGCATGTCGCCCATGATGATCCGCCCGCTCCGTCATCGCTGCGCCCCGGCATCCCGCGTGACATTGAAACGATCTGCCTGAAGTGTCTCGAAAAGTGTCCGTCGGACAGGTACGCATCGGCGCGTCTGCTCGGAGACGACCTGCAAAGATTTCTGCGAGGTGAACCCGTCCTTGCGAGGCCGATTACCCGGATTCATCGCCTGGCGCGCTGGTGCCGCCGGAATTCAACACTTGCAGCACTCACTGGCTTACTGGTCGTCATCGTGCTGGGCCTGGCCGTTGGCGGACCACTGGTGGCTGTCCAGCAGGCGGAACTGGTCCAGAGTGAGGCTGCAGCTCACGCGAAGACACGCAGTGCTCAGCAGGCCGCCGAACGTGACCGTCGTGCTGCGAATCAGTCTCGGGGGGCAGCAGAACTGGCACAGAGCGCTGAAGCACGCGAACGATTGCGGGCCGAGCAGGAATGGGGCAGAGCGCAACACCAGGTTGCGCGATTACAGGTTGCTAATGGCACGCGATTGCTCGACGCCGGTGACGCGTTTGGCGGTCTGGAATGGCTGCAGAAAGCATTTCTGACGGACGCGTCAGTCACCTCGCCGTCAGCCGATCCGGGAGAACAGAAGCGTCGCGATTTCCTGGAAGCCGCGCATCGACAGCGACTGGCATTCGTTAGGGATGAACTTCCCAGGCTGATTCATATCTGGCAGCGCGACTCTCCAGACAGGGATGAGAACCATTTTCAATACATCGACTGCTGTCGCGAGAAGCGAACCGCAGCGTGGCACACTTATCAGGACAGCGTCTACCTGCTGGACCTTGAGACGGGAAAGGAACAGCGAATCGATCAGGACGTTGCTGTGATCAGTGTCGCCCTGAGTCCGGATGGCTCCCTGCTGGCGGTGAACACCAGAGATCAGCGAGTGCGACTCTGGAGCACCGTCACCGGGAAGAAGCTCGCCGAACTGCAACACTCAAGAAGCTGTAAGTTTGCCAGCTTTAATCAGGATGCGACGCGCCTACTGCTCGGAGGCGACTTCACTCGTGCCATCTGGAAACTGCCCCGAGACTTCGGGGACAATTCAACACTGACGATGGCAGCAGAGGTCTTCCATACTGACACCCGCCCGGGGTTTTCCGTGTGCTGTTTCAGCCCCGATGGTCGCCTGTTTTCTGGGGCCGAACTTCTGCCATCCGGACCGGCTGTCGTGATTCGCAATTCCGAGTCAGGTTTGCCGGTCGGCCGACCTGTTAACCTTGAGCCGAGGTCGCGCGTCCGATGGTTAACCTTCAATCCAGATGGCACTCGACTGCTGGCTGTAGCGGAAGGTGCTGAAGAGACCACTGTTTACCTGGCGGACGTCCCTTCCGGCAGCCTGTTGTTTCCACCGATCACTGGCCTGAAGAGAGTCAGCCGTGTCGAGTTTTCACCAGATGGCTCTCGCTTTCTGGTCACAATGGCCGATGGTGTCAGCATCAGGAATTCAGAAAATGGAAGTCCAGAGACTTCCGTGCTGCCGCATGGTGACGTGGTCTACCACGCGCGATTCAGCGTTTCAGGACGCTATGTCGCCACCGCGAGCCGCGATCACACAGTGGGTGTCTGGGACACCAGTAACGGCCGAGCGGTCTGCCCGGCAATTCCCCATCCCGACAATGTCTGGGATGTGTGGTTTGTTGGAGACCGTGATAACCGGGTCGTGACCAGTTGCCGGGATGGAACTGTTCGTGTCTGGGAATGGCCCGCACGGCACGACGTTGTTGCCCTGAATGGGCATAAGACTGCTGTCCGTCATCTTCAATTCAGCAATGAAGGGACAAAGCTGGTGACAGGCAGTGATGATGGGATCGTCTGCGTCTGGTCTCCCGAATCCAGTCAGAATCCTGTGTGTGCGATCGAACTGGGGGGTGAACCAGAGAACCTCGTGTTTCATCCAGACGGACATTCACTGCTGGCATCTGTTGATAAGCAGCAGGTCCGTATCTGGAAACTGGACAACAACGAGGCTGGCATATCAGGAAACCCGGAGATCGTCGGGCCACCCGTCGCATCGCTCGCTCGATTCAGTCCCGATGGCCGATGGGTGGCTCTGACCTCGAGAAACAGGGTTAGTGTGCTCGACGCGAATTCCGGCCTGCTACAGATATCACAGTTTCAGATGCGTCCCACCTTCGCGATTCGGGGGATCGACTTCAGTCCCAGTGGCGAGCGTCTGCTGACGATCGGCCAGGGCGTGCTGAGAGTCTGGGATGTGATCAGTGGCAAGCCACAAATGACACTGACGGCAACCGGATCGGTGAAATCTCACGGATTCTTCAGCCCGGACGGAACGCGAATTTTCACTGCTGGACTGCAGGGCGGAAACTTCATGGTGGATGCCTCAGGGACGGATGCCCTTGCTCGGACAATCTGGAACGCGGCCACGCCGCAATTGCTGACGGCTGAGTTCTCAAGAGACGGCCGGCTGCTGCTGACGAGCCACGTCGACGGCACTTTTCTGTTGAGAGACGCCGAAACAGGCAGACTCATCCTGGAACCCGGACATCACACGGGTTTATCGTCAGCGCGGATCGCCCCGATGGGTGAACTGATCGTGACAGGGGGGAGTGACGGGAATATTCGTGTCTGGAGCACCACGACGGGCGAACTGTTGTCTCCGCCGCTCAGACACGGCAGCGCCATTCACGATGTACACTTTCATCCAGACGGTCACAGGTTCGTCTCTGGATGCGATAATGGAACGGTCCGGATATGGAGCATTCCACTACCTCTGGCAGAACCGGTGGATGAATTACGGAAACAGGTTCAGCATTTGAAGTCCACCCAAGTCAATTTACCACGCGCACTGAAATCGGTGATTCCAGTCGAATCAGGTGAATTTCCCGAGGAGTAATACGGTCGCGGCTGAAGACAATTCCCAGGGAGTGACCGCTGATTCGGGCCAGACAGCGGATCGTCAGTCAACTGTGCTGTGTCGAACCGGCGATCCGCGGTTTTCATTCAGCATCAATGCGTTTCTGCCAGAGTTTGCGAATTTGTTTCAGGCGGCGTTCGATGGTGCGGACGAAGACGCTGGCCAGGCAATTGCTTTCCCGCGGATCAAGCAGGGCTTCGTCAGTCTGATCCCGCGTAAGCTTTCCGGCGACACTGTCGCGGTATCGTCGTGCGGAATGGCCTGAAATTCCACCCAGAATGATGCCATCAACGTCCCGACTGCACAGCAATCCTTCGTCTGATTACATTCAATGGAGCGGCTGCCTTTTCTCAAACCTGAGTCGGTAAATCTGCGTCTGCTCGATCGCCCAGTGCCGTTCAATAACCCAGTCAGGGGAGGATCCGAGATATTCAGAGATCGCTGGGTTGATTGACCGTTCTTTCTGACGATTCCAGAAAACCTCGTTAGCCCCTTCAGGGATAGATTCTTCATCGATCCAGTAGCACAGACCGGTGGATCGCCATTCGAAACCGCTTCCGACACCTCCAGCGACAAAATGCTGCAGATACTCGTAGGCAGGGTACCAGCCGGAATAGGGACCAGTGATCTGGATGACATTCGGCCCGGCGTCCTGCATAATCGAATTCAACACCGTCTGCCGCTGAGCCAGGCTGAACTCGCAGGCTGCTCCCGGAGACTGCTGGCCAGAATTCATCAGCTTCAGGCACGCAGCCAGAAACGAGATATTTCCAGCGATGAGGATGACAACAACCGCAACCATGGCAGGCCGCCAGCGTGAAGTTGCTGCGCGGCGAAGGTTGTCTGCAGCAAGTGCCACAAGGATTAGCCCGAACGGCTGAGTGACCAGCATTCCGTCTGGCGAGCCGGTGTTTCGCAGCAACGTGCTCAGAATCAACGCGAGGCCAATCCACAATGCCACAAGTCGCGAAGAACGGAAGTCTGAGCTTGAGCCTGCGGCTGCCTGGATCACAGCTCCCACAAACAAGGCAGTCAGCAGCAGCGAGCCGGCAGACGTGGACACGATCAGCCAGCCGGGAAAGTCTTCGGGCCAGGTCGATAGATCATTACCGAACCAGAACTCGAATCCAGAGCAGCACAGCATCTGCAGGAGAGTCGTCAGTGCCTGCAGAAACGCCTCAGCATGGGCTGCGGGAGAATCGAGAATCTGCCTGGCCCATGCGGACAACTCGACCCAGCCTGTAATTTGCTGAAACTTCAGCCACGGGAGCCAGGCGGCCAGGCCGATCGATGCACCAGCGACAAGCGGCGTGACTGTCAAGTGCCGGCGGCCAGCGAACAGAACCGCGGTAACCCAGGGAAGAGCACACAATCCGGAAAAATGAATCTGTGGCACGACCAGACCAAGCAGTACCAGCAGACCGAGCTGGTGCTTCCTGTGTTCATCCAGCCAGCGCAACGAAAAATCGACGAGCAGAATACAGAAGAGAGCCAGACAACTCGCAGGCACCAGTAGCCGGGAATAGAGCACTGCCCAGGGCGACGAGGCGTAAAGCAGTGTGGCGGTCATTGCCGGGAAGAACCCGAAGTGCCTGAGACACAACCGAAACAGCAGCCAGACTGACAGCAGATTCAGAACGATGACCGGCGTCAGCAGAGCGATGGGATTCCAGCAGAACATGCCGACAAGTGCCGACAGAGAAATCAGAAAGGCCGAACTGCGGACGTCTTCTGTCAGAGGCCCGGCCAGAGCCCAGTCCCGGCCATTCAGCAGACGAAGAGTGCTGAGCGCGTTCAGCCCCTGAATCCCGACGACATTTGAAATGCTGATCAGATCGAGCCGGTACAGGCGCAGAAAGGCTGCCAGGAGCAGAATACTCCCCAGGAGCCATCGGGAGCCCGCTTCAGCTCTCGAGATCTCATGTGGCG
This sequence comes from bacterium, assembly GCA_016124895.1. GTDB lineage: Bacteria > Planctomycetota > Planctomycetia > Planctomycetales > Planctomycetaceae > JAPOLP01. The sequence continues at coordinate 42,634 of WGMU01000013.1, forward strand.
TCGACTGATCCACCGCTTCCCTGTCTCAAATATAATTCGTTATCAGTAGCCATAGCCCAGCGACATGCGGCTTTGATTCAGAGTGTCTGTCCAGTCGCGACCGTAGAGATTGGCATTCTGTCCGTGGTTTGGCCGAGCCGGCAACCAGATCTGTGGCCGCGTACCAGCCAGCCGATGCAGCGAGCGAAGTCCCTCAGGCAGATCAAGGGGCGTCAGGTACCAGTCATTGGCCGGATCAGATGGAACCAGTAGCGGAGCGAGGCCGGAAAACAGGATGCGTTTTCCCTCTCGATTCAGCAGCCAGGCCGATCTCTCAGAGCCAAAGCCGAGAACCGGGATTCGCTCCAGATTCAACCAGGCAAGCTGTTCCGGCAGGTCTTCGGATAAAGTGAATGCCGCATTCGCGCAGAGCCGTTCAACGTCGGCTCTAGCCGATTCCGCAGCGATGATTCGGCAGCCGGTCGCATTGACCACTGACGAAAGGCCAGCGACGAGGGTCGGAGTTGTCCCGGTCAGAATCACGGCGTCGAGCATGGGTAGCTCCCGGCCGAACATCTTCAAATGCTCGGACAGGAAATCGACAAGCTTTGCTCCACCGGGGGCGTCTACCAGAATCAGCGCTGCATCATCCGACAGACAGTAGACCGCTGTCTGATTCAGATCGCCGAGATAGAACAGCCCCGTTGCAATCTGTTTCGGGATACCGTCAAGAAAGTCCGCGCCGTCAGTTTCGAATCGGGCAACCAGTTGTTCCATCTGCTCAATCCCGCGACTGAGCGTCGCTGACCACCATTCCGGCGACACACGGGCGTTGACCATTCGCCGTTGTGTTTCAGGGTGCCCCGGCAGCAGCAGGTCCGGTGCGGGCAGATGCTGCAGATCCCTCAAAGTCTGCAGGTAGGCCTGGGCATCGCCTCGGAACTCTGGAGCGAGATATGCCGAATACGTTCCCAGGTCGCCATCGATCGTCATGATCGTGTCACCGCTGAAGAGCACCGTTTTTCCTGCCCAATCGACGAGATAGCAGGTACTGCCTGGTGTATGTCCCGGCGTTGCCAGCACCTGAATCACCGCTTCACCCAGCTCGATCGTCTCGCTCCCGGATAACTCGACATCGACAACCGTCGGTTCGATCGGCACGTTGTCCATTGGGAACGTCGAAAAAACGGCCTCTCGTGGTCCGGCATTGCGGAGCACAGCGCTGTCCCCGGCACCAGCGTAGATTTTTGCTCCGGTTAACTCGCGAAGCTGCATGGCTCCGAGATAGTGATCGCCATGCCCATGTGTGATCAGGATCATCTTCAGGTCGGCAACATTCAGATGGAGGGCCTGCATCTGCTTCAGAAGCAGTTCGTGTGACTGGCGAAGACCGCAGTCGACGAGGATCAGCCCGTCGCTCGTTTCCAGAACGTAGGCAACCGATGGCGACAGGGCTCCCAGCACGTGCAGACCGGGAGCGAACGTCTGAGGTCCTGGAACGAAGATGGCCGGCTTCTCTGGTTGTTCAGCGGGAACTGAGTCGGGGATTTCTTCGTTGATCAGCGTGACTACGAGAACGCAGATCAGCGACGCAACTGTCATGCTGACGAGAATCAGTTTTCGGCCAAACCTGTCGTGTCTCGTCAGACGCATTTCAATTGCCCTGCACGCATCTCGAAAACCTGCGTCCCCAGAGCGATCAGTCTCGGGTCGTGTGTCGAAAAAACGAGAGTAACGCCATCGGTGTGGATTTCGCGAAAGATCTCGATCAACCGCTCTGCCGCCCGCGTATCCAGATTGGAGGTAGGCTCGTCGGCGAGCAGAATCCGGGGTGACGCGACAAGTGCCCGCGCCACAGCAACTCGTTGCTGCTCGCCACCGCTGAGCTGTTCGGGACGGCTTTCGGACTTTCGCCGAAGCCCCACTCGTTCCAGCATCTGACCGGCAAGATCAAATCGACGAGCCTGTGGAACCCCCAGCGGAATCAGCGGCCAGGTCACGTTTTCCCACGCCGGAAGACGCGGCAACAGCGAAAACGACTGAAATACAAATCCGATGTGCCGTCGAATCCGCGCAAGTTCGACTCCAGAGCAGTTGTTGACATCGCGGCCGAGGATGTGGACTGCGCCGCTCGTCGGACGCGAGAGGGCTCCGAGAATTGAAAGCAGACTCGTCTTGCCGGAACCGGATTCCCCAGTCAGGACAACAATCTGCTGACTGAAGATCGAGAGTGAGACGTTATCGACGGCAGTCACAACTTCGGTTCCATCCCCACGAAACTGCTTTGTCACACCAATGGCCTCAATCATCGCATTGCCTCATCAGGCGGAACGATGGCGTACTGCCAGGAAGTATAAAGAGAACCACTCAACGTAATCGACAGGGCGACGACGAAAGCCACCATCGCAGGAACAGGCAACAGTCGGAACGGCACGGGGAATCCGGGAAATACATCAACTCCGGAAATAAAAAAGCCGACGATTCCAGCACCGTCCAGTACACGCAGCCAGAGGAAAGCGATCGCGATACTGGTCGCAGCAGCCGTCACGCTGATCAGAAGACACTCAACAAATGCTTTCAGCAGAACTTCGTCAGTCTGCCAGCCGGTTGCTTTCAGAATACCGATTTCTCGACGGCGTTCAGTCTGTCCGTACCCCGAAGTGACCAGAATGACGAGCAGCCCGCAGACGAATGCCACGACAAACTGCAGAGTAAAGATTCCCAGCTTCTGAAACCGATCGCTCAGGATCTGTTCCGACAGGGATTCGCGGCTTCTCACGTTCAGTTGCGTCAACGTGTCTCTCGCAGCGGAGTCACGAACGGTCCGCTGAATTTCTACACGGACAGACTCACTGTAGCCCTGTCTGCAATACACTACGAAGTCTGTGACTGAATCGGGTTGAGCGAAGATTCGTTGCGCAGATTCAACCGTCGTGAGCATCATCTGTGACTGCCAGAATGGAATCCGCGACTCAAACATGCCAACGATGACAGAGGTCCGTTCACCCTCAGGGTTACGGTAGAATGGGGGTAACTGCGATCCGATTGTCACTTTCAGATGCTTGGCTAGTGCCGTGCCGACTACCAGTTCGTGTTGTGCCGCATTGCCGGGTAACCGTCCGGAGACGCACCGAACAGCATCCGGAAACGCCGCTTCGGGAAGACCAACGATGACGGCGGCAACGTGATCGCGGCCGATCTTCGTTAGCCCGATGATTCTCGGTACGACGCCGAGCACTCCGTCGATCGTCATCAGCTCTTCGGCCATGCTGGCTGGCAGCGGGCTGCTCTGTCCGAAGCGACTGCCGCTGACATACAGATCGCCCCCCGAGTTGATGGCGGCAGATTCTTCCAGCCGCAGGCCATCAGAGATGCCAATTCCAACCAGAAACGGCACCAGCATGACGAGCAGAACGGTGAACGTGGCAACGCTTCGCACCGGATCGATCAGAACAGAAGTCTGGCCAGCTCGAAAGATCTCAACGAAACGTCGCATCACGACCTTGTCCTTGAGATTCATCCTCTGCTCCAACTGCAGACGCCTGACACAGCAGAGCACCGTCTCCACGACGAGCGGAAGCGTGAAGCACTTGCGCCGCAGGTAGAGGACGCGATGACGCCGTTAGAACGTTCCAGGTACCTGAAGTCAGAAACGCAGACGGAGTGACGCTGGGACCAAAACTGATTCCGTTCAGCAGTGCCTGGAACTCACTTCGCCGGGAATTCCGCCCAACGTCCAATTGAGCGTCGACTGCCACAACGGTCACCACAGCCAGGACCAGACCGGCCATGCTCACTGTCGGCAACCAGTGCGTAAACGCAGTTCGTAATTCCAGCCCACGGCCATCGGATGGTGAGCCGTTTCTGATCATCGAATCATCGACGTCCATCATCTGACCCGCCCTCTGGTTCAGCAATCTCCAGAAGCTGATTGATTCCGGGAGTGCTGATTGACTGCCGACGGCCACCTGGCCACTGGATTTCCACGAGGTCAATCCGGTCAGCAGTGCCAAGTCCGAAATGCAGCACCTTAGAGGATTGCGACAGATAGCCACTGGCTCCCTGCAGCAGACGAACCTGGCGCCGACCGCCGCCGGTCACCGTTACAACGGCGCCGATCGCGTCGCGATTGCAGGAAGTTCCCCTTAGCCGCAGAGCGAAGTAGTTCCGCGGTGGAAACTCGTTGTGGAAATAGTACGGTCGGTGATTGAAATTGTTCGTCAGGATGTCAACACGGCCGTCGCCATCGAAGTCTGCTGTTGCCGCACAGCGCGAACTGCGGACGGCATAGCGATCCTGAATACGGTCTTCCAGGTAAATTCCTTCCGCAGGAGGTTCGATTCCACGGGTCTCAGCCTGATCCAGAAAAGTCCCGTTTCCCTGATTCATCAAAAGCGAATTCGGCCAGTAATAAAACGGGTAGCCCATGCCGGCGGCGATGAACACGTCTTCGTGCTGATCGTTATCGAAGTCACCCGTGGCGACTCCCCAGGGCCAGAAGGTTTCCAGGCCAGCTTCGGCAGTGGCCTCTTCAAATTTCCCGTTGCCCAGATTCCTGTACAGCACGTTTCCGAACAGAACGCCGTCGTGTCGGAAATCGAGAACCCCTTCAAGATCCCTCTCCATCATCATGAGTTCCGCGTTCGACTCCGTCACCGGTCCGTAGAAGTACGGGAATTTGCTGGCCTGATGTTTTCGGGCTGTCTGCAGCGAGGTGTGGTTGTAGTCGAGGCCCATCCACATATCTGAGTGCATATCGACGACGAACAGGTCCAGCGTTCCGTTACTGTCGAAATCAAAGACGCGGCACCCGATGGCGCCGAATGACGTTTTGCCAAGGACTGTCGCGGTCACGTCCTCGAAACGCCCACTACCGAGGTTTCGGTAAAGCTGATCCGGACCGAACATGTTTGAGATAAAAACGTCCTGAGCGCCGTCCTGATCATAGTCAAAAACCGCGACGTCACTGGCCCATCCGCGTCCCTTCAGTCCCGAGTCTTCCGTGACGTCAGTGAAGGTGCCGTCACGGTTGTTGTGATAGAGAATGTTGGGCTCAATGCTGGAGCCGACAACTTCGTTCAGACCTCCGATCAGCCCTTTGCCAACGAAATATTGAGATCCCCCGTCGTAGGCCTCACTGGTCCAGTTCGCCGTGTTAACAACCAGCAGGTCGAGGAAACCATCATTGTCACAGTCAAAAAAGGCCGCTGTCTGTGAGTGGCCGACGAATTCAACTCCCGCTTCGGCCGTCGCGTCGTCGAACGTTCCGTTTCCGCGATTTCGAAACAGAGTGTTTCCGCCCCGCGTACTGGTGACATAGAGATCCTGATCACCGTCGTTGTCATAGTCGGAAAAGGTGGCTCCGACACTGACCCGGTCCGCAAGAGCGACTCCCGCTGTCTGGGTCACGTCGCGGAATGTGCCGTCACCTCGGTTCTGGAACAGAGCATTCGCGCCAAGCTGATTCAGAAAGTACACGTCGTCATGACCATCTCCGTTAATGTCTCCAATAGCCACGCCACAACCGTGATCGTAGAGGTTGATCTTGAAGGTCTCGCCCTGTTCTGCCGGCAGGAATCCCATCTGAAATGTAATCCCGGACTCGGCCGAGAGATCCCGAAACCCAGGTTGCTGAGCGTCGGTTCGTCGGGGATCCTTGCTGTCGGCAGGCCGAAACAGAACAAACGCGGCCGCGACGACAGCCAGCAGGCCTAGCGTCCATGTCAGTCTGTGTGAGTTTGACTGGAACGCTGCCATTAAGGACACACCTTGTCCGTTAAGCCGCTTGCAGACGCCAACGGCGAATCCGTTACCGAAACAACGCGGGCACGAGCGGCGTCTGCGTGCCTGAGAGCGTCAGCGGACGTCCGAAACGTGTGCCAGCGGTTTCCAGTAATTGCGTTGGTTGGGACAGTACTCCGGACAAAAAATGCCTGCACAGCGTTAACTTCGATTCCGCTCGATTCGTCAGTTACATAAATATGCGAAACAGCCGCTGCTGACCGGTCGATCCAAGCCGCGGCACAGAGCACGCAACAGAATGAATACGAGACGTCAGGTGACGTAGCGACCCGAACACGGAAAACAGAGTCGACGGGAAGTCCGTCCCAGTGGCAGCGTGCAGGATTCTTACCTCGAACCGTGTGCCCAATCAATGGCAAGACCGCAGCAACGAACAGAGTCACGGCGGCAGTCAGCCACAGGTGTCTGTGAATCATTCGAGTCGCCATCTGAAACCCATTGAGACATTCTCTGCGTTACGGTGTCAGCAGAGCATCAGTTCGACCGAGATCAGGACCAGCGACGCGGAATAGCTGACCAGACTCAGGAACAGCAGTTGAGTAACGAACGTCGGCAGAATTTCGTGAGTCTGGGAACAAACACCCAGCCGGGATACAAGAAATGCCCATCCGATGCTGAACGCTCCGGCCATTGACGCGATGACGGCCAGCAGACTTTCCGGCGCTGCAGTTACCAGATCGTACGGGCACTGATGGAACGGCAGTCCCAGAATCTCCGGTGCGGCAACGTCACGTAAAAACAGTCCGCCAACTGGCAGTGACGAGATTGCGGCAAACAACAGTATCCAGCCAGGAACTCCTGACAGCACCAGGCTGGAATCTGAATCAGGCTTCCTGATCGCACAGGCGAAGAGCACTGCGATCAGGCCACCATTCAACGCGTAGTACGACCAGGCAACCAGAGGCCGCAAGCTCTGCGGAACTGCAGCCTCGGGCGTAAGCAGTTTCTGCCGTTCCAGCGCTTCCAGGGGAGTCGTGCAGCATCCTCCGGAGATTCGTGTTTCGGTACGAGGAATGCTGACGTAGCTCAGTTCAACCGAGGCATCCACAACCGTGATCACGCCGATGATGAGGAAAAAGGTCAGGACGCGACGAAGCAGCGGCGATGTCGCTGTTTGTCGATCAACCAGATGCATGACGAATCCTGCGCCACTCGCAAACACGAGAAGCGGCCGCAGGAACTGAAGAATGTCCAGCAGGCCAGGCAGAAGCCGACTCAGACCGATTGATCCTTTTCCGATTTGCGTGACCCCGTAAATGCACATGACGGAGGGCCATTGCTGCACATAGCTTTGCAGCAGCACATACAGAAGTGGCCACGAGACTGCATTCAGCACGACGACTGCTAACGCAAGAGCGATCACCAGCGCAACACGGTATTCGGCTGCGTCGGCGCTGACGTCTGCCTTTCCGCAGATTCGCCGGCCGGAGACGCTGACAAGTCCAATCCCCAGAATGATGCGAAGCCCGCTCAGAAAGGCCGCCAGCGTCGTATAGCCGTTAAGGAACATGCCAGATGGTTTCGGTTGTTCTGCGCAGAACCGACTGGTTGCACTCTGTCATCTGCCGCTGAAAACGATGCGCCCGTCGGGTGTGGCGAATGACGTTACTCTAACGGCAGCAGTTCAAAAAAAGCGAGAACCGGCAGTCTTGCTGTGGAGACTGTTTTCAATTCGCAATGTGCCCCAATCACAGATTCATTCAGCATCAATGCGTTTCTGCCAGAGTTCGCGAATTTGTTTCAGGCGGCGTTCGATGGTGCGGACGTTACAGCCGAGTTTGTCGGCGATCTCTTCGTGTGTGTGGCCTTCCATTTTCATGACGGCAATCTGTTGAGCCATCGCATCGGGCAGGCTGGAGAGCAGGCGGTGTGTTTCGTCGGCCATCAGAGCAGCCAGGTCGGGAGCCGGCTTCTCGCTGGGAAGCTTGTCGAAACCCACGACGAAACTCGGGTCCGAAGTCGCCAGAGAGAACTCGACGGCTGAGTCGCCGCGGACGTTGCCGCCACCGCGTTTCTGTCGCGAGTTGTGTTCAATAATGGCGGCGGCCTTGCGCGTCGTGATCACCATCAGCAGTCGCCAGAGCTGTTCGCGACTGTCGAGTTCAGGAAAGCGGCCAGCCGTGATGCCCGCCAGAAGGCTCTTCAGAGCCAGGAGCGCGACGTCTTCCTCGTCACTCACCCGCTTCGAGGCGTCACCGAATGATCGCGCCGCGACGTCGACCACTTCCTGCGCATAGCGATTCCAGATGAGCTGAGCTGCCTCTTCGTCGCCATCTTTGACACGCCGAATCCACTCGGTGACGTCGTCTTCAGCCCGTGGGTTGCTGTCGGAATCTGACGGTTCGCTCGACAGCTCGTCTCTGGCGGCAGAATCCTCGACAGCATTCTGCCCGACCCGAAACTGCAGGATCGGGCCGGTCTTTCCCAGGCGAACGACCGTCGGCGCAGAAATCGTCAGCGTGTCGACGCGGCGGCCATTTGAGAACGTGCCGTTGACTCCCAGGTTGTAGTATTCCCAACTGGTGCCGTCATGCAGCAGCACGGCGTGACAGCGCGAGACTTTCTTGCCGAAGTCGGCCAGAGAAATGTCGGATTCTACGGAGCGGCCAATCGATACGGATTCGCGCGTGGGAAAGACCCGCCGATCCGTTACATCTCCTTCCGGAGAGACAACGGTCACATTCAGGCTGTCGCGGCTTGGATCAGGACGTGACATGAAAAGTTCTCGAGCCCGCGACACGGAGACGGCCACCTGATTCATCGGTCAGTCGCACTGTGTTTCCGCCGTTGTAATGCACAAAACCAGCGACGAAGTGCCCACTTCCTGGTTGTGGTGTCCACTGCAGCGATCAGGCAAAACGATGATCAGTCAACCAGACGCCGATAACTTCGGTTATTGAGACTGATCGCACTGTCGCGGCCGACGCAGTATTCTCGGTCAGTCGGATTCTACCGTTCGCGAAGTCGCGAGCGGTTCCATTTTCACCCGAGAATTTCCGGGATGGCCGCCTGGGCTGAAGATCACTTCGGCGACGCGGCTCCAGTGAAACCGGTCGTTCTGGAGTTCAGTATGAGCAGCCGACGGAAGCCCTTGTTCCAGAAATTCGCAGCCAGGCAGCAGCTGCCGCTCCTGTTTCGTCGAAGCCTGAGCGGTCTGCTGGCCGTGGGCGCACTGCTGCTGAGTCTGCCCACGGAGAGCCGTTCTGCCGATCCATCAGCAGCGACTCCGGCAGATGAGACCGTCTGGCAGCACGCTGCGGTGGCCGCGGATCATCCGCTGGCCAGTCAGGCGGGCGTTGAAGTGCTGCGTCGCGGAGGCAACGTTGTCGATGCGGCGGTGGCGGTTGGCTTCGCCCTGTCAGTGTTGCGGCCGGCGAGTTCCGGACTGGGTGGCGGCGGGTTCATGGTCATCTGGGACGCGAAGCAGCAGCGGGCCATCGCGCTCGACTATCGGGAACGGGCGCCGCTGGCAGTCTCGCGCGAAGCCTACGCAGCAGCGGCCGACGAGAGTCGCAAAGGCGGGCTGGCTGTCGGCGTTCCCGGTCACGTTCGCGGACTGTGTCACGCTCTGGAGAAGTATGGTTCGCTGCCGCTTGCTGAAGTGCTGAAGCCGGCACTGCGTTACGCGACCCAGGGTGTACCACTCGACGACCACGAAGTCGCTTTGCGGAAGTCGCAGGCGAAACGGGCCGAGCCGGATGCCGACCGCTTTGTCGGGCTCTGGCAGCAGTACCTGTTCGAGGGCAACGTTCCGCCCGTCGGGACAAGAGTCACTTCGCCGCAGGGCAGGGCTCTCCAACTGATCGCCGAGCACGGCTCCGACGCGTTCTATCGGGGAGAAATTGCCGCAGCGATCGTCAAACTCGTCTGCTCACGCGGCAGCGAAATGACGCTCGACGACCTCGCGCAAATGGACGTTGTCGAGCGACCAGTGCTGACGTCGCAGTACTCCGGTTTCGATGTCCTGACGATGCCGCCTCCGTCGAGCGGCGGAGTTGCGCTGCTCGAAACGCTCAACATTCTGGACGCTCTGGAAGACGGCAAGCTGTGTATCGATCTCAATCGCGGGCGACGTGACGAGCACTATTACCATGTTCTGGCGGAAGTGATGAAGCACGCCTTCGCAGACCGGGCGGAGTTTCTCGGCGATGCGGACTTCGTCGACGTCCCGGTGAAACGGCTGACGAGCGACTCGTACGCGGAGAAACTCGCCGACCGAATCCAGCTCGATCGAACTCAGCCGCCCGAGGCATACGGCCGCTTTCTGCCGAAGGACGATGCCGGCACGACGCACTTCTGCGTGATCGACGTGGCTGGCAACGCCGTCGCCTGTACCGAAACGATCAATACCAGCTTCGGAAGCTGGCTCGTCGAACCGACCTGTGGCATCGTGCTCAATAACGAGATGGACGATTTCACCACCGCAGCCGGCCGCCCCAACGCGTTCGGCCTGATCCAGAGCGAGGCGAACGCGATCGCACCGCGGAAGAAGCCGCTGTCGAGCATGACGCCGACGATTCTGGTCAAGGACGGCAAGGCGGTTTTCGCCGCTGGAGCTTCCGGTGGTCCGCGAATCATCAGCGCGACGCTGCAGGTGCTGCTGAACATGAGCCGTTTCGGAATGACGCCGCAGCAGGCGGTGCGGGCACCGCGGATCCACCACCAGTGGCTGCCCAACACGCTGCTGCTCGAATCAGAACTGATGACCGAGTTCGGTAAGCCCCTGCAGGAAAAATATGGTCACGCGGTTTCAAAAAGCAGCGGCCTGGCGGCGACGCAGGCCGCGAGTCGAATGGCCGACGGGCTTCGTGCCGCGAGCGACCCGCGTAAGCACGGCCAGGCAGCGGGGTTCTGAATGCAGAAGGCGGCGCATCTCTCGCGGGTCTTGACGGAAAACACCATCACCCTTCCGTCTCGCCGCGCCGTTTGAAATAGTACCGCTGCACCTCCGCGACGCAGCATTGGCCGTTTGCGGCGAGTGTCTGACAGTGGGCGTCGGATGTTTTCGATCGTTCGACGACCGAGCGGACACGTGTGACGACGCCCTCATCGATGTCAGCGTCGATCTCGTCCGCGGTCAGGCCGAAGCAGGCACACAGCGGTGCTTCCATCGACTTCGGCCAGGCGGGACGCAGCAACTGATCGGCGGGCACCATCCGCTCAAACTGGTCGAAGTAGGCGACCGGGCATGACGCCAGTGGACAGAACATCGCGCGGTCTCCGAGTTCTTCACGCGCGTCAGCCGGCAGCCAGTGATTGAGCGTTGACGATCCGACCGCGTGCCCCAGTGACCCGCACCGCGGGCAATGGCGAATGTCGGAATCCTGTTCGCGGACGAAGGCTTTATTCATGGTGACTCGCGAATTCTCTCGAACGCGGATGATGACGGGCGCGCAGCGTAACGCCGAGTCGGAGCGTCGTCGTCAGTCATGCAATCGAGGTCGGTAACGTCGTCTCCCGCAATCTGTGGTACGCACTCCGCAGTCGGACGGATTGTCGATCCGTCCCACGTAAGGCCCCGCTGTTTCTTGAGCGGTGACCTCATGGGTCGACGATCGCTTCCGGCCGAACCTGCAGCCAGCGGCGGTTGCGTTCAAGCGTCTTTGGTCCGATGCCAGCGACACGCTGCAGGTCGTCAATCGAGCGGAACGGGCCGTTCTGGTCACGGTCGGCGACGATCCGCTTTGCGAGGATCGGGCCGACGCCTTCAAGCTGGCTCAGTTCGATCCAGGTCGCGGAGTTCAGTTCAATTCGATAACCAATCGACTCTGAGGCGTGTTCGACGATCAGGCCGTCCGGTCGCGACTCGACCAGACCATACCAGCGCCGGCAAAGCACGGTCAGTGCGATCGCCAACAGAACAGCGAGCGTGAGCTGATCACGGTCACGCAGCCACGAGGTCGGATTGACATGAGTCGTGTCAGCGTCGAGACGCGCGTCGGAGCGGCCTGACGTCGTCGTGCGAGATGGCGTCTCGGTCGCTTCCGGTTTTTTGAGAGCGTCCGCTCTGCTCGGGCGGTCAGACGAGCCGGCCACGTTGAGCGACGACGAAGCTTCTGCCGCATCCGGGTGTGCGATCGGTCTTCCGACGTCAGTTCTGGCTTGCATTGTCACAGACGCGTCCGACTGCAGGGCACGTTAGTGTGGCGCGGAGCCAGGGAAGCGGCCCGCTTTTTCCTGTGAGCGAATGTGCAAACTGTGTTGTGCGTCTGTCAAGTCACAGGAACATCGAACCACTCTTTCCAGACCGGCGGAATCTCAGCCATCAGAGTGATCAATTCACGCGTCGTCGGATGTGCAAACTGCAGCGAGGCGGCGTGCAGGGCGAGTGCTCGTCGGTTGTTGCACGTCGGGCCGCCATACTTCACGTCACCGAGAATCGGCCAGCCGCGCGACGACAACTGCACCC
>WGMU01000009.1 GCA_016124895.1 bacterium
CGAGCGAAGCAAGCGAACTGCGAAATCGAACGGCCGCGGCGATCCGCGACCGGCTGAACTTCAACGCGGACATCGAACTCGTCGCCGAGAACTCGCTGCCGCGGTTTGAACTGAAAGGGCGGCGGTTCTTTCGCGTTGAGGAATGACAGTCGTTGATCGCTCCGCGATCGAAACGGAAATGCAAGGGGCTCACTGTATCCGCGAACGGACGCATCGGTCGCGGAGCAATCAACGACTCTGACAGGTATGGCATCACTCAGTTTGATTCTGGCTTTCGGATTCTCCAGCCCGGCACTGCTGGCGGGGCTGGTGCTGGCCGGGATTCCGCTTCTCATACACCTGCTGCATCGGCGGCGGTATGTCGAGCATCGCTGGGCGGCGATGCAGTTTCTGGTCGCGGCCATGAAACGCGAGTCGCGACGTGTGCGGTTACAGAACCTGATTCTGCTGCTGCTGAGAACGCTGGTGATTGCCGGGCTGGTCATTGCGTTCGCTCGGCCGTTTCTCGACGCCGACGACGGGCTGTTGAATTCCGAGCAGCCGGTGCATCGCATCCTCGTCATCGATACCTCGTTCAGTATGCAGTTTGAGGAGGCCGCCAATGCCTGGTCGGTCGATGCGGAAGGCCAGCGAACGGCAGGCACTCGGTTTGCGCGGGCTCAGCAGGTTCTGCGGGATCTGGTTGAAGCGGGGCGGCGCGGCGACGCCTGGAACCTCGTGCGGGTCGCTGGGCCGGAGCCTCTGGCGGTTGTTGGTCAGGCCTCGTTCCGTCCGGATGCAGTGCGCGAGGAAGTTGATCGACTGAAGGTGTCCGACGCGCGCGGTGATCTGCAGCAGACGCTGGCGAGCGTGCTGGAACTGACGCAGCAGGTGCCGGAACTCGGCCGCAAGGAAGTCGTCATCGTTTCGGATCTGCAGTCACAGTTGTGGGCTCCTCCAGGGGGCGAGGCGCAGAAGAAACTGTCCGCTCTGGCAAAGCAGATTGCCGCGAATGCCCGGCTGTCGGTGATCAGCGTCGGCAGCGCCACGTCGCCCAACGCCGCCGTGATTCAGGTGAGCGTCGCTTCGTCGCCGGTGATTTCCGGTCGGCCGGTCGAGTTGTCGTGCGCTGTGCGGAACTTTGGAAACTCGGCACTACGAGATCAGATTGTTGAACTGCTGATTGATGGCCGCATTGTCGATACGCGGCGGGTTGATCTGTCACCGGGGATCGATGTCCCCGTCGAGTTTTCGCCGATGCTGCGGGAAGCGGGTCCACACACGATCGAAGTGCGACTCGAAGCAGACTCGCTGCCGGTTGACAATCGGCGCTGGCAGATCATTGACGTGCGCGATGAATTGCGCGTGCTGCTCGTTGATGGCCGGCCAGCCGGCCGTGTTCGTGATCGTGCGAGTTTCTATCTTGAACGAGCTTTGGCACCGCAGGTCAGTGGTGACTTGCCAATTGGAGGCGGAAGCACGGGAAGCCCCATCCGGCCGCACGTCGTCACGGAAGGCGAGCTGCCATCGGCGGCGCTCGACGATTACGACGCGGTTGTGCTGTGCGATGTCGGGCTGTTGACCGAGCGCGAAGCTGCCCTGCTCGACCGGTACGTACGCGGCGGCGGTGGGCTCGTCATCTTTCCCGGCGAGCGGACGCAGCCCGACAGTTTCAACACCCGGCTTTACCGGGACGGAACGGGAATCCTGCCGGCGCGAATCGGTGAGCGCGTCACGTCGTCCAGTGACGGCAATGCACTGACGTTCGACGCCCGTGGCTTCGCGCATTCGCTCGTCGCCGCCTTTCGCGGCAACCCCGACGCGGGACTTGAATCGACGATTACCGTTTCTTACCTGAAGCTCGAACCGAGCGAGTCCGCGTCGACGGCGCTGTGGTTCAGTGACGGATCTCCGGCACTCGTCGAACAGCAGACCGGCGAGGGCCGTGTCGTTCTGGCGGCGACCGGAGCGGACGATCGCTGGGGTACCTGGGCGATCTGGGCTCCGAGTTTCGTCCCGATGATGCACGAAACCATCCGCTTTGCCGCGTCAGGCAGTTGGCAGCAGCACACGCATCTGGTCGGTGAGCCCGTCACACTGAAGCTTGACGATCGACTTGCCGGGGAACTGGTGTCAGTGCGGCTGCCGGATGAATCGCTCATTGAAGTTACTCTTGTATCGCCATCCGGATCGGCGACACCGTCCGCGAGTGCCGTGATCGAAGCCACAGACCGCAGCGGTGTTTATTCGGTTGAGCCCGACGTGTCGCCGCGAAAAGTTCCGTCGCGACACTCGTTTGTGATCAACGTCGACGTGGCGGAGAGCGATCTGACTCCGGTCGATCAGCAGCGTCTGGTCACGGACCTCTATCCTGATCTGCGGTTGCAAAGTCCCGACGCTGGCAGTGATGATTCGTCGACAGTTTCGACACACGGGGCTGGTACGATCGCTGCTTTTTCGCGACTGCTGGCCTGGCTCGTTCTGCTCGGGCTTCTCGCAGAGCCGTTCGTCGCCTGGCGGTTCTCAACGGGGATGAGGGTCACGGCAGGGCTGATCATCGCGGCGACCGCACTTCAGTTCGGACTCGTTCACGCGACGGCGTTATCAACCGTTTGTGTTGCCGTCTGGTGGCTGCTGCACCATCGTCGCGCCGCTTCGTCAAACCAGCAGATGCTGCCTCGCCGTTGAGAATCGCTTGCTCCCCAGCGCAGATTGCTGTGCCGGATTTCGACTGCGCTGCGTAAGCTGTCCGCCATTGAGGTCGGTATTCCGACCCGCCGCCCGCCGCTGATCCGCAGTCGCCGATCCTGCCATTCAAGACGGAGAGCGCCCTTCGATGAGTGACTATGAACAAAGGTGCGAACAGGGAAAGCATGCCTTGCGGCACGGTGCCGTGCTGGATGCGATCGATCTGTATGAGGAAGCCGTCGCGCTGAACCCCGACGGCATCGAAGGGCACGAGGGGCTGGCTACGGCCTGCTACCTGGCTCAGGAATATGCTGGAGCGATCGAGCACTTTCACCGGGTGACGCTGCTCAAGCCGCGCGACGCGCGAGCGTACGTCAATCTCGGTGCGATTTATAATCTGCAGGGCAACTACAAGAAGGCCGTCGAACTGCTGCGAAAAGCCGTGCAACGGGACTCAAGAAATGCCGAGGCGTTTTACAACCTGGGCATTGCCGAACGACACCTCAACCAGACATCAATGGCGATCTCCGCTTATCAGTCTGCGGTGAAGATTGCTCCCGACATGGTCGATGCGCATATCAATCTGGCCAATCTTTATGTGGAGCAGACCAACCGGCGGAAAGCGATTGAGCACTATGAAGCCGCGTTGAGAATTGATCCGGATCGCGAGAAGGCCCGCCGTGGACTGGAACGGGTTCAGGGAACGAAGGCGAAATCTCAAATTGAGGAGAACCCGTTTGGCCGGCTCGTCGATGTCAGCCAGCTCGCAGAGAAAGGCAGTGACGACGGCAGCGGCCGGGTGCTGACCGAAGACGAACGCTTCCGTGACCGTCAGTTTCTGCAGTTGAACGCTGCCGAATCTCTGACACAGGCGACCGCGCTACTGACACTGCTGCGCGATCACCTGGAGCCGGCAGTGCTGGAAACCAACCGGCTGATCGCCCTTGACGTCGATAACCGGCAGGGCCTGTTTGAAACACGCAACCGCCTGCACAACGCACTGAAGACTGCACGCGAGGTCTTCGAAACCTGGCAGGCGGGCAGTCAGCAGTTACGGCAGCACGAAGATGAGATGAAAGGCTGAGCGTCTCCCGCCGATTGCAGAGCTTCAGTGCGGATCGGCGGGGATTACTCAGACGCACGGGAATCGCTCAGCCTGTGGCGGCTACTGCACGCGTACCAGCTTCATCAGACGGCCGGAGACGTTCCAGTCCTGCACATACAGGTTGCCGTCCTTGTCCCAGTAAGACCCGTGCGTACCGCTGAAGACGCCCTCGACCCACTGATCCTGCGGGATATTGAAGCTGCGGCCTTTGCCGGGATCCGGGTTATTGCCCAGCACGGCGATGATGGTGTTTGCTTTGTTGAGAATGACGACTCGGCCGTGCAGGTCCGGCACGGAGACAAAATCGCCGTGAATCGCGACCGAGGTCGGCATCCCCAGACCGGTGATGACTTCCTCAATGAAGTTGCCTTCGAGGTCATAGTGCAGCAGCCGGCCTTTCGGCTCGTGATTACGATCGCAGATCAACAGTCGCGGCGGATCGTAGCGCGTGTCGAGCGTCATGCCGTGCGCCGTGTTGAACTGCTTGAGGTCATTGCCTTTCGTGCCGAAATGCGAGATGTACTTGCCGGTCCTGTCGAACTTGAAGATGTGATTGCTGGCGTAGCCGTCTGACAGAATGATGTCGCCATTCGGAGCGACCGTGATCGCCGTCGGTGCGAACTTCGTCAGCTTCAAGCCCGACTCTTCGGGAAACGGCAATCTGAAAATGACGTCGCCGGTCTCCGCGTGAATCTTGATACCTTCGCCTGCGTTGTTGCGGGCTGCGTAGAGGAACTCGGCGTCGCCTTCCTGACGGATTTCGATGTCGTGATACGCCGTGTAGTCGTCGCCGACAAAACGCCGCACGAGCTCGCCATCCGGTGAGAACACGAAAACGCCGATATTCGCGCTCGTGTAGATGTTGCCGGCCTTGTCGATGACCACGCCGCCATGCGTCGACCCAAGCACCGACTTGCCATCTTCACCGAGTCCCCAGCCGGGCACTGTGTCAAACGTCATTGCTCCACAGCCCATGCGCACCGGCTTGACGACGTCGCCAGCAACGGCGGGCAGCGTCTGGCCCAGCACAAGAAGCAGGGCAGTAGTCAGCAGGACAGTTTTCTTCATGGTGTGAACTCCTGAGCGACTTTGAGGGGAATGTTGCACTGTAGATTTCAATGGAGCCGCGGCGCACCTGCCGCCTGGTCCGACGATCGACGGCCGGAAATACTCGATGACAAAGACGCGGACCGGTTACGACAGCTCGCGGATCGGTTCGCCATACGCCAGGTGAATCGGCCGGCCGGCCGGGTCGAGGAATGTCTGATGGTGGTCGATTCCCAGGTGCCGGTAAATCGTGGCGTGAACGTCCTGCGGTGTGAGTTCGCGCTGAACCGGGTGTTCGCCTTTCGAGTTCGTTGCACCGATGACCTGACCCATCGTGTTTCCGCCGCCGGAAATGAGAATCGACATCGCGTGCGGCCAGTGATCGCGGCCCCAGTTCTGCTTGCCGTCGCTGTTGCCTTTCTGGATGTTGCCGCGCGGCGTGCGCCCGAATTCGCCGGTCACGATGATCAGGACATCTTCATCAAGTCCCCGGGCGTAAACGTCTTCAATCAGCGCCGTCACCGCGCGGTCGTAAGCCGGCAGTCGCTGCCGCATGGCCGTCGGCAGGTCGCCATTCACCGCGTGGTCATCCCAGTTGTAGATAATGCTGTCGCCCGGAACGCCGACCGTGACGAAGCTGACACCGGCCTCGACGAGCCGCCGCGCGAGCAGTGCCTGCTGGCCCCAGCCCTTGCCATACCGCTCGCGCGTCCGTTCGTCTTCGAGCGACAGATCGAACGCCTGGCGAGCCTTGTCGCTGGTGATGATCTCGAACGCGTGCTTTTGCCAGGCGTTGAGCGATTCCATCACGCCACTGTCCAGGTCCTGCCGCAGGCGGTCGAAATCGCCAAGCAACTGGCGGCGGAAATCGAGTCGTTGACCATTGATCGTCGCCGTCGTGTTCGGCAGCCCCTTTTCGTCGACAGTCGGCGGACGATAGATGTCGCTCCAGTAACCAGTCGCGGTGGTCGGGACGTAGCTGTAATGCTTCGCACCCATGCCGACTGAGACAGGCATTCCGTTGTGGCACTGACCGAAGACGCGGCTGATGACGGCTCCAAGTTCCGGATGAGTCGACTCATGCTTCGATTCGTCCCAGCCGGGGTAGCCGCTGACCATCATCGGGATCCCGTCGTTGTGGCCGGCCCAGTTATGCGAGCATGAACGGATCAGAGTGAACTTGTCCGCGACCTGAGCGTGCATCGGCAACAGTTCGCAGACATCGATGCCGGGGACACTGGTGGCAATGGGAGAGAATGGTCCACGGATATCGGCGACAGCCTCCGGCTTCAAATCGTACGTCTCAAGATGAGATGGGCCTCCCTGCTGCCAGAGCAGGATCACGGACTTCGGTCCGGGAACGGCGCGATATTCAGGCGACTCTGCGGCCTGCGACTTCAGCCGCAGATACTCAGCCAGCGTCAGTCCGCCGAGTCCGAGGTAGCCGGACCGCAGAAAGTTACGCCGCGTCATACCGTCGCACAGACGGTGTCGATTGGTCATCAGTTGCAGCATGGTGGGATTTGCCGGGGAGGGAACGGGGCGGGGCCGCGCCATGACGGCTCGGTGAGAGTTGAACAGTCTCCGGGAAGAGACCGGTATTTCGCAACGGCTGAGTCCCGGTTTTCGTCGGTGGAACGTTACTGAAATCGGTTCAGGCCTGCATTTGACCGGGATCGCGGCAGTCAATTCTGCGACCAGTTCAGGCGAAAGCACGTTCGATCGCTTTGTACGGGGAGGCCAATACACTGTGCCATCTGGACCTGTTCTATTGCTTTACTGCGGACCATGACTGAAGCGGGTTGTTTGATGCTGGAATACTCGACGCGATTGCTGTTTCGCCCGAAGACCGCCGAGCAGCGATTTCTGCCGGAAGGGCCGTATCCCTGCGGTGACGGACGACTGAGCTGGGTGTCGATTCAGCACGGCACTGACCAGACGGCCGGCTCGCTGAACCTGCTCGATCTGGCGGCCGGGACGAACCGGAACATCCCCCTGCCGGGACGTCCGGGGTTTGCGTTTCCGACAAACCGGGACGGCGAATTCGTCATCGGGCTCGAACGCGAAGTCGGCCTGTTTCGGATCGAAGATGCGACGTGGACGCCGCTGACGGAATCGCTCGAAACCGACGTTGACAACACAATCATCAATGACGGTGTTGTGTTTACCGGCGGGCTTGTCTTTGGATGCAAGGATCCGGAGTTCACCGAGCCGAAGGCTGGTTTGTATCTGTGGCGACGTTCGGACGGAAAGACGATCAAGCTTCGCCACGATCAAATCTGCTCGAATGGCAAAGTGGTTTTCGGGGACGGCGACACTGTCACGCTGCTCGATATCGACACACCGACGAAGCAGGTCGTCCACTACTCGCTGAACGTCGCGACGGGTGAGCGGTCCGAACCTGAAGTCATCGTCGACTTGACCGCAAGAGTTGATTTCCCTGACGACTTTCCCGACGGGATGATCGCGACGCCGGACGGCCAGTCGGTCATCATCGCGTTCTACCATCCGGAGAAGACGGGACCGGTCGATTTCGGAACCGCCCGGCAATACTCGCTGGCCGACGGATCGCTCGAAGCCGTGTGGACGGTCGAGAAGTCACCGCGCGTCACCTGCCCGCAACTGGTTCGCCTCGACGGCTCGGTCAAACTGATCCTGACGACGGCCGACGAAGGCATGACTCCCGAGCAGCAAGCCCGCCATACCAACGCCGGCTGCCTGTTCATCGCGGACACAGATTTCGACGACGTCCCGGACACGCCGATGTTTAACGTTCCTGAGTAACAATCTCTGACCGACTGACCTGACGCATGGTTGCTGACGCTTCGATTCTGGGCCGGTTTGTCTGGCACGATCTGATCACGACGGACGTCGGCAGCGCGGTCGACTTTTACGGCCGGCTGTTTCCCGAGTGGTCGATCGAGAAGCTCGAAACGGATGGCGGATCGCGGTATCACGTCATCGAAGTGGCTGGTCAGGACATTGGCGGGATTGTTGGCGTGCCGGCGGAGTCGGGCATTCCCGCTCACTGGATCGGATATGTCGCCGTCGAAGATTGCGACGCGGCGGTGAAGCGAACGATCGATCTGGGGGGCAACTGCCTGGTTCCCGCGATCGATGTTCCGCAGATCGGCCGCTTTGCGATCGTGCAGGATCCGCGGGGCGCGGTGATCAAGCCGTTTCACGTGCAGAAGCAGATCGAGTTCCCGGCGGAAGCAGTGGTCGGGCGGGCGTACTGGAATGAACTACTGACAAAAGACGTCGGTTCGGCGCGTGATTTCTACCGCTCGGTCTTCGGCTGGTCGTCGGTTGAGCAGCCGATCGAAGGCCGCGGTGTTTATACGCTGTTCCGCGCGGGCGAGCAGGACGTCGCCGGAGTGCTGCTGCTGCCGCCTGACTCGGACGCGTCCCAGACCTGGCTGACTTACTTCTACGCGGATGATCTTGATCCTCGCGCGAACTCAGTAGAAGTGCTCGGCGGACAGGTCATCGTGAAGCCTCAGGACATTCCCGACGTCGGCCGCTTCTCTGTTCTTGCTGATCCGGCCGGCGCTCTTTTCGCTCTGATGCGCGGCGAGTCGAACGAGAGCTGAAACGGCTTGGGGCAAGAAACCCGCTGTTTTATTTCGCTCCGCGATGGTCGCGCGGAGCGACACCTCGCTGCCGGATTGAGACGAATGCCATCGTCGATCGAGTGGCCTGCCGGTATGCTCGCATCTCTCTGGACGGCGACCATTCGATCCCGCGGGATTGTGGAGGCACGGCGATGCTGATCGTCAAAGGACATCGAAAGCGAGTCTGCTCCGGAACGACGCGGCGCGACCTGCTACGAGCAGGCGGACTGGGACTGTTCGGCCTGTCGACAGCGCAGCTACTGGCCGCTGAGCAGGTCAGACAGTCGCCAGCGCACCTGCAGGGCCTGACATCAGGAGACGACTTCCCTGCCGGGCGAGCGAAGTCGGTTCTGTTCGTCTATCTGTTCGGTGGACCAAGTCAGCTTGAGACGCTGGATCTGAAGCCGGAAGCGTCGGCCGAATTGCGAGGTCCGTTTCTGCCGATTGCCTCTCGAACTCCGGGGCTGCGCATCTGCGAGCATCTGCAGCGGACGGCCGCACTGTCCAACCGGTTTGCCGTCATCCGGTCCATGGCGCATCCGCATAACGACCACAATGCCTGCCACTACATTCAGACGGGCCACAAGTGGACGCGGTCGGCTGAGAATGGTTCCGACGTCAACGCGCGGCCGACTGACTGGCCGTCGATGGGCTCGGTCGTCGAGTACGTCTCGCAGCATTCGGCTGACGGTTTACAGCGGACATTCCCCGACTATGTCTACCTGCCGAATCGTCTGGGACATCTGCAGGGGTACGATCGCACCGGCCAGTACGCCGGCTGGCTGGGCAATGCGTACAACGCTCTGGCGACTGACATCCGGCGGCGCAGTTCCAGCGACAATCCGTTCTTCCGTGAATGTACGGACGAGGAACTCGACTTCCGTATTAAGGGATTGGTTTCACGCGACGAAGTCTCGCTGGATCGCCTGGATCGACGGCGCAGTCTGATCCAGCAGTTCGATGCCGCGCGACGCAGTGTCGATCAGCAACGCTCGTTCGGCGGTTACGACGCGCTGCAGTCGCGAGCGCTCGACCTTGTCACCTCAGATCAGATTCGCAGCGCACTGGATATTCAGCGGGAATCGGCGGCGCTGCGGGATCGCTACGGCAGGCATCTGTTCGGTCAGTCGGTCCTGATGGGCCGCCGCATGATCGAAGCCGGCTGCCGCTTTGTCACGGTCATCTGGGACGCTCCGGACGGCTACTCCTGGGATTCGCACCAGCACAGCAACGACCTGCGCGATCATCTGCTGCCGAAGTTTGACCAGTCATTCGCAGCACTGCTGACCGATATGGAAGATCGTGGGTTGCTGGACGAAACGCTGGTCGTCGTCGTTGGAGAAATGGGCCGGACACCAAAGCCCACCGCCGCCTGGGGCCGCGGCCACTGGAGCTACTGTTTTCCAGCGATCCTGGCCGGCGCCGGAATTCGCGGCGGCATCACCTATGGAGCTTCCGACAAGGACGCCGCGTATCCCGTCGCGGATCCGGTCAGCCCCGAAGACCTGGCCGCGACGATCTACGACTGCCTGGGCATTTCACACGAGATTCAGATTCCCGATGCTCAGGGACGTCCAACAACGATCCTCGAAGGCGGGCAGCCACTGCGATCGCTGTTTGGCTGATTTCGACGTCCGGTCCAGTTCTGGATTCTTCCGATGCACGATTCGATCATCAATCGCCGTGGTTTCATGCAGATCGGTGCGCTGGCACTCGGCGGTCTGACTCTTCCAGAGATTCTTCAGGCGCGCGAGGCATCCGGTGCTGAGTCGGCCGACACGTCCGTGATCATGCTCTACCAGCACGGAGGCGCTTCGCAGCTTGAGACGTACGATTTGAAGCCGGACGCCCCGACCTCGTACCGCAGCGTGTTCAATCCCATTCCGACAAACGTCCCCGGATTGGAAATCTGCGAACTGTTTTCACTGCAGGCAAAGCTCGCCGATCGATTTTCGATTGTCAGATCGCTGCACCACGATGTCGGCATTCACAGCGACGGCGGCATTGTCGTACTGACCGGGAAGCGGCCAACGATGCTTGATCCGACTTCAAGTTCAAAGAGCGAGAATCCGGACTTCGGTTCTGTTGCCAGTGCCTTGAAGGGGATCGGTCCGCGAGCGATGCCGCCGTACGTTGCGGTCCCGCGTAAACCGTACATGACGCGGCCGACCTATCTGGGGCTGCACCATTCCGCCTTCGAAACCGGTGATCCGAATGCGGACACCTATCAGCCGCCACAGGTCAAACTGGCGGCGGGCCGCGACGGACAGTTTCTCAGCCAGCGACAGACGCTGCTGCAGCAGTTCGACCGGCTGCGCAACGATCTCGACACCAGTGGCCAGCTTGAAGGAACTGACCGGTTTCAGGAACTGGCATTCGAACTGATGACCAGCCCGCATGTTGCGAAAGCGTTTGCCATCGATCAGGAACCGGAAGCGCTGCGCGACCGATACGGTCGCAATGAATGGGGACAGGCCTGCCTGCTGGCGCGACGTCTGGCCGAGTCAGGCACGTCAGTGATCAACATTTACTTCAACACGCCGAAGAGCGGCGAGGAATTCACCAACTGGGACGACCACATCTCGAACGCTGGCCGGCCTGGCCACTTTGCGAAATACATGCGCGTTCGCCTGCCGTACATGGATCAGGCTCTGTCAGCACTGATTGAGGACATCTTCGATCGAGGTCTCGACCGGAAGATTCTGGTCGTGGTTGTCGGCGAGTTCGGCCGGACGCCGCGTCTCAGTCAAAACAGTACAGGAACCGGGCGGGATCACTGGCCTCAGGCCTATTCAGCACTGCTCTCCGGCGGCGGCCTGCGCATGGGTCAGGTCGTCGGCGCGACAAACAGCAAGGCAGAGTACCCCACAGCCCTGCCACACACTCCGCAGGATCTGCTCGCCACAATTTACCGGCATCTGGGCATCGACCCATCGGCAACGCTGACGGACTATTCCGGCCGACCGGTGCATATCCTGGAGAGCGGCCAGGCCATCGACGGTCTGTGGTGACGAACCTCCGCGACACATAAGTGAGCGTCAGCAACGACGCCTGCTCTTCGTCGATCATTGCGTCAACAAAGTTGTCGGGATCGTCGCCGGCGAGACGTCACTAAGGGATCGCGATGAAATTACTTCGGCATTTGAGGTGAGAGGGTGTAGTTGTAGCGGGGCAGGATGTTGTCGAAGTCGATCGGCATGTTGTTCTTGAAAGCCTCGCTGGCTTTCCGGCCTGTTTCGTAGATCTTCTCCAG
>WGMU01000040.1 GCA_016124895.1 bacterium
CCTCCTTGACCTCTGACACGAAAACGGAATCGTCCCTGACCCGCCGAAATCCCGCAATCCGAATGTCCACACGGCCTAAGCTGCGTTCACCGCTCCGGTCGCCTGGACCGCCGCAGCGAAGAGGACTGCTGAAATCTCTCCGGCGTTGTCGACCTGATGCTGTTTGGTCATCTGGAACTCATGCCAGCAGGGACCAGTACAGCCTGCCTTTCTGTTGAAAGTTCCTACGAGCTCGCACTGTGGCATTAAACCTGATCGACCCAGCCTGGCAGTGGGTCGAGCGTGAAGGCTTCGTCGATGGTGGCGGTGGAGTCGGTAAACATATCACCCATTGAGGCATCGTTGTTGCCGGTGCCGCCGACCAGGGTGTCAGGACCGTCGTTACCTTCGAGTGAGTCATCGCCGTCGCCGCCGATCAGAGTGTCTCGCGCGTTGCCGCCGGTCAGCGTGTCGTTGCCTTCGCCGCCGAACGCCCGGTCGTAGCCGCGATCGCCGTTCAGCACATCGTTGCCGCCCGCTCCGGAGAGCCCGTCGTTGTCGTCGCCGCCGTTGAGTGTGTCGTCGCCATCCTTGCCCAGCAGCGTGTCGTTGCCAGCGTCGCCGTTGAGCAGGTCGTTACCGTCATTTCCGACCAGCGAATCGTTGCCGTCGCCACCATTGAGCACGTCCGGCCCGCGCGAACCGATCACGGTATCATCGCCGCCGTTGGCCCGCACCTGTACGAAGCCCCGGAAGCCGATGAACGCGCTCACGTCGATCAGGTTGTCTGAGTCGCCCGCGTTCAGCTCGGCGATCTCCAGCGCCAGCAGCACATCGTTGCCCTCGCCCGTCAGCGAACTGACCGTCAGCATGAAGTCTGCATCTGCACTCGCAATCACACGGTCGACACCGCGACCTCCATTCAGCGTGTCATTGCCGGGCCCGCCGATGAGTTGATCGCCCGAGCCGCCCAGACCCTTGATAAAGTCGTCACCGGGACCTCCGATCACGGTGTCGGAACCGGAGCCACCGAACACGCGGTCGTTCCCACCGCCGACATTGATCAGGTCACTGCCGCCCCCGCCGCTGACGATATCAGCACCGGCGGTGCCCACGATCGTGTCATCGCCGCCACCGGCGTTGATGATCGAAGACGTCAGCCCTGCCGTGAAAAACGCGCTCAGATCAAACGTCTGAGCCGCACCGCCGCCGGTCAACATCGCGCGTTCGGCACTGATAATGGTATCCGTGCCATGACCGGTCATCAGCAAGTTCGTCAGCGTGGCGTCGCCGGTGAAGAACTCGCGAATCAAATCGTTGCCACTGCCACCATCGAGCGTGTCATTTCCGTCACCACCGTCGAGCGTATCACCGGTCGAACCCTGTCCCTGAACCAGGTCGTCGCCGATGTTGCCGACAAGCTCGTCCTTACCGCTGCCTCCATTCAGTGTGTCGTCCCCCGAGCCACCGATCAGGACATCATCACCACCATTGCCCGTCAGGTTGACAACGCCCACCGCCAGCGACGCATCAAATCGATCGTTACCATCGCCCCCGGTAAACACCATCGGCGTATCGACAGACGTGCCGGACTTGAGCACCGTAACCACATCGTCTTCGGCCGATCCAGTGATCCGCAGGACACTGACATCTGCCGCCACGTCACGGATCAATTCCGCACCTTCAGCCACCCGGACCACCAGATCCGCGCCGTCACGCAGGACGTCGTAGAGACCACCACCGGGCAGGGCGACATCAAGCGGCGCTGCGATCTGAGCAGCGCTGATCGAAAACGCGTAGTCTTCTACTTCACCGTCAGAGGCCGGTCCCGTCGGATTCGCTGCAGCTTCATCCGTGCTTAGACGAAATCGTGCATACGTCGACAGTGCTGCTCCGTTGGGGATCATCGGGAAGGTGACGGTGAACTGCTGGCCGCTGGTGCCGCTCGGAACGGTTACGTCACCACGCTCCGTCGCATTGTCGAAGAGCCCGTCACCGTTGTAGTCAATCCAGCCGTAGAGGGTGGCTTCTCTGCCAGTCGTGTTCGTTGCCTCCAGTGTGACCGAGGGCATGTCGCCTTCAGTGCTCTGCAGGTCTGACATCGAGACAACGCCGTCCTCGTCATCTCCCGCAAGGCCGAAGTCGTCGTCGGCCATGGCGGAGCTGTTCTGCAAGGTGCCATCATCACCGTCAACGGCCATTCCCAGATGCAGCCCGACCACAATCGTGTGGGACGGACCACCATTCGCGTCCAGCGTTTCGTAGTTGCCGCTGCCCGTGCCCGCTCCCGTATCCGGAGCGTCGCCGTAGTCGCTCGGCAGATTCACAAATTCAAAGGCGCCGATATCGGCAGCCGTTCGCGAAACGCCACGCTGGTCCGTTCCCCCAAAGTTGCTCCGCAGATTGTCATGAACGGCGTCATTGCCGCTGGTCTGGTACGCAACCGGGCCAAAGAACAGTTGGGTGACGCTCAGCGTGCGCGACGTGTTGATGGTATCAAACCCGGCTCCAGACAACTGGAAATCAACGGTGATACTGGACGCCGTGACTGCAGTAACGGTCGCCTGCAGCGTCATTTTCAGCCCCTCTGCCGTCCCGGACGACAGAAACACATCATTCTGCCCATCTCTGAATAGCCCGCTGCTCTCCACACGGATTTCCGCCAGCAATCCATCGCTGTTGCTGCTGAAGAACCCCAGACCGGCGCTGGAATCGCCGTTTGTTTGAGTGGCGTCGAAGGCCAGATCCACAGCCACGGTATCGCCCACCTGGCTCAACGTGTCTCCCTGATTCCAGATCAGGCCTGCAGCTTTCCCCGATCCGACGTTCATCTGCAGTTGTTCGCCAACAATCTGCGTCGCGTTGGCTGGGCTGCCCAGGTAGCCAAAGAAATTGAAGTGGGCGGCCAGATTGTCCTGCGAAAAGTCGTCGAGAACCGAGCGGCCGACATCGATCGCCGGGCTGCCGGCCAGCAAAGCGTGCGTGAACGTCGAGCCACCGTTGTCCTTCAGCGGGCCGAGCAGCGGATCAATCGGACCGGCCGAGGTTCCAATCAGATTGCCGTTGGCGTCTGGACTTCCGACCGGCGCAGCACTCAGTGTGGAACCCGTGTTATCGCCGATCAGGCTACTGTGGACAGTCAACGCTCCATCACCGGTCCGCAGCAGATCCGGAGTGCCATCCACGTCGGTATTACCGGCGATCAGGGTGCTGATCAGCGTCAACGAACCGCGCAGTCCAGGATCTGCTTCTGCCGCTGTCGTGTACTGCGACGCGGCGAGTCCACCGCCGGTTTTACCGGAGTTGGCAGTCACCGTGCTGCCAGTGATCGTCAGGTCTGCCACGTCGGAACGCACACCACCGCTGACATCGACCGCCGTATTCCCAGAAATAGTCGACTGCGTGACCGTCGACGTTGCCAGCACAACGTCCAGGCCGCCGCCATCATCGCCCGCGCTGTTTCCAGAGATCGTGGTGCCGCTGATCGAGATGCTGCTGCCGACGATGGGCCGCGTGCCGAAAATCGAGATCCCTCCGCCGTCCGCGGCGGCCATATTGCCGAGGATCGTGGTATTTTTGATCTGCACGGAAGTTGTCGCGACGGCCTGAATCATGATGCCACCACCGGAACCGGACGACATGTTTCCGATGATTGAACTGTCGGAGATGCCGGCCACCACGCTCGGCAGGTTCCGGATGAAGATGCCACCGCCCAGCGACGTAGCCTGATTGTTCCGCACCGTGCTGCCGGTCACGGTGAGAACATTCGAGTTGTAGATCCCGCCACCCTCCAGCGCCTGGTTGTCCGCAACGACGGCGTTGCTGACCGTGGCTGTGCTGCCCAGGGCATTCTCAATCCCGCCGCCCGCCCCGGTCGACGTGTTGCCGCTGATCAGTGACGAATTCACGATCAGCCTGCCTTTGTTGTAGATGCCGCCACCGCCAGCTCGCGCTGCACTGTTCGTGACGGCAACGTCCTGCAGTGTCAATGTCTCAAACGTTCTGATTGCGCCACCAGAGTCATCTTCCGATACGGTCCCGTCATCGCCGTCAGTTCCAAAGCCTCGCGTCATCGTGAGACCGGAGATCTCTACGGACAGGTCAGTGCCGCTGTCTCCGTCCGTCACCGAAATAATGCGTGAAGCATCGAGCCCGTCCAGTGTCAGCAGTTCCCGCCCCGGACCAGTGATGGCCACTGAATCGGTAATCGAGAGTTCGCCCAGCGACAGTTGAACTGTCTGTGCGCTGCCGAACACGGTGGCGTCAAATTCAATGACATCGCGGGTTATTCCGTTGGCGTGACCGTTGGTCAGCTCGATGGCTTCCCGCAGGCTCACATCCCCGGGGCTGAAATCACCATCACTCTCATCGCTCACATTATCCACGACGACGTGGGAGGGATCGATATCACCCACTCCAATAACAGTGATCGGCGTGCTGGATAGTGCGTGGCCGTTTGATGTGTCGCCTGAAATACGAACCGTCGACTGACGAAGACTGCCGCTGGCGACGAACCGAAGTCCTGCCAGCGAGACGTCCAGCGGCCCCGTCTGCCAGGATCCCGTTGGTCGATACCACAGCAGTTCCACCATGCGGTCTGTCGTTGGGTCGCCATCTGAAACCGTCTCGACACCGTCCTGCATCCCCATGATGGCATCCGGCAGCGAACTGACGATTTGATCGAAGGTCATCAGTCTGGAGTCATAGTGGACCTGGAGGTTCAGGAATTCTGTATCGTTGTCTCCGGCGCCCGCAAATCCCTGGTGATAGTCCAGGTTGATCTCAAACGGACTGTCTGTGTTGGCGGCGACGTTCGCGACCGCTGGTGAAACTACCTGGCTGGTACTGAGCAGCCGGCTTGTACCCGGTACCGGGTACTGCACGATGGAGGACGGGACGAACGTGTCGCCTCCCCCCTGGCCGATTGCGATGCCACCTGCCTGCTCGATCAGGACGCGGAACGGCTCCGTTCGCTGGACGCCGTTGATCGTTCGCTGCAGTTGATAGACGTTATAGTTAACTCCATCGACCGTTTCGCTTCCCGTCCTGTTCCAACGGTCGCCGGGACTGATCTGGTCAGATGTGCTGAATCCAACGCTGTCACCCGAATCGAGTCTGACTCGCAGTGTCTGATTCGTGCCTCTGTTTTCAAACATCGCTTCCAGATCGAGGAACAGCGAGTTCGAGCCGGATCCACGGAGATCAACGATTTCGATACCATCAATGAATACCTGGCTGGTGAGATCGATGAAGTGTCCCTGGCCACTGATGACCAGAGTATCTGTGAAAGCACTCGGCTCTTCCCCGCCACCAGCAATAAAAACCGGCACGCCAATCGGACCGTCAGTTTCATCAAGGTCCAGAGTAATCGTGTCGCTGCTGTCCTCCGGACCTCGCACAGAGAATCCATCAATCGATGCACCGGAGATCGGGAAAACGAGCGTGCTTCCGTCTTTTTTCAGTGTGTAGTTTTCTTTATCTCGATTGATCGTGATGGTCCCTGCCCCCGTCACGGGGATCAGCCCCCCACCTCTCAGGTGCTCCGGTCTCTCATCGCCGATTGCGGCAATCTGGATCGTGCGTCCGCTGGAAACACTCTGCAGGATCAGCCCCAGGCGGAGATCCAGGTCTGTTGAGACTGCGGCCAGGGTACTGTCATAGGAACGCGACGGCAGCGTCCGGCTATAGATCTCAAACTCGCTGACGGGTTCGGGGAACGTGAAAGGAGTGTCGAGATTGACGACGTGCCATTGCCCCGTCGCCGGCACGAAGACATCGATCTGAGCCGCCAGCAGACCATTGCCACGGACATCGCGTGGCAGATGCAGTTCCGTAAACTTCTGTCCGGCAGTCGCGCTGATGCGGTAGCCATCCCGATCCGGAAGTCGGAGATAGATGGGCGTGTCCATACCCAGGACACGCGTCACATCTTCTGAAACAACCCGCGCCGAGAAGTCATTGACGACGCTCTCGCTACCAGGATTATCCACATTCTGAACCTGCAAACGGTTGGAGTCACCATCGATGATCGTTCCCAGATAGTCCCACTGTGAGCGATCGGTCGAGTCAACCGAATCTTTCACATACAGGTCTTTCCCGCCGACTGTGGTGCCGAGCGAACTGAGATTGAGTGACGTGTTGATCTCAGAACCGATTGTCAGAGGAGCCCATGGTGTCGAGCCGTGAAGGACATTCGGGTCGAACGCCACACTCTGCTCGAGCATATCGCGAAAGGACTTCGTCTGGTCGACAGTCGAGAATGCCGACGAATTATCGATATTGCTGAGGCCATCACGCAGAAAAGTCTGAATTTGCTCTGCGGTGGTCCTGGTGGCTCCACTTCCGATCGCCCCGTCGATCAGTGCTGCTCCCGCAAATCCCGCCATTGAGCGAACGAGCAGTTTCCCATCGGTCGACGCACTGGCTGTTCCGTTCCCATCCAGATCGAGGCGACCCGCTGCATTGAGCCCTGTGAGGTAATTCTCGATCTCAGCGGACGTCGTCCGCGATGCTCCTGATCCCACGAGATCGTCGATCAGAGCAGTTCCCCGCACGCCCGACATGTATCGAACAACGAGCAGTCCGTCAGTGGCCGCCTCGATTCGGCCGTTGTCGTCGATGTCGAATCCGGTGTTCTGTTCGAATTGAGCATTATTCTGGTCAACGACTTCCTGATTGACTTTGCCAGGGACACTCATGTCGGCGGGAGGAGCAACTCGTGCGGCAATCGGATTGCCCGGCGTTGCCGTCATCGTCACGGATGTCGGCGAACCCGAAAATCTCAGGGCCACGAGCGCTTCAGCACTGTCGACGAGTCTTGCGACCGAATAGGTGCTCAATCGGTAACTTGCACCGGCAGGGACATCGACGATCTGGCCTGGGAACAGAGGTTCTGTACTGGTTGTGTTCCCACCAGCATCAAGGACTTCCAGCATCAGGCCATCTTCGATGACTCCAATCCCTGTGACCGTTCCGCCGGTGAAGGTCAGATCAAGTGTCTGATTAAGCTGTCCCTGGTCATCGAGCATTTCTACAGAGGTGAAGACGGTCCCGTCAGAGGCCCCGGAAGTTGATGGGTTGAACGTACGGGAACCATCGACAATCAGCGGAGTCGCGGGGCTGGCCCCAATCACATTCTGGGTCATTCCCAGGATGATCGGAGCCCCTGCGATCATACGGTCCGGCAGTTCAAACGTTTCGTTAAAGATCGAACCAAGATCAAACTCAGCGAGATCGTGCGTGTGTTCGAACAAGGGACCTTCATCGAGAACATCTTCACCAAAGATGGACACCATGAAACTCAGTGCCTCGAAGATACCCTTCAGATCGACGTCCAGGCCGATGTCATTCGTCAGTTTGGTACCAATCACCGCACTGGGTGTGACAGCTACCTGCTGCCCCGGCAAAACATCAACGTGCAGGGTATCATCAACGCCATAGGTGACATGTCCGCCATTCGTCGTTCTAACCGTGTCGTTCACAGTTACTGTGACACCAGCCGGAAAATCGGCTGAGAGCGACTTAACAAAGGGCGTGACGCGAATGTCCTGAGTGATTCCCAACGTCGGCTGAATGATGTACGACACTGTTTGATACTGAACGCCAATCGGCCCCAGAGTCACATTGGTGGTTCCACCAAACCCGGTCAGTGCTCCGAGATCGACGTTTAACTGAGCGACCTGTCGCTTCTCGTCTGCCAGCGAACCGTCTGAAAAGTCGTCGGTTGACGCTGAGAGCACGCCGTATGAGTCAACCGTGCGGTCCACCAGTTGGACATCTGGAAGTGTGATCGCCAGCGAACCCAGATCCTTTCCGATATCAGCGCCCACGCCGCCAGCCGTTCCTCCCAGCCCGACAGAGAGTGTGCCCTGGAATCCCAGCAGACTGCCGTCTGCCTCCCCCAGTTCGACACCAATCAAAGACCGGACACTGCCAAAGCTCGAACCCTGGGCCGTCTGATCGGCGCGATCGCTTGATTGTTTGGCTTCGGCCTGAGTACGTCGCATCGTCGCGTCATCCAGCGCCTGCTGCGCCGCAGCACGTTCCTCAGGAGTCTTTGCTTCAGCGAGCTGTTTTCGAGCCTCGTCCTCGTCACGTTCCGCCTTGAGCTTGTCGTCCTCAGAGTCCTTCAGTTTGTCAAACAGTTCTGACAGAAGGCTTGAGCCTGCCAGCTTGATCTCGCCATCGAGAGCAGGCGCCATGTTTCCGTTGCCGAGGTCTACCAGAACTGGTGATCCATCTGCGTTCGTCTGTGGGCGGTTGATGGAAAACAGCGGAATGGTCTTGTCGAAATTAATCGAGAAGCTTTTCGACGCCGACCCGAAGAACGCGGCCTCAACATCAATGGGCGCATTTAACTGCACAACAAGGTCAGCATAGGCCCCAAACCTCGGAGAGATCGCATAGACGCTTCCACTTTCGAAGGAGAACGTTGGGTCGAGATTAAATGTGTTCCCCACCTGGTCGACGCTGTATCCAAACTGTCCGCTGTGCGTCACATCGACGGAACCGGAATTCGCATAGAAGCCGAGGTCCAGACCAAAGCGGCCATCAATGTCTGTGCTCAATTCCGCTCCGTAACGGTCGCCGACATTGCCGGTCGTGATCCCTCCGATCGTGAAGCGATCCGGATCAAACTCGAATCCGAGGAATTCCGGCTTCTTCTGAACACCGCTCAGGTCGCTCCGTCCATCTCCATCGGAATCCGGCTGACCGTCGTCAAACCCGAACCCGTAAACGGCCGCGTCGCCTCCACTGAACTGACTTGCTCCAGCAATGGTCTCTTCCCAGCTGTTAACCACCACCTGCTGCAGTTCGACGGCACCAATGTCGCGAATCCGGTTTCCGCCGACCGTCAACGCCTGGACCGGAAAACCTCGTTGATCAATAAACGAATCAGACTCCCCGTTATCGATGACGATACTGTCGCCGGGTGGCAGACGTGTGGGAACCGGGCCGCCGTTATCCTGCAACGGTCCCAGGGTGAGATCAAACAGCCCGTCACGATCGTAGATATTATTGCCGGGTAGACTGAAGTATCCCGTGCCATCAAAGGCACCATCATCAGACATCCCAAGAGTATCCTGCAGCAGGTTGAACGTGACGGCACCTGCCGCGAACGCAGTTCCAGCGTTCGTGATCGCCTGTTGGCTCGCAGCGCCATAATTCGAGGCCACGATAGAGTTATGCAGAGCGGTTATTTCGCCTGCATTGTAGATGGCGAAACCCTGCCCGGAGGAAGCGAGGACTTCGTTGCCATACAGCGTGCTGTCTGCGACTGCGAGTCGGGATCCGCTCGCGTTAAAGATCGCGCCTCCCGTTCCTGTATGTGGCAGGTGCTGCCCCTGATCATCGACCTCCAGTCCGTTCTCGGACAGCGTCGAGTTTCGGAAGTCGATATTGGTCGGACCTGATGTGAAGACGGCACCTCCACTGACTCTGGCCCAGTTGCGACTGAACGTACTGCGCGACACACTGATTGTTCCGCCACTGGCCGCGATCGCTCCGCCGTCACCCGCCTGTCTATCTAGGTAATTATCAGTATCAGCGGTGTTCCCTTCAAAGTATGACGTCGCGACCTCGAGGACCGATGAGGTCGCGGTGAAGATGGCCCCGCCCCGAGGCGTCACTGTTGTCGATGCGTCCGCGAGCGCGCTGTTGGTGAAAAACTGACTTCCGGTGACGTCGACTTGTGCAGAAATGTCAAGGTAAAGGGCTCCCCCTTCAACACTGGCGCTGTTATCCGTGAAGTAGCTGTTGGAGATACTGATGGCATGATCTTCCGGGGCCTTTGCATAGATCGCTCCGCCTTTCGTGGCACGATTGTTCGTCAATGTGGAAAAGCCGTCGATCGTCAGCGGTGCTTCCGAATAGATGGCACCGCCACTTCCACCGTCCGCGACATTGTTGTCCAGATCGACGCTGGTCAGTGTCATGCGAGCGGGATAAAAGCCGATGGGGTTCGCCGGAACCCGCTCGTTGTAGATGGCGCCTCCCTCAAGAGCCTTATTCAGACGGAAAGTCACGTGTTCAACATGCGTATCACCGTAGTTGAGGATCGCTCCGCCTCGCCCTGTCGTGAATCCCTCTTCGAGTGACAGGCTGGAAATGGCGACTTGCGGGAGCCGATTTACTGAGAGATCCGCCTCCGTTCCTACCTGAAGAATCCGTGTCTGGCTGTTGCCGCTGATTGTCGTTGCGCCGTTTCCTTGCAGGTCCAGATCATCGGTGATGACGATCGGCCCCTCTGCTGCGTCCAGAACGTAATCGTTCTGCCCGACGCTGAACCTGAACGTAATTGTGTCGCGTCCCGGGCGCAGGTTGGCAAAACTGACTGCCTCTCGCAGTGAGAGATGGCCTGGGCCGACGTCGCCATCGATCCCATCCAGGACAGTATCGACAATCAGGTGCTCTGGTATTTGTCCGAGGTCGTCATCCGTGACAGTGACATCTACTGTCTTGTCGGACAGAAAATCGAAAGCGTCATCACTACTGGCCTGATTGATGGCAACGGTCAGAGTGACAGTCTGTTCGGCCTCCGGAATCTGGTCATCAACGGCCATGACAGTGACCGTTTGCGGCGTTTGCCAGTTTGTCGGAGTGAATGTCAGGCTTGACTTATTCAGCGTGGCCTGCGCGGCATCGGAACTGGTCACTGTGAAAACGACATCGGACGACGGAGCGGCATCCAGCACGACTGAAACGCTATCGGTTGCTCCGCCTTCAGCAATCTGCGTGTTGCCCGACGATTCGGTGACGGTGAAGCCAGCGAAATCATTTTCGCTCACTTCGACGGTAATGGTTTGCGTGGCGAGCCCATCAAAGTTGTCGTCCGACGACTCCGGCACAACAGCAACTCTGACCGGCACGAAATAGAAGAAGTCCTCAATGATCGAATCGTCAATCGCCGAGATCGTGACGGTCTGGGGGATGTTCCAGTTCTGGGGAGTGAAGGTCAGTTGGGACTTGTCGAACGATAACTGTCCAGCTTCCGGTGACGACACGCTGAGAACGACATCCGATGCCGGCGCCGTGTTGAGAGCGACAGTGATCGTGTCCGTGTCTCCGTCCTCTGTGACCGACGTGAAATCGTCGGACTCTGTCAGTTCGATTTCCGGAGCGACCACCACGGTCAATCCCAGATCCTCCAGCATCCCCCGTTCGACGGGATGCAGTTCTCGAGCATTGACCACCCCGACAGCACCGTGGGAGACCATCAAGTGCGTCAGCGGACCGATTCCCGGAGAATCTTCATCCACATGGCTGACGCTGTCAGTAAACACAAACGTCGAAGGAGCGTAAAGCGGTACGGGCTGTCCACCGTTGGCGGCCATGGCATTCGGGCCGTTAAACGTCAGGCCGGTCGTTTTGGCGGTATCCCAGCGTGCGAGGTCGATCTGAAACGTTGACTGATCGATAATGCTGACGCCGCTGCTGTCGGCAACAAACTGATCGAACAGGCCCCAAACCGTGGATGGTCCCTCAGCGATATCCGAGTCACCGTTTTCCAGAATGTTTGACGCGAATCCAACAATGTGGATCAGCTCGTGCATGGCCGCCGCTTTGAAGTCGTCCTGAGCCGCTCCGACAGTGTCCCCCAGCGCAAAGTTCCTGCTGAAATTGAAGACAATCTCGGCCTCTTCCGTGCTCGGATTCGGATCGATACCGGTACGAATCTCCTGCTCCACCGGGCCGAGGTTGTTGAATCCGGAATTGCGCGAAGTCGGATAGTCACCGCCACCTTCGGCGAGAAACGTTCCGGAGAATTCCGATTCCGCCACATTGACATTGATGGTCGCAGTCTGACCGAACCAGCTTCCAACGGTCGAAGCTGCGTCTTCCAGCGCAGCGATCCTCTGTGTTCCCAGGCTCGGATCGTCAAACCCGGCTCCGGTATTGAAGTCGACGTCGTCGTAAGTGAACGCGAAGGTCAACGTCAGCAGGGCTTTTTGCTCCAGGACTTCAATCCGGGAGGCAGTCTGGCTGTCGTGTCTTCGGCCTTGGCGCCTCGCGTTGTGAGCATGGAAGGAACAACCGGCGAGTAAAGCGGCCCCGCTCAACTTCCGAGTCTGTGATTGACGTCGTGATGTTCGTCGACTGGTGATTCGAGAGGCGAGAGTGGAAATCCAGGACGCGCGCCGGGACGTGAGAAGCATTCGAGGCCTCTTTCAGTAGCCAAGCAAATAGGCACAAATATGACAAGATTGGGTCGTATTCAGGGAGATTTACAACGCCGCGCCGCGTTCAGTTGCTGTAGCTCCCCACACAGTGAAAAGCGTGGTGTGATTCCCTGCGTCCCGGCCATCCGGGTGATCCGTGCAAAAAACTTCGATCTCATTCCAACTGATCGAGACGCACGTGCGGGTGTGGAGTACGGGTGCCAGGCCACCAGCAAACAGCGTTGACAGAAGTGCATGCGCATCGACAAGACGTGAAATCATTGATGAAAAGCGGCAGGATGCTGATTCGCACAGGCACTGCAGCGTCATTCAAAGCTGTTCACTCTGATCTCACAATCCGAAGCGGGATTGTGACTTCGACAGGTTGACTGTCGCTGGCGATGAACTTGAGCCAATCGTTCGGCAATGTTGAGGGACGCCACGTCGTCACGTTCAGGACCTCATTTCCTGCGGACATCGCACTCGGGCAGTTTCTCCCGCAGTGCCGCGATGCCGGCGTCGGTGACCGCCGTTTTTCCAACGAAGACAGCCTTCAGATTCTTCAGCGAGACAAGTTGCTGCAGGCCGTCATCATCGATGGCGGTCTTCTGCAGCCCCAGCAAGGTCAGATTCGGAATCTGCGCCAGCGTCTTCAGGCCATCGTTCGTGATTTTTGTGTCGAACAGTGACAGCTCGGTCAGCGGCAGCCTTGTGAGGTGGACCAGGTCAGCGTCGGTCAGGCCAGCACCAATCTGCGGATTTCCATGGAGGCCCAGCTTTGTCAGTGCCGGAAGCTTCGTCAACGCGACAACGTTGTCGGTCGTTACAGGGGCAAATGCGATGACCAGACTGCTGAGTGTCTTGACCTGCCCGAGTTGCTCGAAGCCCTCAGCGGGAACGCGGAAGTTGAAAAACTCGACGGACGTCAAGTCTCGAAGTTGTGGCAATAGTTCCCAGGGGACGCCGTCTGCAGCGGTGTTCGCAGGTGACTGGGGGTCGAGAATCTCCGCGCCCGTGAAGTGCAGTTTCAGGCCCTGAAGACGGAACGGGGGGAGCGGCAGAGCGTCAGGACTTGAGACAATGTTCCCTTCGACCGTCACTGTGCCCCCCAGCTCCAGGATCCAATCAGCAACTGTTTTGTCCGGGGCTTTGGTCTGTGCTCTGCCAATGGGTGCGACGGCGGGCGGTGGAGTGTCCGCACTGCTGCTCAAGCCAGCAGTGGCACCCGGGCGAGTCGTCTGTTCCGTCTTCAGCCTCGCGGTGTCAATTGTCAGGGCCACCCGGAAACCGAAGTAGATGGGATGGGCCGGCGGGCGCTGGTCACGAATTGCGGCCCGGCAACGTCTGGCTGCCATGTTATATGCACCACCGCGAAACACCTTCCCGGAACCGGTTTCAGGACCTTTGGGATCATCCACAGGCGATTCCGCGTAATAGTTCGTGGCGTACCAGTCGGCACACCATTCCTGCACGTTTCCGAGCATGTCGTACAGCCCGAATGAGTTGGGCCTGAGTTGACCGACAGGCTGCGTTTTCTTCCCGGAGTTCTCAAAAAACCAACCGTGTCTCTTCAGTTCGTCTTCATCAGCAATGTTGAATGACGCCACCGTTCCAGCCCGGCAGGCATACTCCCACTGGGCTTCCGTGGGCAGGGTGAAGTCGTACTGGTCGCCTGCGGGCCCTTTTTCGAGGCTTGCCAGGAACTTCTGACAGTCAGTCCACGAGACGTTCTCCACGGGATGTGTGCCGGAGTCGGGACTGTCCTTGAACGTTGAGGGATTGCTGTCCATCACCGCCTGCCACTGGGCCTGCATCACCTCATGCGTGCCGAGATAAAAGGGCCTGGTGATTCGCACGCGGTGCTGAGGTCCTTCACCTGGAAGGATGCCTAATTCATACGAGTCACTGATCGCTTTGGCATTCTGCGTCAATGCAGCGAATTCTGCGTCATCTGATCCCATGTTGAACTCACCAGGTGGGACAAGAATGAACCTCATCGTCTCACCGCCGGGCAGTTCGACTTCCTTCTCGATCGGAAGTTCAAGGTAGTTGGCCCACGCTTTCTGATGAGCCTTCGCCTGGGCTTCGTCGAATGGCGCGACGGCGGGCGGTGGGGCTTTCTCCGCTGGGTTTCCCAGCAGTTTCTTCACGGCATCGACGGGCAGCACCACACGGTAACCGACGTTGTTGAGACCGGTCGGCGGATTCGCGAACGGTCTGCGATATGATGAACGACAGCAGGGCGGACCGTGGCCCCAACCGCCGCCGCGGCAGATCCGCTGGGAGCCGGCAGCAAACGGGCTGAACGGGTCGCGTGCAGCATGCTCCGTGAACTTCCCGTAGAACGCCGGATCCCAGCCGTCCTCCACCCATTCCCACACGTTGCCGAGCACGTCCGTTAAACCGAACGGATTCGCTTTCAACTCGCCCACGGGATGTGTGTGGAGGTCGGAGGTATGGCCAATCCAGTCGTTCTCAGACAGGTCGCGTTTACTATCGCCGCCCCAGAACTGCGTGGTAGTCCCTGCCCGGCAGGCGTACTCCCATTCCGCCTCAGTCGGCAGCCGGTAACCCGTTCCGTCGAGCGGCGTGACCGTCTCGCCAGACCGGATGTCGAACGGCGTCAGGTCCTCCCGCTGGCTGAGTTTCGCGCAGAACTCGCTGGCGTCGTTCCAGCTCACCATCTCTACCGGATGGTCGCCGGTCTCCCGATCGGCGATCAGTTTCCTGCCATCGCCGCTGGGCGAAAAGTACGACGGGTTGGTCCCCACCACCTGCTCATATTGTGCCTGTGTTACTTCGGTGACACCCACATAAACCGGCCGGGTCAGGATCACCCTGTGACGTGGAGCTTCGCTCCTGATCATCGCCTGCCAGTTCTCATCTTCGCCCGTCATCTTGAGGGCCGCTTCCACCTCTTCCGGCGTGCTTCCCATGAGGAACTCGCCCGGCGGGATCAGGCGGAACTTCATGCCCATGCTGTTGGTGTACTCGACCGGCACACCGAGATGATCCGCCCAGGCCTGCTGATGGGCTTTGGCCTGCGCCTCATCAAACGGGGCGACGGCGGGCGGTGGCGCGCCGGGCGAGCCAGCAGTGGACTCTGGGCGAGCCGTCTGTGCCGTCTTCAGCTTCGCCGTGTCGATCGCCATGGCCACACGGAAGCCGATGACACTCGTTCTATGCCGGGGATCGTGGCCAACGCGATGGGCCGAGCGAAGCTGGTAGGGAGTGACGAAGAAGCTTCCGCCCCGCACCACTCGCTGATCTCCGGTCGCTGGCCCCATGGGATCGTCGCCTGATGCTTGCGGATCGTACGCGTCAGCGAACCAGTCCAGACACCATTCCTGAACGTTGCCGTGCATGTCGTACAGGCCAAAGGCGTTGGGTTGGAACGTGCCAACCATGATCGTCTTGTCTGCGTTTTTGCCACTTGGAGTGTTGCCCTTGTATCGGGCGTATTGATCGATATCCGTTATAGCACTTCCAAACGACCAGTCGCTGGTTGTGCCGGCGCGGCATGCGTACTCCCACTGCGCTTCGGTCGGCAACTCAAAGGCTGCCTTGTCGTCCCCCAGGGTTTCGGTCAATCGATGACAGAACCGCTGAGCCTGGTCCCAGACCACGTAATCCGTCGGGTTCCGCACGCGGTCCATATGCTGGGACGGATTGTCTCCCATGACACTGTCCCACTGTCCTAACGTGACCTCGTACTTCCCCAGATAGAACGGTCTGGTAATTCTCACGCGATGCTGCGGTGTTGCGTGGGAAAGATCGGCCAGGCACCAGGCAGCAAATGTGTCGCCAGCGTCCTGAGACAGGATGTCCGAAAGCCGCGCGATGTCCTCGTCACTTGTGCCCATCATGAATTCACCCGGCGGGATCAGCATGAAGGCCATCTTCTCGCCGTGGGGCAGTTCGATCTCCTTCTCAACCGGCAGCCCAAGGTAGTCCGCCCATGCCTGCTGATGAGCCCGGGCCTGTCCGGCATCAAACGGAGCGACCGCAGGAGGTGGGGCATCGGGATCGACCGAGTGACCTGATACGGATTGCGTGCGATCGAGATCCTGAACACCGCCGGCAGTCGAGTCTGCGATCGCCTCCCCGGAAGGTGACTGAGCCGGTCGAGCTGACCCGATGATTTTCCCGTCGTGCAGAACCTGCACCTGGCCTTCGGTGAGTTCGACCTTCACGACGATGTCGTCGCCTTTTTTCAGGCTCAGCGTTTCGGTTGTGTCAAAGTCGAACGCTCCGCCTTTGACATGCAGAATGTGATCGCCCGGAGAGACCTCGACGCCCTGTGTGTCCGTGCCCCGAACGACGATTCCCGTGCTCTTGACGGACACTTCGATATCGGGATCGAACACCTCGACGCGCAGTGTGCCGTAGGGTGTTTTGAGGAAGAACATCACAATCGCCAGCAGCACACCGACGCCACCGAGTGCTCCCAGCAGCACTGTGGGCTTCTTCCACGGCGGTACCTGCGCTGCTGCTCCAGATGCCGGACGCGTTGGCAACTTCGCGGCTGTCTGAGCGTTCTCAGATTCCGTCTGGGTCAATGGCCGGACACTCGATGTTTCCGGGACGCTGCTGCTGTCCGTGCTGCTGCGCTGGCCGGACAGCCAGGACGTCAGTTCCTCGGCAACCTTCTCCATGGATTCCGGGCGGTCGGCTGGTTCTTTAGCCAGCATCCGCAGACATAAGTCCTGCAGATTCAGGTCGACGCCGTCACAGACTTCCGCGGGCGGAGGCGGGTCGTCGGTGGCGATCTGCCTGAGAATCGACAGCAGGCTGCCCTGAAACGGCAACTGGCCGGTCAGCAGTTCGTAGAAGATGACGCCCAGACTG
The DNA here is from genome assembly GCA_016124895.1 of bacterium. Lineage (GTDB taxonomy): Bacteria > Planctomycetota > Planctomycetia > Planctomycetales > Planctomycetaceae > JAPOLP01. The sequence continues at coordinate 16,986 of WGMU01000040.1, forward strand.
TAGATGTCTGAGCGGGTATCGATCTTTTCAAGGTCTCCGTCAACCTGCTCCGGCGACATGTACGCTGGCGTGCCCACGGTCATACCGGAATGAGTCAGGCGTTCTTCACCTTCGACCGACCGCAGTGCCAGCCCGAAGTCCATCACCACGGGTTCGTTCTTCGTGTTGATCATCACGTTCGCTGGCTTCAGATCACGATGGACCACCTGATGTGCGTGTGCTTCAGTCATCGCGAGCGCAATGCAGCGGATCACGTGAGCCACCTGCTGACCATCCTGACGCGCCGAACTCTTCGTGATGTCCCGTAGCGGATGGCCTTTGATAAAGGCCATCGTGATATAGTGCTGCCCGTCGATCTCGCCGACGTCGAAGATCGGGCAGATGCCGGGATGGTGAAGTGCTGCCGCGGAGCGTGCTTCCCGATAGAACCGGTCAAGGATGCCGGGATCGGCATCACCGTCGAATTTCGGAATCTTCAAGGCGACTTCGCGGTCAAGCTGCTCGTCCTTCGCCAGATAGACGGCGCCCATCGCCCCACGGCCCAGTTCCTTCAGAATCGTGTAACGGCCGAAGGCGTCAAGCGGCAGATCACCAGCGGCGTCGCCCAGAAACGGTTGCCGCTTCTGAGTCTGACTGATGAATGTCCCGTCCAGCGACTGGCTCTTCGTGTCACTGTTAATGAGGGTCTGCTCGACATGGCTGGATGGCGCGGTCGGACCGGCGATCAGCTCAATCGCGGCGACATCAGCAAAGTGCAGTTCGAGTTCATCGCTGTACTCAGGATGTGCGGCAATGAAGTCGTCTGGCGAGGGACTCTCCCCCCGATCAAGCTGCTCGTAGAATTCCAGGATCAGATTGTCGAACTGCTCGTCCGAGACTGGCTGATCGCCGTGATCACGTTCCGGCATTGGACCGCCTTCTTGACGCTATTCATTTCCGCCGTTGTTGAGTCGAGTCCTCAAGGCAGTCAATCCTCGATGCAGCAGGTTCGCAACGGACCGTTTCGATCGATCCATCTGCTGTGAGATCTCCTCAATTGACTTTCCGTCCAGATACCGAAGTCGGACCGCTTCGCCCTGGTCTTCCGGCAGCGTGGTCAGCCAGTTGGCCAGTTCGACCGCTTTTTCTCCCCGCATCAGGCGATGACTTGGCGACGTGAGTTCCTCGATCGCCAACGGCGCCGTCGCGACACCCGGTTCCTCGCGACGGACGGACCGCCGTTCGGCTTCCAGGTGCTTGCGTGCCGTGTCGATCAGATTGTGCTCGTGAATGACGCGCAGCCATCCGATCAGCCCTTCGACGTCATCTCCGGTGAATTCGTTAAATCGACGCACCGCTGACAGATAAGTCTGCTGAACCACGTCCGAGGCATCGACACGTCCCGCCATCCGATCGTCCAGCGCCCGAGCAGCCAGCAGCCGCAGATACGGCCGAAACTCGTCCAGCAGTTCCCCCAGGGCCGCCTCATCCCCCTGTTTTGCCCGCTGCAGCCGACTGTCTCGGTTGGAATTCAAGGAGTCGGCCATGCTTGAAAACCGCTTTTCCCGATATGCGTGAGAGAATCGTCGACGTCCCGCTGAAAAATCAGGAGGAGCCTTCAGAACTCTGCTCAAAGTAACCACACGCCCGGCCCGACAGCAAACTGTCCGCATTCGCTGCCTCTGACGCGAGAACTCTTCCGGACATTTCCCTCAGAGATACTTGCTGGGTGCCCAAACAGAATGAGCCTCAGCCGAATGATTCGGCAAGCAGACAGACATTACATCACGCGACATTCTTCAGATGCCCGTTGACCATCCAATTGACTATTGATGCGTACAGATTCAGTCAGAAGTTCTGACTCGGGCTCAGTGCCCTCTTCCTCCCAGGTGAACTGTTCCAGAGGCCTGCGCAGACTACTTTTGCCTCAGTTCGCGATACAGGAAACGCACGGTCATTATGTCCGAATTCATAGTCAGATCACCACGACGTCATTGGGTGGTTCGGCGAATGTGTGGTCGATTTGCTTCCGGTCGACAACCTCCTGGGCCTTGTCTGTCAGTCTCGTTCGTACATCCGGTCTCATCGCGCCCTCAACAGTTGCCGGGCAGACGTCGGTCGCCTGGACCGCCGCAGCGAAGAGATCCGTTGAAATCACAGCGGCGTTGTCCCGTCTGGACACAGTCTCACTTTCCGTCGCAGTCACGGCTTGGTTTCGATTTGCACGTCGACGCCGCCATGACGGACCGCTCAATACAAAGCAGAATGTCATCTACGGTTGCCATGAAGTGTCAATCCAGGCATCCTGTGCAGATTGGAGTCACTCTTGCAGCAATTTAGCACGGGCTAGATCGTGTCTGATCAGTATCTGAATCCGCGGGCGTTCTCGCGGCGTCGCAAACGTGCTGTCCGGCAGCAGCACTTGGTTGAGGTGCTGGAACTGCGGGTACTGCCAGCGGCGCCACACCCCGTTGCCCTGGGAACCCTGGATGGGGCGAACGGGTTCCGGCTGGAAGGCGTGCTCGGTCTCGATCGCGCTGGTACCTCCGTTTCTGACGCTGGCGACTTTAACGGAGATGGGTATGGTGACGTGATTATCGGCTCACTGTCGGGTGGCGGCGTCGATGTGGGTGGGCAAAGTTACGTCGTCTTCGGACAACCATCCGGTTCTGCACCTGTTCAGAGCCTGCGTGATCTGGACGGAACGAATGGCTTTCGCATTAAGGGAATCGACCCGGGAGACCGTTCAGGGACCGCCGTTTCAGCGGCTGGCGATGTCAATGGAGATGGGCTGGCTGATCTATTGATTGGAGCGCACCGGGCGGATCCGAATGGACGGAGGGATGCAGGCGAAAGCTATGTCATCTTCGGCCGCAGGGAAGCGTTACCACCAACCATCGAGTTGAACACGCTGGACAGCGCGACCGGCTTCAGAATTTGTGGAGCGGCGATCTTTGACGACTCTGGCTTCGCGGTGTCGACTGCTGGTGATGTGAATGGCGATGGTTACGCCGATCTGATCATCGGTGCTGTCGGACTGATACCTGCCAGACTCCCCTTGGTAGGCGGGGCGTTTGTTGTCTTCGGAAAGCCACAGTACACTAACGCCGATGTCGACCTTGCCTCACTGGACGGAACAAACGGATTTCACGTACCCGGGCTGGTGGAAAGCATCCGGACAGACGTGATCGCGTCCGCGGGCGACATCAATGCCGACGGCTTTGACGACCTGATTATTGGAGTCACTACGACTATTCCCGATGGCCTCGAACCGGTGGGTGAGAGCTATGTGCTCCTTGGCAAGGAGTCGGGGTTTGACGCGGTTGTAGACCTCACACTGCTTGACGGCAGTAACGGCTTTCGAATCTCAGGACGAACTCCGGGAGACCAGTCTGGAGATGCCGTGGCGGGCGTGGGCGATGTCAACGGTGATGGGTTTGACGACCTGATGATCGGCGCCTTTAGCGCAGGCCCGGAAGACCAGGGCGAAGTCTCCATCCTGTTTGGCCGGTCGGCCCCGTTTGAAGCCCTTATCGATCTGGCGGCAATTGATGGCACGAACGGATTTCTTATCGCTGGGCTTGAGGATGACGACCGACTGGGCCTCTCCGTCTCTGGCGCCGGCGATGTCAACGCAGATGGATTCGACGATCTCCTGATCTCTGCACCAGACCGTTTCGCATCGCAATCACAGCGCGTCGGCAAGGTATATGTCGTGTTCGGGCACGGCGGGCCGTTTGCCTCATCGTTTCCACTGGATGAACTTGACGGCACAAATGGCTTTCGCTTGGACGGACCCCACGCCCATTATCAGACAGGCGAGTCCGTATCACGAGCTGGCGACTTCAACGGCGATGGCTTTGACGACGTGATTATTGGAGCCCCCAACGCTACCAGTTCGCTGCACCGTGGGCAGGCCTTTGTCGTCTTTGGAGGAGAGTCGTCCGAAGGTGCAGAGAGACAGACAGGCGGCGACTTGAACGATCTTCTGCGGGCGACACAGGGAGCCGCTGTTGACAATCTGATTGGTGGACGTGGCGACGACACTCTGATCAGCGACGGCGGAGATGACGTGCTGTTGGGAGGACAGGGCGCAGACATCCTTGAAATCCCGGATGTGACCTTCGACGGCACGCGGCGTATTGTCGGTGGTACTGGAGAAGACACGCTCAGGCTGAATGGGGCGGACCTGTTGCTGGACCTGACGGAGATTTCTGACAACCGGCTGATCGACATTGAGTCGATAGACATCCGAGGTACTGGCGACAATCACCTCACTCTGTCTCTGCGTGAGGTGCTGAACCTCAGCAGCACATCGAATCGCGTGCTGGTACGCCGCGACAGCGGTGACGTCGTTGACATGGGCACCAGCTGGAACCCCGAGCCTGTTCAATTCATTGGCGATGTCGCCTATGACATGTGGTCACAGGGGGCCGCACTGCTGGGTGTCGAAAGAGCCGGAACACTTGGTGAAGTCACGCTGGCGGGAAGCGATGTAGTCACGGAAGTGCTGCTGGATGACGACGATTTCGTGGTTCGCACATCCCTGGACGGTGAACTGCTGCGGCAGCTAGTCAGTACGATGAGCCTGCTGCGGATCACGGGATCAGCAGGCAACGATCTGGTCTCGGTCCTCAGTACCGGCGATCGCTTTTCAGCGCCAATCCAGTTTCTGGGTCAGGCGGGAGACGATCAGTTCGACGCGACCTTGGCCACCACGGCCGTGCATCTTTCCGGTCACTCGGGTGACGATGTGCTCACGGGAGGAACCTCGTTGGACGTGCTCATCGGAGGCAGTGGTCGGGACGAACTGTCAGGAGGCTCCGGGGACGACCTGCTCAGCGGTGGTGGATCAGCTGATAGTCTGGAAGGTGGCGACGGGAACGACACACTGAATGGAGACGATGGAAACGACCTGGTCCGCGAGACGTTTTCTGACGATGGCGTGCTGACGAACTCCACTATGACAGGCCGCGGTACAGACACAATCGACGCCGTGGAACGGGCGACGCTGAAGCTCAAGGATTCCGGGCACACTCTTGATGCCGGGGCGTTCTTCACGGCAGGAATGACATCGATAACGCTGCTGGGCGGACCGGGCAATGACTCGCTGGTGGGGTCGCCGGGGAACGACGTTCTTCGCGGGGGCGGCGGCTCGGACCATCTGCAGGGACGGGACGGGAACGACCGCCTGCTTGGCAGCTCGCGGTCCGACACGCTCATCGGCGGCAATGGCGATGACCTGCTGAAGGGGCTTGGCGGCTCCGGCGACTGGCTCAGCGGCGGCAGCGGCAATGACACCATCAACGGCGGACGCGGCATCGATCGGCTGATCGACTCTGGCGATGTCGACTTCACGCTGACCAACACCTCGCTGACCGGCCTCGGCACGGATGTCGTGCAGGCCATCGAAGTCGCGGAGCTGAATGGCGGCCCGTCGGACAATGTAATAGACGTCAGTGGATTCTTGGGCTTCCGCGGTTACACGCTGATTCGCGGCAACGGAGGCAACGATCTCCTGATCGGATCCGCTGGTCCGGATCTTCTGATGGGTGGTGAGGGAAACGATACTCTTCTCGGCAGGGAGGGCAACGACACTCTCCGTGGTGACAGCGGCAACGACGGCCTCGCGGGCTTCACGGGAGATGACCTGATTGACGGCGGTCGGGGCTATGATCGCGGCTTTGGCGGTAGTGGCAACGACACACTGACAGGTGGCAATGCTCGGGACACCCTGGTCGGGGGGGATGGCGGCGACTCGCTGGCCGGCAACGACGGTGATGACACCCTCGTTGGAGGCACCGGCAACAACGACGCCTCACTCGGCGACACCTTCACCGACGCCACCGCCACAATCGACGAAGCCTTCCAGCTTGACCCGCGCCCCGACTGGGTCGATCAAGTCTGAAGCAGAAGCGCCGCCAGAGCACAACCGCGAACTCACTGCAGTTCGTCGTTGCAACCACCCGAAAGACGAAAAGCCCACTTCCAATGCTCGCGTCCTCGTTCACGAACGAACATCCCGAATCTGCGGAGGTCGGATACACCGGAGTCATTTCGACGGCTTCCATTCGACGCTCCGGTCCGATCGACCGCAGTCAGTTGTGGGCTTTTCGTCCGCGAGGTTCGTCGCGATCACTGGGTGCAATTAACGCAGGCGTACTTCTCGTCGTTTGGGTTTGCCGAGGTGACGAACTGCAACGAGTTTACAATTGCGCTCTTGAGGCACATCTGGCTCACACCTGATCGACCCAGGGTGGCAGTGGGTCGAGTTTGAAGGCTTCGTCGATGGTGGCTGTCGCGTCGTTGAAGACGTCGCCGACTGAGGCGTCGTTGTTGCCGGTGCCTCCGACCAGGGTGTCCGGGCCGTCGTTGCCTTCGAGCGAGTCGTCACCGTCGCCGCCGATCAGCGTGTCTCGCGCGTTGCCGCCGGTCAGGGTGTCGTTACCCATCCCGCCGAACGCTCGGTCGAAGCCGCGGTCGCCGTTGATCACATCGTTGCCGTCCGCTCCGGACAGGCCATCGTTGTCATCGCCGCCGTTGAGCGTGTCGTCGCCCTCTTTGCCCAGCAGCGTGTCGTTGCCGGCGTCGCCGTTGAGCACGTCGTTGCCGGCATTGCCGACCAGCGAATCGTTCCCGTCGCCGCCGTTGATCACATCCGGGCCAGCCGAGCCAATGACCGTGTCGTTCCCGCCGAACGCACGCACCTGCACGAAACCGCGGAAGCCGATGAACGCACTCACGTCGATCAGGTTATCCGAGTCCCCGGCATTGATCTCGGCAATCTCCAGAGCCAGCAGCACGTCGTTGCCATCACCTGTCAGCGAACTGACCGTCAGCGTGAAGTCCGCGTCGGCACTCGCGATGACCCGATCGACACCGCGGCCGCCGTTGAGCGTGTCGTTGCCCGGACCGCCGATCAACTGATCGCCCGAGCCGCCCAGGCCCTTGATGAAGTCGTTGCCTGCGCCGCCATTGACTGTGTCCGCACCCGAACCGCCAAACACGCGATCGTCGGCACCGTTCGCAATGATCAGGTCGCTGCCACCACCACCGTTGATGATGTCGCCGCCGTCCGTCGCCAGGATCGTGTCATCACCACCGCCCGCGTTGATGATCGACGATGTCAGTCCCGCCGTGAAGAACGCACTCAGATCGATCAACTGAGCCGCACCACCGCCTGTCAGCATCGCCCGTTCGGCACTGATGACCGTGTCCGTACCGCGCCCGGTCATCATCGAGTTCGTCAGCGTGACGTTGCCGCTGAAGAACTCACGGATCAGATCGTTCCCGCTGCCGCCGTTGAGTGTGTCGTTACCATCGCCGCCGTCGAGCGTATCGCCCGTCGACCCCTGTCCCTGCACCAGGTCGTCACCGGTGTTGCCGACAAGCTCGTCCTTGCCGCTGCCGCCATTGAGCGTGTCATTCCCCGAGCCACCGATCAGCACATCGTCGCCACCGTTCCCCGTCAGATTCACGTTGCCCGTTGCCAGCGACGCATCAAATCGATCATTCCCGTCCTCACCGGTAAACACGATCGGCGTATCCACCGCGATGCCGGTATTGAGCACCGTCACCACATCGTCTTCGGCAGACCCGGAAATCCGCAGCACGCTGACATCAGTCGCTGTCTGACGAGACACCTCGCTGCCACCGACCTGCCGGACCACCAGATCCGCACCATCCCGCAGCACCTCGAACTCTATCGGACCACCACCTGCAGCTCCTGGCAACGTCACATCGACGGGTTCCCCTGTACTGCTCTGGAACGTCACCGTGGCGGAAGCGGTTCCTGAATCATTCCCGGCCGTATCCTGAGCCGCTCCACCGCTGACACTCACCGAAACGTCTCCCGCCGCGGCCGGAGTCACTGCCAGCGTCAATGTGTCACCGTCGACCGGAGTGAACGTCCCGGCCGTTCCATTGGTGATGCTCACGTCGCCGACAACAAATCCGCTGACCGCTTCGCTGAACTGGAACGTAAACACGATGGGTGAATCGCTGGTCGTCGTCCCGTCAGGCGTAATCACCACTGTCGGAGCCAGCGTGTCGATGCTGACGTTGCCGGAGCCGCCCGAACCAGTGTTGCCGGCGGTGTCTGTATAGCCCGTGCCCACGCTGACCGAACCGGTTGCTTCCGTGTCGTCGCTGGCCGTGAACGTCGCCGTAAAGCTGTCCGCATCAACGGTCATGAAGTTCGACAGGACGCCGCCATTGACGGAGACGTCCGAAGCATCAAACCCGGTCACCGCTTCGCTGAACTCGAACGTCACCTGCGAAACTTTGTCGCCCACATTCAAAGCCGCGTCGACAACGTTCACTGTCACCGTCGGGGCCAGCGTGTCGATCGCGTAATTCGCCGACACACCCGCCGCGCCCGCATTGCCGGCCGCGTCGGTGTAGGTCGTCCCGACACGGATCACGTTCGTCGCGTCTTCGACACCCGCATCCGGAGTGAACGTCGCCGTAAACACCAGCGGATCTCCGGTCGCAGCCAGTCCGGACAGCACGCCGTTTTCAACGGTGACGTCCTCAGCCGCGAAGTCGACGCCTGCTTCCGAGAACGTAAACGTAACCGTTGCCGTCTCGCCAGCGATCAACGACGAATCATCCAGCGCGACCGTCACGGTGGGCGGCGTGGTGTCGATCTCCGCCAGAAACAGGATGTGCACCGCGCCACGATACTTGCCGCCCTCGTCGTCCTGGTAGGCTCCGACGGCCAGATCGTTCACGCCGTCGCCGTCCAGATCACCCAGCGACGTCAACGAACTCCCGAACAAGTCGAGATCGCTGAGGCTGGGCCCGTTGGTTGTGCTGGAGTTGATCTGGACCGTCTGCTTCACACTGCCGTCACGATTGAGCAGCAGCACATGCACCGCGCCGCGATTCGAGTACACACCGCCGCCCTTTCCGGCTCCGACGGCCAGATCGTTCACGCCGTCGCCGTCCAGATCACCCGGCGACGTCAACGAAGTCCCGAATGTGTCGTAATCGCTGAGGGTGGGCCCGTTGGTTGTGCTGGAGTTGATCTCCACAGTCTGCTTCACACTGCCGTCGCGATTGAGCAGCAGCACATGCAC
>WGMU01000008.1 GCA_016124895.1 bacterium
GTTCGCCGGCAATTCCGCGAAGAAAGCAGCGGAGACGGCGCAGCATCTCAACCAGTGGGTGCTCGCCGAAGACAGTGGTATCTGTGTCGATGCGCTGAAAGGGGCTCCAGGTGTTTACTCGGCACGCTTCAGCGGCGACGACGCGACCGACGAAAAGAACAACGCAAAGCTGCTGCAGGAACTCGAAGGCGTTCCGCCCGAACGGCGCGGAGCCGGCTACACCTGCAGCGTCGCCGTGTCCGACCCGGAAGGAACTATCCGGCTGACCCAGGAAGGCACTTGCCGCGGCCGAATCATCGACGAGCCGCGCGGCACCAACGGCTTCGGTTACGATCCGTACTTTCTGGTGCGCGAGTATCACCGCACGTTCGGCGAACTGAGCCCCATCGTCAAAAGCCACATCAGCCACCGCGCCCGAGCCTTCGAACGCTGCATTCCAAAACTCGTGGCCCTGCTGAAAGCCGAATTCCCCGAAGTCGTCCACTGAGCCGTTTCTTTGCCGACTCTCAGTGCTCTGGGAATCCGCGTGCTGTGACGTCAGAGTTTGACGTTCTGATCGACACGGCAACTCTCGCCTGGCAGACTGAATCCTTTCAGCTTGACCGGAGCAGCTTCTCGAGGCGCGAAGCTCTGACGTCGTCGTACGCTGTTTGATCCTGCCGGGAGTTCGACCGTTCGGAGGCGGCCTGGCCGTCTTCAGTTGCCACGGTGAGAGAAGTCAGAGGGCAATCGAATGGACACATTCTTTACATGGTGCGCGGTGATCGGCGGCATCGTCTTTCTCGGCCAGTTTGCGCTCGGCCTGCTCGGACACGGCCACGCATCCACCGATGCGCCGGCTCTCGATCTCGGCACCCCGGACGTCGACATTCCGCACTTGGACGTCGACAGTGGCGACACGGCAATCGGACACTCACCTGCTGCGGACGTCTGGTTCGTCGGGATGTTCAGTCTGCGAGCGGTGCTGGCGGGCATCACCATCTTCGGACTCGTCGGCCGGGCGTTACCCACTGACTATGCTGACTACGAACGTACCCTTCTGGCTCTGGCAGCCGGTGGCTGGACGATGTACGCAATGGGGTGGCTCGTCCGTCGCCTGCACCGTCTGGAGCACGACGGCACGGTGCGGCTCGGCGACACTCTCGGTACCGAAGGTTCCGTTTACCTGTCGATCCCTGAAGGTGGAACCGGAACTGGCAAAGTCACTTTAATGGTGAAGGGCCGGACAATGGAATACTCGGCGGTTACTCCATCAGATCGACTTGATACCGGTACTCCCGTCGTCGTCATTGCTGTTCATCCTCCGAGCACTGTCGAGGTTGAAGCGGTCGAAGGGCAGGGAATGCGGTCGGAGTAGCTTCTCGAAATTCATCCTCAGCCAAATCAGCACGACGTTAAAGTCGACGGTTCAGAACTGTCCCGACCGGGGAGACCGTCGGGACAGTTTCGTAACGCGAGTGCGTTTCAGACAGACGCATCAGAGAACACTGACGCGAACTGCCGGCGTCGAGCGGGCGCTTGATTTTTTGACAGGCTTCGGGTTTCCTTTGTCGTTCGCTGAGTAATCTCCCGCCTTGAATCCTCGGCCGCGAATTCTGCTGGGGCACCCGGACGGCTGGGTCGTTTGTCCGGTCAGCAGAACCGTTGGCTCCTGCCTGTTTTCCTGAGACACTGGGTCTCTCCGTCCATGACGGACGGTTGAAATGCGCGCGTCGCCGGACGCCGGCTGTTGTCCCGTTTCGGGCGACACCGGCGACCGGTCAAACGGCGCCGGTTCCTGTCTGAAGCTGGGTCTGCAAAACCGCCATGAGTAATGAATTGAGACGCGTCGTGATCACCGGCGCAGGAATTATCAGTCCGATCGGAATCGGGCGAGACGCTTTCTGGAGCGGAATCGCGGAGATGAAGAGCGGCCTGTCAAAGGTCGAACGACTGGCGGGCACCGCGCTGCCGCATGATGTCGCGGGCGAAGTCAAGGAGTTCGACGAGTCATCCGCTCGCAAGCAGTACTTTGACAGTAAGGACCAGAAGAAGAGCATCAAGATCATGTGCCGCGAGATTCAGCTCGGCGTTGCGTCGGCGAATCTGGCCATCGCTGACGGCAAGCTTGAGCTCGACGCGATTGATCACACCCGGCTGGGTGTCGAATTCGGCGCCAATCAGATGTTCAGCCCGCCGGAAGTGCTCGCCCCGGGAGCTTTCGCCGCATCGAACGGCAAGGAGTTTCAGTTTGATCGCTGGGGAGACGAGGGGCTCACTCAGATGGAGCCGCTCTGGCTGCTCAAGTATCTGCCGAACATGCCAGCCTGCCATATCGGAATCCGCGCCGACGCGCGCGGCCCCAATAACTCGCTGACCATGGCCGAAGCGTCGGGCATCAACGCGCTTGCCGAAGCGTACCGGATCATCAGCAACAATCGCGCGGACATGATGCTCGGCGGCTCGACCGGCACGCGCGTCGAATCGGTCAAGTCAATTCATGCCCGGTTGTGGGATGAGCTGGCCGATTATGGCGACGAAGCGGATCCGGGTACCTGGTGCCGACCCTTCGATGCGACTCGCCGTGGGCAGGTCGTCGGCGAGGGCGCCTGCACTTTCATCATTGAGGAAGAGTCGCACGCAACGGCGCGCGGTGCGGAAATCCTCGGCACGATTCTGGGGATCGGCGGTTCGTGTGTGATGGACATCAATGGAAAAGCCGACCGTCGCCTGGCCATGGTGAACGCCGTCACCGCCGCTTTGCGGGATGCCGGGATCAACCCGTCGGAAGTCGGGCAGATTCATGCTCACGGACTGGGCGAAACGCAGGCCGATATTGAAGAAGCCGATGCGCTGGCAACGGTGTTTGGTAACGCGTTACCGAATATTCCGGTTACTGCACTGAAGAGCTACATCGGGAATTCGGGCGCTGCCTGTGGAACGCTCGAACTGGCCGCGTCGCTGCTGGCCGCGAAGCGTGGCCTCATCCCGGCCGTGCTGAATTACTCGCAGCCTGACAGCAACTGCCCGTTGAACGTTGTGCATGGCGAGCACCTGACGAGTTCGGCGAAGGTGATTCTGAACCTGAACGTGACCGCTCAGGGACAGGCCGCCGCGATCCTTGTCAGTGCTGCTTAACTGCAGTTTCCGACAGCTTTCGACAAACTGTCATCGAAAGGCCGATGCTCACGCATCGGCCTTTCCTTTTTTGACCGAATGCCGACCGGTATTCTGGCCCGCTTCAGCGACCAGGGCTGTCTGCAGCGCCAAGACGCGAAGGGGCAAAGCAACGCAAAGATGGGACACGTTGGACTCCGCTTCCATCCAGAACGCCGAATTTCTCTGTCGTTCATTCGATCCTGAAATCCCGGCTTTGAACTCAGCGTCCTTTGCGACTCCGCGTCTTTGCGCTGCCGACTGAATCTTATCAACGCGACATCAAATCTGAGGCTTCCATGGAAAGTCGGAACGCCCGCATCGGGCTGGTTCTCTTCGTCGTCTATCTCGCGCTGTATGGCGGGTTCGTCTATCTCAGCGCGTTCCGGCCTGAGTCGATGGAGTCGACGCCGGTCGCGGGTCTGAACCTTGCCATTCTGTACGGCTTCGGGCTGATCATCGCTGCCCTGTTGCTCGCTCTGCTGTATGGCTGGCTGTGCCGTGAGAACGGCTCAGAGGGCTCCAGCAAGGAGAGCGACCAGTGATTTACGAGCCTTCGCTCATTGCGGTCGTCATCTTCTTTCTGTTTGTGGGCCTGACGCTGGGCATCAGCTTCTACATGGGGCGGAAGGCTCAGTCGTCGGAAGGCTACTTCGCAGCTCACGGCCAGATTCCGTGGTTCGTCAACGGCGTCGCGTTCGCGGGCGACTATCTGTCGGCCGCGTCGTTTCTCGGCATCTGTGGCATGATCGCGTTTTACGGGTACGACGGCTTCCTGTACTCGATCGGCTTTCTCGCCGGCTGGATCGTCGCCCTGTTTGTCGTCGCCGAGCCCATGAAGCGACTCGGTAAGTTCACGTTTGCAGACGCGCTGAACGCGAAGTTTCAGTCACCGGGGATCAAGATCGCTGCGGGCATCAGCACGCTGGCGGTCAGCGTATTTTATCTGATCCCGCAGATGGTCGGAGCCGGTGTCCTCGTGCAGCCGCTGCTGGGCTTTGATCACTGGGTCGGCGTCGTCATCGTGGGAGCGGTTGTCATTCTGATCGTCGTCACGGCGGGCATGGTTTCGACGACCTGGGTGCAGTTTCTGAAAGGCTCGCTCCTGGTTCTGTTCAGCGCAATCCTGACCGTGATGATTCTGAATCGTGGCTTCACGGTGAAAGCCGGCGGTGCAGACGGTCACCACTTTCAGTGGCTGGTCTGTCCCGGCGAAGATGCGGCCGCGATCTCGTCAATACTCCCCGCCGACGTTGAATTGCTTCCTCAGACGGGTGGTTGGGCGGACTCAGGATTCGTTCGAACGCGCAACAAAGAGTCGGGCGAGATTACCGTCTGGAAGAAAGAAAAGGTTGCTGACGGTAATGTGCTCACTCTCCGCGAGGGCCAGTCGCTAACCGTAACAACTGATGGGAAGAAACTCGTCAACGGACGACCGCTTGGGACGAAGAAAGGCGATCCAGAACTTCACCCGACTGGATATGTCAGCAGCCTGCGAGGCAGTTCGCCAGGTGAAGAAGTAACCACTGGGCCGGTTGGTCCGTTTGAATTCTTCCGCACACTGCAGGAAAGCACCGTTGTTCTGTGGGGCAGCCAGACAGTTGCGGAGGAAGATGGGTCGACGACGACCGTCTACTTCCAGAAACCGACCCCTGGCAGTCATGTGCTGCGTCCCGGCGAGCATCCCAAGTTCAAGGGAATTCGCGAACCGGCGCTACTCGGCAAGCTGAACTTCCTCTCGCTGATGCTCGCCCTGTTCTGCGGCACAGCCTCGTTGCCGCACATTCTGATTCGCTACTACACGGTCAAGGATGCCGCTGCCGCGCGGAAGAGTACGATCGTCGGCATTGCGAGTATCGGTTTCTTCTACGTGCTGACTCTGTACATGGGCCTGGGGGCGATGACCAGCGGTGCAATGGACGTCACCGATTCGAACATGTCCGCCCCGCTGCTGGCTCGCAGTATGAGCGAGTTTCTCTTTGCGGCGATTTCCGCAATCGCGTTTACGACGGTGCTCGGAACGGTCAGCGGACTGATCCTTGCGTCAGCCGGTGCAGTGACTCACGACCTGCTGAGCAACTTCCTGAAAGTTGAACTGACCGGAGCTGAACAGGTTCGCGTGGCGAAGATTGCGTCGGTCTTCGTTGGAGCGATCGCAATCGTCCTGGGCATCCTGTTCAAGGGCCTCAACGTCGGCTATCTGGTCGGCTGGGCCTTCAGCGTCGCGGCGTCGGCGAATCTGCCGGCCCTGGTGATGCTGCTCTTCTGGAAAGGCACGACGCGACAGGGCATCATCGCGGCGATTATCGTCGGCATGGTCAGCTCGCTCGGCTGGATTCTGGTCAGTGCGGACACCTTCAAAGACGTCTATGGCCTGCCGGCCGAAAACGCGCTCGTCCCGTTCAGCCAGCCAGGCATCGTGACGATCCCACTGGGATTCCTGACGCTGGTTGTTGTCTCACTCCTGACGAAACAAAAGCCGGCGGCGCAGGTTTAAAGACGCTCGACAGCAAGCGTCATTTTAACGCGCCGGCTGCCAGATCAGTCTCGGGGCGTTTGGTGGCCGGCGCCTGCGGCTGGGCGTTAAACGAGACAGCGAATCGGCTCCTACTCCCGCGGTCAAAAGGTGTCCCATGCGAAATTCCATTCTGGCAATGCTCGCGTTGGCAGCGATCTGTGTCTGCCTCGTCGGAGCTGACCAGCCTGCGACTACAAAGAAGAAGCTGTCGGCCCTGCAGGTCGAGGTTCGCGAGTCGCTGGCCCGGTTTAACGACTGGATCGGCGAATGGCGGGGCGTCGGACAGGAGCGGCGCGGATCGACACGCGGTGGCTGGCAGGAGACAGGTGGCTTTGTCTGGAACTTCGACGATGGCCGTGTCGGCATCGTGTACTCAATCGAGAAATCAAAGCATCTCAAAACCGGCACGCTCTCCTGGGATCAGAAGTCGAAGCAGTACACGCTCGACGCCGTCTTCGCGGATGACTCGAAGCAGCGTCTAGCCGGCAAGCTCGATGAGGGTCGACTGGTGCTCGAATCTATTCCGCCAAACGAGCCTGCTGCGGATGCCGACGTCTGGCGGATCACATTCCGGCAACTGAACGACAAGCGAATGACAGTGCTGTACGAGAAGCGGCGAGCAACTCAGAAGCTGTACCTGCGCGTCGGCGAGGTCGGCTACACGCGGGAAGGCACGCGACTCGCCGCGTCGGATGCGACCGGCCCCGAATGCGTTGTCACTGGCGGTGCCGGCACGATCGCCGTGACCTACAAAGGCGAGAAGTATTACGTCTGCTGTACCGGCTGCCGCGACGCCTTCAACGACGACCCCGAAGGCATCATCGCTGCATATCGCGAGCAGAAGGCCGAAGAGGCCGCAAAGAAAGACACCTCGAAGAAGTAGTTTCGGAGACGAATCACGATGGGCTTTTCTCGACGTACCAGCCGACTGCCACTGGCTTTCCTCGCCCTGGCGACCATGCTCACCGGGATGAGTTGTTCGCAGAACACGCCGACGAGCGCTCCTCCGGTGCCGACGGTCGGCGGTGAAGGCGGAGCCGTTGCGACGGCCGACAACGATACGTTTCTCGTCAGACTGGAAACCACGAAGGGGGACATTCTGATCGAAGTCCATCCCGCGTGGGCTCCCATTGGAGCGGCCCACTTCCGCGAGCTTGTTGAATCCGGCTTTTACACGGACTGTGCGTTCTTCCGTGTGATCCCCGGCTTTATGTGTCAGGCCGGGGTAGCGGCTGATCCCGAAGTCAACGCCCGCTGGTCTGATCGAACGGTTCCCGACGATCCCGTCATCAAATCGAACCAGCGCGGCTATGTCACGTTCGGTAAAACCAATGCTCCCCACTCACGATCCACGCACATCTTTATCAACTACGGTGACAACGCACGTCTCGACGGAATGACGTTTGCGCCGTTTGGCATCGTGATTGAAGGCATGGACGTCGCAGACTCGATCAGCAGTCAGTACGGTGAGCGTCCCGATCAGGGCCGGATGCGTTACGAAGGCAACACCTATCTGAAAGAGAGCTTTCCAGGTCTCGACTACATCCTGAAAGCGTCCATCGTCGGCAGCGAGACTGACGCTGTTGAGCCAGTATCGGCAAAAAGCGATTCGTCCGATTCTGTGCCCGCCGGGACTTCTCAGCCGTCCGACGCCCAGGCAGAATCCAGTGATGCGGAAACTTCGGCAGCAGATTCTTCCAGCGACGCGTCCGCGACTGCCGAATCAGATTAGCCCGAACCAAGGCCAGCGCAGTCCACTATGAAGCCAATCAATCTGGATGAGTTCGAGTGGAACATACAGCTTCGCCAACTGACGCTCGACGACTTTGATCAACTCGTCGCCATGCAGCAGAAATGCTTCCCTGGCATGGAATGCTGGAGCCGCTCGCAGATTGCCAGCCAACTGGAGATTTTCCCCGAAGGGCAGATATGTATCGAGATCGATGGCAAGCTGGCAGCGTCATCCAGCAGCGTGATGCTGGACTTTGATCCGAATCTCGCCTGGCATGACTGGAAAGCCGTTTCCGACAACGGCTTTATCCGCAATCACAACCGCAAGGGCGACACGCTGTACGGGATCGAGATCATGGTCGATCCCGAATTCCGAGGCATGAAGCTTTCCAGACGGCTGTACGACGCTCGCAAAGAACTGTGCCGCGAGAAGAACCTCGCCCGGATGATCATCGGCGGTCGGATTCCAGGCTACGGGCAGCACGCGGAGGAAATGTCTGCACGCGAGTACGTCGAAAAGGTCATGGATAAGTCGCTGCACGATCCTGTCCTGACCGCTCAGATCTCCAACGGTTTTGCTCTGCAGGGACTGATCCCCAACTATTTTCCAAGCGACGAAGCTTCACGCGGTTACGCCACGTTCTGCGAATGGCTGAATCTGGATCATCAACCCGGTGCCAAACGCCGGTTTCACAATCCCGTCGAACCAGTTCGGCTCGCGATCGTGCAGTTTCAGATGCGAACCATCAAGCACTTCGACGAGTTTGCGCAGCAGTGTGAGTTCTTCATCGACTGCGCGTCGGACTACAAGTCGGACTTCGTGCTGTTTCCTGAGCTGTTCACGACCGAACTGCTGAGCTGCGTTCCGAAGAACCGCCCCGGACAGGCTGCCCGTCAGCTTTCGGAATTCACGCCGCAGTATCTTGAGTTCTTCACCGAGATGGCGGTCAAGTACAACGTCAACGTGATTGGCGGCTCGCATTTCGTCGTCGAAGACGGCGTTCTGTACAACATCGCGTACCTGTTTCGCCGCGATGGAACGCTCGGCAAGCAGTACAAGATTCACATCACACCCAGCGAGAAGAAGTGGTGGGGAGTCAGTCCGGGCGACAAAGTTGAAGTCTTCGAGACCGACTGCGGACGCATTGGCATTCTGATCTGTTACGACGTCGAGTTTCCCGAACTGGTCCGGATTGCCGCTCAGAAAGGCGTGCAGATTCTGTTCGTCCCGTTCAACACCGACACTCGACACGGCTATCTGCGAATTCGCCACTGCGCTCAGGCACGCTGCGTCGAGAACCACATGTATGTGGCGGTTGCCGGCTGCACGGGCAATCTGCCGTTCGTCGAGAACTCGGATATCCACTATGCGCAGTCGGCGATCTTCACGCCGGCTGATGCCGAGTTCGCTCGTGACGCAATCGCGGCCGAATGCAACGCGAACATCGAGACGATGATCATTCACGATGTCGATGTCGAAATGCTCCGCCGTCACCGAGAGCAGGGCAACGTGCAGAACTGGAATGATCGCCGCACCGATCTGTACCGGGTCGCCTGGGAGGAAGACGGCCAGAGTCGTCACGTGTGAGTGAAATTGAGTGTTCGGAGACTCATTCAACTCGACGCGACGTGCGCCACTGGCTCTGACAGTGCGGGAGGGTGCTCGAACACTGTCAGAGCCAGTGGCACAACACATCTCGTCAGAGACAACGCGCTGCGACGGGACGACGTCCGGCTACGCGAAGATGTCCTCGACGACACGGACTTTCTCGACGCCGGTCAATCGCTCTTTCAGGCCCTGATGCTCGAAAAAGAGCTGTTCACTGCTGAGACCCAGGGCGTGCAGAATCGTCGCGTGCCAGTCGTTGACGCTGACACGGTTTTCGACGGCTCGCCAGCCTATTTCGTCTGTGTTGCCGTAGACTGTACCGCCTTTGATGCCGGCTCCGGCGAACCAGACGGAGAAGCCGGTCGGGCCGTGATCACGACCCGCCTTCGAGACGTCGCTGCCGGGACGCATCTGAGCGATTGGCAGTCGACCGAACTCACCGCCCCAGACGACCAGCACGTCGTCCATCAGGCCACGCTGTTTGAGGTCCGTCAGCAGCCCCGCGATGGGCTTGTCTGTCTCTTTGCAGATCGACGCAAGTGACGTCCCGATATTGCTGTGATTGTCCCACCGCTGCCCGACCGTGTAGAGCTGCACGAAACGGACGCCTCGCTCGACCAGCCGTCGCGCCATCAGGCACTGCCGGCCGTACGAGTCCGTCGGCTTCTCATCGATGCCATACAGCGCGAGCGTCTCGGCTGACTCCTGCGAAACGTCGAGCGCGTCGCTCGCCGAAAGCTGCATTCGCGCCGCCAGTTCGTAGCTCGCGATGCGCGCGTCGAGCTGCAGTTCGCCGGGCCGCTTCTGTTTGTGCATCCGGTCGAGCCGCGCGAGCAGGTCGCGACTGAGACGTTCAACTTCCGACGGCTCTTCGATTTCGGGCTTGAGGTTCAGAATCGGAGTTCCCTTCGACCTCATCCGCGTACCCTGGTACAGCGGCGGAAGGTAGCCGGACTGCCAGTTCTGAACTTCGTTCGTCGGCAGCCGGCCGTCGGGCGAATCGAGCACGACGTAGGCCGGCAGGTTCTGATTCTCCGTGCCGAGCCCGTACGTCACCCACGAACCCAGCGACGGCAGACCGGGCATCAGCTTGCCGGACTGGATCTTGAACAGAGCCGGCTCATGATTCTGATGCGTGTTGAACATCGACCGGATGATCGCCAGCTCGTCGACATGTTCCGCGACGTGCGGCATCAGCTCAGAGACCGAGATGCCCGACTTCCCGTGCTGCGCGAACTTGAAGGGGCTGCGCATCAGACCGCCAGCGGCATCAGGCGATGAGAGGTTTTTCGCGATGTCCTTGAGAATCGACTTACCGTGATTACGATCCAGTTCGGACTTGGGATCGAACAGGTCGACCTGGGATGGTCCTCCCTGCATAAAAAGCTGGATAACGGCCTTTGCTCGCGGCCGGAAATGCGTCTCTTTCGGCAGCAGGTCAAACCCCCGCGGCTCCGCATGAGCGTGTGATTCCGCCGCGAAGACGTCCGGCTGTGAATAAACATCGCGGCTGAGCAGATAAGCCAGCGCCGTCCCCTGCAGCCCGTTCGCCACACTGCCCAGGAAGGATCGTCGTGAGGATTGAGTGTGAATCATGTCGACCTGTCTTACTGGATTTGTGTCATTCCTGCTTCAGCCCAAGCCAGCGCGTCATTGCGGCTTCGCCTGCTGTTAATTCGTCTGAATGAATACGACCAAGTCGCCTGACCAGGTGTGGGGGCGGAATTGAAATCGGGTTTTGAGCGTCGAATGCTCCGCGTTTCAGAAATCTCGCTTGCGAAGCGACCTCAAAACGGCTGCCTCGAACGCTGGTTGTGTGAGGGATCAACGTAATCAACGCCCGGTCCTGATCCTCAAACGGAATACTCACGACGACCGCGGGCCGGATTTTGGCAACCGGACCGAGATCTACGATCCACACGTCTCCACGATTAAACACCCTGGGCATCCCGAGCTTCTTCCTTGTCCAGTCGTGAAAGAGTCACCGCCGCGATGGCGATGGCCTCGTCATCTTCGATGGACGGCCCGTCGAGTTCCGGACCGCGTTTCAGAAGCTCCAGCAGCAGCTCACGCTGGTCGGCTTCCGGCAGCCGCTGAAACTCTTCGATCAGCTTTTCACTGACTGGTGACATGTCGAATCTTTTAATCAACAAACAGGAACTCGGCCGAGTTCAGGATGATGTGACAGAAGTTGGCGAGGGCTCGCGTCTCGGCCGGGCGTTGATCGCCGTCGGTCTGCTTTGAATCAGTCTTTGTCGCATCGGCAGCCGACACCAGTTGCGTTTCCCACTGAGCCGTCAGTTTGTCGAGCGTCTCCAGGGCGAGCTGCGTTTCCTCGGGAGTCGGATTCCGTGACAGCGCAGTCTGATAGACGCGTTCAATCTGCCGGTAACGGTCACTGGGGACCTCTTGCACAATTGTGTCGGCGTAGTCGTCTGCAATCTCGCGGACCATTCCGTTGTTAAGCAGGTGCAGGGCTTGCGACGCAACTGTCGAATTCGGGCGTACAACGCAGTTCGGAATCATCTGCGGCAGGTCGAAGGTTTCGAGAATTGTTGGGATCTCCTTGCGTCGCTGCCGGACGTAAACCGTGCGTCGCCAGCCGGCTTCAGTTCGTTTTGAAGTAATCAGCCCGTCGGCACGAACCGTGACTTCGTCGGGTGTTCCAAACTCGGCTTCATCGAGTTGCGAACTCACGGCAAGCAGGCTGTCACGGACCGCCTCAGCCTCCAGGCGGTGCAGTGGCATTCGCGACAGCCAGCGGTTGTCGCGATCGAGCGACTGGCTTTCGGGACGGAACTGCGACGATTGCCGGTAAGCTCGCGAGTTCATCAGTTCGCGGTGCAGCCACTTGAGGCTCCAGTCATTTTCGACGAACGACGTTGCCAGCCAGTCGAGCAGTTCCGGGTGCGTTGGCGGCACGCCCGTCTTCCCGAAGTTCGACAGCGACTCGACGATGCCGCGGCCGAAGTGGTGATACCAGACGCGGTTGACGAACACTCGCGACGTCAGTGGATGATCCGGCTTCGTCAGCCACTCGGCGAAGGCCAGACGCCGGCCGGTCGAGTCGCCGCGCTTCGGCTGCGGCTCAAACTGTGTGTGCCCGTCGGTGAGGACAGAGAGAACTCCGGGGCCAATCGGGTCGCCGGGGTTGGTGAACTCGCCGCGGCGGAACAGCCAGGTCGGCGAGGGCTCGCCGCGATCCCACAACGCGCGAATCATCGGTTCGGGTGGCAGCTTCGCAGTCAGATCCTTGATCTGCTTGTCAGTCTACTTTTTCAGCTCGGCCAGTTCCTGGTTCTGCTTCAGCAGGTCAGCGTCGGAGATCGTCAGCCGCTGCTGGAACTTCTCGACCAGATACTTCTGCACGGAGGAACGCTCGGCGGCTTTTGCGTCAAATGCGACTCTAACATCAGCCCGCAGTTCCTCGGTCAGCTCCGCAAGCTTCACGTCGAAGTGCTCTCCCCGCAGCTTTGAGGTCGCTTCGTCGAGCTTCTGCTGTGCCGCGTCGATCTGCTGCTGAATCGGCTGGCGAGCGGCTTCGTACTCAGCCTTCACGTCCGCCGAAACGTACGGCAGATAACGTCGCGTCGGGTTTTCCTGCTTCGACTGCCCGGCCACGGACGTCGGCTTCAGCCAGTCGTAAACGTCGTATGCACCCTGAAACACGGCGACCAGCCGGTAATAGTCGCGCTGTGGAATCGGGTCATACTTGTGCGTGTGGCACTGAGCACATTTCAGTGTCAGACCAAGCACGGACGAGCCCAGAATCTCGATCTCATCAGCGACGACCTCAAACCGTTCGGCGACAGTGTCGACGATGTCCGAGCCCGTTCCGTCAGGAGCCATCCGCAGGAAGCCCGTCGCAACGAGTGCGTCCATCATCTCGGGCGTGACTGCGTCGGTGTTTTCGAAGTCGAACAGTTCGTCACCCGCGATCTGCTCCAGCAGAAAGCGGTTGTACGGCTTGTCGTTGTTGAATGACCGAATGACGTAATCGCGGTACCGCCAGGCGTGTGGTCGGATCGGGTCGGCGGACCGCTTGCCTTCTGAGTCCGCATAGCCAGACAGGTCCAGCCAGTAGCGCCCCCAGCGTTCTCCATAATGGGGCGAATCGAGGTAGAAATCGACGAGCTTCGTGTACCAGTCCGTCGACTCGTCCGCGAGGAACAGCTCAACGTCGGCCCACTGCGGCGGCAGACCAGTCAGGTCAAATGCAACGCGTCGAATCAGCGTCAGCCGCGGCGCTTCCTCCGAAAACGAGAGCTGCTTCTCGCGAAGCTTGCGCAGCAGAAACGCGTCGACGGGTTTGAGAGCCATGCTCGCATCGTCGACCTGAGGCACGCTCGGTTTGCGTGGCGGCCGAAATGCCCAGAAGGAGCGATCCTCATCCGAAACCAGCGGGTCAGGCCCGCCGGTCTGAGCATCGACCGTGACTTCGTATTCCTTCGCGCCCTGAGCGATCCACTTCGTCAGCAGCTCGGTCTCATTCGACTCGAACGGCCTCACGCCGGCGCGAATCAGTTCCTTCGGCGGCGGCATCTCTTTCGCGTGGATCCGCTTGAGGATGAGGCTCGCGTCCGGCCGGCCCGGCACAACGGCCGGCCCGGACTTTCCGCCTGTGAGGATTGACGCGACGCTCCGCAGATCGAGTCCCGCCTCCTGCTGCCGCTTGCCGTGGCAGACAACGCACCGGGTGAAGAGGTACGGCAGGATGTCGTGCTGCGCGACGATCTGCTCGGCGGCTTTCTCGCGGGCCGGACCGCCCGCTTCGATCCAGCGTCGAATGAGTTCCAGTTCCGCATCGGTCAACTGCGGCGAATCTCCCGGAGGCATCCCGCCACCATCGACCATTTGCCACAGCAGCGAATCGTCAAGCGATTCGGCCAGCAGCGGCTCCCCCGATTCGCCCCCAGCCTGCAGCGCCGCAAACGACGACAGATCCAGATCTCCCTTCCGCGCCTTTGAGCCATGACAACTTGCGCATCGCCGAGCCAGAATCGGGAGCACGTCCTCTTCAAACACCGGAGCCTTCGTTTGAGGCTGCGTCTCAACTGCGCGCGTCGACAGCGGCAAGCCACAGGCAACAGCAATCGCTGCCAGAACCAGACAGGGAGTGAATCGACAGCGCATGGCAGGGCATTCGGCAGGAAGGATCCGAGGCGGAAAACCGGCGGGTGGGCGAACCAGTGTTTCAAATGCTCCCGCCGCCAGCAACTCGGATTCGCATTTCCTGATCATAACGGTGTCTTCGGCTGCCGCTGATTTCTGAATTCGTTTCGCCAGATGCCGCCTGCAGAACAGCGTTGCGAACTGACGAGTCGCAGGCACACTCCGCATCGCAACTTGCCAGGTAACAACGCGATACGCTGGCATACCGGCATCGACCTGACGATCCAGTCGGGGCACAAACGCGACTCGTTTATTTCAACGCCGTCAGCAGTGGCCGGCGATGCAGGCAGTGATGACGATGACAGACGCGATCAGCAGTGTCGCCGTCAGGCTGCTCATGCGGACGCGTTTGTCGGTTCGAAAGGCGATCCAGCAGACAGCCAGCATCAGCAGCGGCGTGCAGAAGACGCCGTTGATATACTGCCCGAAGATGACCAGCTTTTCGGGAGCCACACGCATCCCGATACCAGCGATCAGACAACCGGTCATAGCCAGCGTTTCAAAGGTTCGATGCGTGCGATGCAGCGATCGCGGGTTGCTGCCGTCGATCAGACGCACGCTCGACAGCATGTCCGCCCACATCCGGCCGCCCGCCGCGATACCGACCACTAGAGTCGACAGCAGTGTGCAGAATGCTCCGGCGATAAACACGGCATACGACCACGTGCCGAAACTCTGCGTGTACATCGCCGAGAGTCTTGGGAGAACGCCGTCTCCCTGAGGCACCTCGCCGCGTCCGAAAAACACCGCGGCACCCATCAGGAAGTAAGCAGCCGTGATCACGGTGGCGAGTAACGTGCAGACGGCGACGTCGACCTGCAGGACACGAATCCAACCGCGGGCTCGCTCGGTCCAGTCGGGACTGTCCGGCGAACCAAGATGCCGTCCGTAACCCTTTTCCAGAATCCAGTACGGGTACATGAAGATCTCGTTGGCCGTTGCTCCCAGGGCACCGAGCAGGCTGACGACAGCGTACGCGGCGGCTTCCCGATCGGGCCCCAGTGAAAAGGTCAGCCCCGATCGAATCTGCTCGCTGCTGATCGCGAATTCCGTCCGCTGAATCAGATACACGCCGATCAGCACCGAGCCACTGAAGATACCGACCATCAGCGTGATCAGCTTTTCGAGATCCTGATAGACGTCGCGCCACAGCATCACGAGCACCAGCAGCGTCACGACGACGGACCACAGATCGGTTGAGGTCTCTGCGGTACCGTGCAGAGCGACGATGCCATGCAGCAGGCCCGCCGTTGCCCGCAGCATTCCCGAGAATGCGAACAGCGTGAACGAGAAGCCGACGAGATAGGCGAGCCCAACCCACGACGTGCCGCGAATCTTCGGGCCAGGACACTGATTGAGTGCCTGAAACGGAGTCCGGTTATGCGCGAGTGCGTGACGCCCGAACTCAACCTGCAGGAAGTACTTGATGACGCACGAGATGATGACCGCCCACAGAAGAACAAAGCCGAACTTCGCTGCCTGAATCGGCGTATTGATCAGCTCGCCGGAGCCCATGATCGAACCGATGACGACAATCCCCGGCCCGATCGCTTGCAGCAGGCCAGTCAGGCGAGTCGGTGCGGCAAGCGGCGTGCGTTCGGTGTTGTCGGTCATACGTTGCGTCTCCTGACTGCCCGAACGAATCCAATCGTCGGGTTGACTCGCGGTGAGGGCATTGACGGCAATGCAGTCTATCGTCGCCCAGGTTGTGACGCGTCCCCGCCGACAGCCTGCGGCCAGACGTTCAACACGAGTTTCATCGCCAGGTCCGACGTTCATCGCTTTTCAGACGCACAACCGGTCGTGACACTGCCCGCCGACAGAACGATTGGCCGACTGGTCCCCGGCTCCAGCGATTGAGGAGTGCTGCTTCCGTGAAAACGTTATGCCCTGGCGCGTTGAAGAAACTTGTTGCCGACGTCTTTGTTCGAGCGGGCTGCGGTCCTGACGAGGCGGCGGAAGTCGGCGACCATCTCGTCGAGGCGAATCTCGCTGGACACGATTCGCATGGCGTGATTCGCGTTCCGATTTACCTCGACTGGATGCGGCAGCTAAAGGTCATTCCCGGTCAGTCGCTGCAGACGATTGTCGATGCCGGGCCGCTGGCGGTCGCCGATGCCGGTCTCGGTTTCGGGCAGTGGCTCGGGCGGCAGGCGGTCGCAATCGGCATTGAAAAGTGTCGCGAGTACGGAGTCTCCATCGTCGCGCTGCGGAACGCGGCGCATCTCGGTCGCATCGGAACGTGGGCCGAAATCGCCGCTGAAGCGGGACTCGTGTCGCTGCACTTCGTGAATACGACGGGGCTGGGAATGTTCGTCGTTCCGGCCGGCGGACGCGACGCCCGACTGTCCGTCAATCCGGTCTGTGTCGGCATTCCGATCGAAGGCCGCGACGCGATCATCCTCGACATCGCCGCTGCGGCGAGTGCGGAAGGCAAACTCAAGGTCGCCCGTAACAAAGGCGTTCCCGTTCCGGACAACACGATCGTCGATGCAGACGGCAACCCGACGAACGACGCCAACGACTTTTATGGACCGCCTGGCGGCCGCCCGGTTGGAGCGATTCTGCCATTCGGCAGTTACAAGGGTTACGGTCTCGGACTGGTCGCCGAGATTCTTGCCGGCGCTCTGACCGGTGGCGGTTGCAGTGAGCCGGGTAAGACGCAGCTCGAACAGGGGATGTTTTCGATTTACGTTGACCCGGCCCGGTTGCAGTCGCGCGAGCCACTGTTTGACGAGATTCGCCGCTATGTCGACTTCGTCAAAACGTCGCGTCCCGTCGACCCCGCCAACCCGATCCTGTTGCCTGGCGAAATTGAGAACCGCAACCGAGCGGCTCGA
>WGMU01000158.1 GCA_016124895.1 bacterium
CCTTGCCGTCGGTGAGCGTGCTCTGGCCGAACATCGCCGCCAGGTTCCGGATGAGCTGATGCCGAAGATCCTCACGTTGGGAACTCGCAACACCCGGCCGGGCGGGTTGATCAGTGCCACGTCAAGCAATCTTGACAGTCCGGGAAACGCAAAGCGGCCGGCCCGCCAATCGGCGAACCAGCCGCTTGTTCGTGAATTTGCAGTCAGGCCGCGCTGCATTCCAGCCCATTGACCTATTCCGGAATCAATGCCGCTGTAAACACCGACGCCACCATAATCGCGGCCGTTTCAATGCGCAGCATCCGCGGCCCCAGACTGACCAGTCGGCCACCGCGAACCGCAGCCTGCGAGATTTCCTCGACGACAAAACCGCCTTCCGGACCAATTGCCATAACGACTGTTGGAACCTCCGTCTTCTTCTTCGAGCGTCCGCCAGTCTGACCGCACAGCTCTTTGATCAGTCCTTCTTTCAACGGAACACCACCCGGATGCGCGACCAGAGTCGGGTATTTCGCGACGTACTGGCCGACGAAATCGGACCAGTCGACCGTATTTGTGACTTCCATCAGACGGCTGCGCCCGCACTGCTTGCTGGCCGCGATCACGTTCTGCCGAAAGCCTTCCAGCTTCGTCTGGCGCGGATCGACAACGCCTCTCGCCGTCCGGATGGGCACAATCTTCGACACACCCAGCTCAACAGCCTTCTCGACCAGAGTGGTCCCGCGAGTGGCTTTCGGCATTGCCACAGCAAGAATCAACTGCGGCCCGTCCTCTTCAGGGATGGTCTCGACCTTACCGACTTTCATGGTGGCCGAATGCCGGGACGTGAACTCAATCAGGGCGTCCGCTTCTTTTCCCGCCCCATCGAACAGTCGAACGGTGTCGCCGACCTGATGGCGAGTCACTCGGATCATGTGGTGGAACTCCGGCCCGTCAAACGCCATGGTTCCGGCCTTCAACCGGCCCTCAACAAAGAATCGCGAACTCATGGGTCCTCTCGCAGATGTAAAGTCCACTGCCACTCGCAATCATAACAGCACAGCCGGTCGCACTACATATGCTCACCAGGCTTCAGGACAGCCAATGGTCCAGGCGTTAAGCGAATGACAGTCTCGTTGAGCCCGGACCGTCAGTTGTATCCGCCACTACTTCCGGCCTCAATCAATCACACGTGTGAACATTCATTTCAGCGCAACATGGACACCACCTGCGTACACTCTAATTGGACAGCGCCACTTTGGCGAAATGTGCGAGGATACAAGCACGAAGCGCAAGCGAGTGTGTTTGACGTAAATGACTCACTCGCTTGCGCTTCGTGCTTGTACGGCAACCGAAAGTGGCGCTGTCCAACTAAACAGATCCGTGCATCTCGCAGCCGAGCTGCAATTCTCAACTGACCGTTACAAAACAGTCTGCCGAACTCCAGCGGAGCACAGACTGTTCATGTTGCCACTCTCGGGAATACAGACACGCATATTACTGCATTTTTGTTGCCCCATTGATTCTTTCCTGACGCCCTGGCACTCGGCGGGTTCAAAACATCGCCCTGTCACTCTGAAACCGAGGCTTGAACCTGCAGGTAACCGGTCACCGACTGTCTTCGCTCACACGGAAGCGGTGCAGACCTGGCAGCTCGTTTCCACAGCATTTTATTCCACGGACAGAAACCCGGAGTTCGTCGCGATCAGCCATTTCCGTTGTCTGACCATCGGACGCTGGCTTGTGCGACGCAGGTCATCCTTCACACATTGAGACCTCGACCATGTTTCGACTGCTGACAGCGTGTCTGCTGGCTTCGGCCACTTCGATCTGCCTCGCCGCTGAGCCTCCAGTCGCGTCGGATCTCCTGCCACCAGGCTGTATCGCCTATGCCGAACTGACTCAGCCACAGCAACTGCTCGACACAGCGTTCAAGCACCCCCTGTGGGAACGGATTCAGACACTCGAACCGTACCAGCAGGCGATTCAGGATCCGAAGTACCTGTTCTTCCAGGGGATCGTTGCCAGCATCGAAACGCGGATCGGCATGACGTGGCGTGAGGCATACGAAACGGTTCTCGGCGGCGGCATTTATGCAGCGTTTGATCCGGCAACTCAGGGAGGTGCCATCCTCATCCGCTCGCAGGACGAGACGAAACTGCACAGCGTCTTCGATCGCCTGATTGAACTCGTCCGCTCCGACGCCCGCAGTAAGAACAAAGACAACCCGTTGCCCGAAAACGAGTACCGTGGCCTGACGATTTACGGGGCGCCGGGTGGACGCTTCGCGATCGTCGGTCCGTGGATCGTATTTTCCAGCAAGGACGAGCTGGGCCGGTCAATCGTCGATGCCTGGCTCGACGGCCGCAACGCGTCACTGAGCAGCAATCCGCAGTTTCAACAGGCGAGAACCAGACGCTCAGACGGCGCTACACTCTGGAGCTGGGTCGACATCGGGATGCTCCGCGATTCCGGCGTTGCCTCAAATCTGAAAGACGGCCGCGCCGAAAACCCCGGCCTTGAACTGATTGCCGGTGGCATCCTCAGCACGTTGAAGCAGACGCCATACGTCACCGCGGCGCTGCATGTTTCGCCACAGACCGCCGCAATCGAACTCGCCGTGCCGCACGAACCGGACTGGATCGACGAATCCCGCGAATTCTGGTTTGGCCCGAATGGCACCGGCGCCGCGCTGCCACTGCATCAGACCGCAGTAACGGTCTTCTCGCTGAGCACATACCGCGACATTGCCGAAATGTGGCTGCGGGCCGGCGACCTGTTCGACGCCGCCACCAATGACAAACTCGCTCAGGCCGAAAGCACGCTCTCGACATTGTTTGCTGGTCGCGACTTTGCGGAAGACATCCTCCGTTCGTTCGCGCCGCAATACCGGTTGGTTGTCGCGAAACAGGACTTCGCCGATCGATTGCCGCGACCGGCCATCAGGCTGCCCGCCTTTGCTCTGATTGCGGAAATGCGCGATGCCGAGACCGCTCAGCCGGAACTGCGGCGTACTTATCAAAGCCTCGTCGGTTTTCTGAACGTCGTCGGCGCTCAGAACGGCAACCCGCAGCTTGATCAGGACATCGAGTCCGTCGGCGACGCAAAGGTCTACACGGCGCAGTTCGTCCCGGAAGCCGACGAAAAGGAGTCAACTCGCGCCCGCATTCAGTTCAATTTCTCACCGTCGGCCGCTTTTGCCGGCAGGAATTTCATTCTGGCGAGTACGCGGCAACTCGCGCGGCAACTGTCCACAGAATTGTCCGACGAGCGGCCCGCAGACACTCCCACACAGCGGACCTCCACTTCATCCGACGCCGCCGCAGGGGACGGCCCTGCGAACACTGAGTTCCGCCTCGACGTGCAGGTTCTCTCGGAAATTCTCAATGACAACCGCGAGCAGCTCATCGCTCAGAATATGATCAGCGACGGCCACTCCCGCGAAGAAGCTGAGCAGCAGATCTCGCTGCTCCTCTCTGCTCTGAAGTCCGTCCGCGACGTCAACTTCCGCCTGACAACCACCGGCGGCCAGCTTCGTGCGAACCTGTCAATCAATACTCCCGCTCCGTAGGAACGCGCCCCCCCACTGCCTGAACCTGAGACGACGGAGATCCCCCGAGGTCCGTCTCGTTCTGCAGCATTTTCGCTCACTCGCAAAAACCTGTGCCGACCTTAACATGCCGCGCCGATCAGAGGGGCAGACTCTCTTTCCACACACAAATCAGACATCAGTAGCTCAGAATGCGTCCCCGGCGGCAGGTCTGACGGGACGAGCAGAACTCGACAGGGAGGTTGGGGTGACAGACTCTCACAACATGACCGTACTCAGCTTTCCGGATCACCCGTCGACACTCAGTCCTGAACTCGCCCTTGCCGTTCGAGCGGCTTACGCGGCGGGAAACGTCATTGCAGAAGCCAGCGGTGAACTGCACACGGTTGAACTGAAGGGCATCGGCGATCTGGTCTCCGATGTCGATCGCGAGGCGGACCGTGCTGCACTCGCAGTCCTGAAGACCGATCCGACAGCGACTCCGGTCCTGTCGGAAGAACTCAGTCCTGAACTGCCTGGCGAAGTGGGTAACCTGTGGATTGTCGACCCGCTCGACGCCACGAGCGCATTCCTGATGCGAGCCGGCCAGAGTTATCCGTCGGTCCTCATCGCAAAATACATCGAGGGGCGACTATCGCTGGGAGTGGTTCTGTTTCCGCTGACGGGCGAATGGTTCTACGCGCAGCGTGGCAAGGGAGCCTGGAAGGATGGCCGCCGGCTGGTCATCGGGGACGATCGCCCGTCGCTCGCAAACGCCTGGGTCGAGATGAATCAGTATGGCGACGCTGCGTACGAAACCGGCTTCTTCGCGGCGCTGCGTTCTCAACTGAGATCCGGCTCCGGGGCTCCACTGGTCACGTCAAACGTACCGAACTCAGGAGTCGCTCTGCGGATCGCCGAAGGAGCCAGTGGTCTGGCGGCAGCCATCCACGACAACAACCCGGCGCGCGTCAAACAGGCTCCGTGGGACATTGCCGCGCCGCAGATCATTCTGGAGGAAGCCGGCGGCGTATTTGTGAATCCTGACGGGGGGCGGACCAATCCATTCGTCACCGAGCCGATCATCGTTGCCGCCACCCGGACGCTCGCCGATCAAATCCTCGATCTCGTCCGCCAGGACGCGTTCTCGATCTGATGGCTGGCAGGGGCAGGATTTCCTGGGATCATCGGGATGACTGACGAGCAGGATGCCTATCCCACGGAAGGCAGGCTGAGCGAAACGAGCACCTGTTCGTCGTCGTAGAAGAACGTCGCACCACCGGTCGCGAAGTTGTCGACGTCGGCCACGGTGGCCTGCCCCTCCGGCGACGCGAGGATCGCTTCCAGATCAGCGCGCGAGTCCGCATACAGACCAACGATCATGTAATACGAAGGCCGCTCGCCCGGCGCCGCGGACTCACACTTGCCGATCGTCCAGCCTTTCAGGCCGCGCATCTGTTTCGCCAGCGGGATGTGGACGTCGCGGTAGTACCGATCAAATTCCGCCGGGTCGGTCGGATGGCCATAGAGCACAGTCAGCCGGGTCATGCTTCATCCCTTTTCGCGAGTAAGGCTTCTACTTTGCAGAATAGCAAGCAGTCGGCATCGGCCCGAGTCATTTGCGCCGCAGTTGCGGTAACCGGCCCGCTTTTCGTAAACCGTCCGCTCCTGCCACGACACAGGCCGTTGACGTGATGACTGCTGTCTCCGACGAACTTCCGGTTTTGGAGAAATCAAACTACGGTTATGAGTCTGTCGAAAGGAGACACCTTGTGGCACTGCGACCGGCCAACAGATCGATGATCATGCTGGGCTTACTGTGTGCAGCGTTCGGTCCTGGACGCTGCAGCGCGGCAGAGAGTTCTTCGCAGCCCGGCGTCGAATACGAAGTCTCAGTCGCTGGTGTCGTCAGGCAACGCTGCGTGAAATGCCACAACACTGAGCGGCGCGAAGGCGGGCTTGACCTGTCCTCGCAGTCTGCAATTCTCAGCGGTGGAGATTCGGGAGAGGTCGTTGATCGCAAGCGACCGGCCGCGAGTGTGCTGCTCGAACGCGTCACTTCGCGCGAGATGCCGCCAGAGGACGAGCCGCCGCTGACCGAAGCTCAGATCGCTGAATTTCGCAAATGGATTGAAGGTGGCGCCCGGTTTCAGTCGGTCGGCAATGAGAGGCCAGTCACGCAGCACGACGTGATCCCCATCCTGCTGCTGCGCTGCACCGCCTGTCACGGGACGCGGTTGCAGGAAGGCGGCCTCGACCTGCGGACGCGCGAGGCGATCCTCAAGGGCGGCAAGTCAGGCCCGGTCGTCGTCCCCGGCAAACCTGAAGACAGTCGGCTCGTGCAGCGTATCCATAATGAAGAAATGCCACCGCGGCGGAAGCTGGTCTCAGTCAGTGTAAAGCCGATGGCCAGTTCGGAACTTCGAACCCTCGAAACATGGATCCGCGCTGGCCTGCCGGAGGCCGACGCTGCCGAGACGCATGCCCTCGAACGACGCCCCGAACTGCATGAAGACGCTCGTTCGTTCTGGTCGTTCCAGCCGCTGAAGCTGCCTGCTGTGCCGAACGCCACACTCATTGGAGACGATACCGAGCCGCTGAATCCGATCGACGCGTTCGTTCTCTCCAGACTGCGAGAACACGGATTGTCGTTTGCCCCGCAGGCCGATCGAGTCACGTTGCTGCGCCGGCTCAGTTTCGATCTGACCGGACTGCCGCCGACGCGTGAACTCGCTGACGCGTTTCTGACCGACAAAACTGCGGACGCGTGGCCGCGGCTGATCGACCGTCTGCTCGACTCGCCGCAGTACGGAGAGCGCTGGGCGCGTTACTGGCTCGACGCCGCTGGCTACGCGGATTCAGAAGGGGCGCAGAACGAGGACCGTGTCCGCCCGCACCTGTGGCGCTACCGCGACTACGTCATCCAATCGTTCAACGATGACAAACCGTACGACCGCTTTCTGCTCGAACAGATCGCCGGCGACGAACTGGCCGACTACGAACACGCCGACAAAATCACTCCCGAGCTATACGACAACCTGGTCGCAACGGGCTTCCTGCGGACAACGCCCGACCGCACATTTGCCAACATCACGAACTTCGTTCCTGACCGTCTGGAAGTCATCGCCGACGAAATGCAGGTCTTTGGCTCGGCAGTTCTGGGCCTGACGCTGCAGTGCGCCCGCTGCCACGATCACAAGTTCGACCCGCTGACGCAGCACGACTACTACGCCCTGACGGCGATTTTCAAAGACGCGTACGACGAACACGACTGGCTGAAATCACAGGGACAGCGCACGCTGCCATTCGTCACGACGGCCGAACGGACTCAGTGGGAACAGCGAGTTAAACAGATTGATGCCGAAGTTGCAGCGCTGCAGAAACAGCTCGACGCGGAACAGGACGCCGACAAACAGGCTGCGTTGAAAAAGCAGATCGAGCAGCTCAATGCCGGCAAGCCGCCCGAGCCGCGGATTCGAGCCCTCTGGTCGAGAGGCCAGCCATCGCCGAGCTACCTGTTGCGACGTGGCAACTATCTGACGCCCGGCCCACCGGTCGCACCAGACGTCCCGGCGGTGCTGGCCTCTCCGGATTTCAGATTTCGGATCGAACCACCAGGTCCAGACACAAACAAAACCGGACGACGCCTCGCCCTCGCCCGCTGGCTGACACATCCGGATCACCCGCTGACCACGCGAGTTTTCGTCAATCGAATCTGGAAACACCATTTCGGCCGCGGGCTGGTTGCGACGGTCGGAAACTTCGGCACGACGGGCGAGCGGCCCACGCACCCGGAACTGCTCGACTGGCTGGCCGTCGAGTTTGTCCGCAACGGCTGGAGCATCAAGTGGCTGCACCGCCAGATTCTCACCTCGCGCACATGGCAGCAGTCGTCAGCGATCGAAGACGTCCAACTTCCCAATGGTAAACTGCTCACCGACGAAGACCGCCAGCATCAGTTTTACGGAGCCCCGCTGCGCCGGCTCGATGCAGAGGCCCTCCGCGACGCGCTGTTGAGTATCTCCGGCCAGCTCGACCTGTCCCCGTTTGGTCCACCTGACGGCGTCGACGAAACCACCGGCGGCCTCATCACGTCGAAGCGGTCCGCGGCCGGCTGGCGACGCAGCATCTTCGTTCAGCAGCGACGCACAAAGATTCCAACGCTGCTGGAGAACTTCGACTTTCCGCAGATGGGGCCAAACTGCCTGCAACGCAGCGAAGCCATCGTCGCTCCGCAAGCCCTGCACCTGCTTAATAACAGAATGGTGTACGACCTCGCGGGCCACTTTGCAGACCGAGTCATCGCCGCAGCCGGATCAGATCCCGCAGCACAGATCAACGAGGCCTACCGTCTTGCCGTGAGCCGCTCCCCAACACCCGAAGAACGACAACTCAGCCTCGACACACTGACCACGCTGCGCAAGCATTGGACAGAAGCCGGCACAGCGAACAGCGATGAGGTCACTCGCAAATCGCTCGCCAGTTTCTGCCACGGAATCATGAACTCAGCCGCTTTCCTTTATCTGGACTGACACTGCCGAAACCTGTTTGTGGACAAGAGAAAACAGAGACGATCCTGCAGCCTCTGTTCTCTCCGTTTTCTCCTGTTCCAAATCTGTCTCTCTTACGGCAGTAATCCATGCGACGTTCTGATGACTGAGACAACCAACAAGCTATTACGGCTTTCCCGCCGCGGCCTCTTCCAGCAGGTCGCGACCGGCATCAGCACAGCTGCGCTGGCGAGTCTCCTCAATGAAGACGTCTATGGTGCTGGCGACACATTACCGCAGACGCCTCACTCGCAGCCGCGGGCAAAGGCCGTAATCCACCTGTTTATGAACGGTGGCCCCAGTCAGATGGACCTGCTGGATCCAAAGCCGGAACTGACACGACATCACGGCGAGGACTATTTCGAACGGATCGCCGGCGAGGTCGAGTTTCCCGACGCAGCGGGTTCGCTGATGCGCAGCCCGTTTAAGTTTGCTCAGCACGGTGAGTCCGGCACCTGGGTTTCCGAGCTGATGCCGCATCTGGCGGCGCAAGTCGACCGGCTGGCCGTCATCCGCTCGCTGCAGACGACGAATCTCACGCACGAACCGGCGCTCTATAAGATGCACTCAGGCAGCGAATTCACCGGCCGGCCGTCACTGGGAGCCTGGGTCAGCTACGGGCTCGGCACGGAGAATCGCAACCTGCCGGCGTACGTCGTGCTCGACGATCCGCTCGGCCTGCCCGTCAACGGCGTCGACAACTGGCAGGCCGGCTACCTGCCGCCGGTGCATCAGGGTACGCGGTTTCGCGCGACTGGTTCGCCGGTGCTGAATCTCGAACCGGCGTTCGACGAGCCCGCTTCGGTACGCAGCGTCGAACGTGAACTCATCGCGCGACTCGACCAGATTCACCGCTGCGATCGACCCGGACGCCCGCAGCTCGATGCCCGCATTTCGAGTTATGAACTCGCCGCACGAATGCAGCTCGCCGCTACTGACGCGCTTGATCTGTCGCAGGAGACAGCCGAGACTCAGAAGCGTTATGGCATCAATCAGCAGGTCACCGAGTCGTACGGTCGCCGCTGCCTGATCGCCCGGCGGCTGATCGAACGCGGCGTCCGCTTCGTTCAGATCTTTATTAACAGCCAGATCTGGGACAACCACAGTAACATCGGCACGTCGCTGCCAGACGCCTGCAAACGCACTGACCAGCCGATCGCAGCGCTGCTCAACGACCTCGTGCAACGAGGTTTACTCGACGAAACGCTGATCATCTGGGGCGGCGAGATGGGGCGTCTGCCGATCGCTCAACTGCCCGGCGACAAAGATCCAAAGAAAGCCGGCCGTGACCACAACCGCAACGCCGTCTGCACCTGGTTCGCTGGCGGCGGCACGAACGCAGGTACGGTGTTCGGAGCGACCGACGAACTCGGCTTCTCGGCGGTTGAAAACAAAGTCTCCGTTGAGGACTGGCACGCGACGATCCTGCACCTGCTCGGCCTGCACCACGAAGAACTGTTCATCGAACGCGCCGGCCTGAAAGAACGTCTGACGGGCGTGAAGCCAGCGAAGGTGATCGACGGCGTCCTGGCCTGACGGTCGTGCTGGAAACCGTTTCCCGGTTTTCCACGATCGATCGCGACGGGGTCGGGAGTCTTCTTCGGCGGACAGCTCCTCGGATCGGCGAAAACCGACGGCCGAAAAAGACTCCCGACCCCCTGCCGTTCATCCTTCACGACAGGTTCTCCCATGAGACACACACTCCTCTTCACCATTCTGTTTGCGAGCTTCGTGCCACAGATGCCAGCCACCGCCGCCGATCAGAAAGCAAACGTCACTCGGAAATGGGCGATCGTCCTGCACGGCGGCGCTGGAGCACCTCCCGCGAACGCAACGCCCCAGCAACTTCAGGCTCGGCGTGACGGCCTCGCTGCCGCGCTGACAGCCGGCCGAACAGTTCTCGCAGCAGGTGGCAGCAGTCTCGACGCGGTGGAAGCGACGATCCGAGTCCTCGAAGACGATCCGCTCTTCAACGCCGGTCATGGAGCCGTCTTCAACAGCGAAGGTGAGCACGAACTCGACGCGTCAATCATGGACGGCAGCACGCTCGACGGAGGTGGAGTCGCGGGGGTGCGCACCGTTAAAAACCCGATCACTTTGGCACGTCGCGTGATGACAGAAACGGGGCACGTCCTGCTGGCCGGTCCCGGAGCCGAAGCGTTTGCGACGCAACAGAACGTCGACCGCGTGCCGAATGCGAGCTTCTCCACGGAACTGCGTCGCGCCGAGTGGGAAAAAGTCAGAGCACAGGAAGCCGCCGAAAACGCCCTGCGGCAGCAACCGGCGAAGCCCTGGCAGATTGGCACGGTCGGTTGTGTCGCACTCGACAAAGCCGGAAACATCGCCGCAGGCACGTCAACCGGGGGTCGAACGAACAAGAAGTTCGGCCGCGTTGGCGACAGCCCGATCATCAGCGCGGGCACGTACGCCGACAACGCCACGTGCGGCATCTCCGCATCGGGTATCGGTGAACAGTTCATCCGGCACGCCGCGGCTGCTCAGATTTCGCTGCTGATGCAGCACCGCGAGTGGTCACTGCAGCAGGCGGCCGACTATGTACTCAAGCAACGCCTGCGTCCCGGCGACGGCGGCATCATCGGCCTCGATCGCTCGGGAATGATCGTCTGGGTCTTCACAACGCCCGGCATGTACCGTGCCGCCGCCGATTCGTCCGGCCGGTTCGACATCCGCATCGGTAGCGAGTAAACCGCGATTGTCGGAAGTCGCAATTCAGCATTGATTCACCGAAGGGATTCACCCCATGTCAACTCAGGAGCTGTATTCGGAACTCGTCACCCGGTTAAAGAAAACGTCGCTGCTGGCGTCGTGCTCGGCCGTGCTGGGCTGGGACGAGCAGGTCAATATGCCGCCGCAGGGGGCCGAACATCGAGCGAATCAACTCGCCCTGCTGGCTGGAATGACGCATGAGCAGTCGACCTCATCGCGAGTCGGCGAACTACTCAGCCAGCTTGATGAGGCTGACGATCTCGGGCCTGAAGGTTCGGACCAGCGAGTCATCGTCCGTGAGGCACGTCGCAACTATGACCGCGCGACAAAGCTGCCGCAGCGGCTCGTCGAGGAAATCTCGCGGACGACGACGCTCGCTCAGCAGGCGTGGGTCGGTGCCCGCAAGGCACGCGACTACTCGCAGTTTCAGTCCTGGCTCGAACAGGTCCTCAATCTGAAACGCGAAGAAGCCGAAGCGATCGGCTATGGTGACGGACAGCCGTACGACGCGCTGCTTGACGATTACGAACCCGGTGCGACGGCCGCCGCCGTCCAGGCAGCGTTTGAGCCACTGCGAGATGAACTCGTCCCACTGGTCGCGGCGATCGGTGAGTCATCCCACAAGCCGAATTCGAGTATCGTCACACGTAGCTACCCCGTCAGCGCGCAGCGAGAATTCGGTCTCAAAGCGGCAGAGGCAATCGGCTTCTCGTTCGATGCCGGCCGGCTCGACATCGCCGCACACCCGTTCTGCAGCGGCTTCGGTCCCGGCGACTGTCGACTTACAACGAGGTACGACGAACACCATTTTCCCGGCGCGTTCTTCGGCACACTGCACGAAGCCGGACACGGCATTTACGAGCAGGGACTCAACGGCGACGCATTCGGCACGGCACTCGGCGAAAGCGTTTCGCTGGGGATCCACGAATCGCAGTCGCGGATGTGGGAAAACCTCGTCGGCCGCTCGCACCCGTTCTGGGAATTCTTTTACCCGCAGGCTCAGCAGGCGTTTCCAGAGGCGCTGGGTAACGTTCCGCTCGACGATTTCCACCGGGCTGTCAATGACGTCCGCCCGTCGTTCATTCGCGTCGAAGCTGACGAGGTCACCTACAACCTGCACATCATGCTGAGATTCGAACTGGAGCAGGCGATGCTCAGCGGCGACCTCAAGCCCGTCGATGTTCCGGCCGTCTGGAACGAGACGTTTACTCGCTACTTCGGCATCACGCCCGAGCACGATTCCGACGGCTGCCTGCAGGACATCCACTGGAGCGCCGGCCTGCTCGGCTACTTCCCGACGTACGCGCTCGGCAACATGTACGCCGCCCAGTTCTTCGAGTCCGCCGACCGCGACCTCGGCGACCTGTCGGACATGTTCCGCCGGGGCGAGTTCGCACCACTGAAAGACTGGCTGCGAAAGAATATTCACCAGCAGGGCAAACGCTACCATGCTCAGCAACTCGTCCAGCACGTCACCGGCGAACCTCTGTCACACGCCCCGCTCATGCGTCACCTCAACAACCGCTTCAAGCCGCTGTACGAACTGAACTGACCGGTGAGTCGCCGTCGCCTCGCGGTTACAATGCCGCAGCTTTGGAGCCAGAAATTTTCCAGCTCCTGCGATCAACGACTCACTGGAGTTCCTGCGACATGAAGCGACTCACCGGCTTCACCTTCTGTTTTCTGATCGTCCTGTCGACCGGCAGAATAATCGCCGCCGACATCAGCTTTGACCGCGATGTGCGGCCGATTCTTTCGGACAAATGCTTTCCCTGTCACGGTCCGGACATTGAGAACCGTGAAGCCGGGCTGCGGCTTGATACGTTCGAAGGAGCGACGGCTGATCTGGACGGCTATGCGGCAGTTGTGCCCGGCGATGTGAAGAACAGCGTGCTGCTGCAAAGGATCGATGGCGATGCCGACCGGATGCCGCCGCCGGACAGCAAGCTCACGCTGTCGCCCGGCGAGAAAGACGTCCTGCGTCGCTGGATCGCCGAGGGAGCAAAGTGGGCAAAGCACTGGGCGTTCGTCGCGCCCCAGCGGCCAGACATACCGCAGAACGAATTCGACGCGCATCCGATCGACGCGTTTGTTGGCGAGCGTCTCAAGCAGGCCGGGCTGACGTTCTCGCCTGAAGCGACTCCTGAGCGACTGATCCGGCGCGCCACGCTCGATCTGACCGGACTGCCGCCAACGATTGCTGAAGTCGATTCCTTCGTCGCAGCTTTCCAGCGCGATGGAGAAGCCGCCTGGTCGGCGCTGATCGACCGGCTGCTGGACTCGCCACGTTACGGTGAGACGATGGCCCTGCCGTGGCTCGATGCCGCTCGCTACGCCGACACGGACGGCTATCAGTTCGACGGACCTCGCTATCAGTGGCGATGGCGCGACTGGGTCATTGACGCATACAACGCGAAGATGCCGTTCGACCAGTTCACGGTCGAGCAACTCGCGGGCGACCTGCTGCCGGATGCGACGCTCGAACAGATGATCGCGACCGGCTTTAACCGCAATCACCGGTACAACTCGGAAGCCGGACTGGTCGTCGAAGAGTTCCTGCTGGAAAACGCCGTCGATCGCGTCGAAACGACTTCGACGCTGTGGATGGGCCTGACAATGGGCTGTGCTCGCTGCCATGATCACAAATACGACCCGTTCACGCAGCGCGACTACTATGGGATGATCGCGTTCTTCAACAGCGTTCCCGAGGCCGGCCGAGCGATCAAATACGGCAACTCGGAACCGGTGATCCTCGCCCCAACGCGCGACCAGCAGGCTGAACTGGCCGCGAAAGAGCAGGCTCTGGCGGGCGCCCGCGCAGAACTCAAGCCAACTGGTGAGCCACAGCAGGGCGGTCCACTGATCGACCGGAAACTTGTCCATCGATACGCTCTGGACTCGCTACCTGAAGAAAACGTGAAAGCAAACGGCCAGCCCGTCTTCAAGGATGGCGCGCTCACCCTCGACGGCGCCTCTACACTCGAACTTTCCGGCCAGAAGAAGTCGCTCTCACTGCGAGCGGATTCTGAATTTACCGTCTCATTCTGGTTGCGGCCGGATTCGCTGGTTGACAGTGTAATCGTGTCGCGGCAGAAAGGCGGGACGACGCGGCCGGGCATCGAACTCGCGCTGGTCGATGGCGGTCGGATTCAGTTCGACCTGATCACGCGCTGGGTCGCCGGGACTGGCCGCGTCACAACAAAGACAAAGCTCGCCGCTGGCGAGTGGGTCCACGTCACCATCTCGAACGATGGCTCGCAGAGTGCGAACGGGCAGCTCATTTATCTCAACGGCCAGCCAGCCGAAACGACCGTCACTTACAACACAAACAGCAACACGGGGGGCGTCGATGCGAACCGGCCACTGATTGTCGGCGGCGGAATCCGTCCTGGCGCGAAGAATTTCACCGGAGCAATCCGCGATCTGCGACTTCACGAGACGAATCTCTGGCCAGAAGAGGTGGCCGTGCTCGGTGAGCCACTCGGCAGCCCAGCTCGCAAAGAGTTATCACGAACAAAGACGACACCTGGGTACGCTCGCTATGTCAAACTCCGCGAGGATCTGGAGAAGTACCGCAGATCGTTGCCGACCGTCATGGTCATGCAGGACGCCGCTGAGCCGACACCGTCATACATTCGCAAGCGAGGCGTCTATCACGCATACGGCGAGCAGGTTCCGCGCGGCACGATCGCCGAGTTTCCGCCGATGGACGAGTCGCTGCCTCGCAACCGGCTCGGCTTTGCGAAGTGGCTTGTTTCGCCCAGGCATCCGCTGACGGCTCGCGTCGCGGTCAACCGTTACTGGCAGAAGTACTTCGGCACGG
This sequence comes from bacterium, assembly GCA_016124895.1. GTDB lineage: Bacteria > Planctomycetota > Planctomycetia > Planctomycetales > Planctomycetaceae > JAPOLP01. The sequence goes on from WGMU01000158.1 coordinate 14,609, forward strand.
GGCTCGTCAAAACGGCCGAGGACTTCGGCGTGCAGGGCGATCCACCGAGTCACCCCGAACTGCTCGACTGGCTGGCGACGGAATTCGTCCGCAGCGGCTGGGACGTCGCCACGATGCAGAAACTGATCATGACCAGCCGGACGTACCGGCAGGTGTCGCGAGTCACGCCGGAGCTGCTTGAAAAGGATCCAGAGAATCGGCTGCTCGCCCGCGGCCCGCGCATTCGCCTGACCGGTCACGCTCTGCGGGATCAGGCCCTGTTCGTTTCTGGCCTGCTCAAGGAGCGAATCGGCGGACCATCCGTCAGCCCCTATCAGCCCGCGAACCTGTGGGCCGAGATGAGCATGGGCATGAAGTATCAGCAGTCGAAGGGTGACGATCTGTATCGACGCAGTCTTTACACCATCTGGAAACGCACGGTCGCTCCGCCCGCGATGGCAGTCTTTGACGCCGCCGACCGCGAGGCCTGCTGGGTCAAACGCAAGCAGACCAACACGCCGCTGCAGGCTTTGACGCTGCTCAACGAAACCGGCTTTATCGAGAGTGCCCGCCACTTTGCTGTCCGGATGCTGAAAGAGGGCGGCAACGATCCGCTGAATTTCGGCTTCCGCTGCATCACGGCCCGCCACCTCAAATCGACTGAGCGAGATATCCTGCAGGCAGCACTCGACGAATACCGCGACCAGTTTGCAGCCTCGCCCAAAGAGGCCGACCGGCTGATCAGCACGGGCGAATCACCGAAGAACACAGACTTCGACGCCGTGGAGATCGCCGCCTATACGGCACTCGCCAACGTACTGCTGAACCTCGACGAAGTCATCACGCGGGAATAGCTCGATGTCCGAAACGCAAAACCAGACAGCAACGCGCCGCGACTTTCTTGCCAGTTCGTCGCGCGGCCTGAGCGGCATCGCGCTGGCCTCACTGCTCAACCCGGAACTACTGACCGCGACCGATGACCAGCGAATCGCTCCGAAAGCAAAGCGTGTGATCTACCTCTTCCAGAGTGGAGGTCCACCGCAGCACGACCTCTACGATTACAAGCCGTACCTGGACAAGGTCCACGGCCAGGAGGTCCCCGAGTCTGTCTTCAACGGCCAGCGGCTGACCGGCATGACGGCCGGACAGAGTTCGTTCCCGGTCGCCAGATCAATCTTCAAATTCGCCCGCTTTGGGCAGAGCGGTCAGGAATTCAATGCCGAACTGCTGCCGCATCTGGGCGAGGTCGCGGATGACATCGCGATCATCCGCTCAATGTACACCGAGGCAATCAATCACGACCCGGCGATCACATTCTTCCAGACCGGCTTTCAGATCGCCGGCCGGCCGAGTATCGGCGCGTGGCTGAGTTACGGACTCGGCAGCGAAAACGAAAATCTGCCGGCCTACGTCGCCATGACTTCGAACCGGACCGGTCAGGCGCTGTACGACCGCCTGTGGGGTTCTGGCTTTCTGCCCTCGCAGCACCAGGGCGTTCGGTTCCGCTCCGGCAAAGACCCGGTGCTGTATCTCAACAATCCCGAGGGCCTCAGCACGTCGCTGCGGCGCCGCACACTCGACCACCTGAGTGCCCTGAACCGGCTGCACCTTGACGAGTTCGGTGATCCCGAGATCAGCACGCGGATCGCGCAGTACGAAATGGCATTCCGCATGCAGACCTCGGTACCCGAACTGACCGATCTGAGCACCAAACCCGAGAGCACCTTTAAGCTGTACAGTGAGGACGCTCGCAAGCCAGGCACGTACGCCTACAACGTTCTGCTGGCCCGGCGGCTGTCCGAGCAGGGCGTCCGCTTCGTGCAACTGTTCCACCGCGGCTGGGATACACATGGCGGCCTGCCGGGACAACTACGGCAACGCTGCGAAGAAACTGATCAGCCAACAGCCGCTCTGATTAAAGACCTGAAGCAGCGCGGCCTGCTCGATGAAACACTGGTCGTCTGGGGCGGCGAGTTCGGTCGCACGGTCTACTGCCAGGGCGACCTCGGTGCGAAGGCCTACGGACGCGATCACCACCCGCGCTGCTTCAGCCTCTGGAGGGCTGGCGGTGGCATCAAGGGCGGTGTCTCACACGGGCGGACGGACGACTACGGCTACAACATTGCCGAGAACCCCGTCAGCGTCCACGACCTCCACGCCACCATTCTGCACCTGCTGGGCATCGACCACGAACGTCTCACGTTCAAGTTCCAGGGTCGGCATTACCGCCTGACAGATATTCACGGCGTCCTTGTGCCACAAATCCTGACGTAGCTTACAGAATGCCTGACGCCAGTCATGAAGGGCCACGTCAGCATCACTGCGAACGCAGCATGGCCTCATACACAGACACCAAACAGGCAGGGCGTCGGCAGCCTGAAATCAGACTGCCGACGTCCTGCTTTATTGGTAGACAGAATGTGTATTCACATTCGGGTCAGGTTAGAACTCACCAACGTCCTGGCCATCGTTGATGAAGTTCAGATAAGCGTACGGCGCAATGCCAATCGACTCCTGGATAAACCTGACACCACCGTCAGCAATCAGGAAGTGCGCGCCACCGGGGTGGGCACTGGAAGCAGCCCCGCCGTGATGCCGTACACGATAAATCGTTGGCTGGCCGCTATACGCTGCGGCGTATGGAGCGGGTACATCGCGTGGACCATTGATGTGGTAGCGGAAGTTGTTGATATCGATCGGGTTGGAACCAGGGTGATAGGCAATGAAGTTACTGACCCATGTGTATGACCCCCAGGCGGCCGCATGAGATCCCTCAATACCGGGAAGAGTATCGGTACCGACATCCTGCCGTGCCTCACCAAATGCAACGGTATTCGATAGACCATCTTTTACATCCTGAAACCTGGCTGCTCCATTAAAGCCAAACATGCCGCGATCATTAACAACGGTGCCATCCGGCATCGTTCGCGTAGCAGTGCCGAGATTGGACCAGAAATTGTTCGTCGTCCAGCCACGACTGCCTCCACACGGCAGATAATTGGTTCGCCCCGCATTCGTTGCCAGATAATGCTGGGCGTCGGTGTTATTTAATGGACCGTCGACTGGATCAGACGGACAGAGAAACGCAGGAACGACAGCCTGCACGGGCACAGTATTTACATTTGGCCATCCACCAAGTACTGGAGTCCCCAGCGTCAGGTGCGCTGCTCCTCCGGTCGCCAGGTTGAAGTCGATCTGAGAATACAGCGTTTCCTGGTCGAGAAATGGCAGCAGCAGCGCATTGACCGTGACGTTCTTGGTTGGACGGCTATTGAAGGGAGCGGGAGCCGTCGTCAAAACCGGGTAGGAGCGGTTCGCGTCAATCGCACCTGGCGGCAGCACACTGTAAGTACCTTCGTAGTTGTGCAGCGCGAGACCGATCTGCTTAAGTTTATTCTTACACTCCGATCGTCGCGCTGCTTCGCGGGCGCTCTGCACAGCCGGCAACAGTAATGCAACAAGAATGGCGATGATTGCGATCACCACCAGCAGTTCAATCAACGTAAATGCTTTTCTCGTTCTCATGCCCCTGCCCATTCTGCCTGACTCCAGGACGGTTCGGAATAAAATGCACGCTTCACACGGGCACCAGAACGGAATCATTAGAACGAAATCCACCAGAATTCCTGAAAGATCGATTCAGACCAGATCGTGATGCCCAGACGAACCAGCGGCAGCCAGGCTCAACACATCTCTAAAACACATTTAGAGACACCGGCAATCACAAAGGCAGCAGCAAACCAGTCCATGGTGGCTCAGCGAACATCCGCCTTCATCAGCGGGTGCTACTCCCAGACCATGTCGCACTCGGGCAGGCTTTCGAGGAACAGGCGACCGTAGGGTTTGGTGCGGACCCGGGGGTCAAGTATGACGACCTGGCCGGTATCCTGGCGGGAGCGGATCAGGCGGCCGAAGCCCTGCTTCAGTTTGATGATTGCCTCAGGGACCTGGTACTCCATAAACGGGTTGCCGCCCCGGGCGCGGATCGATTCGACACGGGCTTCCAGCAGCGGCTGATCGGGAACGCTGAAGGGTAGCTTGGTGATGATTACGTTCTGCAGCGCTTCCCCCTGCACGTCGACGCCCTGCCAGAAGCTGTCGGCCCCAAACAGAACGGCGGCCGGGTCATTGCGGAACTTGTTGAGCATCTGGTTACGCGGCATTCCGTCGCCCTGGCAGTACAGCGAGATTCCCTGCGACGCGAACCAGCTTCCCAGTCGCGACGCACAGCTTTTGAGTAAGCGATAACTCGTGAAGAGGACGAACGCACGCCCGGAGGTATGCTCGACATGTCGCTTGATCTGCTCGCAGACGGCAACTTCAAATTCGGCGGCTTTGCTCGTCGGGTCCGGCATTTGGGAGTGAACGATCAACTGCGCCTGCCGCTGGTAGTCGAACGGACTGCCGAGTTTCAGTTCGATCGCTTTGTCGAGTCCGATCCGGGTTTTAAAGAAATCAAAGTTCTCATGACCGATCGCCAGCGTGGCGCTGGTCAGGACGACCGTGTCGATCTGGTTGAAGAGTTCTTCGCGCAGGACCGGAGCGACTTCAATCGGACAGGACACCAGCTTCGTACTGCTGCGTCGCCCTCCCGTCTGTTCGATCCAGTAAACGGAGTCGTCCTCGGTCTGTTTCATCCAGGCATCGAGGCTGACGGCCAGCAGCGTGCAGCGCTCGCCAGCCGCCTTCAGTTCGACGCGTTTCTCTTCCGTCTCGATCGCTTCGGACTCCTGACCGATCTGCATGCCCAGCCGCCGCAGTTCGGGAGTCAGCTCGTTCGCGATCTCAACCGCCTTGCGGACGCGGCCGTTGGGCGGGCATTTCGACTGTTTCCAGTGGCTCAGAGCCGCGAAGAAATCGTCGTACAGCATCCGCAACCGCATCACGAGCTGCTGGCACTGCCCCAGACCGTGCGTCACCAGCAGGCCCTTGTTTGTCCGGTCGTTGTACAGCCGGTTGAGCAGATACTCGACCTGCCCGCTCGACACCGACAGCCCCAGATGATCACCTGCAACGGCTTCGACGGTGTGCGCTTCGTCGAGGATCACGACGTCGTAGTCGGGCAGAATCGAAACACCTTCGCGCCGGAGTGCCAGGTCAGAGAAGAACAGCGCGTGATTGACGACGAGAATATCCGCATTCCAGACGCGCCGGCGCGCCTGGAAGTAGTAGCAGTCCTCGTAAAAGTCGCAGTGCTTGCCGAGACAGTTTCCATGCTCGCTTTGCACCTCGTCCCAGACCGTCGACAGCGGACGAAACGACAGATCCGAGCGGCTGCCGTCTTTCGTTGTCTTCGACCAGTCGACGATGTCTTCGAGCTGGCGGACCTCCTGCGGATCAGAGTAGAGCGAATCCGAACGCTCGATCGCCCCCATCATCCGACGCAGGCTCATGTAATTCGACCGGCCTTTGACGAGCACCGACGAGAACTCGACCGGCAGCGACGAATTCAGAAATGGAATATCGCGATGAAATAACTGTTCCTGAAGACTGATCGTGTGCGTGGAAATCACGACGCGTTTGCGTTTCGGCTTGCTGCCCTCGGTTGCTTTGCCGTCATCGCTGCCCGGCGTTTGCTTTCCCTGGTCAGCGGTCGCGTACAGGATCGCCGGGACCAGGTAGGCAAAGCTTTTGCCGACGCCTGTGCCGGCTTCAACGATCAAATGGCTTTTCTCGCGGATCGCCCGCTCGACGACATGCGCCATTTCGAGCTGCTCAGGACGGCTTTCGTAGTTCTTCAGCCGCCGGGAGACGGCACCGTCATCTCCCAGAATTGACGCAACGTCGAGTTCCATTCAACTCACTTCTCCAGCCGGCAGTTGACGAACAGAGCCATCTGCCGGGAGTTTCTCACTCGTCAGGGAGTTCTCTGGAAACCAACGAGGCAGAGGTCATCGCTGTTCGCGTTGCCTTCTGAGAATGCCGCAACGTCGGCTACGATCGCGCTGATCAGGTCGCCGATTTCCAGCGGCCCAGTGCGGATAAACTCGGCCAGTCGCTTCGACCCGTACAGTTCGCGCGTCGTGTTCATCGCCTCGGTCACGCCGTCTGTGTAAAGGACCCACGTATCACCAGGCTGAAGCTCATAGGTGTCCTCGACGAACTTCTGATCGGGAATGATCCCCAGTGGAAGCCCGGATTCCTCGCTTTCAACGAGGTCCACTTTCCCGTCAAGATTGCGACGAATCGGCGCCAGATGCCCGGCACTGACAAGTGTAACGGTATGCTTTGCCGGGGCGATCACCAGCAGTGCGCACGTGATAAAACGATGCCCGAGGCCGCTGACGGAGATTTCCGAATTCAAACCTTCCATGGCTTCTGCCGCACTGCCTGACGTCAGCAGGTGATAACGCGCGGCGGAATACAGGCGGGCCATCAGGAGAGCCGCGGGAACACCTTTACCCGCGACGTCGGCAACAGTCACGGCAATGCGGCCGTCGGGCAGCGCGACGTAATCGTAATAGTCTCCACCGACGTGCTGGGCTGCTTCGTAGAAGTCAGCGAAGTCGTAATCTTTCAGCTTTGGCCGCTTGCTCGGCAGGAATCCGAGCTGCACCTGCATGGCGAATTCCAGTTCGCGGTCCATGTCCCGCCGCTTGAGCAACTGCTGATGCAGCTTCGCGTTCTCGATCGCCAGCGTGCATTGCGACGCAATTGTCACCAGCAGGTCGAGATCATCGCCGTCGAAACGCGCCTTTAGATCGAACGTCGTAATCTGAATGGCTCCGAGCCGCTCATCACTCTGAGAGATCAGTGGTGCGCACATCATCGAGCGAATCTGCAGTCCGGCAAGACTCTCACTCGTGACAAACCGGCTGTCATCACTGGCGTCGGCACTGAGAATCGCTTCGCCGGATTCGAGCGCACGTTTCACGATCGTCCGCGAGACGGAGAACGAATCGTCGCCCGATCTGCGATTGCGAAACTCGCGGACCTTGGGCTCTCCTCCCGGCTCTTCGACCATCATGATCACAGCCTGATCCGCCTGCGGATAAATGCGGAACAGAGCCTCGAGGATATTCGGGAAGACCTCGTCGATATTCAGCACGCCGTTCAGCAGGTGACCAATTTCAACAATCGTCCGCAGTTTGACTTCAGGCTTCACACTTAGACGGACGCCGGAGTTCGACCGCGCATCAATACTGGAGATGATCGACGATCGTTCCTGCGAGTCCGTTTCGAGTTCAGCGGTCTCCAGGCTGGACTTCGAACTGAGCGACGACTTGTCCGACGTCGCGTGCAGTTGCGTGTCGTTCTTGAAGAGGTCTGTCGAGCTGCCGGATTCAACGAAGCTGTAAGCAAAATCGCAGACGCGAACGATATCGCCGTCGGCCAGCAGTTTCGGATCCGTGACGTCAACGTCGTTGATCTGCGTACCGTTCCGGCTGCGCAGATCTTCCAGGTAATAGCTGCCGTGCAACTGCACGATCTGAGCGTGCTGACGGCTGACGGCCCCGTCTTCGAGCACGATGTCGCAACTGGGGTGGCGGCCGAAAACAATCCGTTCGCCGTCCAGCGGCACGATCCGGCCAGCATCTGCGCCCTGAAGAATCTTGAGATACGCCACAACGGCCCCAGGAATCTGAAGACTGCGGAACGGAACAAGCGACGCCAAGCAGGGTGCGGATTCTAGCTCCATGCCGGAAGTTCAACAATCAGGGCTGGCATCTGCTGCGTGGTCCACTCACGAAGTTCAGCCCGTCAGTGTTTCGTTTCCGGCGTCCCAGGCGGCCAGTCTCTCAACGCCTCTTCACCGCGACTCAAACAGCGCCAGTGTGTCGGCAATACTGTTGCGGTGGACAAGCACAACGGCTGTATCTCCAGGGCGAAGTGCGTCGTCGGCTCCCGGAACTTTGACAAAGTCTTCTCGCACGATCGCCGCGATCAGGCTTCCGGGAAGCGCCACATCGCGCAGCTTTGTGCCGACAATCGGGGCACCGCTGTCGATTTCGACTTCCCAGACCTCCGCGTCGCCACCAGAGATCCGCGACCCGCCGATAATCGCCCCGCCCTGCAGCATCCCGAGCACTTCGCGGGCGGTCACTTCGCGCGGACTGACAGCGACATCAATGCCGACCTTTTCGAGCACGTTCGCGTAATCGGGCCGGCGGACGATTGAGAGAATCCGCTCGCAACCGAGTTCCCGCGCTTCAACCCCGCAGACAATGTTGTCTTCGTCGTGTCCGGTCGCGGCGACAAAGACATCCGCCTTTCCGACGCGGGCTTCCTGCATTTCAGCCTGGCGGGTCGCGTCGGCATGAAGCACTGTTGTGCCGTGCAGCCGCTCCGCCAGAAACTGACAGCGCCCCGCGTCGGCTTCCATCAGAATCACGTTGAAGCGGCCCTTCTGCAGCATGGCGGCGAGGTTGAAACCGATCTCGCCACCACCGGCGATAATCACGTTCTGCCGCGGTGGATGACGCGCCTCAAAAAAATCGTGCCGCGTCTTTTCGATCACGTCCTGTGTTCCGATCAGTGTGACGTGATCACCTGCCTCGATGACGTCATTCGCGCCGGCGATCACGCAGCGTTGGGGGCTCGATATCAATCCAATCCGGACGGTCTGTGGAAGCTGCAAATCCTTGAGCGGAATACCGAGCCCTTTCGACCCCGTCTGGACTGCGATTTCCTGAACTTCGATCCCGCCACGGGCGAAGTTTTCGACGGCAAACAGACTTGGCATCCGAATCGCGCGGGCAAGTTCCAGTGCCGTCAGCCGCTCCAGGCTGAGCAGGCGATCGATCCCGAAATGCCGCCGATAGTCGAACGTGCTGGCGTCGAGGTACGCCGGATTGAAGGCACGGGCAACGCTGCGTCGCGCCCCCATCGCCTTCGCCAGGCTGGCTCCCACCAGATTGATCTCGTCCGTCGACGTCACTGCGAGTACCAGGTCGGCGCTCTGCACTCCCGCCTGAAACAGCGTGATGGAATCGCAGGCCGAACCGCGCACTGTGCGTACATCGAGTTGCTCTTCCACCGCGCGCAGCGCACTCGCCGACGAATCGACCAGACTGATGCTGTGGCCGTTGGCGCAGAGCAGCCCGGCGATTGAGGTTCCCACTGTGCCGGCGCCAAAAATCACCGTGTTCATCGCATGTCCGTTTTGCGGGTTCGTCGCCGACCGGTCGCACTGACTTCGGAACAGGATCCGAATCCAGACGACGTCCAGTGACGGTCAGCGGCAGACTCGACAGAAATCAGCGGCTGCCATGTGCAACCGATCGTGCGGGGATTGTGAGCGACGGACTTTTCGGAACCAATCGACTTCCCGGCAGAATCCAGCTCGCCCTTCTGGATTCTGCTCCGTGAAAGTATGATGAAATGCTGATTGATTCTGGCCTTGAGCAACGGGAACTGGCTAAGAAGGCAGACTCAGCCGCGACATCGTGGAGACTTATCCATGCTGGATAACTTCCTGGCAGGCGAATCAGCAGGCGCGATTGCGACTCGCATCCTTGTCGTCGAGGACGACGCTGAACAGGCGGCGGCGTTGAAAAACCTGCTGCAGGACAACGGCTTCCAGGTACAGACGGCCAAAGATGGCGGCCAGGCTCAGTCGTCCTTTCAGATGTACAAGCCGGATTTCGTAATCCTCGACCTGATCCTTCCGGGACAGAGTGGCTTTGAAATCTGCGAGCGAATGAAGCAGTGGAACGACGCGATTCCAATTCTCATCCTCTCAGAGATTACACTTGATGACGCCCGCAATCTGGCGACGCGCGTCGGAGCTGATGGTTATCTCACCAAGCCGTACAACTCGGCGTTTCTTTTAAGTCAGATCCACGATATCGCTCAGGAAGTCTGGGAACGCACTCATCTGGGCCAGTCTCGACGCGACGACCGTATCCGGTTCAAATGTCGCTGCGGCAAGAAGTTCAAACTCAGTCAGAGACATCGCGGCCGGACGATGACCTGTCCGGACTGCGGCGACCCTCTGGTCGTTCCGTTTCATGACTGATCTCGGGCCACGCGAGATGATCCGGAGGCTGCCGGCGATTCTCGCAGAACTGAATTGAGTTCTCGGGAGAACGCGATGGCGAAACTTCTGATCCTCACCGGAAAACACCAGGGAAAACGGCTGACTCTCCCCGATCGAGACGTCATCGTGGGCCGCTCCGAGGAATGCAACATCACGTTGAAGACGGACGAAGTCAGCCGGCAGCACTGTCGCCTGAGCGTCATCGAAGGACAGCTCACCGTCTGTGACCTCGGCAGCCGGAATGGTACGGTGGTCAATGGTGTCGAAGCCGTCGGTGACGTCCCTCTGAACGACGGTGACGAACTCCAGATCGGCCCGATGCGGTTCCGCGTGCAGACATCGCCCCCCGCCGATGCAAAGCCTTCCTCCAACTCACTGGCGGTCAATGCCCCAGCCTCCGGCCAGCTCGACGAAGACAGCATTGCGAGCTGGCTGTCTGAGAATTCCGACGACACACATACGATCAAAGCCGCAGCCGACGACGACACCGCGATTCATCCGGTTGTCGGTCCATCGTCCAGAAAGACGTTTGCCTCAGTGGCAGACGAGGCGCAGGACATCATCAAGCGGCACCTGCAACTGAAGTCCGGCAGCGGCTCGACCTGACGCAACCTGCTGCCCACCGCGTTGACAAGCAGCAGCCTCTGACGCAGAAAGTCTTCGGTCATGCGCCCGGTGACAGTTCTGATTCCCGTTCTCATCAGCGTTTTATCAGTATCTTCCCCGAGCGACTCGCGACTGCTGGCCACCGACGCTCCCTGGCGGCGGCACACGATCGATCATTCCTCGCGCGGTGCCGACGGCGTTCGGCTCGCGGATGCCAATGGAGACGGCCATCTCGACATCACGACCGGCTGGGAAGAAGGCGGCATCATCCGCGTTTATCTCAATCCCGGACCGCAGTCCGTCACGCTGAAATGGCCAGCCGTGACGGTCGGCAAAGTAAAGTCGCCGGAAGACGCTGTCTTCGCGGACCTCGACGGCGATGGAGCTGTCGACGTCGTCAGTTCGTGCGAAGGCAAAACCCGCACGATGTTCATCCACTGGGCTCCGTCTGACGGGGCCGACTATCTCCGCGAATCCGCGTGGACAACGCAGGCCATCCCCTGCACACAGAGCAGCCAGATGTGGATGTTCGCGCTGCCGCTCGACGTTGACGGCCTCAGCGGCATTGACGTCGTCGTCGGCTCGAAGGGCAACAACGGCTCGATTGGCTGGCTCGAATCTCCTGCCGATCCGCGCGACATCTCCGCGTGGAAGTATCACCGCCTGCGCGACTCCGGCTGGATCATGTCGCTGATCGCGCGTGATATGGACGACGACGGAGATGACGACGTCATCGCGTCCGACCGCAAGGGACCAAACCGCCGTGTGCTGTGGCTTGAGAATCCCGGGCAGACAGCCAATCAATCGCACGCGGACTGGACTGAGCATCGAATCGGCGGCGACGACTCGGAAACGATGTTTATCGACGTCCATTCGCCGCGCGAGCAACCCGACTCCCCGCCAACCGAAATCTTCAGCGCCACCAAGCCGATCGAGATGCGACTGTTTATGCGCGCCAGCGTGTCGTCCGGCTGGCAGACAAGACGGTTGTTGATTGACGACAACGCATCGATCGGTACCGCCAAGAGTGTCCGTATCGCCGATGTCGACCTGAACGACAAGCCCGACATCGTCTACTCGTGCGAGCAGGCTGATGGCCAGAAACACGGCGTGTTCTGGTTTTCGCCGAGCGAAAAACGCTTTCATCGCCACCCGATCAGCGGGCCGGAAGGCGTGAAGTTCGACCTGCTGCAGCTCGTCGATCTCGACGCCGACGGAGACCTCGACGTCATCACGTGCGAAGAACGAGCGAACCTCGGTGTCATCTGGTACGAGAATCCCACCAGATAGCGGAACGGCGCAAGCCGTCCGGTTGATAAATGAAGACACGTAAGACCGGCGGGCGTCTCACCGGGCCAGCGCTTTTGCAATTTCAACTTGCTGGCAACTTGATCCCGACGCTCATCTTCGACACGGTTTTCTCCTCTCGGGCCAATCAAATCCTCCCGTTCGCGACTGCGAGCGACAGCCGGGTAGCCTCTGATGAACGGCGTTTTGGGAGTTCTGTCACGGGCAGCTTTCCTGCCTGCTTCTCTGCGGACTCAGACGATCCAGCGACTCGGATCCAGCGGCAGCAGCTCTGCAGCCCGGCAACTGATTGCAACACTCGCCGCCGACGATCAGGAAACTCACAGCGCTGTTCTGACGGCGCTGACAGCGTGCGGTCCCGCCGTCGTTCAGCCAGCGACGGAACTCCTCAAAGGCAGCGCGGCCAAACTCCGCAGCGCCGCCGCCGAATCTCTCGCTCAGGCCGGGCCGGCTGCGGTGTCAGCGCTCCCGACGCTGCAGCACGATCTGGCAACCGCTCCGCCGGACGTGCGCATCAGTTTTCTGAAAGCCATTGGTGCGATGGGATCCGGTGCCGCTCCAGCCGTTGACGATGTCGGCGGACAACTCGAAGACAGCAACTCGCGAGTCGTCGCCGCGGCCGCGACGGCTCTCGGTCAGATCGGGCCGGCCGCGAAAGGTTTCGTGCCGCAGCTAATCGTCCTGGTGGGACATCTCGAAAAGCCGATTCGTGACGCAGCCGGCGAAGCGGTCGGCCGGATTGGCCCCATCACAAAGGTCTTCGTTCCGAAACTCATCGAGCAGCTCGCGCACGAAGACAACGGCGTGCGCGTCGCCGCCGCAAAGGCGCTCGGAGAAATGGGCAGTGATGCCGCAAAGGCCGCCGGGCCGCTCAGTGCGATTCTCGAAGACACCTCGCGGGACGTCCGCCAGGCGGCCGCCGAAGCCCTCGGAAAAATCGGCGAGCCGGCCGGCGCGACGGCACCGAGAATTGCCCGCCTGCTCTCCGACCGCGATTACGGAGTGCAGGCCGCAGCTGCGCGAGCCTGCGGACAGGTCGGTCTGTTCGACGCCGACGCGATCGGGCAACTCACTCAATTGCTCGGTCACAATCGAGGTTCCGTACGCCACGCCGCCGCCGAAGCCGTCGGAATGCTCGGCCCGAAAGCCGCGTCAGCCGCGCGCGGATTGATTACTCTGTTTGACGACAAGTACGAAGCCATCCAGCTCGCCGCCGTGCGTTCCCTCGGCCACCTGGGAACAATCGACGCCGCTCACATTTCCGCCATCGAGCTGAGACTGCAGAGTCCGGATATGTCGACTCGATTGCTGGCCGCCCGCGCTCTGGCGTCATTGGGTCCGGCTGCCGCCGCTACCGCTCCATCACTGATCCGCGCCGCCACTGACTCGTCCGAGCAGTTTGCCGCAAAGTGCGTCGAAGCACTGATCAATATGGGAGCCAGCATTCAGCCGAGCCTGCCGCTGATTACCGAACAGCTCAGCAACGGCGACTCACTGACAAAGCAGCGCACGCTGAAAGTGGTCGCATGCCTCGCGACTTACGCCGGCAGCATCGCAGACTCCGTGCAGACCTGCTCCAGCGATCCCGACCCGGCAACCCGCGAAGCCGCCCGCGCCGCACTGGAACTGATCCAGAAGGCGCAGCTCTCAGGAATGTCGCGATAAAAACGGCTTCAGAATCCGATCCAGACTTTGAACAGGAGATAACAGCGACTGGTTGCCTCTGGGCTCTCTCTTCTCCTGTTCAGTTTCCTGTCTGACGCGGCAGAGATTACTCCGCCCGCTGCCAGGGAAATTTCAGCGTCGGCTTCTCGCAATAACGACGCGTACCCAGAACCAGCTTCGTTCCACAGCCGGGACCGAGCGTCACCGTCAGGCTGCGGGCGTCGATCTTTGATGGCTGGCCATCGACGTCGAGCGTCATAAAGCGATGCTCGGCATAACCGCCGGCCTGAATCGTCACCGTCTTCGCTTCGAGCTGATCGGTATTCACCAGCGTCAATGTCGTCGAGTCCGCCTCAAGCTTCTCGACCAGCGCCGCGCAGCCCTCCGGCAAACCGGCTCGACGGGCGACCGGATCGAAGTACCGCACGCGGCAGTGCAACACGAGTCCCTGCTTGTTCGTCGGCAGGCCACCCAGCGCCAGCCGCACCAGTGACGCGATGCTCGCCGGGTTGTACTTCATCGGGTCGTCGGCCAGTCGCGTGTCGGGCGTCGTTTTGTCTTCGCGTGAGGCCAGCACGCGACGCCGCACGCTGGCCAGATCCGCCCGCAGCGCCTGTTCGAGATAACCGGCATTCTTCCCGTCGAGGAATCCCCACCAACCGCCTTTCGAGACCTGCGAAACATCCTCGTCGTTGAGCGTCAGATACGCGATCTCTTCAACACCGACCGAATACTTTGCCGTCGAGTACGCGTACCAGCCGTCGTCGCCAAACATCGACGGATACTGCAGCTTCCCGTCGATCATCTTCGCCTGAGCATTGATCTTCCGAATCTGTTGTCGCCACGGATCGAGGAACCGGTCATCGCCGGTCAGCAGGTACGCGTTCGTAAATCCCGGCAGGCCCAGATAGTGCGTGTTGCGATGCGCGAGTTCTCCGGTCTGCGGTACTTCGACACTGAACCCCCAGCCGTAGACGCCGCCGTACCACTTTCCCTCCGGCCCGCCGATCTTCCCGTCGAGACCGATCTTTGTCGGAATGATGAAGTCGTTATTGATGATTCGCTGCCGCCAGGCGTCAACGTATTCGAGCACCCAGTCGCGATATCGTTCCTCGCCGGTCAGCAGGAACGCATTCAGCGGCAGCGCCGTCGAGAGCAGATTCTGCGGATGATCGCCGACGATGTCGTTGTAGTCTTTGAAGTGAGCGACCATCTGCTCGTACGACGTCTCGCCGTGCCCGAGTTCAAAGCGATGTTCGATCTCGATCGGATCGCCGGCCCAGTCGAGTCCCGTCGCAGGACGCAGCACCGGACCGCGGCTGCCGTTAAACATGCTGCGAATGATGCGGTGCTGCGGGTCGTAATTCGGAGCCTGCGGATCATCATTCAGATATAAGCCCGCGTACCGCTTCGTCCGCTGAACCAGCGCCCGGTCCGTCGAATCCGACAGTCCCTGCAGACAGAAGACGGTCAGTCCCTCGGCGTTGTGCAGCCAGTCAAACTGGACGGGAAACTCTTTGTAGTACATCCCGTCCCGGGCGAACGGAACTTCCACTGTCTTCGCCAGCGTGTACTGCCGCAGGTGACCTTCCCATGCCTTCTTGTAAAGCGTCAGTACCCGGTCATCAGCTCCGATGGCGTGCAGAATCGGCCAGTGCAGACAGTTCTCGATCGCGTCATCCGGCCCGTCGTCCCCACCCCAGCGTTCGACGCACAGCAGAAACCCCCGCTCGTCGAAATAGCGATGAAAGAACTCGTTGCACGCGTCCGCATTCGCTTTCAGCAGCTCGCATTCGAGCAACGCCCAGGCTGGCGGCGAAAGCGGAGTGTCGATCACCACCCGCGGCGTCACGTCATCCGAGTACGCCGGTTTCAGGACACTCAGCCCCAGCAGAACAGCCCCTGCCAGCCCGATCAAGGCGCGTTTCATCATGTGGCTCCCGAGTCACGGATTACGATCACGAGATCGTATCAGTGAGCCGCCGCGAGACGAACCGCCGACCGTTTTCGCCTGGAACAGTGGGCCAGACATCCTGAAAACCACAGGCTCTCTGACACGCAGGAGCCTGTCTCATGATCTGGTGCCTCTTTCCAACTGAAAGCTATGCAGCCGCGTCGGTCGTCGACAGCTCATCGAGCAGGCCGCGGATGATGTGTTCGGCGTTGAGTTTTTCGTTCAACCAGTCGTCGCGCATGTGACGCCAGCGGCTTTCACGCTGTTCCCAGGCCTGCATGCGCCCGTCAAGACGCTCTTCCTGTTCGCGGAGTTCGATCTCACGCTCGCGCGCCCGGCGGGCAAAGGCTTCGCGTTCCTTTTTCAAGCGTGCAGCCTGCTCGTCGATTTCCTGCTGAGCGATCGCGACCAGTCGCGCCGTTTCGTCGCCGTCGGACGTCGCTTCTGACTTCAGCTCGCGGATATGACCGGCGATAACCAGCCGCACTTCTTCGACCTTGCGCGTCGCGAGGTCGTCGTCAACGCTGCCTTTCAATTCGGCGAGTGCCTCTTCCGCCGCGAGGCGCACTTCCAGATTTTTGAGACTCGCCTGCTCGAGTTCCTTGCGCATTCGTTCTAGCCGCTGCGCCCGGTCGTCGAGCCGGCGTCGGCTGGCTTCGAGTTCTGCCTCGTTCGTCGCCCGGTCTTCTTCGAGCGTCGTTCGCAGCTTCTCCAGCTCAGCCACCTGCTCTTTGACGGCCGCTCGGTCGGTCGCCTGTTCGGCGGCGAACTGCTCGCGGGCTTTCAGCAGAACACCGTGTTCCCGTTCGACAGACTTTTCGCGCTCCGTCATGACTTCACGATACCGTTCGAGCTGCCGCATTCGGAGCCGAATGGACGCTTCAACTTTGACCACGCGAGCCTGCCACCGCTGCCGCCGGACTTCCAGCGAGTGTTGTTCTGACTGGACCGCCTGCCGCAGTTCCGACAACTGTTCCTGGATCGCCTGCTGCTTCGCCGCCGTCTCGACTGCCTGAGCATCGATCGCTTCCCGTTCCGCCTGCAACGCGTCTGACGCTTCGCGAATCGACGCCTGCGACCGCTGCTCGATCTGCTCCAGTTCGGCCTTCCGCTCACTGAGTTCCTGCAGCCGGCCGGCGAAGCGATCTTCGAGTTCGCGTTCAGCCATGCCACGCGCCGTTGCGAGCGACGCTTCGTGCGCCGTCCGTTCGCGGAGCAACTCTTCCTGAAACTTTCGCCGCTCAGCCAGCAGAGCCGCCCGCGCGTTCTGCAATGCCGCCTGCTGCGACTCGCGAGCCGCCCCAAGTTCGGTCAGCTCGCGTTTCTGCAGAGTCTCGAACTTCTGACGTTCCTCAATCAGTCGCTTCTTCTCCGCGTCGGCTTCCGCGACAAGCTGCCGCCGCAGTTCACGGCGTTCCTCGTCCCAGCTTTGACGCAGCTCGACCAGCGTCGCCTGCCGGGCCTTCTCCGCTTCCGCCTCAAGCTGCTGGCGCCGTTCATTCAACGCCGCGTCACTCTGACTGAGCAGCTTCTCCAGTTCCGCCTTAAGCTGGTTCAACTCGTCACGCTCGGCATCGAGTTCGCGCTGCTTTGCGGCGACCTGCTTATCGAACGCTGCGCGATCGCGACGCCGTTCTGCGTCCAGCTCGTCCCGCTGAGCTTCGATCTGCCGAGTGTGCTCCGCCTGAGCCGTTTCAATTTCCGCCAGCTTCCGCTGTCGCTCTGCCGCGAGTTCGCGTTCGACGCGCGCGATCGCCTGGTCGTGCGTCGCTCGTTCGCGTTCGAGCTTCGCCCGTTCAGACACTTGCTGCCGCTGCCAGTCCTCGCGCTGCAGCTCAAACTGAGCCCGCTCGGCATCGAGGTCCGCGGCGAGTTGATTCCGCAACCGGCGACGCTCCATTTCGAGATCGCGGCGCATCTGCCGCACCGCTTCCTGATGCTCGTCCCGGAGCTTGTCGACTCGCTCGGCGAGTTCCTCCCGCTCGGCTTCGCACAGCGCGCGTTCGTGTTTCAGTGCCGCGCGGTCGACATCGAGTTCTTTCTCAAGCTGCGTTCGCAGGCCGGCTCGTTGCTCGTCAAGCTCCTCGCGGTCGTTTTCGAGGTCCTGCTCGCGCTGCTGGATTCCGGCAAGCAGTTCCTGCCCCTGCGAGATGCGTTCAATGAGTTCCCGCTCAGCCCGCTGCAATTCGCCGTGTCGCTCTGCCAGATCCTCCTCCGCCTGCTGCTTCTGCAACCGGAAACTTCGCCGATCCTGATCGATCGCCGAGAGCTGCTCGGACAGGTGCGTCTCCCGCCGCTCCAGTTCGCGCATACGTTCTTTGAGTCCGGACGCGATCTGACTCGCCTGCAGCAGCAGATGGCTGTCGTCTTCCGTGAGGAGAACACTCGCGACAGCCGGCGCTGTCGCAACCTGGCTCTGACCATCCATGCGCAGAGACCTTTTAGAAATGCGGAATTCGGAGTGCAGAATTCGGAATGGAAAATTCAGAGTCCGGAACCGGACTCGCGGAATGGGTCAGGATATTCAGCGGTTGCCGAAATTGAGTCAACACGCCTTCCTGCGACGTACCTTCCGCCTTATTCCGCCGCCTGCTCCCGCACTTTCAGAAACAGCTCACTGATAAACTCCGCCCGATGCCGCTGCCAGTCGTTCTGAAACTTCGCCTGCTTGAGCACCAGTTCGACGCGATTGGCGATCGACGTCGCGAGTTGCCGGGTCACTGCGTGCGGCTGCAGTTCAAACAGATCGACGAGGTACGCGGCCGATTCGAGCCACGCGTCGAAATCGCCGGCTGTCTCGGCTGCTTCGAGCCGCACCGTTCCCGCGAAGACCGTCGGCGCGATCGCCTGAGCACGATCGACCAGACGAATCGCCTCGGCGCCGAGTGCTCGCTTCTCTACGCCACTGGTCACCTTTGACCGCCAGAGCGCACGAAACGTCAGCGCAAGTGGCAGGGCATTGTCGGCGGGTGTCGCCACCGCGAGGGCTCCATCAAGCTGCTGCAGCGCGTACCAGTTGTGCCCGTAATAGTGCGTCGCGGCTTCAAGGACCGTTGCTTCCAGTCCGCGCGTCTGCGACGCCAACTGCACAACGCCGCGGCTGCCACGCCCGGTCGCCGCCTCGAACAGAACGTGTTCGAGCAGCCGAAACTGCGACTGTCGATCGTGCGGGGCAAGCTGCAATGCTCGAGCGAAGTGCGTCTGCGCTTCGGCCCCGTCTCCAGCAAAGGCCGCCATCAGACCAAGCGATGCCGACCGCTGCTGCTCATCCAGAATCGTCCCTGCCAGTTGCTCAGCCCGCTCGCGCATCCCGCAACGCAGCAGACGCCGGACAACTCGCGTCGGATCGAGCTGCAGCCGTTCGATCGCCGTCTGTCCATCACGCCGCACAGCCAGAACGTCGAACTTCGCCAGCCGGGCTTCGGCTCTCATGTCAGGCGAATCCCTGACCATCTGAGGGCAGGACATGGCCAGCAGATTGAAGTCGTCTGTATTGACGGCCGCTCCGCGAGCGAACTCGCGCAGGGCCGCGGTGTCGAGCGTCAACGCCGCCGCGACGTCATGCACGTCGTTAAGCCCCAGCCACTGGTACTCGCTGAGCCCGTCGCGGAGCGGCCGGCCCGTCATTTGAATCTGCCGCTCGACGTCCAGCTCACTCGGCGACGCCAGAAACAGCAGCAGCCCCGGCGTCGGCTGATACAGACGCACGTACGGGAAGACATCGAGCAGCGTCGCACTGATCGATTTCAGCAGTGACTCGTCGACGAACCGCGAGTTCATCCACTGCAGAAAGACGCCGTCGTCCGTCAGCCGCGAATTCGCCAGTGTGAGAAACTCGCGTGTGTAGAGGTGCGACGCGCCCGCCGTCCACGGATGCGAAGGCTGCGAAACAATCGCGTCGTACGATTTGCTCGTCAGCGACAGCGCACCGCGGGCATCATTGAGCACGATCCTCACGCGAGAATCAGCCAGTGGATCATCGAAGCGCAGATCGGCTACCTCGCGGACCGCCTCAATGACGCCCGGTTCAAGCTCGATTACGTCGACCTGTTTGACCGTCGGCGGCACCCCAGCGACTGCTCCACCGCCACCAAAGCCGACGACGAGCATTGACTCGGTCTCGGGGCGGGCAATGACGGGAAGCGTCGTCAGCCACCGCAGCCCGGCTTCCGCTCCTGCCACAGCACCACACGGGGAAATCTCCGACTCCGGCAGCCCGTTTGTGTAGAGCCGAAATCGATCGTGCTCGCGAGTCAGGACGACCGTTGACGAGACGCCCGCTTTGACGAACTGCACATCTCCCGGCATCGACTCGGTATCGAAACCTGTCCGAGTCAGCAGTCCCATTGGATTGCCGAACGGAACAACAGCCACCGCGACAACCGCTGCCGCACCGGCAATCGCCACTCGACGCTGCTGCGGAAAAGCGAACCACAGTACGCCCGTCGTCACCGACAGATTGAGCGCCGCGGCCGCACTGATCGTCCCGCCAAACCCCAGCAGCGGCAGGCAGACGTGACTTCCCAGCAGCGCCCCGAGTACGCAGCCGACCGTACTCGCCGCGTAAAGTCGTCCGGTCACCGAAGGAACGTGATCCGCGTTCCGGGTTGCCGCTCGGACAGCCAGCGGAAACGTCATTCCAATCGCCACAGTTGACGGCAGCAGAATCAGCAGACACGCCGCCACGCTGCTCGGATTTCCCGCTCCAACGACCGCTCCCCGACCAATCCACTCGCACAGTTCAAGCAGCGGATTCAGCCCGAGATATACGCCAATCGCACCGCACGCCGCCGCCAGTTGCGACCAGCAGAACGCCGCTCGCGGATCACGGCCGCGCGAGACGATCACTCCAGCGAGCCAGCCGCCCCCGGCAATCCCAATCAGAAACGCTGAGAGCATCGTCGCAAACGCAAACACACTGCCACCTAGAACCTGATTGAGCAGTCGAGTCCACAGCACTTCGTATATGAACGACGAAACGCCAACAGTCGCGACCAGAACTGCCCACGTCAGCGACTGGCTCGCTGGTCGTAGCGGCACGGCACAAGCCGTCCGGCCGCAGGCAAATGAGCTTGCTCCTGGCACTTCAACGTCCGATCGCACACAAACCCGCTCCACCACAACCGCCAGGGCGAACACGACGCCGTTCACGACAACTCCCACCAGCGTCGTCTGCCACAACCCGAGCGTCGGCAGCAGCACAAACGCCGCAACCAGCGTTCCCAGCACCGCACCAAACGTATTGATCGCGTACAGCAGCCCGACACGACCAGCCGCCTCGGCCGCCGAATCGCGGGCGGCGTGCCGAGCCAGCAGCGGCAGCGTCGCGCCCATACAGATCGTCGGAAGCGCGATCAGCACAAACGCGAGCGTCGCATCGGCAGCGATCTCCAGTAGTCCGCCCGCTGAAGGAAGTTCCGGCTGGCCACCCAACACCGCCAGGCGAGCCGCCTCGACAGCCTTCAATCCGACAGGGATCAGCAACGCCCCGAGTGCAACGCCGACTTCCAGCAGTCCATAAGCCAGCACCGGCCGCCTGATGCGAGCCGCCCAGCGTCCCGCCAGCGCCGAGCCGATCGCCAGCCCGCCCATATAGCTCGCGAGAACCGCACCGATCGCGGCGTCCGATGTCCCGAACACCGTCGCGAACTGCCGGAACCAGACCGTCTCGTACAGCAGCCCGGCAAAGCCCGACAGCAGAAAACACAGCCCGACCAGCCAGAAACTCCGCCGGCCCGCCTCCGCGCAGACATACTCCGGCCGTCCAACCTCATACTCAGTCGTCATGTCGCATCCCTGCTCAAACGGCTGTTTGATTCTGAAAACAGATCGGCTCGTTTAACGCTCAGCCACAGGCGCCGGCTACTCCGGACTTACAACGTCGCTGATGGCCGACGCCTGTGGCTGGGCGTCAAACGATCTGCAAATCCGTCGAAGCTGATTGAGGAGAATCGCGGCTTTCCGAAATCACGACAACGCGAGTTCTCACGCTGTCGCGTGCCGGTCGGACCGAAATCCGGTCAGTCCCACATTGCCCGAGTCTGGCTGCGGGCGCTCAAACCTGGCGAGAAATGCGGCTTCAGAGTCGACTCGGCTTCCTGCGGAGTCACGACGTCGTCGCTGTCCGGCAGTCGCCAGTCGAAGGCCACTCGCGCTGTCGGCGTCAGGAATCGCGTGAGCTGCGAGTAGCTGTGCGCGTCGCTGAAGCGAGACCGCTCCGCCCGGTAGTACCGCTGCGGATGGCACACGTAGAGATGATCCTTCGCCCGTGACAGAGCGACGTAAAACAGCCGCCGCTCCTCCTCGATCTGCGCTTCGTCCCCGGTCGACTTTTCAGACGGAATATTGCCATCCGACGCGTGCAGCACGAACACGGAATCCCACTCAAGACCCTTCGCCGAATGAATCGTGCTCAAAACAAGATAGTCCTCGTCCAGTTCCGGATCAGCAGCGAGATCCTGCGTCGACGCGGGCGGGTCAAGCGTAATCGCCGTCAGAAACTCGCCCCGGTTCGGATACTTCGCCGAGATATGCACCAGTTGTTCGAGATCGTTATTCCGCTCGCGCGCATTCGGATAAGTCAGTTCGACAATCGGTCCGTAAAACTTCCGCACGGCATCGATCTCGACCGGCACCGAGGTCCCGCTTCGCGGCCCGGCTTTCACCGTTGCCAGATGGTCGAGCAGTCTCACGAAGCCCGGCCACAGTTCGCGCGTCGCCTTCGGAACACTCGCCCTCTTCCAGACCTCGAAACTGCCGTTCGCCGTGTGCAACTGGTCGGTCAGGTCGAGTGCCCGTTTGCGGCCGATTCCCGGAAGCAGCATCAGGATGCGCAGCGCCGAAACCATGTCGAATGGGTTCTCGCCGAGCCGCAGGAAGCCGAGCAGATCTTTAATATGGGCCGCCTCGGCGAACTTCAGCCCGCCGTACTTGTGAAACGGAATGTTCTGCTCGGCGAGCAGCAGTTCGAGCTGGATGCTGTGATGCGACGCTCGAAACAGCACGGCCTGCCGCTTCAGCGGGATGCCTTTTTCACGGTGAGCGAGCACTTCGCGAACGACAAAGTCCGACTGCTCGCTTTCGTCCATACACGACACGACCTGCGGACGCACACCGCCTTCCCGCGCCGTCCACAGGTTCTTGCGATGCCGCTCGGCCGCTTCCGCGATCACACGGTTGGCCGCGTCGAGCACCGGCTGCGTGCTGCGGTAGTTCTCTTCGAGCAGCACAACCGTCGTGCCTGGATACTGCTGCGGAAAGTCGAGGATGTTCCGCACCGTCGCCGCTCGAAACGCGTAAATCGACTGGGCATCGTCACCGACGACCGTCAGCCCCTGGCCGTCCGGGCAGAGGTTCCGCAGGATCTCCGCCTGCAGCAGATTCGTGTCCTGGTACTCATCGACCAGCACCGCGTCGAACTGCTTTCGCACCGCCCTTGCTCCAGAGCCGTCCGCCACCAGCGCGTTCCAGAACAGCAGCAGATCGTCGTAGTCCAGGCAGTGCAACCGCTCCTTGCGATCCGTGAATCCCTGAAACAGCTTCTTCAGTTCGTCTTCGTATTCGAGACACCAGGGATAAACTTCCTCCAGCACGTGCTGCAGCTTCTGCCGCGAGTTCACACAGCGACTGTAAATACTCAGGCACGTCTGCTTGAGCGGGAAGCGGCGGTTCTCTTTCGATAGCTTCAGCTCGGCGCGGATCACGTCCAGCAGATCTTCGGTGTCGGCTCGGTCGAGCACCGTGAAATCGGGATCGAGTCCGATGATTTTCCCGTGCTGCCGCAGCAGTCGTGCCGCAATGGCGTGAAAGGTTCCGCCCCACAGTCCGTTCTGTGCCCCCTTTACTGCACCGCCAGGCACAGCTCCGCTCTGCCGATACAGTCGCTGCAGACACGCGGTCACGCGATTGAGCATTTCCGCCGCCGCGCGCCGGGTAAACGTCAGCAGCAGAATCCGCCGCGGATCGATCCCCGAATGAATCAGCCAGGCCACTCGATGCGTCAGTGTCGTCGTCTTCCCGGTCCCGGCTCCGGCGACAACGAGCAGCGGATCCATCCCATGCGACGCCGCCACGCGCTGCTGCTCATTGAGATCCGCCAGCAACCGCTCTTCATCCGAGATATCCGGGGCGGTACGATCAGAAGTGTTCGTCAGGCCGTCCATGAATCCGTTCGTCGAAGAAACCAGGCACGTGACAGGGGCCACGGATCGTAACGGCCGAACGGAGTCCCTGCGAAGGACGAGTTACCATTCCGTCACGTACCAGCACGGTGCGATCTTTGTCGTCAACCAATGCGATGAATCTCGGTTCCGCCGGTCGTAACACAGGCCACACTCGTCTATCAGGCACGCCCCCGTCACAAACCCGACCGTCCCTTCTCTCGTGTCATAGTTGAAGTCGTAGTCGTAAACAGATTCGATCCAGTAGAGCCCGACTCGGCGAGGAAAACCGTCGAGCTTCTTTCCCTGATACGCCTGGGCAACAAGTTCGTCGAAGCTTGACCTGCTGAGTGCGAATCGAACCGACGCAGGCCAGTGTGTTGCAGTACTGGACAGAAGAAGTGCAAATGTCACAGGAAAGACCAGCCAGTTCAGAAAGCTGTGAGGCTTCGCCGTGTCCTTGCCGCTGGGATCTACGCGAAGAAAGCCGTCACTCTGATTGAGACCTCTGTTTCCGACTCCGACAACGACGCGTGCCAGATAACTGCATCCGAGAGCTGCAACGACAGGACCACACAGAAGAAACAGGATTGGGTTGGATTCGGGAAGTCGACTGTGCTGTTCGAGCATCAGCAGCGACGCGCAGGCCAGGATGACATGTTCGACGATCGACGGCGCTTTGACTGAAAATGGATTCGGCATTGTCGCGTCTCCTGCATCACAGGCACTGACTGGCAAACACGTGCGACGTAGTCCGGTAGGCCGCGCGAAACGCGGCACCGAAGAGCATCCGCCGCATTTCATGCGGCCTACTGAATTCCCTGGATATGCGACGCCGAGTCGACTTCGACCTTGTTCTGCGACGGGGTGAAGCGGAGGGAGCGGGCGGCGGCGACGGCTCGTTTGCCTCCACGCTGCTTTTCACGCGTGAGGATCGAATCGCGGCCCTTCGACCGCAGCACGTAC
This sequence comes from bacterium, assembly GCA_016124895.1. GTDB lineage: Bacteria > Planctomycetota > Planctomycetia > Planctomycetales > Planctomycetaceae > JAPOLP01. The sequence continues at coordinate 39,225 of WGMU01000158.1, forward strand.
AGACCTTTTGATTCGTCGTACGAAATCTCGTCCGCCTGAGCGAAGAACGACTGGCCTTCGAGCCGGGCATTCTGGCTCGCGACCAGCGTCACGTAGGGCGATCCCTGCTGAACAGCTTCCTGAGTCACTCGCAGTTCGCCGCACGACATGATGCCGGCATCTTTCGGCAGGCTGTCGACGCTGATCACATCCAGGGGAGCCGGCACGGGACCATACACCACCTGCACCTGTCCCTGCAGCAGCAGCGACTTCTGATCGATCCTGCCCGTCATGTCACGTGTGAAATCGATCCGCGAGTACTCCCATTTCGACTGCTGTGCCGAGAGACCGCGATTCGCTGCGACCATTGATACCGGTCCCAGCGACGCCCGGTTACCCTGCCCACGTTTCCAGACGGTCAGCGTTCCCGGACCGAGCGCCCGCACATCGTTCGTCTGATTATTGACCGAGAACTCCGCGACGCGTGCTCGACGCACTTCAACCAGTGCCCCGTCCTCGACGACGTGACTGTCGAACTCAACCAGCCCCGAGCAGTCGATCTTCGCGATCGCCGTCTGCGGCGACTTCGACGGCGACAATTTCGACGCTCCATCGGCCGCTTCGCCGAACGAAATCCTCTCGGTCAGCGTGACGTCCATCTGACGGCAGCGCATCGAGCTGTCCTGCAGCGTTGCGTTGATCCGGCCGTTGAACTGAGCCACCAGCCCGTCGAAAACCATCTGCTCGGACCAGGTGACGGTCAGGTCTTCCGGAGTCGGCAGCGGGCGGCCTTCAAAATCCTTATCGACGGCCAGCCGCATTGTGCCGGCACCGTTCACCCAGGCCTCGTTGTCGCCGCGGCTGAAATACAGCTCGGCGCCTTCCAGCTTCATCTGCGGGTCGTCGATCCGCGCCGGCCGACCGAGCAGGTGCATTCGCTGATCGGTCGCGCCGCGATTGTCGATGTGCAGTTGGTCGCCGGTCAGAACAACGGGCGACTCGTCGCGTGAACGCCGATGCCTTACTTCGACACGATCCTCACACAGCACCTCGGCCACGTCCGGCGTCTTCTCGTCGGCGTAACGCACCATGCGAACGCGCGTCAGCCGCGAACTGATCTCGACGGGTTCCTTCAGCTCATTCCCAGGCGTGCCCGGCAGCGGCGATGGCTCGGCTCCGCTGGTCAGCTCGATCTTCTGCCCACCGCCGGAACGATCATCCAGCCGCAGTGAGACCGGCTGCAGCCCGCGTTTCGACTCCGGCGAACGAGCCGGCGCATCCTCAAACCAGACCTGCAGCTCCTCCATGTTTCCCTGCAGTTCCGGGCTAACGAACGTAACTCGGTCGAGCGCCAGAATTCGCCGCGGCACCGGCTGACTCTTCGCCTGAGAACCCTTGACCGGGTCACCTTCCGAACTCGTCCCCTGCGACCGCTTTCGATCACCGGCGAGTGACTCCAGTGGGTCAACCCACACCTTGATATAGTCGGCCGTTGCTCCCGATCGCTCCTGCGGAATCCGCACGACGGCGTCGCCAGCCACATCGATCACGTCAAGCCCGGACTTGGGATCGAAGTACCGGCGCAACTGCTTTTGCCATTCGACCTGCAGCGCCGTCTGCAGTCTCGTCGTGCCGCCCTGCCCCGCCTGGACTCCGCCTGCCGCCGCGACATCCGCGCTTACACCGGCCTCCTCGCGGGAAATCAGCCAACCAGCCCCGCGACAGAAAACGTCTTTGAGATGATGTTCGGCGTCGTGATGCAGTTCGACCTGCGCGCATTCGAGTTCTGTACGCCGTCGGTCAAAACTCAACCGCACGCGCGGCAACTTACCAGACGCATCGGACTGAGCACTTCGCGGATCGGCGTCGTTGAGCAGCACACGCCGCGCCACGATGTCGTAATCGAGCGTCGTCATCTGCGCTTCGAGGTCGTTGTCATCTGAACGCAGCCAGACCGGAGCCTCCTTCGACCGCGTCACGCGAAACCGCCGCGGCACCAGCGACGACTCGCCGCCCGCTGCCGCCACTCGAGGGAATTGCGGAGAAGCAGGATCGGCAGTCTGCCGCTCAAGCAGCAGATCAATCCGCTCACCGCTGATCTCGTCGAAACGCCCCGGACTTGTCTCCATCCGCGCCGTCACGTCCTTCTCAAACGCCGCGATCGCCTGATCCATCATCGCGTCGCCCCGCCCCGTGAACTGCAGTCGGAAACTGCCGTCGGCGTTGACGGTCAGGATCTGCTGCGGCGATCCGTCAGGCACCGGCTGCTCTATGCGTCCGACTCGTTTCGCATCGCCGCCCTGCGGAACAGCAAACTCCATCTGCACATCATGAATCAGATGCACCTCGCGAATGGACGAAACCGCGAGCGGCGTTCCGGCCAGCGGTGAGTCGTCGACATCAAGGTCAATCTGAATCTGCTCGGCGCGTCCGTGATGCCGCTTCCAGGCAAACTCGACGGGATTGCTCGAATGGATCTTCGCTGACTTTTCTGAGAAGACGAAATGATTGCCCTTAATCGCCAGACCATCCGGCCCGGTGATCGACACGGCTCCGATCAACTGCCCGCTGATAACGCGACCGGGATCGAGACTCGTCGGCTCGATCGAAGACTGAAATGTAATGACGGCCTCGTCGGCGACAATTGCCAGCGGTTCGCGGTCCTGGCGCTGAAACCAGACCATCGCCAGCGGCCGAAAACGCAGCGAGTGATCGTCGTCGGTCTGCTGCGCATCGCACGTGTAGTAAAACATCCGCGGGCCGGCTTCACGATCTTCGGGATCGTTACGAAATCGTAGATCAGCGTCAGCCGCCCATTCATGATCAGACAGAAATTCCCGCGCAATCCTCGCCGTTTCGTCCGCGACCGGCGCGAACGCAACGGCCTGAGGATTCTGCTCCGGATTCCGATACGCCGGGACCGCTTCGTCCGTCTGCACAAGCGCCCGCACCGCCGACGCGTACGCAAAATACGCAGCCGACAGAGCCACCGTGGTCAGAACAGTGAGACGAAACCGTGAGAACACAGGAGAGAACCGTTTCCTTCGAGGATTTCACACAGAGTTGGTCCGAGATCGAATCAGACTCAGCCCGCCGCATTCGGGCACAACCCGATCACGTCTGTGATATCGATCAGCCCGATCGGACAACCGTCACCGTCCACAACCGGCAACTCGCTGATCTTGCGATCGGTCAGAAGTGCAACCGCGTCGTCGAGACTCGCCGTTTCTCGAATCGTCAACGGGCCTCGCGTCATCACTTCTGCCAGCGGTCGATCAAGCTGCTCATCGCGATGCTGCTCCAGCAGGCGGGCGAGATCGCTGTCCGTGAACAGTCCGATCAGACATCCCTCGTCATCGAGCACCAGGAGTGCCCCCGAGCGGCGTCCCGTCTTTCTCAGACGCTGCAGCGTGGCGCGAATCGAATCGCCCTGCTGAGCAATCCGCAGATCCTCGCCACGACGCATCACTTCCTGCACCGGAGTCAGCCGCCGCCCGAGACTTCCACCCGGATGAAACACACTGAAGTCACGTGCCGTGAAACCTCGCTGCTGACTGACGACCAGTGCCAGCGCGTCGCCCATCGCCAGCATGGCGGTCGTTGTTGTCGACGGAGCCAGTGCCAGCTCGCCGGCCTCGCGCAACCGGCCGATTTCGAGCACAACGTCAGCCGCCTTCGCCAGAGAGTTATTCGGACCATTGGTCAGCGCGACGATCTTCGCACCAAGCTGACGGACCAGTGGAGTCAGCCGGCTGATTTCCTCAGTCTCTCCGCTGTTCGACAGAACGAGCACAACGTCGCATTCCGACACGCAACCCAGGTCACCATGCACCGCTTCCGACGGATGCAGAAACTGAGCGGGCGTGCCGGTTGAACTGAGCGTCGCGACAATCTTCTGACCGATCAGACCAGCCTTACCGATCCCGCTCACAATAACCCGCCCCGGGCACTCAAGCAGCAGATCGACGGCCTCGCAGAACCGCGTATCCAGCCGTCCGGCCAGAGACGACAGCGCCTCCGCTTCTTGCAGAATGATCTCGCGTGCCGCCCGCAGTTGCTCGAACTGACTGAACGGGATGGACTGTTTCAGCGCAGCAGAAGCCATCGTCGACGTCCCTGTCTGACGGAGCCGGTCAAAGAACCGGGAATGGTACGGCCGATTTTTTCAGAGGGTCAATGCGAAGTCCGCGAGGCTCGATCACGACGAAAAGCCACGGATGAAACACAGATCAGCACCGAATCACGAACAGGTAGCCTCGCTCAAGTCCGTGTTCATCCGTGCGAATCCGTGGCTCAGTTCCCGTTCTCACGAATCAGCGGAGACATCCAGCATCCGTCAAATCAACTTGCGACGATCCATCGGGCCAGTGACAATCCTGCGCTTCACTTCCCGGTCAGATTGATCGGCCCCCGCTGTTCAGGGCACCCCGCCACAACTCCCGCCTTCCGTTGAGATTCGATCATGGCACTCCGCAGAAACTGTGAAGGAACATCGCGTCGTGACTGCCTGAAACTGGGCCTCGGCTCATTGCTGGGCGGCGGGCTGGTCAACGCACTTCGCGTCCGCGGCCAGGCGGCACAATCAAAGGACGGCATCGTCCCGACGGCGAAGAACTGTATCCTCATCTGGATGGACGGAGGACCAACGCACTTTGAGATGTTCGATCCAAAGCCGGACGCTCCGGCCGAAATCCGCGGTGAGTTCGACCCAATCGCCACGAACATCCCCGGTGTGCAGTTTTCCGAACACATGAAGCGGCTCGCGGCCACCACTGACCGCTTCTCAATGATTCGCTCGATCCGGCACAACCAGGGCAACCACGGAGCCGGCAACCACTACATGATGACAGGTGCCCCACCGCGTATTCCCGTCGGCTGCGGAGCCTTCGTCAGCTTTCATCCCAGCATGGGTTCTGTCGTCGCGAAGGAACTCGGCAAACCAAACGGCCTGCCGCCTTATTTCTCCCTGGCTCGGATGTCACGTTCCGGCGGCCCGAACTTCCTCGGCGCTAAGTACGCTCCGTTTGTCGTCGCCGACGATCCGAACTCGTCGAACTTCCGCGTCCGTGACGTCGCCCTGCCTAAGGGCCTGACCGACGATGGCTTCCAGCACCGCAGCGACCTGCGACAGCTTGTCGACCGCCTGCCCCGAATCAATGAGGAAGTCGCGGCTGACCCGGTCCTCGCACTCGACGGCTATTACGAACAGGGTTACGACCTGATCACGTCGGCGACGGCTCAGGCCGCGTTCGACATCCATCGCGAGCCCGACGAAGTCCGCGATCGTTACGGCCGCGACTCGTTCGGCCAGCGCTGTCTGCTGGCCCGTCGGCTTGTGGAAGCCAACGTCCCGTTCATCACGGTGTACGACGGCGGCTGGGACCATCACAGCGACCTGTTCCCGACCTGCCGCAAGCGTCTGCCGACCTGGGACAACTCGGTCGCCGCCCTGCTGGAAGATCTCGACGAACGCGGCCTGCTCGATGAAACGCTCGTGCTGGCCCTCGGCGAATTCGGTCGCACGCCGAAGATCTCGACGCTGTCCGGCTCGAAAACCCCCGGCCGCGATCACTGGTCGAACGCCATGTTCGTCCTGATGGCCGGCGGCGGCACACCTCGCGGCACGGTCGTTGGAGCAACTGACAGGAACGGCTACTCAGCCGTCGAACGTGTCCTCTCACCCGAGAACTTCGTGTCGACGGTTTACACGAAACTCGGCATCGACCCCGGCAAGCTCTACTACACTCCGCAAGGCCGTCCCACACACCTCGTCTCCGACGACACACCGATCCACGAACTCCTGTCGTAGACCCTGCCCGGTTTCCGTCTGAAGGAATTGCGACAAGGAATGACAAAGAGGCACGAAGAGAGACACCGTTCTCTTTTCGTGCCTTTTGTGTTTTTCGTGGTTGTTATCCCGACGCGACAACTGGTGCCATGTCAGTCTCAAGGTCGCTTCGGCACTCCGACCATCGCGCATTCCGGTCTGCTTCCGATCGCGTGTCGGGGCTCCTAGAATTCCGCGCCGTTCGAGCCCCGTCGCGACGTTGTGTGACGGTGAGCTCTCTTCGATGTGCCCCGCCAACTGCAGGAAGTCCCCGTGCGCTGGTCCCAAACGCTGATTCCGACGATCAAGGAAGTTCCCTCGGATGCTGAGGTGCCGTCGCACCAGTTGATGCTGCGGGCCGGGCTGATTCGGCAGCTCATGGCCGGTGCCTACACCTACCTGCCGCTCGGCTATCGGGCACTCCGCAAGGCCGAAGCTGTCGTCCGCGAGGAAATGGAGCGGGCCGGGGCCATCGAGATTCACATGCCGGCTCTGCAGCCGATCGAGCTGTTCGAGCGGACTGGCCGCAAGGAAGCGTTTGGCAACGTGCTCATCAACTTCGAGGTCAAACGCGGCGACCGACGCGTCCACCTGGCACTCGGGCCGACGCACGAGGAAGTTGTCACGGACCTCGTGTCAAAAGTCGTCACGACTTACAAGCAGTTGCCGTTCACGCTGTTCCAGATTCAGACGAAGTTCCGGAACGAGGAACGACCGCGGTTTGGCGTGCTGCGAACCAGCGAATTCCTGATGAAGGACGCGTACAGCTTTTCGACCAGCGTCGAGCAGCTCAACGACGCCTACGACGCGATGTACGCCGCCTACTGCCGCATCTTCGCCCGCTGCGGTCTTGAATATCTGCCGGTCGAAGCCGAAAGCGGTCCGATTGGCGGTGACGCGTCACATGAGTTCATGGTTCCCGCCGGCAATGGAGAAGACACAATCGTCCGCTGCCCGAAGTGCTCGTACGCCGCGAATCTCGAACGCGCTGACACCGGACGCACAGCGCCGGCGATCGCTCAATCCGCCGAGTGCTCCGAACTCAAACAGGTCGACACTCCCAACGTGACGAGCATCGATCAGGTCAGCAAAATGCTGGGCTGCGAACCGTCGCAGATGATCAAAACGCTGATCTACTCAGCCGACGGAAAACCGACCGCCGTCCTGATCCGCGGTGATCACGACGCCAACGAAGGCAAAGTCCGCCGGGCTCTGGGAGCTTCTTCGGTCGAACTCGCTGACGAGGACACGATTCGCGAAGTGACCGGGGCTCAGATCGGCTTCGCCGGCCCGGTGGGAATCAAGTGCCCGGTCATCGCCGACCACGATGTTGCAAAGGTCGTCGACGCGATCACCGGAGCAAACACCGCGGACGTTCACCTGACCGGAGTCAACGTCGGTCGCGATTACCAGCTCGACACGACCTTCGACCTGCGAGATGCCGGCGACGGTGATCCCTGTCCGCGCTGTGACGGCACACTGGAAATGGTGCATGGCATCGAAGTCGGCCACGTCTTCAAACTCGGCACGAAGTACTCGCAGAGTCTCGACGCGGTTTACATCGACGAGAAGGAAGCCCGGCATCCGATCATCATGGGCTGCTACGGGATCGGCGTGAACCGCATCATCGCGTCCCTGTGCGAGACACGGTACGACGACAACGGCATCGTCTGGCCCCTGTCGATCGCCCCGTACGAACTGCTGATCATCCCGCTGAACGTCGACGACGAGGCCGTCATGTCGGTCGCCAACCGCTGTTACGATGAACTGACCGCAGCCGGCGTTGATGTGTTGTTCGACGACCGCAAAGCGCGGCCGGGCTTCAAGTTCAAAGATGCCGACCTGATCGGCATACCGCTGCGACTGGTCATCGGCGGCAAGGGGCTGCAGGAAGGCCAGGTCGAACTCAAATGGCGCTGGGCCGACGGTCCGGACAAAGTCCCCGTCGACTCTGCCGTCAGCGAAGTCCTTTCGCAGATTGACGCACAGCGCAAAGTCGAAGCTGAAAAAGTCCCCCAGTAGGTTGCGTCGAGCGAAGTGCAACGCACCGTGCCCGTTTTGATGGTGCGTTTCACGCACCCTACGAAGTCCTCAACTCGAAACTCTCAACCCATGTCCAAAGTCCGCATTGCCATCATCGGGGCCGGTGCCGTCTCCGATTATCACCACGTTCCCGGCATCCGCATCGACGATCGCTGCGAACTGGTTTCCGTCTGCGATCCCAACGAAGCACTGCTCGAACAGAGGCAGAAGGACTGGGGACCGACGAAGAAGACAACGGATTACCACGACATCGCGAACGATCCCGATGTCGACGCCGTCATCATCGCGACGCCGAACTTCGTGCATCACGAGCAGACTCTGGCGTGCGTCAACGCCGGCAAGCATGTGATGTGCGAAAAACCTCTGGGCCTGAACTTCTCTCAGGCCGCCGAGATGTACCGGGCTGCTCGCGACAACAACGTCCGGCACATGACCGCCTTCACGTACCGCTTCGCCCCGTCGATGCGTTACGTCCGGCATCTCGTTCAGTCGGGAGCGCTCGGCGTTCCGCGACACTTCCGCAGCCAGAGGTTCCTCGACTGGCCGGAAACGAGCTGGGGCTGGCGGCAGTACAAGGACAAGGCCGGCGCCGGCGACCTGTTCGATATGACCATTCACCGGATCGATTTCGCCGCCGACCTGATGGGACCGATCAAGTCGATCTGCGGAGCGGTCGCTCAGTTCGCTCCGCGGGACAAGTTCGACGATGGACGATCCTGCCCGCCGTCTGAGGTCGATGACTGGTCGTCGCTGATCGGCCTGTTCGAGAGCGGTGCCACCGGCGTCTGGGAAGGCAGCACACTGATGAAGGGCCATCACAACAACGGCTTCGGTTACGAATGGGCCGAGGTCAACGGCTCGGAAGGCTCGGCCGCGTACCAGCTCACCGACCCGAATAATGTGATCATCGGCAAGCACGGAGGCACGATGGAAAAGGTGCCGGTGCCGGACGAGTTCCTGGTCATCGAGGGCAGTCCGCGACCGCCGCACGAAGGTGTGCCGAGCACCGTCTTCCGTTACGACCTGGTCTGGGAGTTCGTATCGGCGATCGTCGAAGGCCGCGACTGCGTGCCGGGCTTCCATCATGGAGCCATCGCCCAGTGCGTCGCCGACTCGTGCCTCGCATCGTTCGACAAACGGAGCTGGGTCGACATCAACGCCGACCTCGGCTGAGTCCGTCCAGTCCTCAGCGCAAAGACGCGAAGCTGCAAAGATTCGCAGAGACTTTGCGGTCCTTTGCGACTTTGCGCTGCAGTGAATTCCCGAGACGTGGCGTCTCCAAGTCAGACTGCATTGCCCGTGTCCAAATCGGAGAAAACCAGTCCCGGCGAGCTTTCACGGGATGAGTCTCTGATTCGGGATGAACCGCGGAATCTGCTCTCTCTGGCGCTCTATAACGTCGTTCTCCGCGCCGCGTGGATCTTCAAAACCGAGAGTGTGATCATGCCTCGGTTTCTCGACGTCATCGACGGGTCAGGGCTTGTCCGCGGACTGCTGCCGCTGCTGAATCGGACCGGCCAGAGCATTCCGCCGCTGATCCTTGCCGATCGACTGCGTCGCAAGCCGCTGAAACTGCACGCGCTGCATCGCACGTCGACCCTGATGGGCGTCTGTTTTCTGGGCCTCGCCGCAATCTGGTATCTGATCGGAGAACCGGTCAACGGAGGTGCTCCCGTCTGGATCGCTCCCGCTTTTCTGGCGATCTATGTGACGTTCTTCGTGGTCAGCGGGCTCAATCAACTTGCTCTGGGAACGCTCACCGGCAAACTGATCCGACCTGACCGCCGTGGTCGACTGCTCGGCCGGGCCGGCGTCATCGGCTCAATCCTGTCCGTCGCACTGGCCTGGTTTCTCCTGGCGAGATGGCTCGAACCACCGGTACATCTTCCGCACGGCGGCTATGTGCTGATCTTCGGGTTCGCCGGGACCGGTTTCGCGCTGGCGGGCCTGCTGACGATCCCGCTGCGCGAGCCTGTCGACAGCCCCGACATTGACCAGCCCTGTCGCTCGATCGCCACGGCGTTTCGCGACGCCTGGCTGACGATCCGCACCGACCAGGCGTTTCGCCGGGCCGCCATCGTCGCGATGCTGTTTATCTCGGTGCAGTTGCTGTTTCCGCATTTTCAGGCGTTCGGCCGCAAGCATCTCAGCGACGAAAACGAAGGCTTTCAGTTAATGCTGTGGGTGATCGCTCAGAACGCCGCAGTCGGAGCGTTCAGTTGGGGCTCAGGCTTCATCGCGGACCGCTTCGGCAACCGGCTCGCCATCCGGATTCAGGCGTTCCTCTGCACGCTGACGCCGCTGATCGCCCTGCTGCTGACCAGCGGTCTGATTGAGCACGGCATTCGCTGGTTCTGGGTCGCATTTGTGTTTCTGGGCCTGGTGCCGGTCACGATGAAGACCTTCATCAACTACACGCTGGAACTGACCGACACCGAAAACCATCCACGCTACGTCAGCACGATGAGCCTGAGCTTTGCTGTCCCTTTTGTGCTCTCGCCGCTGGTTGGCGGCCTGATCGACTCGATCGGCTTCGAGCCTGTCTTTCTGGCAATCAGCGGAACGATTCTGACAGCCGGATTGTTGACTTTCCGCATGGCCGAGCCGCGGCATTCGTGAGCACTTCCTGGAAAAGCAATTCGTGACTGATTCCCTGCAGCGACTGGAGTGTCAGCGTGTCGTTGCAGCGCAAAGGCACGAAGTCACAAAGCATCGCAAAGACTTTGCGTTCCTCTGACCTTCGCATCTTTGCGCTGCAGTCAGTCTGAGAGAGGAAGACTGCGAGCGTACTCGACCCATCTTCTTAACAGAAAACTGATCTAGGTCGATTCCTGGAAATTGAACTAATCTCCGGCCCCTTCCTATCGCTGGCCGGCAGGATTCGCCTGCTCACCAGTCCCGTCGAAATCCCACCTCGACTGTTCCCCTCTGTCAAACTTTTCCGATCAGGAGAAATCTCCCAATTAAGCTGACCCTTCGGCCATAGATCTGCCGATAAGGAACAGGCTCATGTCGTACCGAGGGCAGTGTGCCTTCCACGGCAAAGAGCTGACGGACAGCACACGATCGCCAGCAAGGCCGGAAGCCTGCTGCTGATATCGATGCCGTCCGATCGAGTTCCGCCTGATTCGAGACAGACCTGTGGCTTTGCACGTCGCCTGCCGAATGGCATTGATTGCGTTTGCAACGATGTCGGTTCAGGGCGTGCTTGAAGGAGCGGCTTTTGAAGGCGTCATTCTGACTGCTCTGCAGATCGGAACCGGCGTTTTCATCACGGGACTGCTGATTGGTGAAGCGACCCGGCGTCTGATTGAAGACATGGTGCAGGCCACAGTCCGACGGATTCTCGACGAGCACTCAGACAGGACAGCCAACAGGACATGACGACTGCTGCGAGCTGACTCAGGGACGAGCCGCCGAGGCAGAACGAGTTGACAACCACGGAGGGTTACATGGCAACGAAGCTCAGTGACGAAGCTCTGGCCGAAGTCTGGAAGGACTTTAAGGTCAACCTGACCGACCAGCGGCTGCGAAATATTCTGATTGAGCGCTACCTTCCGCTGGTCAAATACAACGCCGAACGAGTCTGGCAGAAGCTCCCGGACGGCGTCGATCTGAACGACCTGATCTCGGCTGGCGTCTTCGGCCTGATGGACGCCATCGAAGCGTTCGACATGGAACGCGGCGTCAAGTTCGAGACCTACTGCGTGCCGCGTATCCGCGGAGCGATGCTTGACGAGCTGCGCACGATGGACTGGGTTCCGCGTCTGGTGCGCAGCAAAGCCAGCAAGATGGAAGCGGCCCGCAAGCGAGTCGAAGCTCGCGTCGGCCGGCCGCCAACCGATGCCGAACTCGCCGCTGAGTTCAAAGTCTCACTGGAAGAGTTCGACAGGATGAAGTCCGAGGCCGCCGCCGTCGGACTCGTCAGCCTGAACAAGAAGTGGTACGAGACCGACAGCTACAAAGACGTTCGCGAAGTCGACATCGTCGAGGACGCCAAGGGTGAAGACCCAACCGGCGGCATCCAGAAACGCGACATCATGCGGATGGTTACGAAGGGCCTGAACCGCAATGAGCGACTGATCATCATTCTGTACTACTACGAAGAACTGACGATGAAAGAGATCGGCCAGACCTTGGGCCTGTCCGAATCACGCGTCAGCCAGATGCACTCCAGCATCGTCGCCCGCCTGAAAGACCAGCTCCAGCGACGCCGCCCTGAGTTCGCCGCGTAGGCCGCGACCGCCCACGAATAAGAAAAGGGACGGCATCCAAACTGGATGCCGTCCCTTTTTCGTTTTGTAGGGTGCGTGTAACGCACCAGCCTTGTCTGTGGTGCGTTTTACGCACCCTTACAGCAGCCGATCGCTTAGTGGGCTGGTGGGGGGCTGTTCTGGAAGGCTCGGGCGCGGAAGAGGAAGTCAATGATGTTTCCTTCGTGCGGCTGCAGCCAGTTGAGCTGCAGCGTCTTGACCTCGCCGATGTTGAGCCGGTCGATGTTCGTGGCGTCGAGCAACTGGCGGCTCCAGACCGGGTCGTCGGTCAGGCACGAGCCGACCAGCGTGTAGCCGATCTTGCTGATCATCTTGTCCTGCGGACATTCGACGACCGAGCAGAACGGGAACATGAACTCGGTATTCGCCATCGGATCGTCCGGATCGCTGACGTGCAGCACGGTCGGACGCAGGAAGTCACAGCGTTCCTTCTCGACCAGACGATCGCCGTCGCGGTACTTCGCCGTGACTTCGGTAACGGCCGAAGACTGACAGCCGTCGTCGATCTGACCGCTCATCGCTTTGGCGGCCCCCGGCATCGTGAAGGCTGCCAGGCCTGAGTTCGGATCGGTCATCGGCAGCGGCGCGATCGGCCCGAGCCGCTGCGCCATCGCATCGGCGATCTCTTCCGTGTGACGCGATGCCCAGATGCCCGAACAACTGATGCAGCTTCGGCCACTGTTGACGTACACCGAGTCGATCATCAGATCGAGGTACTTTTCCCACTCGTCGACCTTGTCGTCGCCCAGCAGAATCTTGGAGAAGCCGGGGCCGTGTGCGGAAATCTTCGGATTGCCGTGATACCGCTCGATCGTCGCCAGACCACCGAAGATGACGGACCGCTCGCAGCTTTCCAGCACCGCCGCGCCGAGTTCAGCACCTTTGTCAGCGCCGCCTGGATACAGACAGAACGCTTCGCGGGGCACGCCAGCCTGCGCGAAGGCCTCGTACATACGGTACGGCGTCCAGGGTTCGGCCGGACCGGGCTTGAGCACCAGGCCGATCTGCAGCGGAATCACCGGCAGCCACAGTGTATGAACGCCAGGACTGTTCGACGGCAGCACCCAGCCAGCGGCGTTGCAGTTCGCCTGGTAACTGACCATGACACCGCGGCTCTCCATGCCATACCCGTTAGACAGGATGTCGTACGGCAGGCCACGGGTCAGAGCATCCAGAATCTCGCCCATGTGCTTCATGACAAAGGCATTCTTCGACATGTTGAAGCGGCACATGTGCTCGGGCAGGCCCGTCGTCGCCGACTGCATCGTGCAGAAGCTGTCCGGATCCTGTTCGCCGTTGCCCAGCGGCAGCGTGGCGTGCTCGTACAGCTCGCCAGCTTTCGCACACATGTCAACAAGCTGCTGAATACTGAACTCACGAAGAATCTCGCGTGCCTTGCGCGCCTTCTTCATGTCCATCTTGATCAGCCCGCCATTGGCCTCATGCACCTGAGCGAGCGTTTCACCGGTTTCAAAATGCACGACGTCCATTCTGGACATCGATTCGTATTCCTTACCCCAGCGAATGACAGGGATCTCAAGCATCGTGATTTCCTTTCTGAATGCAGCGCAAAGACGCGAAGTCGCAAAGGGACGCAAAGAGTTAACGGTTATTCTTTAAGGTCGTTGACGACTCGGTGGATGCCATCCTTCACAAACCGCTCACCAAAGTTCACGACCAGACCAAGGCGTTTGTTTGTAATCCTTAACTGAGTCAGACACTGGGCTTTGTGGACATCCAGAACTTTTTCAACCGCCTTGCACTCAACAACGACCAGTTCATTGACAAGCAGGTCGAGCCGATACGTCTTACTGAGGCTCTTTCCCTTGTAAATCACCGGCACACAGATCTGGCGGTCAACCCGCAGTCCACGGAGTTCCAGTTCGCAACAGAATGCTTCCTCATAGTGCTCTTCGAGCAACCCGGGACCACCGAGGCATTTATGAACCTCGATGGCAGCCCCAATGATCTCGTGACTCAGTTCATTCTCAGTCATGACACCTTCCGACGCTTCGTTCTTCTTTGCGAATCTCTGCGTCTCCGCGTCTTTGCGCTGAGGTCATCTCTGAAAATCAGTAAACGCCAACTGTTGTCGTTTTCAGCAGTTCATGGAATGGACGTGTGCCGCTGATGCCGTGCCAGGGGTAGACGTCGATGGGTTCTTCGCGTTCTCCTTCGTCGCGTTCCATGAAGCCGGGGATGAAGAGTTCCTGCGTGAACGTATAGAGCTTCACGCGGCCGGTTTCACCGACGTTAACCACCTTGTTGTAGTCGTCGAACTGCACGACTTCGATGACCGCTCGCGGCTGCGGAGCGAAGTAGGTGATTTTGTAGTTGTCTGCCGGATCGAACGGCTTGCCACAGGACAGGCCCATCAACGTGTTGCCATAAGTCGGCGTGATGAAGACGTTCGGGCCGAGCAGCTCTTCCTTGCAGAAGCGATACCACTGCGGAGTGAACTCAGTGCCGCCCGCGAAGATGCCTTTAATGCCGGCTTCCTCGACGCTCGAACCTTCGTCGATCAGCCGCATCGCCAGCGCTTCGAGCAGTTTCGGCGTGGCGAACATGCACTGAATATTGTGGTTCGCGCCCAGGATCGTCATGGCCTGATCGATGACGTGCTCGGCGTAAGCCTTCGCTTCCTCCGTCTTGCCTTTCTTCAGCAGTTTGACGACCCAGCGGGGATCGAGGTCGACGCAGAAGCAGATGCCGCCGCGGTACTGAGCGAGGTGTTCGACGGCCAGCCGCAGACGCCGCGGGCCGGACGGGCCGAGCATCAGCCAGTTGGCGCCTTTCGGGAAGTGTTCGTCCGGCAGCGTGTCGCTGAAGTTTTCATAATCGATCCAGTGGTCTTCGATGACGACGCGCGACTTCGGGATACCGGTCGTGCCGCCGGTCTCGAACACGTACGTCGGCTTGCCGGCCAGGCCTTTCGGAATCCATTTTTCGAGCGGGCCACCGCGCAGGTCCTCGTCTTCAAACAGCGGAAACTTTTTGACGTCCTCGAAGCACTGAATATCGGTCAGCGGGTTGAAGTCGAGGGTTTTGGCTTTATCGAGCCAGTACGGGCTGCCGGTTTCCGGATTGAAATGCCAGGCCACGGACTCGCGGACGTGCTGATCCAGTTTCTCTTTCGCCTGCGCGACTTTCGCTTCGAGTTCGCTCACGGTGGACTCCGTCTCTAAAAACTGTCTGGTCAATTGAAACTGATTGCCGGAAAAAACCAGCGGCGAGGCGGGCTCGGGCCGCTGAATCTCAGGAGGGCTGGCCAGCAGAAATAGGCAGGAGTGAAGACTGTCCGAAATGCTGGCGGGGGCGGAATCATAGGCCGGGTCTGATGGAAAATGAATCGAGCGAGGCTGGACTCCATGCCGTCACGTGAATGACTGGCTGGTCGGAATCATGACAAGTTCCGGGACGCGGGCTCGGGGCGGCAGGCAGGCGACCATCAGGACCGACGCGGCCAGATCGTCCGGCTGCAGGATACGGGCTCGGTGCTCGTCCGAGACGGGCACCGGCCGCGCGTCGAGGATCGGTGTCTCGACCTCACCCGGATAGATCGTCGTGACGCGAATGCCATTGTCGCGTTCCTCTTCGCCGATACTCCGTCCAAGCGCCGCCATCGCGAACTTAGACGCGTTGTAGGCGACACCACCGAGCGGCGCGGTCCGCAGCCCCGCGACCGAGCAGACATTGATGATCAGCCCATCGTGCCGCTGCCGCATTTCGGGCAGCACCTGATGGATACAGTTAAAGGCGCCCGTTGCGTTGACCTGCAGCACGCGGTCCCAGTCCTCGGGAGCCAGCGTCGCCGCCGACCGGTTCGGAATGTTGATACCTGCCGAGTTGACCAGGATGTCGATCGCTCCAAGTTCACCGCGCGCCCATGCGAAGAACGACGCCACACTGTCGCGATCGGCCACATCACAGGTCCGGAACAGAATCGGCGTCGCGGCCTCGCTGACGGAAGCGGAAACGTCGCGCAGCGGATCTTCACGGCGTCCCGAAATCGCCACGCGCGCCCCGGCCTCAGCCAGAATACGCGCGATCGCGGCCCCGATCCCTGTCCCGCCTCCTGTGACAATTGCCGTGCGACCGGCCAGTGGTTGAGCTTCTGTCATTCGTCGTCTCCGCTTTTCAATTCCCGAGGGCCAGATTGCGATGAATCCAGACTTCTCGACGGCGTCGGCACGTCTGACTCCGGCAACACGTCCGAATCGAACGCGTCGTTTAACGCCCAGCCGAAGTGAAGGGCAAGGTACTGGCCTGCGATTGTGTTGCGACCCGTGAGATCAGTTCGATCATCGACCAGACTTGCCGGCGACCGGTGCGGGAAACATGCCGCTTTGTTCTGGATCCATCCATTCAAGGAACGTGTCGGAAATAACCTCCGCAAAGTGGCTCCGTACAAAAAGGCAGGAACGGGCCAACGCGACTGAGTCACGTGCGACTTTGATTCAGGGAACCTGTTCCCGGTCTGCAATCAGACTCATCAGCCGCAACGCGCTGGCGTCCGGTTCTCATCCGGTCTGACAGAACCGTGGGCTGACGCCCCGCGGCTGATTTCGGGAGGCAGTTTTGGACACGTTTCTAACTGGACAGCGTCACTTTCAGTTGCCGTACAAGCACGAAGCGCAAGCGAGTGATTCATTGACATCAAACACAGTCGCTTGCGCTTCGTGCTTGTATCCTCGCAGATTTCGCCAAAGTGGCGCTGTCCAACGATGCGGGCGATTGACGAAGCGCCTGCCTGCCTGGACGTGCCGGACGGTCGTTTGAGAATGACAGACAGCCAGCATCGGTGCCCGGTCGATTTACTCCGGCGATTCAAATCCCGGATGTGCCCGCCGGTCCGGGACGTACGCCGCGAACTGCCTGCTCGCGCGGCGGATGCTGGAACGAGGCGTCCGGTACGTGCAGTTGTTCCATCGCGGCTGGGACCAGCACCGCGATCTGCCGCAGCAGCTTGCCGGTCAGTGCCGCGATACCGACCAGGCCTCGGCGGCGCTGATCATCGACCTGAAGCGTCGTGGCCTGCTCGACGACACGCTGGTCATCTGGGGCGGCGAGTTCGGTCGGACGGTCTACTGTCAGGAGAAACTGACGCCCGAGAGCTACGGTCGCGACCATCACCCGCGCTGCTTCAGCCTGTGGCTGGCCGGCGGCGGAATCAGGCCGGGCATCACCTGGGGCCGCACCGACGACTACTCGTACAACATCGTCGAGAACCCCGTCAGCGTCCACGACCTGCACGCAACACTGCTGCACTGCCTGGGCCTGAACCACGAACAGCTCACCTACCGCCACGAAGGCCGCTTCTACCGCCTCACCGACGTGCAAGGCGAGGTCGTCAGCGGCCTCGTTGATGCCTGACGAACGTCGCAATGCCAGTAGGCCGGACCCAGGAGCGCAGCGAAGCAGGTCCGGCAGCATCGTATTTGGAGGACGTTCGCAGTTGCCGGAACATCGCTGCGCTCGGTCCGGCCTACGTCAGTGCGTCGCAGATCCCGCGATCAAAGATCGACGACGTTTGTGCCATCCATCGCGAGATCGTCAGAGATGATCAGCACCCCGTGATAGAACTCGACGATGATCCGATTTCCGCCGAGTTCGCAGTAGAGCAGCGACGGGTCGGCCACAACACGCTCGCGGAGTTTCTGAATTGCGGGACCACCGTGTTCTTCGCTGATGTAATCGGCAAGCTGCAGAATTGGTGGCCGTGGATAGTCGCGTAGTGTCGCCGCGAGGTGTGGTGACAAGAGACGGTCGATGATGTCGAAGACGTACGACTTATCGATCCGGACAGTTCGCGGTCCGTCACCGAGATCGATCGAACAGTCCATCGCGTTATACGCAACCGACGAGCAACGCACTGTTCTGGAGTCGAACGTGACGGTCAACGAGCCATCGAGGCCGAAGTCGAGCGTACCGCCCCGTTTTTCTGTCAGAAGACGAATTCGTTTTTTGAATCGTTGCATCACAGGGAATCCGTAGGGTGCGTGGAGCGGACGATTTCGGGTGGCGGTGCGTTGCGCGGGCAGCGGGTTCCGAAATCCTGTCGCGTCGCTTGTCTCATCGTCGTCCGCGTAACGCACCGACCTTCAGTTTCGCCCGCTCCACGCACCCTACGACAACTTCACTTTCGACGTTCAAGTTCTGCTTTGGCCTCTTCGCCTCCAAGCTTCCACGATCGGCGGGCCTTGTTGCCTTTTACCCAGCGTTCCATTTTGAAACAGGCATCGATCCAGTCGGCGAGCTGATCGACAGTCATGTCCTGGACCTTGCGGCCTCGAAGTTGTTGCTGAGAGTTGGACAGGGGTTCGAGCATGAGACAAATCCGCCAAACAACAGAAGCCGTAGGGTGCGTGGAGCGGACGATTCCGGGTGACGGTGCGTTACGCGGGCAACGGGTTCCGAAATCCTGTCGCGTCGCTTGTCTCATCGTCGTCCGCGTAACGCACCGACCTTCAGTTTCGCCCGCTCCACGCACCCTACGACGCCTTTGCTGGCGATCCTCAAGCTACATTGAGCCGGCTGAAACTTTGGCGAACCACCGGTTCATTGTAGAAACGATCTCAATTCGATCTTTGGAACGAAATTCGGCGAGCAATGATCCCCTGAAGTCACGTTCGTACAAGACCAAAGCAAACGAGCCGTTCTCAAAGTTCCCTTCAGGGTACCAACCAGGGCCAGTGCACACTAAGTTGTTTGTCCGAAGAGGATTTCGGCGAGGAAGGCGGAGTTCCATCCGGCCATGCGGCGTTTCATCACGAGGCTGTGCTTTCTGCCGGGATGCTGTTTGAGCAGGCCCAGTGTGAAGCGGCGCAGCCACGC
>WGMU01000039.1 GCA_016124895.1 bacterium
AAGTTGCGCTGTCCAACTGACCTACAGCTATGGCACGTCCGGCGGAACGAATGACAAGGCCAGCCGGGTGGCGGGCATTGTCGAAAGCAGCACGACGCTGGCCGGGTACACGTACCTCGGGCTGGGAGCGGTGGTCAACGTGGACTACAGCGAACCCGGTGTCGAGTACGACCTGATCGGCTCGACGCCGTACGCCGGGCTGGACATCTTCAACCGCATCACCGACTCGCGGTGGAAGACCAGTTCGTCCGATCTGGACCGCATCCTCTACGGCTACGACCGGGTGGGAAACCGAAGGCAGAAAGGGCGGCTCATTGGTGCGTGCTGAACACGATTGCGTTTGCATACAACGCGTCGCGTCAGTTGATCAGTAGCTCGGGCGTCTCGTCTGAGTTCTCCTGCGTACGACGCTCAAGGCAACCCGCACGGCCAAAGAAGCGATCGCGACCGGCGAACGTGTCGAAGACTCGTACGACCACCATAACCGCCTGACCGCTGTCACGTCCCGCGACGGCGGCGGCACGGTCACGAAAACCGTCGCGTACACCTGCGACATGGGACCGCCACATCCGGAAGGAAGTCGACGTCAATGACGTGGTTGACGGTGGTCGTGGTTACGATTGCGGATTTGGCGGTCACGGCAGTGGCACGTTATCTGGTGGCAATGCCCTCGACACCCTGATCGGTGGCAGCGGCGACGATTCGGTGGACGGGAACGATGGCACCGACACGCTTGTCTGTGGAACTGGCAACAATGACGCGTCGGTGGGCGACGTCATTTCCGACGCGACCGCAAACATCGACGAAGCCTTCATTCTCGAAGTGCTGCCCGTCTGAGTCGATCAGGTGTGACATAATCGCCAGGTTTCTCTGAAACCTGGGCGAGCGAACGGACTCTCGGCAGAAGGCATGAGCGATGATGGTCGCATAAACGCTGCTGAGCGGGATTCGTCAGCGGATAAAGACGAACTCTTTGACGTTGAACAGGACGTGGCAGAAGTCGGCCCAGACGCGTTC
The DNA here is from genome assembly GCA_016124895.1 of bacterium. Lineage (GTDB taxonomy): Bacteria > Planctomycetota > Planctomycetia > Planctomycetales > Planctomycetaceae > JAPOLP01. Next base: position 1,018 of record WGMU01000039.1, read on the forward strand.
GTCGCGCTGCCAGTCGACGTTCTCGCCGAGCGTGGTCGCCTGTCCCTGCAGAAAACTCACGGCATCCTGAGTCTCCATCTCCGTCGGCAGGCGGCTGAAGCAGCGCTCGTACAGACGGCGGATGCGGGCATTCGCGTCGTCGGGTACTTCTTTCAGAATGCGGCGTGCGAGAACCTGGGCCTGATCAATGACGAACGGGTCGTTCATCAGAATCAGTGCCTGAGCCGGAACGTTCGACGCGTTGCGGCGGCCAATCGTTGTGAACGGGATCGGCGTGTCGAAGGCCTGCATCATCGGCGAGAGGAAGTTGCGGCGAACTTCGATATAGATGCTGCGTCGGCCATTGCCATCGAGCGGCCCGCTGCGTCCCGGCCGCCCGCGGCCCTGCATGAACGGCGTCAGGTAAACGGGCACCGACGGACCGAACATCGTTGAGTCGAGCCGGCCGGAGACGGCGAGCATCTCGTCACGGATCACTTCGCCTTCGAGTCGACGAATCCCGGCGCGATACCACAACAGGTTCTCGGGATCGGACTCCGCGTATGCCGGGTTGACCGAGCTGCTCAGCCGCCAGGTGTGCGTGAGCATCAGCCGTCGAATCAGTCGCTTGATCGACCAGCCGTCGTTGATGAATTCGCTGGCCAGTGCGTCCAGCAGTTCCGGATGCGTCGGCTGCTTGCCCATTGCTCCGAAGTTGTCGACCGACTGCACGATGCCGCGACCGAACACGTGATGCCAGATTCGGTTGACGATGACCCGCGAGGTAAACGGATTCGTCGGATCGAGCATCCGTTCGGCCAGAGCGAGCCGGCCGCTGCCGCTCGTCAGCTCCGGCTGGTGAGAACCGGAAATCGCTTCGAGCATCCGACGCGGCTGAATCTCGCCGAGGTTTGTATGGCTGCCGCGGATGAAGACGTGTTCGTCTTCGCTCGAACCTTCGGTCATCGCGAGCACGTAGTCCGGCGCCGGCAGAGCGGATTCGAGTTGCGCCGTCGCAACTGTCACTTCGGCAAATTCGCGGATTGCTGAACTGTCGGCATCGGCCAGAGTCGTCGTCAGTTGATGGTCGATCAACCACTGCCGGAACTCGTCGCCAGCGGCCTGGGCATCGTTGACGAGAGCTGCCGTCCGTTGAGCAAGCTGATCGTGATCGGCGATCGCCTGCTCGGTCAGCGCGAGTGCCGCCGCGCTGACCGGTTCGACCGGATTGACTCCGGGATCGACCTGACGGATTTCGTCGACGACGATCCAGCCGTCACCTTCATCATGAAATTCCAGATGGACGCGATGGCCGACGAACTTCTGGACGTCGCCACTCTGCCGCTGCCAGTGCGGCTGCTCGTCGTTGACGTCGAACCTGCAGCCGCCGAACAGCAGGCCGCTGAACTCGTCCATCCGATAACCGTCGACGATCAACCGAACGGTGACACCTGAACCCGCGATTCGATAAATGAGATTCGGTTTCGTCAGCGTGAAGGTTGGCGATCGCAGCACTCCGCGGAGCTTTCTGCCGTAACGGGCGCTGCTGATGCTGCCGTCGATGTGCGGGGCGCCGGCCGGATTCCAGCCGGTGCCGCGGATCGGGCCGTCATCGAACGCCCAGCCGGTTTCACGCCAGATCGCGTCGGTTGCCGCGGCGCTGTTCGCCTCGCTGCCCGAGTTGCTGCTCGCCGGCCCGAACGGTGCGCCGTCGAAATCGTCAACGCGATCGGTCTGTGATCGGAAATCATCCAGTCGCTGCTGTTCGCCGCGCAACCGATCGCCGAGTCGCCGCGCCGTCGCATCAAGCTGGCCGCTGTCGACACTCGCCAGTTGCCGCCAGCTCGAAAGGGGATTCGACGGCTTGTCGACATTGTCGTCGAGCAGTGCTCCGACCCAGCGGCGCAGATCGGATGCGTCCAGGCCGAACTGCTGCGCGACGCCTTCGATCGGTCGCCGATACGGCGACGATTCGGCCTGATCCGTAAAGACGATCTGATCGACATCGATGTGTCCCCAGCCGCCGGTGCGCTGATCGACGATCTGCAGCACGCCTTTGTGCCCGGCGAACTCACTGACGTCCCACGAGGCCGCTTCGAGGCGATCGCTGTTTGAACCCGTTGCCGTTCGTTCGACCTTGCCGTCAATCAGCAGGTTGAGGCACGTATCACCGGGCCACTTGCCGCCAGCGATCAGAAACGAAATCTGCTTCCGCGAAACTTCGAACTCGGGCGACGTCACTTGACCCGTCAGGTTGTCGTTGCCGGCGAACGAGTTCGCGAACCGCTGGCCGGCCACGCCCGCAAGCCGCTGTGCCGGAAACGCTCCGTTGTCGGGACCGGTTTTGAAGGCGTCACCTTCGGCCTGCCACGGCGCGAAACTCTCGCTTTCAAAATCTGCAAAGAGGATGTCCGGCCGCTGTGAATTCGCAGCGGCCGAGGCTTCTTCGGGTGTCGGTTTGCCGAACAGAACCTCGCGGCTGGCGGTGAGAAACGTTGCCAGCCGCTCCGTGTGGCTCGCGTTGCCAGCGGAGAACTGCTGCTTCAGCAACTGGTCTGCGTGCTCGTACTGCTGCTTCAGTTGACCGACGGTTTCTGCAATCCGTCCCTGCGGATCGAGATACGCGTTCTGCCGATGCGAACTCTGCAGGAAACCTGCCAGCGCGTAGTAGTCGCGCGAGGTGATCGCGTCGAACTTGTGATCGTGACACCGCGTGCAGGAGACCGTCAGTGCCAGAAACGTCTTTGAGAAAACGTCGATCTGGTTGTCGATGACCGAAGCCTCTTCACCCTTAACGTCGACGGGAGCGTGCTTCAGTTCGGAAAGAAACCAGAAGCCGGTGCCGAGGATCGACTCGTTGGTGCCGGTCTCCGGATTCCGGCGCGGGTTCGGCAGCAGGTCGCCCGCCAGATGCTCGCGCACAAACTGGTCGTACGGCACATCGGCGTTGAATGCTCGAATCACGTAGTCGCGGTACTTGTAAGCATTGTGCAGCGGGTAATCGAATTCGTGACCGAGCGTCTCGGCATAACGGACCAGGTCGAGCCAGTGCCGCGCCCAGCGTTCACCGAAATGCGGCGATTCAAGCAGTTCGTCGATCAGCCTTGTAAGGGCTTCCGCATCGGACGCCGGATCGTTGATGAACGCTTCGACGCGCTCCGGTTCCGGCGGCAGGCCAATCAGCGTGAAGTACGCGCGGCGAATCAGTGCGGAGCGATCCGCATCCGGATTCGGCTTTAACGCGTTCTCTTCCAGCTTCGCCAGAATGAACCGGTCGAAATCGTCCGTCGGCCAGGTTGCGTCTTTGACGTCGGGCGCTTTGTCGAATGAGATCGGCTGCCAGGCCCAGTGTTCGCGTTTGCGTCCTTCGAGCGGAAACTCTTCCTCAACGACTTCAACATTGAGCCCGTCTTCCGACCAGGGCATTCCGAGTTCGATCCACTTCCGAAAGATCGCGATCTCGCCTGCGGGCAGCCGGCCTTTCGGTGGCATCTCGAACGACTCGTAATTGACGGCTTCGATCAACAGACTTTCGTCCGGTTTGCCGGCCACGGCCGCTGGTCCCGAATCGCCCCCCTTCAGCACGAACGGCCGCGCGTCAAGCCGCAGGCCGCCTTCGAGCCGCTTCGACGTTCCGGCATGACACTCAAAGCAGCGAGCTTCGAGCAGCGGTTTCACTTTCTGCTGGAAGAAGGCGACGGCTTCCGCGTCGAACTCTGGAACCGCCTTGCTGTTGGCCTTCTGATCTGCTGCTGCGTCTGGTTTCTCATCGGCCGCCTGAACTGCGGCCGTTCCTCCGGGTCGCGCCGTCGTCGTGACAGCGAGCAGGCAGGCGGCCACGGTCAATGGAGCAATTGCGGAGACCAGACGAGAGGATCGAATCAGCGAGGTCATCAGACGCACCTGAGGATTCTGTAAGGGATACTCGGACGGCGGGCATCAGGGTGGCAGGTGTCCGACGCATGACCGGCCGGACCGGAAGGATCAGCGAAAAATTGTATGACGTAACAGCAGACGGCGAAAAGCGGGCTGGCCATTCAGCATTGCTGTCGCGTCTTGCCCGGCCCTAAAGTCTGACTCGGGCCTGAAGTTGTCTTCGCCTCGACTGTTCCTGTCCGACAGTCTTCGTCTGTCCGTCGAAATTAACGCCTCATGAAACGATCCCTGCTGATTCTGCTGACGACGATGCTGCTCGCCGCTGGTGGTGACCGCTCCGAAGCCGCCAAGCGCAAAAAGGATCCGCGGATCACGCAGGCCGTCACAAAGGCGCTCGACTTTCTGGCACGTGAGCAGCGGCGGCAGGGCTACTGGGAAGCGAACGGCGGCCAGTATCGCGTGGCGATGACGGCGCTGTCCGGCAACGCGATGCTCTGCGAAGGCTCGACGTCAACCCGCGGCCGCTACGCGAAAAACATCCGCCTGGCGGTCGACTACCTGGTCGAAATGGCAAACCCCGACACGGGACTGATCGGCTTTAAGGATGACTACCACTACACCTACGGGCACGGTTTCTCGATGCTGTTTCTCTCGCAGGTGTACGGCGAGGAAGAAGACGCGATCCGCCGTGAGCAGCTCAAGAAGGTCCTGACGAAAGCCGTCGAGTTTTCAGCACTGGCGCAGACGTCCCGCGGCGGCTGGGGCTACGTCTCGGCAAAAGACCAGCCGAACTTTGACGAAGGCTCGACGTGCATCACGCAGGTGCAGGGGCTGCGAGCGTGCCGCAACGCGGGTATCCCGGTGCCGGGCGAAGTCATCGACGCGGCGAAGAAATACATTCGGGACTGCATGACAGCCGACGGCGGCGTCCAGTACAGCATTCGCGGCGGCGGACCGCGGGCTCCGATCACGGCGGCAGCCGTCGCGGCGATGTTCAACGCGGGTGACTACGAGTCCGATCAGATCACGAAGATGCTGAAGTACTGCGAGCGGAACATCGACAACTCCCGGAGCGGTGCTCAGTTCTTCGGCCACTGGCACTACGCCCATTATTACTACGCGCAGGTGAAGTACCGGCTGGGCGATGAAATCTGGGACAAGTACTTCGACGAGATCAGTAAGATGCTGCTTGACAATCAGACGGCCTCGGGCGCGTGGAAAGAAGGGCACATCGGCGAGGTCTACACGACGGCAATCAACGCCACGATCCTGCAGCTCGACAACGGCTACCTGCCGATTTATCAGCGCTGACAGTCATCTGTCGTCAGTCCGCTGCCTGGCTGACGTTCGCCGACTCGTCTTTGGCGATTTCCGTGGCGCCGGTATCTTCCTCGCCGGTCGGGCCGGTTCAGGACGCACCGTCGTGTGCCTCATTCGTCAGGGAAGGCGATCATGGCAGGATTCGAGCAGCATCTGCGGGTCAGTACGGGCATCGGCGTTGTGACGGGAGCCGTGGCAACGTTCGGCTTTGGATTCACTCCGGCCCAGGGAATTCTCGCCGCGTACCTGTGCGGCGTCAGCGGAATGCTGCCGGACATTGACTCGACCTCGGGCAAGCCGCTGCGGGAAATGTCGAACCTGACTGCTGCCATCGTCCCCATGACCATGATGGAACGTCTGAAGGAGTGGGGTGGTGACTTTGACACCGCGCTGCTGCTGGCCATTCTGGTTTATATGTGTGTTCGCTTTGCCGGCTCGTGGATCCTCAGCAAACTGTCGGTTCACCGGGGCATGTTTCACAGCATCCCGGCTCTGGCGATCGCGGCGCTGGCCGTTTTTCTCGGCTGGAAAAGCGACGAGATGTCCGTCCGGATTCTGATGGCTGGCTCGGTCGGACTCGGCTTCCTTTCGCACCTGATCCTCGACGAGATCTATGCTGTGCAGTGGAACGGCCTGGCCCCCGAGTTGAACCAGTTCGCCGGCAGCGCGACGAAGTTCTTCGGCAAGAGCACCATTGCAAATCTCTTCACCTGGTCATTGCTCGGCGGCCTGACCTGGCTGTCACTTGGCCGTGCGGGAGTCGTCGAAGAGCCCACTGTCCCAAAGCCAGCCGAATTCCGCGAAGCTCTGCGCTCACTGCCGGGCGTCGAGAGACTGTGACGTTCGCCACCTCAAAGTACACGTGTCACGAATCGGAGGTTGCTATTGGGGTGGCCGGGGCTGGACTGAGCCTGCGAAGGAAGCCCCGGGGTTTCGCTCGCGCCTCGCTCCAACCCCGATCATTCTTCGGCCTGAACTTCTTCAACCCGGCTGACGACTCGACCAGCATTGAGATACGTCAGCAGGCAGTCACCGGGTGTCGTCATTTTTGCATCACTCAACAGCGAGCCGCGGTTTCCGGCTTCATCGAGCTGGAACGTCATCGAGTAACCGCGAGCCAGGACGCCGAGCGGGCTGAGCGAGTTCAACGCGTCGGCCAGTCGGGCGACACGGTTCCGAGACTGCTCGACACGGTTCTGTACTGCCCGGGTCAGCCGGTCGCTCAGTTCGTCGATCCGTTCCTCAAGCTGCCGGATGCGCTGTGTCGGATTGGTGAAAACGCGGCGTGAGGCCAGCCCGTCGAGCTGAGTTCTTGCATGAACGGCCCGCTGTTTCAGCGAATTGATCAGCCGGTTGCGGACTTCGTCGAGCGCCTCGAAGTACTCAGCCTGAATCGGCACGACCAGTTCGCCCGCCTCACTGGGCGTGAGCGCGCGAACGTCGGCGACCAGGTCGGAGATACTGACGTCGATCTCATGACCGACGGCGCTGATGACGGGAATCGGACAGGCTGCGATCGCTCGCGCGACGATCTCTTCATTGAACGCCCACAGGTCTTCGAGACTGCCGCCGCCGCGACCGGTGATGACAACGTCGACGTCCGGTATCTTCGCGACGTTTCGCAGAGCGGCCGCGATTTCTGGAGCCGCCTTCGCGCCCTGCACAGCGACAGGAACGATCACGATATTTACGTTCGGCCAGCGTCGCGTGATGACCTGCAGCAGGTCGCGTACGGCCGCACCGGTCGGGCTGGTGACAAGGGCGATCCGTTTCGGCAGGCGAGGAATCGGCCGCTTGCGGGCCGGATCAAACAGACCTTCGGCCGCCAGTTTCTCCTTGAGCTGTCGCAGTCTGAGTTCCAGTGCCCCAAGACCCAGTGGAATCGCCTGCTGCACAATGAGCTGGTATGAACCTCGCGGCGCGTAAACCTCGACGCGACCGACGGCAATGATTTCCTGCCCGTCGTGCAACTCAAACCCAAGCCGCGCCGCACTCGTCCGCCACATCACCGCCGCGATTTGAGACTGCTCGTCCTTCAGCGTGAAGTAAACGTGCCCCGACCGGGCCGGCCGGCAGTTCGAGACCTCCCCCGCAACGTACTGCGTCGACAGCGTGCCTTCGAGCAGCTCCTTGATTTCGTACGTGAGCTGCGAAACGGATTTCGGTGATGGTTCGGGCATTGGAGTGGTTCGCGGGTCGCTCTCAATCGACGTACAGAAACTCGTTTGTGTTGAGCAGTGCGAGGCAGAGGTCGACGAGCGGTGTTGCTTTTGATGTGTCGACGCGCGGCAGATCATTCGACTCTGTGGCGAGAAACTGAACTGCCCTGGCCATCTCGTCAGCAGTCGGAGGGCGGCAGAGGATTCGTCGCCAGGCAGCTTCGACCTGTTTTCGTGCTGAGTCACCGACTGAATCGCGAATCTGCGACGCCAGCATTTCGGCGGCCTGCAGGGAAGCTTCTGAGTTGAGCAGCATCAGCGCCTGCGGGGCGATCGTCGACAGGTTGCGGCGCGGGCACGAGACGTTCGTGTCCGGCTTGTCGAAGGCTTCAAACAGCGGGTACCGCAGATTGCGGCGCACGAACAGGTAGATGCTGCGCCGCGTGTAATCTGCCGGATCCTCGCTGACCGGCCACTGGTTCTTGAGCAGGGTCTGCACGAGTTCCGGGGGCAGCGGCGGTCGAATGCCCGGTCCGCCGCGACGCTGACTGAGCTGTCCGGAAATGGTGAGCATCGTGTCGCGAATGGCCTCGCCTTCGAGACGTCGCGGAGTTCCGCGCGAGAAGTACAGATTGCCGGGGTCACCAGTCACCGTCCGCAGCCACTCGATTCGCTGTGCGGAAGTCGCGTCGCCCGGCAGGTGGCTTGACTGTCGCCAGGTTGCCGAAGTCACGATCAGCCGGTGCATTTCCTTGAGGCTCCAGCGACGGCGCGGAATCTCGGTCGCCAGCCAGTTCAGCAGATCCTCGTACAGCGGCGAGTCACCAACGACGCCGACATCACTGGGGGTTTCACTGAGACCGCGGCCGAAGTGGTAATGCCACAGCCGGTTGGCCAGCATGCGCGTGACGAGCGGCTGGTTGGGCCGCGTCAGCCAGTCGGCGAGTTCCGTTCGCAGGTTGCTGCGAGCTTCGTTGATCATCGGTCGCGACTTCTCCGGATTCGCTATCCGCAGAAACGCGGGCTGAAGCGCCGGACCTTGACGGCGAAAGTCGCCGCGGATCATCAGAAAGCTGCTGGTCGACGGGTTGTTCGAGTCCGGTAGAGCGACCGGTTTGTTGCGGCTCAGTTCCGCGAACGCCGGATCGAAGAACGCTCGCAGCCGGTAAAAGTCACGCTGGCTGATCGGGTCGTACTTGTGGTCGTGACACTGAGCACAGCCGATCTGCAGACCTAGAAACACGGAACCAACTGTCGCCGTCATATCGTTGAGGAAGCTGTGCCGTCGTTCGTCCTGCAGATTGATATCCGGCATGTCCGGCCCGCAGGTCAGGAAGCCCGTCGCGACGCGGAACTCGGATGTGATCTCGTCGCCGGCAAGCTGACGTCGCGTGAACTCGTCAAACGGCAAATCCTCGTTGAGCGCATTGATCACCCAGTCACGGTATTTCCAGGCTTCTTCGCGGACCTTGTCGTGCTCGAAGCCATCGGTCTCGGCAAACCGGGCCAGGTCGAGCCAGTGCTGCGCCCAGCGTTCGCCATACTCCGGCGCGGCCAGCAGTCGCTCAACCAGACGTTCGTAAGCGTCCGGTGACTTGTCAGCGACAAAGCGGTCGACGTCCTGCGGTGACGGCGGCAGTCCGGTCAGATCGAAGTAAAGCCGCCGGATCAGCGTGACACGGTCGGCTTCCGGGGCGGGTTCGAGGTCAGCTTTGACGAGTCGCTCAAGAATGAACTCGTCGATCGAATTCCGCGGCCAGTCACTCAGCGCTGCTGCCTGCGGAACCTCAGGTCGAACAAGCGGCCGGAACGCCCAGTGATCCCGATCGACGTCCATGATGGGCGCTTCGTCAGTCGACGATTCGTCTTCCGCCAGAGAGCACGGCGCCGAGGCAAAAAACGGGCTCGCTAGGGTGAGCAGAAACGCGATCAAAGCCGCGAAGCGGCGGCAGCACGTAGCCGTGGGAGTCAGCCCACGGATCCGGGTCGCCAGCAACGCACAGAGCCGCGAAGCGGCAGCAGCAAGACGCGGCCTCTGCCGCCGCTTCGCGGCTCGGGCGATTGTGGGGCTGTCAACTGCGGGCTGACGCCCGCAGCTACGCGCTGTCACCGCTTCGCGGCTGTCTTCTGCGGATCGATGCAAAACGCCGGGAATCAGAGTAATGAATGCAGACCCGGCGCCGGCTTGCTCAGTCCCACGGCTGTTTGAGGCAGGGAATCTCACGCCTGGCTCCTTCATCTGATAACTGCCAGACCGGTTTACGAAGATCGGGATCCGCCGAAAACGTGTAGAGCATACGAGTATGGAGCGGTCCGCGAATGCTGAGTTGCGCCGTGGAATCGTCAGCCACGGAGTAGTTGGCATCAGTCGGAACAAGCAATGAATCATGCTCAGAGGAGACATCTGAAAGGCTTTCCGGCCACTGATCGTTCTTTTGCCGATAGTCGTAAACGGCCTCCAGAACTGGCTGCATCGTCTGGGCAACCTCAGTTGGAAACGCCAGGTAACGAGAGGTTCCTCTCCAAAGGTTGTAACCAATGAAGCCGAACCCACCCAGCACCAGTGCTAAGACGATATGGAGCAGCCATCGTGACTTCCTTCCAGCACCCCATGAATGCTCTGACTCTGGACCACTCACGCCAGCACCTCGTGGACGACGTTGCCGGCGACTCCGGTCAGACGCTGGTCGAGGCCGTTGTGGAAATACGTCAGGCCTTCGTGGTCGAAGCCGAGAATGTGCAGAATGGTCGCGTGCAGATCGTTGACGTGGATGGGGTTCTCGGCGGCGCGCAGGCCGATCGGGTCGGTCGCTCCATACGCGAAGCCGCCTTTCGTCCGTGCTCCGGCCAGCCAGACGGAGTAGCCCCACGGGTTGTGGTCGCGGCCTTTACCCTGCTCGCTCATCGGCATCCGGCCGAACTCGCCGCCCCAGATGACCAGCGTATCATCGAGCAGGCCACGGCATTCGAGATCAGTCAACAGGCCGGCGACCGGTCGGTCGGTGCGGCGGCAATACTCGCCATGATTCTTCGCGACATCGCTATGAGCGTCCCAGCCGTTCGTATCTCCCGAGTAAAGCTGCACGAAGCGGACGCCGCGTTCGATCATGCGCCGGGCGAGCAGGCAGCGCCGTCCGAATTCGTCCGTGTCTTTTTCACCGATCCCGTAAAGACGCTGCGTCTCCGCACTTTCCTGACTGAGATCGACGACTTCCGGAGCGGTGCTCTGCATTCGGAACGCCAGTTCGTATGAGTTAATTCGGGCGAGCAGTTCGCTGTCGAACTCGCGCTGCGCCGCGTGGCGCTGATTGAGCTGCTGAATCAGGCCGAGGGTCCGGACCTGCCGCTCGGTCGTGACGGACGGCTGTGGTTTGAGATGCAGGATCGGATTCGCTCCCGGTCGGATCGTTGTGCCCTGAAACGTCGCCGGCAGAAAACCGCTGCCCCAGGCCGGCGGGCCGCCTTTGATCCCGGCTCCCGGATCGGGCAGGACGACGAACGCCGGCATGTTCTGGTTCTCAGTACCGAGCCCGTATGCGACCCACGCGCCGACACTCGGTTTACCCATCAGAATGCTGCCGGTATTCATCTGATAAACCGACTGCGGATGATTGACGCTGTCGCCGTGGCAACTCCTCAGTACGCAGAGTTTGTCAGCGTGTGCAGCGATCTCGGGCAGAAAGTCGCTGACTTCGAGGCCGGATTCACCGTGTGGTCGGAACGGTTTGATCGGCCCGAGAAGCGGGTTCTTCGCGACGTTACGCCGCGTCATCACGTCACCGAAGCTGTCCGGGATCGGCTGGCCCGACAGGCGAACGAGTTCCGGCTTTGGATCGAACAGGTCGACCTGGGATGGTCCTCCGTGCATAAAGAGCCAGATAACACGTTTCGCCCGCGGCTCGAAGTGCGGCTTCTGCGGAGCCAGCGGGTTGGCCGCCGAGGCTGCGAACGCCTGCGTCGACCGGTCATCAGCAAGCAGCGATGTCAGCGCGAGTGCTCCACAGCCCCCGCCGGCCCGAGTCAGAAACTCGCGCCGCGAGCAGGACGACGGCATCTGAAATCCGCGAGGTCGAGGAACGGTCACGTCATCACCCTGTGAAACTGGCAGACGGAGTGAAAACGAAAAAGCCCGGTCTCGCTGGAAAGCGAAACCGGGTTCAGGATGCCTCATCCGACGTTGCCGGGTCAACTGGCCGACTCGTTCAAACCGATGCGCTGACTCGATCGCGCTCAGACAGCACTTCTTCGACGACATCTGCAACAAAGTTCTCGGTCTGCCGCTTTTCCTGGTCAGGTGCTTCAGAGCCGGCATTCATCCCGACGCCAGGATTGCGGAACATGAACGGAATTGTGTCGAGCACGGCACCGGTATATGTCCGGAACATCGGGTACTGCAGTTCGGGTTGCTTTTCGACGTACTCCTTCATCTTCTGCTTGAGTGTGCGGTGAGGAACCAGCGGATGGCGATGGTGCGGTCCATGCACGAAGATGTCGAAATTGAGATAGGTACACATCCGCGTAAACCAGTTGCGACCCACGACCGTCCGAGTCCCGACCATCGGGTCGTAGCTGGCCATGCCGAGGTGCTCGGTGAATTTGCGGATGGACTGAAAGATGCCGGCGATGCAGGACGGAATCAGCCAGGCTCTCAGATAACCGTGCCAGGAATCCGTCAGCGTAAAGATGGCGAACAGAGCGCCCCAGAACGCGACGGCAAACGCATACTCACCATAAATCGTGCGTCGCAGTTTCCTGTCCGTGATCGGCGAATCTTGATGCCAGAAGATGCGGCCGTAGGTAACTATCGCTGCAAAAACGCCGAGGAAGAAATCGAACCAGACAAAGACGCGACGGAACCAGAGCCCTGCTTTAGGATCAGAATACGGCCACAGTTCCCAGTCGGTCGGCTTGTTGAGATACGCGTGATGCCGGATGTGGCTTTCGCGGTAGACGGAGTACGGGACGAAAATCGCTGTGCCCAGCAGGCGTCCCAGCAGAATGCTTGTCTTTCGATTCGGCGTCAGGGTCTGATGCACGGTTTCGTGGAAGCAACTCGTCCAGCAGAACATGCAATAGGCCGTGAACAGCGTCCAGAACCCCTGCCAGGCGAGCGTCGGCTCGGGCCACTGCTGCCCCAGGGCGACAATGCCGATCACTCCGCCAGGGAGAAACTGAAACCGCACCCATTGCCATGGGTCGTGCAGAGCCTGCTGTTGTTCGCGCGTGAATTCTGTATGGGACACGTCGGGGAAACTCCCTCGGAGGGTGATCCTCGGCCCCGAAAAGGCTGCCGCGAGGGCCGCCTGTCGGGCCGGAAAGAACGTGCAGAGAGCTGACAGCGAAACCTCCGTGCGCCAGTTTGCACCGCCGTGGCGCGAGGGCTCTCTGCAGCCGCTGATGCTACCCCGCCTCAGAATTGAGCGTCAACCAACTGATAGATTCGTCGCAGATTCCGAACCAGGATACATTCTCGAACTGTTATGCCCGGCTCGATTGGCCAATTCGATCCCACTGGAAAGAACAGAAAATGCGTTGTCATCAGATTGTCACACTTCTGGCTGGATTGCTGCTCCATGGTTCGAATGCTGCTGCAGCCGCGGCGGACCCCGTTTTGTCGGAAGCAGCTCAGACGGCCATTGCTGACGTCGATCGACGTTCGGACGAGCTGAAGGCCATCAACCACGCGATCTGGGAATTTGCAGAGGTGGGCCTCCAGGAATACCAGTCGTCAAAGCTGCTGGTCTCGAAGCTGCGAGAGAACGGTTTTGACGTCAGGGATGGCGTGTCAGGAATGCCGACCGCCTTTGTCGCGAGTTACGGTTCTGGGAAGCCGATCATCGGCATTCTGGCTGAGTACGACGCACTGCCGGGGATGTCGCAGAAGATCGACGCCGAACGCAGTCCTCAGGAGGAAGGTGCGGCCGGGCACGCCTGCGGGCACAGCGGACTGGGAACCGGAGCCCTCGGTGCGGCACTGGCCGTTAAGGCCGCGATGGACCGGAACGAGATCAAAGGCACGATCAGGCTGTACGGAACGCCGGCCGAGGAAACCGTCATCGGCAAGATTTACATGCTGCTTGACGGCCAGTTCGACGATCTCGACATCTGCCTGCACTGGCATCCCGCCACGAAGACCGGCGTCTGGGCGGGCAGTTCGAAAGCAGTGGTGTCCGTCAAATTCACGTTTAAAGGAGTGTCCGCGCACGCGGCAGGAAACCCGGAAAAAGGTCGCAGTGCGCTGGACGGCGTTGAGCTGATGAATCTGGGCGTCAACTTTATGCGCGAGCACGTCAAAGAAGACGCACGAATGCACTATGTGATTACGGACGGCGGCGGCGCTCCGAACGTTGTGCCTGCCACCGCGACCGTCTGGTACTTCATCCGGGCTGACAAACACGAAGACGTTGAATACTACTTCAACTGGGTCAACGATATTGCGAAGGGAGCCGCTCTGATGTCGCGCACGAAGCTCAGCGTCCAGATCGACACCGACTGTCACGAACTGATCGTCAACGACCCGCTGTCTGAACTGCTTCACCAGAATCTGGTCGCGGTCGGGATGCCGACCTTTACCGATGACGAGCGGGCTTTCGCTCGCCGGATTCAACAGCCGCTGATTGACGAATTTGGTGCCGACTTTCCGACAGCAATCGCCGACGAAATTCAACCGCTGCAGGAATCGCGAAACCCAAGCAAAGGGTCAACCGATGTCGGTGACATTTCGTGGTACGTCCCGACGGGCGGCATCCGTACGACCTGTATGGCGGCAGAGTCTCCCGGCCATAGTTGGCAGAACGTCGCCTGCATCGGCTCGTCGATCGGTGAAAAGGGAACGATCTACGCCGCCAAAGTTCTCGCCGTCAGTGCCCTTGATCTGTTTCAGCAGCCCGGGTTGATCAAGGCCGCACGAGCCGACTGGACCGAACGGATGAAAGGTCGCAATTACACGTCACTGATCCCAAAGGGACAGAAGCCACCAGCGAAGATTCGTTGAAGCTGCAGCCTGAGACATGCTCCGCTGAGCTGCCGCGTGTGTTGCCGTACGACGTTGCCTCAATGCAACGTGTGGCGAATCCGCAACGTGATGACAGGCGGGCGAGACAGCCTTGAAACAAAGCGTTTTCTGCGGTTTACAGCCTCAAAGCCGCACTCTGTAAGTCTCGTTGAACGGTCTGGCACTCGATTTGTTCTGAGCGTTGACACCGAACCTTTCCGGATCGAGTCAACGCGAGAACAACTATGAGCAAGCCGCTGATCGTCGTCATGAGCGAACGTGCCCGCTGGACGAACGACCTGCCCACACTTCTTGGTGAGCATTACAACGTCGTGACCTGCCGCAGCCTGAATGAGTTGCAGCAGGTGGCGACTCGTGAGCACGCCGCCGGGGCGATTGCCGATCTTTCGGACGTTTCCGGTGGCGGCCATCTCCTCGATCAGCAGCTTGAGTCACTGCGCGGACGCCTGATCGATCTGCCCGTCGCGATGCTCACTCCGCAGGACTGTCCGGAACCGCTCGAACGCCGCGCTCTCTACAGTGGAATGATGCATCTCCGTGGCGACGTCACTGTGGAAAACGTCCTGAACTGGCTGCAGAAAACGGTGCCCTCCGACGGTGACGAACCGGACACCGAGTTTGAAACGGACGAGGTCGCGGCGAGTGATCCAGTTCATGAGACCGAAACTCAGCGGCCGATGCGCCGCGAATTCGGACGCAGCGAACCGCAGGCCGTTATGGCAGGCATGACGCGCCGGTTTGAAACCTACACGCCGGAACTCAAACGCGTTCTCGACGACCTGTCGATCGCCGCGGAGAAAGACGTCACTGTACTGCTCATCGGAGAAACCGGCTCCGGCAAGACTTATCTCTCGAATCTGATCCACGAAGTCTCACCGCGTCGCGACGAACCATTTATCACCGTCGCGTGCGGAGCCCTGCCCGGCGATCTGCTCGAAAGCGAACTCTTCGGACACGTTAAGGGAGCATTTACCAGTGCCCACGCCGACAAAGAGGGCAAGTTCATCGCCGCAAAAAAAGGCACAATCCTGCTCGACGAAATTGACGTCCTCGGCCTCGAACAGCAGGTCAAACTGTTGCGGGTCATTGAGACCGGCCAGTTTGAACCGGTCGGATCGAATCAGACACTGCATTCACAGGCCCGGCTGGTCGTGGCCAGTAACCTGCCGCTGGAACCGCTCGTCGAACAGGGCAAGTTCCGCCCGGACCTTTACTACCGGCTGAGTATGCTGAAGTTTGAAATCCCGCCGCTCCGGAAACGCAAACCGGACGTCAAGGTCCTGGCCAAGCGGTTCATTCAGGACAAGTCAGTCAGGCACTGCATCCCGATTCACCGGATCGAGCAGGAAGTTTTTGACGCGCTGATCTCGTACCCGTGGCCGGACAACGTCCGGGAGCTTGAGTACGCGATTCAGCGGGCGGTGATTTACTGCCGCGATGGCGTCTTGCGAGCCGAGCATCTGCCGATTCACGTGACCTCCGGCATTGCCGGACCGACGAACGACCCGACGGTCAAGCTTGACTCGCGAAAAGTCGAGAACAACTCGCTGCAGCTCGATTCGCAACTGGCGACGACCGAGAAAGATCTCATCGAACAGGCGCTGATTCGCAACAACTACAACCGCACGAAAACAGCGAAGGAACTGGGAGTCAGTCGTGTGACGCTCTACAACAAAATGAAGCGTTACGACATTCAGTAAGGAACGGAGTCGAAACGGGTTTTCGCAGTCAGCCGCTGGTGTGCCACTGGCTTCGCCGGTGAATCCGTGCCGGACACTGGCAGAGCCAGTGGCACACTCAGGTCGTGACGTACGTCGAAGACCGCAGCCGTTCGCCACTCGGGCAGAGGCAGTGCCAATCAAGCTGGCGAGAACAGGATACGCTGACCGTTTCTGTCCACCTGTCGTGATCCGTCGTTCAGCCATCAGATTCGCCACTCCGCAACTGTACGCGGCTGGTTGTTCCGGCCTGGGACAGCGATATACTCGCTTGTTTCCCGCAGTGGCGACTCCCAACCGCCACGACGAACCGGAAACCAGGCAGCAGAAAAGAGTCTGATTGTGCTCGTCGAAATGGAACTCTCGCGGATCATCATCAGCGAGATTAACGGTCAGCAGGTTGTCTATCTGCGTGAGAAGGACGGCGATCGCGCCTTCCCGATTCTGATCGGCCTGTTTGAAGCGACGAGCATCAATCGCCGGCTGACCGAACCACCGCCGCCACGTCCGCTTTCACACGACCTGATGAAAGGCATCATCATCGGTCTCGGCGGCGAACTGCAGGACGTTGTCATCACGGCGATGCTCGAACACACGTATTACGCACTGCTGCGAATCCGCAAAGCCGACGGGGAGATCGCCGAAATTGACGCCCGCCCGAGTGATGCCATCGCACTCGCCGTTCATCACGATCCCGTCTGCCCGATCTTTGTGGACGACGACGTGCTCGAAAAAGTGACATAACGGATCCCTCAGGAAACGATTTCCGTACGGCGGACCTGCCACTGTCGCGGGCGACGGTGACGGGCGGGAAGTCTGCCAGACAGCAGCGGAAAGTTGTTCTGCACACCTACAATCGGAGACTCGCCAGGCGGCAGATCGGTTGCCGCTCCGATTCCCGTAACAGTTCTGACAGGCGATGACGCAGCATGATTCTCGAAGGAGTCGTCACGAGTCAGAACGCGCTGGGTGAGCTGAACGTCGCGCCGATGGGGCCGATCGTCGAACCCGGAATGCAGCGATTTGTCCTGCGGCCGTTTCAGACATCAACGACGTACCGGAATCTCAAACAACAGCCATTCGGAGTGCTGCACGTTGTCGACGATGTTCTGTTGATCGCCCGCGCCGCGATCGGCCATCTGGTCGAAACGCCGATGACATTCCCCGCGCTGCGTGTCCCCGGACGCGTGCTCACCGGAGCGTGCCGCTGGTATGAATTTCGAGTCGTTTCAATCGACGATGCCACCGAACGCACGCAGATTGAAGGAGTTGTCGAGCACTGCGGCCGTCTCCGCGACAGCTTCGGATTCAATCGCGCGAAACATGCCGTGATCGAAGCGGCAATTGTCGCAACGCGGATCCATCTGCTTCCACCTGACGAGATCGCCGCTCAGTTTGAACGCCTGCGTTCGCCGGTCGAAAAGACGGGCGGCTCTGACGAACTCAAAGCGTTCGCGCTGCTGAACGAGTTCGTGCAGGAAAAACTCACCTCAGAAGATGCCGTTCCAGAAAATGCCGTCGCTGCCGATTCGTCGCTGGAGGACGAATGATGAGCGACACTTCCGGCAACAGTGCATCGCGACCGCGTTCGGTCACTGTGACAACGGGCTCGCGACTGCACTTCGGACTGCTGACGCACCGCCCGCAGTCAGGCCGCGAATTCGGCGGAATCGGTGTGATGATCGATTCGCCCGGCTGGCAGATTGCCGTGTCGACATCGGGAGTGCGTGAATCGACGCCAGTGCCGGATTTGTCGCGAACAGGCAGTGTCACTGTTACGGTATCAGCCGCCGCCGCGACCGCGTGTGTGGACAGTGAGGAACGCGTGCGGCGAACGCTCGAACGCTGGGTACAGTCGACTCGCACCGACGTTGAGCAGGGAAGCCGATCCGCGTTGCCGGCCGACTTGCGCGTTCACGTTGAGCGGGCGATTCCGGGTCATCGCGGGCTGGGTTCGGGGACACAACTGGGCCTGGCGATCGGGCGGGCGCTGAGCCTCGCTGCCGGCGAAGGGGATCTCAACACGGGCGTCCTTGCCGAACGAACCGGCCGCGGCCTTCGCTCCGCTGTCGGAACATGGGGATTTGAACGCGGCGGATTGATCGTCGATGGCGGAAAACTGCCCGAGCAGACAGTGGGAACGTGCGTGTCTCGACTGGAGTTCCCCGCCGAGTGGCGATTCCTGCTGATTGCCCCGGCAGGCGGCTACGGGCTGTCCGGAGCAGACGAAGTCGCCGCGTTTGAGCGGCTGCAGGGAATGCCGGGTGAACGGTCCCAACGGTTATGCAGGATCGCGTTAATGGACCTGCTGCCGGCGATTGCAGAGACTGATGTCGCCGCCGCGTCGGCCGCATTGACTGAATACGGACGTGTCTCTGGTGAGTATTTCTCAGCGGTTCAGGGAGGCGTATTTGCCGACGATCGCATGGCGGACGTTGGCCACCTCGTGACGCATCGCGGTCGAGGCTTTTTTCAGACATCGTGGGGGCCGACCTGCGCAGCGCTCTGCGCAGGAGACGAGGAAGCCGCCGAGTTGCGGCGCGAACTCGACACCACTCATTCCGGTCCACTCGTTCTTGTGACAGCCCGGCCGCTCAACCGCGGGGCATTGGTGAAGGCTGAATAGAAGCGATGTCAGCCTTGCCGGTTGAGCCTCGCCCTTCCGCCTGGTGCAGCGTAGACTGCCCGCCCCTGCGACCGCTTACCCATCAGAAACCCTTAATGCTCGATCAGACCCATGGACTCTCAGAACCAGCATTTCGAAACCCGTTCAGTTCACGCGGGTGTGGCAAAGGACAACTCGTACAACAGCGTTATCACGCCGATTTATCCGTCTTCGACGTTCTACTGGGACGACCTGCAGACGACCCGCGGTTACGACTACACACGCAGCGGCAACCCGACGCGCACGGGACTCGAACAGAATATCGCCGCGCTGGAAGGCGGCATCGACTGCCGGGCAACCTGCACCGGCATGTCTGCAATCACTGCGGTGCTGCACATGTTTCAGCCGGGGGATCACATCATCGCGTCGGACGATATCTACGGTGGCACATATCGTCTGTTTGCCGACGTGTTCACTCGACAGGGACTGGAGTTCTCGTTCGTCAAAATGACCGACCCGGCGAACGTCAAAGCGGCAGTCAGACCAAACACGAAGTGCATCTGGATCGAAACTCCCAGCAACCCACTGATGAACATTGTCGACATTGCCGCGGTCGTTGAGGTCGCTCAGTCGGCGGGTGCGATCACGATTGCGGACAATACGTTCCTCTCGCCGTATCTGCAGCGGCCGTTCGAGTTTGGTGTCGATATCGTTCTGCACTCAACGACGAAATATATCAACGGGCACTCGGATGTGGTCGGTGGAGCCGTCGTCACCCGCGACAAAGAGAACGCCGAGCGAGTCGCTTATCTGGTCAACGCGCTCGGGCTGGGCTGTTCGCCTTTCGATGCCTGGCTCGTTCTGCGTGGTGTGAAAACGCTGGCGCCGCGAATGGAAGCACATCAGCGCGGCGCGATGGCGCTCGCGGAAATGCTCGACGCGCACCCGGCTGTCGAAAAGGTTTATTACCCCGGCCTGCCAACGCATCCGCAGTACGATCTGGCCAAACGGCAGCAAAAGGGATTCGGCGCGATGATGAGCTTTGACGTCGTCGGTGGCCGACCGGCGGCCGAACACATCTTCAGGACAGCGAGGCTGTACTCACTGGCCGAATCGCTCGGCGGTGTCGAATCGCTGTTCGAGTATCCCGAGTCGATGAGTCACGCCTCAATGACGCTCGAAGCTCGCCGCAACGCCGGCATCACCGAAAAGACAATCCGGGTCTCCGTCGGAATCGAAAACCCGGATGACCTGGTTGCTGATATGCAGCAGGCGCTGGATTCGATCTGACGTCAGACCGTCGTCAGCGAACAACCGGGACCTGCGTCGGCACATACTCGTAAGTCACGACCTGCTCTTTTCGAGTGCGCTGAACCGGAACCTGAACGGTTACGGGAACCTGCATGGTCTGCGTCGTTGGCTGGTAATCGAGTACCTGACGCGTCTGGTATTGAGTGACGTAATTTGTCACCGGTGCCTGAAACGTGTACTGCTGGTCGACCCAGACCTGCCTGTTCTCGACTGACTCGACCATTTGAGTCACCGGAGCGCCCGCCGCAAACGCCGACGTCACGCCCAGTCCGTTCTGCACGCACTGGCACTGGGTGGTCACCGGCCGCTGTACGCGGACAGGCACGTTCTGCAGAACGCGCTGAGTGCCAACCATCGTCTCCGTTGTCTGAACCGGAACGCTGACCGCGATCGGGATATTCCGATAGATCGGCTGCATAACCGTCTTCTGGTAAGTCTCGTACCGGACCTGACTGGTCATCACCGTTTCGACACGGTCGACTTCAGAAACGCGGGGCACTGCCTGATACACGGTCTGCATCTGAACGCACGGCGCAGGAGCTGGCGCGGCCTGCGCCTGCTGACACGGACCACAGTTTGCCGCCAGCGGGGCAACTGGAGCCGGCGGAGCCCCCGTTGCAAACGCGGACTGAGCTGGAGGAACCCAGACCTGTGTGGACTGAGAAACTGGTGCCGGAGGTCCGCACGGGACTCCCGCCAGAGCAACCTGCGACGCGACGCAGGCTATCAGAAATACGCAAACTGACGCTGTGAATCGTCCAATCATTGTCTCTCTCCTCTGAATGGACAAAGTTACGATTGCGACGATTCTGTCGGATATTTCAATTATGTCAACTGCGCATATTTCCTATTTTTACAGCCGATTGCAGAAGGCACAGTTCAGCATCCGGACAGATACAGAGTGATGAACGACTGCTCGAGGCCTCAGCAGCGCCACCGCCCAAAACTCGTAACTTCGGAGAGCCGGCCATTAAACGGGGCTCTCATGTAGACTGACGGGCCGATCGCGGTGCGGTCTTCTGGACACGAAGCACCAAATGCTCAGACGGCACCGACATCCGACTGCCCACTCCTGCCTCCCTCATCCTCCCCGAGCAGATCGTCCGATCGCGCGGACTCAATCATCATCTCGGTGCAGTGGGTGTCGACGCGGCGGCAGGCGTCGGTGAGCTGAGCAATGACGTCGAGCAGTTCGCTGCGCCAGGCCGAGTCGACGGGAACGTGCTGCAGAAACTCGTCGCACAGCAGAATGAATCGCAGCACGTGACGGAAGACGATGCCCTCCTGTTTCGCGAGGCGGCGAGTGGTGATCAGCTTGTTGAAGTCGCCGCCGAAGTGCAGCAGTTCGCCCGCCGCCCAGACGTCTGTCATCGGGATGTCTGTCACGGCGGGAAATTCGGAGCGGAACAGCCGCAGCAGCTTCTCGGGGAAATTCAGCGGCCGAATCCATTCATCGGGATCAAACGGCTCATCCTCGTCGGGCTTCTGACCGGTTCCAAGTTCGGCAGCCGACGCTACGCCACGTTGCAGCAGTTCCGGGTCGAGGAATTCGCGTGTGAAAAGGCTCGGCGGCAGAACGTCTCCCCGCGGGATCCGCAGTGCTCTCGACAGGCCCCCCGGAAAAGCGAGCACACTTTCAAGCGCCTGAATCCGCTCGGCCCCGTCGGCATACGGTAGCAGCTCGACGAGAAACATTCCGTACAAGGGGTTCACGCTGCGAAACGTCAGCAGCGGCGCGAGCGTTTCCGTCTGGTACGCGTGCGCTGGTTCGTAGCCGTCGTCCTGATCGTCGCCATCCTGAACAAGCCGCGGTCCCGACGATCTTTCGCCCGGCTTCTTTGGCCCGATCTGAACGCCCTGCGCTTCAAGGAGAAACTTGAGTGACGACGTCAACTTCTGCGGCTTCTTCGAGTCCTCCTCCGCAGGGCCGGCTCCCCCCGGCCGATCATTTTCCGACGGTGCAGAATCGGCGTCCTCAGTGCCAGAGTCATCCTCTGCAATGCTGGTCTGTGTCACAGGTGACGTAGTTTGGCTGGCGGCATCCGGCTCTGCGGAGGAGGACGGTGCCTCTTCGGCACCTGGATCCAGCGACATCTCGTCGTCTTCGTCAAGCAGGCCGCTACCAAACTCATCCTCATCGACAACTTCGCTCTGCGCTTGGGCATCAGCCGGATCGACATAGTTGCCCGTCCATGCCGCCGTTTCCCCGAAACGTCCATCGGCGGCGAGTTCCCGCACCTGTACCGCCAGCGGTTTCGCTTCATCCGGGGCGTCAATGACCGGTGGCGGCGGAGCGAGCGTCACATAGCCAGCGGCTTCCAGCGTACGCAGCATCTCAACGAGCCGACGTTGTGCCTTTGTCTTTCCCTTGTCGTCCATCAGCCGCTTGCTGATCGCTGACCGGACGAGCGACACATCGGCCGAGAGGCTCAGCAGATACGCCAGCAGTCGCCACGGCATCGGCCCCTGGCTGCGCAGGCTGGCTGGGGGTGCGTCGATCAGTTTCTGAAACTGCGCCTCATTCCAGTACTGCTCGGTCTTCCGCCGTGTCGGCATCTTCTTCTTGAGCTGCTTGCGTTTTTTGATCAGCAGCGGGTCTTTGGTGTCTTCGGGAATCTGATCAAGCCGTTGTTTGAACCGAAGAATCCGCACATCGTCCTCATGCGCGATCGCGTAGACGTGACCATCAGTATCGAACTGCGGCCGTCCCGCGCGGCCGAACATCTGATGCGCCGAGCTGGGATCGATCAGCGTCTTCTTCCCCGGCGGACCTTTCAGCAGCGATGTCAGCAGCACCGACCGGGCCGGTAGATTCATTCCTGCGGCCAGAGTTTCCGTGCAGACGCAGACACTCAGCAGCTTGCGCTGAAACAGATCCTCGACGATCCGCTTGAATTTCGGCAGCAATCCGGCGTGATGCACGGCCACACCGCGCAGCAGCAGCGTCTTCAGTTTCGGTCCGATACCCTTCGACCAGTCGTGCTGTTTGACTTCTTCGACGAGCAGTTTTTGTTGCTCGTCGCGAATGATTGACTTGCCTTTCAGCGTTTCCGCGACGCTCCAGCATTCCTCGCGGTTGAAGCAGAACAGCAGCATCGGCGTACGGCGCGATTCCTCATCGCCGCTTGCCATGATCTCAATCTGTTCGGTCAGCAGTTGATCTTCGATCCAGTGAAACCGCAGCGGCACCTTGCGCTCAGTCGACTGAATCAGGTCGAGCCGCCGACCATGCGAGCGGTACAGCCAGCCGAGAAACTCCGCCGTGTTGCCGACTGTCGCCGAGAGCAGCATCAGTCGCACATGTTTCGGCAGAAGTTCGAGCGTCAGTTCCCAGACGATGCCTCGTTCCGGATCGTTGAAACTGTGAAACTCGTCCATCACGACGGCCGAGACGCCACTGAAGTCGTGTGCTTCGCGATGCAGCAGCCGGTTGAGCAGAATCTCGGCGACGACAACCAGCACGCGGGCGTCCGGATTCACTTTGCGGTTGCCAGTGACAAGCCCCACGTCTTCCGCCCGAAAGCCCCAGCGCACAGCAGCCTGCTGAATTTCGTGAAACTTCTGCTCGGTCAGGGCGATCAGCGGCGTCGTGTAATAGGCAATCGAACCTGCGTGCAGAGCCTCGAAGAGAGCTGCTTCAGCAATCAGCGTCTTGCCGGTCCCGGTCGGAGCACAGATCAGCACGCCCTGCTGGCACGTGAACCAGGCGAGCAGAGCCTCTTCCTGAACGGGATACGGTTCATACTGCAGCGCGTCGAGATACTGCGAAGCGTAGTCATCACGCGCCGGCGTCGGATTCGACATCGCTGCGGTACTGTCCGTTGAGAAAAAGATTTGCCGGAGGATGAGATTGAGACAAAGCACGTCAATCTCAGAAGAAGGAGTGTGACACAGGCACAACAGCGGCGAAACCGTCCTGTCGGCGCAGAAAAAAAGCCCTCGTCCACTGGCTGGCGGACGAAGGCTCGTGAGAACTCCGCGGTCACTGCGACTCGCGATTACTCATACAGGAACGGGAAGTCTGCTTCGGAGAACGTTTCGTCGATCTCGCTGGCCGAGGCATCAATGACGTCAGTTCCCGCGTTACCGGCGATGCGGTCGACACCGCCGTTGCCTCGCAGCGTGTCATTGCCAGAGCCACCCGAGATCATGTCGTTGCTGGCTCCGCCGATCAGCACGTCGTTGCCGTCGAGACCGAGCAGCGTGTCGTTACCACCTTCGCCAACAGCGAAGTCGTCTCCACTGCCGGCGTTGATGCCGTCAGCGCCGTCGCCGCCGTAAATTGCATCGTTTCCGCTGCCACCGAACAGCAGGTCGGCATCGGCGTCGCCGTAAATCAGGTCATCGCCTTCTCCGCCGCGAAGTGTGTCTGCACCGGAGTTACCTCGCAGCGTATCGTTACCCGCTCCGCCATCGGCACTGTCGTTGCCGGCACCGCCCGTCAGCACATCGTTGCCGGCGCCGCCACTCAGGCTGTCGTTGCCACCGTACCCGTTGATGTTGTCATTGCCCGAGCCGCCCAGCAGCGTGTCGTTGCCCGGCCCGCCGACCAGCATCACAGAGCCGCCCGTGTAGCCGCTGGCGTCGAGCAGGCTGTCTGTCGGCCCAGCGACCAGAGCCACGCCTTCGACACTGATCAACACGAGACCTGTGCCAGCATCCGTCAGCACAACATGCGTGCCGACAAGCTCTGTCGTGTCGAAGCCTGTGCCGCCGTCGAGCACGACCGTTCCGCTGCCACCCGCCAGCGAGTCGTCCCCGGCAAAGCCTGACAGGAACGTCTTCATCGTCGAGGCTGATGCGTCAAGTCGATTGGCCGAGGCGCCGCCGTTCAGTCGTCCTTCTTCGAAGTTCCTAATCGAATCCGTGCCGGCACCGGTTGTCTGAGTATCGGTCAGCGTCAGATTATTGTCGGCGGAGACAACGACCTGGTCGCCGGTTCCGGCACCACCATCGAGCGAATCGTTCCCCTGGCCACCGTCAATCGTGTCGTCGCCAGCACCGCCAGACAGTGTGTCGTTCCCGTCGCCGCCGCTGATGATGTCGATGCCTGACCCACCGCTGATGACGTCATTGCCACCGAGCCCTGTCAGCGTGTTCTTCGATGACGATCCTGACGCGTCGATTACGTTGGCACTGCCGCCACCTGTCAGGCTGACGTTCTCGATGCCGACGAGCGTGTCGCTCCCCAGACCGGTCAGCGAGACATCGGTCAGGACGAAGCTGACGTCACCGGATTCTGCCAGGAAGTCGTTGCCGGCACCGCCGTTGAGATAATCATCGCCGAGTCCGCCGACAAGCTGGTCGACGGAGCCCTGCCCATACAGGAAATCGTTGCCGTCGCCGCCGTCGAGCTGGTCGCGACCGCCAGCACCCCGCAGCGTATCGCTGCCTCCAAATCCGAAGAGCTGATCGTCACCGGCAAAACCGATGACTTTGTCATGCCCGTCTGAACCGAGGAATGTGTCGTCGCCATCGCCGAGATAAACAACACTCGTGTTGCCGTGGAAGGCGGTCAGGTCAACCAGAACGCCGGTTTCACCTGTCTTCAGCACGACGCGTTCCAGATCAATCAGCGTGTCGTTTCCGGCGCCGACCATCGTCGTGTCGGTCACGACAAAGCCCCCCGTTCCGATGTCACGATCCATGTCGGAACTGGCACCGCCATCGATTGTATCGTCGCCTTCGCCGCCAGACAGATCGTCGCGACCGCCCTGGCCACGCAAAAGGTCGTTACCCGCGCCGCCTTCCAGTGTGTCAAGGTGAGCCCCGCCGATCAGCCAGTCGTCGCCGTCGTTACCGACCAGCCAATCATTGCCGCCGCCACCGCGAACCGTGTCTCCGCCGGAGCCGCCGAGGAAGGTGTCGTCACCGTCGTCGAGATCGACTTCCGCGCTGCCGCTGAAACCGGTCGCATCGAACGAGTCATTGCCAGTGCTACCAAACAACCGAGCGTAATCGATGCTGTCGAGCACGTCGGTTTTGCCGTCGGCAATGAGGGCTGTATCCGTCAGCGTGAGAGTGCCAGCCGCCGTGAAGGTGATCCGGTCTGTACCGGTTCCCCCCGCCAGTGTGTCGTTCGTCTGGCTGCCGACGATGGAGTCGTCGCCCGCTCCAGCATTAACGTTGACTCCGACACTCGTCAGAGCGCTCGCGTCGATCGTGTCAGCACCGTCTCCGGTGCTGACCGACAGGCTTGTGATGCCCGACCCCGTCAGGTCCGTTGCAAAACTGATCGAGTCCGCAGCGCCACCGGCCCCGTGCGTTGCAGCATCAATTGTCAGGATCGAAATGTTCGAGAATGTGACCGACTCGAAGCCCACTCCGCCACTGCTCCCTGTAATGTCCGTGTTTCCGCCGGTCGAGCTGACGGAAATGACATCGCCCGCATTCGGCGAAACGAACGTCAGGTCTGCCATCATGTCGAGCGTGACGGGTTCCAGACCGGTGAACGTGATCGGCGAACCATCGATCGTGATCACGCCGTTACCGTTCGTTGTTCCGTCAGGCGTGTAAATCGCAGACTCACCGCCACTGCCCTGCACCGAAAGGTCATCTCCCGTCGCCGATGTCTGCCCGCCGCCGTTGAACGTGATACCGCCATCTGGAACGGCATCGCCACCAGTCAGGTCGACCAGCAATGAGTCATCATCGCTTGATCCGTTAATGACCAGCGAAGCGACCTGGGACGCATCCTGCAGCAGCAGGACAGTCATGTTGGCGGAAACCTGAATCTGACTACCGATTCGTTCGATGACGAAGCTGTCCGCCACCGTGTCGTTTGCGTCCCCCTGAGCGTTGAACGTAAAGCCGAACGGATTCGGCGACGACAGGCTTTCAATGTTGACGTAGTTGACGTTGACCACGCCGTTGCCGGTGATGGTGCCACTCGTCGGCGAGGAGCCAATGACCATTCCATGACCGTTGTAAACCAGTTCGTCAGCGTTGAGGTCACTGCCGTCGACGGTCAGCCCGGTCGAGCTGACACCGCTCAACGAGATGTCCGGCCCATCGCCGCCTGCGGCCACGCCAGGAGTCGCGACTGTGCCACCGAGGTACAGATTCGCTCCGCTGACAGTCGGGGTCGCGATGATCGTGTCGTCAGCCGCCGTGCCCGTCACCGTGACGCTGTCGTTGTTCGCCGAGTCACCTTTGACGGCCAGTTTCTCGGTCGTGTTGATCTGAATCGCTCCGCCGAGGCCGGTCACGGCAACGCCGCTGCCCCAGGTCAGACCGATCGATCGAGCCCCGTCACCCGACTGGTTCGTATTGATATTCACCGTGTCGCTGCCGGTCAGCGTGGCCGCTGGATTGCCCCCATTGACGGTCAGCGTCGACGTCGCGTTGAGTACGGTTCCGGCTGCAAAGTTCAGGTTGATGACGTCGCCGCCGTTGTTCCCCGAGACCGTGTGATTTTGGCCACCCACGAGCCCATTGACCTGCACGTTGAACGTATCGACTCCCGTCCCACCCAGGCGGGTTTCAACACCGGTGACGCTGATTGTGCGGCTGCTTGCCGTGTACTGATCCGTCGCGCCAAGACTCCAGGTCGCCGCGGCGGGAAGACCGATGAAACTGTCAACACCCGAACCGGTGATGAGTGCGTCGATATTCTGTGCCGTGACTGGAGCCGTGGTGACACTCAGTCCGTCCGTCGGACTCGCCCCGGTCACCGTCGCAGTAATCGCCGTCGTGTACGCCGACAGGTTGACCGTGTCGGTTCCGGAGTCACCGGAGAAGGCGCCGGTCAGCGTCGTTCCATTGCCGAGGACCAGAGCGTCGTTGCCGGCGCCGCCGTTGATCGTCAGCGTTTTGCTGGCTGTCAGCGTGAACGTATCCGCGTTTGAGCCGCCGTTGAGCGTTGTCGAACCGCTGAACGCGAGCGACTGGCCGCCAGTCGTGTATGTGTTCGTCGCTCCCAGTGACCAGTTCGAGACCAGATTGGCCCCTGTCAGCGAATCACTGCCCGTCCCGATCAGGACGTCGATATTCGCGAAGCTGCCCGTCGTTGCTTCCAGGCCATTGATGCCGCTTGTTCCTGCGCCAGTCAGCGTCACAGAACGACCGGCTCCGAGTCCCGACAGGTTATACGTGTCCGCTCCTGCCGCTCCATCAACGGTTTCGAAGCTCTGGAACGCAACACCGTCCGCCGTTCCCGTACCTGCTCCGGTCATCACGAAGACGTTGTTGTTTCCGTCGCCCAGGATCTTATCGCTGGCCGAACCGCCGATCAGGTTCTCGAAGCTGTTCAACGATCCCAGATTGACCGTCACCGACTGCGTCAGAGCCGAGTAATCGAGAGTATCGGTACCGGTTCCGCCTGCGACCAGACCCGTCAGTGCCGATCCATTTGCCAGGAAGGCAACTGTGTCGTTTCCAGCGCCGGCGTTCAGCCCAATGGCCTGCGTACCGGTCACCTCGAAACGGTCCGTTCCACTGCCGCCATTCAGAGTCTCAAACGCGTTAAAGCTGAATGTGTTCGTGCCACCATTGTCGGTATACGAGCTGGTGCCTGTGACGATCGACCAGACCGACGCGTTGTTCGTTCCCTGCAGCGTATCATTGCCGGAACCACCAAGTGCCGAGTTCAGATTCAGGAACGTCGTCGTTCCGTTCGTCGCGTTGTAACCGTCGGTTGAGCCAGTGCCGGTCAGGACCAGTGTCTGTCCCGTCGCTCCAGCGTAAGCCACCTGATCACTGCCGCTGCCAGCGTCGATCAGACCGGCCAGCGTCGCACCGGCTGCAAAGTTGAAGACGTCGCTGCCGGCCCCGCCCAGCAGATTGATCGTGCTGCTGCCCGAGATGTTAAACGTGTCCGCGCTGCTGCCTCCAATGGCTGTTTCGACACCGGCAAACGTCAGCGAGTGTGACTGAGCGGCGTAAGTATTGGTTCCGCCGATCGTCCAGATCGACACGTCGTTCAGTCCGGTCAGCGAGTCTGCACCGACGCCAGTGTCGAGCGCGTTGATGTTTGTAAAGGCGTTGCCGTTGAACTGGCCGGCAAAGCCGACTGACGATCCGACACCGGACAGAGTTACCGCGTCATTGTTGCCCGACAGCGTCAGTGTGTTCAGGCCACCGCCGCCGTTCACGGTTCCCGCCGTCGCTCCGGAAGCTCCAAAGACGAACGAATCATCGCCGGACTGCCCTGTGTAGTTCTCGAACGAAGTGAAGCTGATGCCATCGACGGTTCCGCTGCCGGCTCCTGTGACGTTAAAGCTGCTGCCTGCCGCCGCGCCCGTGATCGTGTCGAGCTGAGCGCTGCCGATCAGAGCTTCAATATTCACCAGCCGGTCAACGTCGACACTCGCTGACGTCACGTAGTCCGCAAAGTCGAGCGTGTCGGTTCCGGCACCGCCGTCAATTGTTCCGCTGATCGAACCGCCAGCGGCGAAATCGAACACGTCGTCGCCAATATTGCCTGTCAGGTTCTCCATTGAGGAGAAGATCACCGCACCGTAATTGCCGGCGTCGGGCCCGGTCACATTCCAGAGAACGCCGCCGGTCTCAGCGGTGATCAGCGTATCGCTGCCGCCGAAGCCATTAATGTTTCGCGGGACGAAGAAGCCGGAACCCGAAGCTGTGACCTGATCATCGCCGGTCGACCCGACGAACGACTCGACTGTGCCCAGAATCTGCAGGGTGTCAGTCCCCAGCACGGTCTGTACCGCGTTCGAGTCGAGATCAATCGTGATCGGACCGGCCGACAGCGAGAAGTCCAGCACGTCGTTGTCAGTATTAATTCCGCCGGTCTCGTCAATCAGGTCTGCACTGCCGGGCGTCATCACATAGCGGTCGCTGCCGAGTCCGCCGATCAGCGTGTCGTCACCGAAACCGTCCGTCAGTGTGTCGTCGCCGTTGCCCCCGATCAGCAGGTTGTTGCTGGTGCTGCCCGTCAGCAAGTCGCTGGCCGAACCACCGGTTGCATTTTCAAGGTTCGAGATGCCGCCACCGATATTCGTTGCGGTGCCGGCCGCCAGGTCGACAGTGACCGCGGTCGAGTAGTCGGCATAGTCGATCGTGTCGCTGCCGGTTCCGCCGTCGAGAGATCCGTCGATGCCCAGTCCGTCGGCGATATCGAAGACATCGTCACCACCACCGCCGGCAAGGTTTTCAAATGACTGGTAGATCAGCAAGCCGACCGAGCCGTTGTTATTGGCTCCAGCGATCGAAAATGTATCGTTGGCCGACGAGCCCGTCAGCGTGTCACTGCCGGTCGTTCCGAACACGAATTCCATATTCTGGAATGTGTCGAGATTGACGTTGACCGGTGTAAGGCCACTGCTCAGGTCGACGGTATCTGTTCCCGTGCCGCCGTCCATTGATGTCGGCAGCGTCAGCGTCCCGAAGAACGTAAACGTGTCGTCGCCGGCGTTACCCGAGACCGAGCCCGAGATCGCCACTCCGCTGCCGAAGGTGAAAATGTCGTTGCCGCCGCCACCGCTCAAATCGATGGTGGCAGAAACAGAGACATTAAACGTGTCGACCGCGCTGCCGCCGTTCAGATTGTCGAAGCCCGAAATTGCCAGCGGTTCACCGCTCACGGAATCGACATACGACTGCGTCGCGCCGACAGTCCAGGTCGACGGAGTATTCAGGCCGGTCAGCGAGTCATCGCCACTGCCGCCGGCAATCGTTTCGACACCGAGGAAGCCGCCGTTGATCGACGCCATCGTTCCGTTGTAGCCGTTGCCGACGTTGGCCAGCGTCAGTGTGACGTTGATTGGCGTCACACTCGTTGAGAAATCGAGAATGTCGCCGCCGGTTCCCGTGTCGACCATTCCAGTCACGGATGCGCCGGTGCTGAACAGGACAATGTCGTTGCCGCTGCCAGTCAGGATGTCACCCATGACTGCAGCCGCTCCCGCAAGGTTGACCGTGTCGTTTCCGCCGCCAGCGGAGATATTCGCCGTCACCGAGCCGACGACATTGAACGTGTCGACCATATTCTGGCCGATGTAGCTTTCCAGGCCTGTCGCTGCGAGTGTCACACCGCCGCTTGTGTAGGAGCTGACCGCTGCAATCGACCAGGTTGACGCGGCGTTGAGTCCCGTCAGGCTGTCGCTGCCCGCACCGCCCATCAGCGTATTGACGTTCGAGAAGTCCGCCAGCAGACCGCCCGCGTCACCATTGAAACCGTCCGTCGTTCCGACGCCGCTCAGCGTGAACCCGACACCGGTGGTGACACCGGAAACGCTCAGCGTGTCGTTGCCTGAACCGCCCTCAATCGAGCCGGTCAGCATGGCCGTGTTACTGTCGAACGTGAACGAGTCACTGCCGGCCGCACCGTCGAGATTCTCGCTCTGGTCAAACGCCACACCGTTCACCGTCCCGGAATTCAGTCCGTCGATGATGAACGTGTCCGGTCCGCTTGTCCCCAGAACGGTGTCGTTCTGAGCCGTCCCGATGAAGCGTTCGATGTCGACATAGGCAGAGAAGTTGATCGCGATCGCTGTCGACCAGGCGGAGAAATCAACGACGTCTTCGATCGATTCCGAACCACCGTCAATCAGACCGTTCAGCATGGCTCCGTCGGCGAAGACGAACAGATCGTCGTCGTCGCCACCGGTCAGATTCAGCGTCGCCGTGCCGTTAATCGTAAACGAGTCAATTGAGTTGCCGCCGATCAGCGTCTCGAACTGACTGAGTCCGCCGGCTGCCGCTCCCGCGGAGTAATCGGTCGTGCCTGGAGTTGTGCCGTTGATATTCCAGGTGCCAATGGCATCCAGTCCCGTGAACGTGTCGCTGCCGCCGGCGCCGCCGACGAAGTTACTGACGTCGAAGAATCCGTCGACGATCTGCGCGACGGTTCCGGCAAAGCCATCCGCCGTCGAAGCGTCAACGGTGACCGCGACTGGGCTGCTGCTGATCCCGGAGAAATCAAGCGTGTTGGTTCCGGTGCCGCCGACAAAGCTGCCGACTCCGGTGATCGCTGCCGAGTTCGTCAGGAAGATGGCGGTATCGTCGCCGTCGCCGCCGAGCAGATCGACCGAGCGTGAATCGCTCAGTTCAAACCGATCATTCCCCGTCCCGCCTGCGAGTGAGTCAAACGACGTAAAGCTCAGAATCCGGCCAGGGAAAACCGACTGATCGATGTACCGATCTGTGCCATCGAGTTCCCAGGTCGAATCGGTGTTCAGACCATTGAGTGTGTCGTTCTGAGCCGTCCCGAGAATGGCGTCGATCCCGGTGAACTGACCACCGGAATTCAGAATCGACGCTTCCGTTCCCGTGAAGCCGTTCAGCGAATCGCTCGACAGCAGTACGTTGAGCGAAGTTGTCAGCAGCGACAGGTCGAACGTATCGCTGCCGGAACCGCCCTGCACCGGCGCTGCTGACTCGCCCGTAATGCTGACACCTGCCGCGAAGATGAACGTGTCGTTGCCGTTTCCACCGATCAGATCGCCGTTGTGATTCTGGTTGATCCGGATAATGTCGGCGCCGTCGCCGCCCAACACATTGGTTGTTGTCAGGCCGGTCGCCGGATGCGGATTGTCGACCGTAATGGTGTCCGCGTTGTTGCCGGACGCGATGACCAGCTTCGCCTTGTTCTGCACCTGCA
Organism: bacterium; assembly: GCA_016124895.1. Classification (GTDB taxonomy): domain Bacteria; phylum Planctomycetota; class Planctomycetia; order Planctomycetales; family Planctomycetaceae; genus JAPOLP01. The sequence continues at coordinate 33,563 of WGMU01000039.1, forward strand.
GTTCGGGATACGCCCCGTTGAAGTTGATCTCGGTGAAGAAGGTGAACTCGAACGGCGGGATCACCTGCCCGTCGACGACGTTAATCGTGTCGGATGCCGTCGTACCATTAACGGTAATCATCGAGCCCATCTGCCGGTCGTTGACAGTTTCACCTGTTCCCGGAGTGATCCCGGAAAAGCTGACCGTCTGCGAGTTCGCGCCGATCGTCGCGGTCAGAGTTCCCTGATCGGCTCCCGGCCCCACGTTGTAGACTGCTGTAGCCGAGCCATCGTTGCCATTGAACCGGATTTCGTCCCGTCCACTGCCGGCATCGACGTTGCTGAGGGCTCGCGTCGTTGTACCCTGATAATCGAACACGATCAGGTCGTTATTGGCACCTGTCGAAATCGAACCAGTTACATTGGTGCCGTCTTCGAGCGAAACAACGTCGTCTCCATCACCTGTCGCAATATCACCATTGACGACGCCTGTCGTGACGGCACCGACCTGAAGTTCAACAACGTCACCACCTCCCTGTCCGCTGATATTGCCGTTCAGCGTGTTGCGGATCGTGAACGTGTCGAGCTGATCCCCCCCGGTCAGATTGTCGTAGTCCGCGAAGGTCAGCGTGCGGAGCGTCAGGTCGTCGCGATACGTATTCGTCAGTTCGACGAGCCAGGTGGCCGGTGAGTTCTGGCCAGTCAGCGTGTCCGTCGCGGCTCCGCCGGTCAGCGTAAAGATGCCGGAAAAGCCACCGGTCAGAACGCTCGCCGCCGTTCCGGAGAAACCATTCGTCGAATTCCCTGTCAGCGTGGCATCGGCAGCCGTTGTCGTAAAGCCGGCAAAGCTCAGTTCGTCGTTGCCGGCGCCGCCCGAGACACCGCCGGTCAGTCGCGCCACATCAGTCGTGAAATTGAACGCGTCGTCGCCGCCGTTACCGCTCAGGTTCAAAACCTGCGCGTCGCCGAGATTGAACGTGTCGGCCATGCTGCCGCCGTTGAGATTCTCAACCGCGGAAAACTGAAACACTGGTCCGGTCGCGTCGTCGTACGTGTTGACTCCGGGTGTTGTGTCACCGAGGTCCCAGGTCGCGACCTGATTGCGGCCGTTAAGTGTGTCGGTCGCTGAACTGCCAGCCAGACCGTCGATGTTTGTAAACGTGCCAGTGATTCCGGTCGCCGTGCCGCTGTAACCGTCGGTCGCGCCCAGTCCGGTCAGGCTGACTGTGGCGGCAGTCGTCGACGTCGAGTAATCGAGCCGATCACTGTTCGCCCCGCCGTCGACGGAGCCGGCGATCGACGCACCTGTTCCGAGCGAAATGACGTCGTCGCCAGCGCCAGCGGAAACCGAGCCGGTCAGCACGGCACCGGCCGAAACGTTGATCGAGTCCGCTCCGCCACCTGCATTGATCGTGCGAGTCCGCGACGTCAGGACGTTGAAGTCGTCGTCGTCATTGCTGCCATTAAGCGTTGTGAAGCCGGCGAAGGTCATCGAATTCACGCCGGCCGTGATTGACTCCGTCGCCCCCAGTGACCACACGACGTCGCCGCCGGTGACCAGCAGGCTCGTCAGAATGCTGGTGCCCGTGCCAATCACGTTGTTGATGTTCGCATAGCCAGTCAGGTTCGACGAAACCGTCCCATCGAAGCCGTCATTTGCGCCAAGCGCGTTGACCGTCACGGTCAGCGGCGGCATCAGACCCGAGACGTTCAGCGAATCAGTTCCGGTTTCGCCGTTCACTCCGCCAGCCAGCGTTCCCGTTCCCAGAATCTGGAAGCTGTCGTTGCCGCCGCCGCCCGCCAGATTCGGGAAGTTCTCGAAGATGACGATTCCCGTCCCGTTCAGTGACAGCGTGCCTCGATCCGGTCCACCAACGATGAATTCGTCATCGCCCGCGCCGCCTGCCAGCGTGTGGTTGTAGAACGTGCCACCATAACCGTTGATCTGCTCGATGTTGACGAAACCGCCGACGTCAAATCGTCGGGCCGTCATGTGAGCCGTGAAGTCGACGATGTCGCTGTCGGGACCGCCGTCGACCGTCTTACTGCCATCAGGAACGGCGCCATCGGCGAACAGGAACTGGTCGTCTCCCGAGCCGCCAGCCAGATTCTGTGTTTGCGTGATCGCGACGTTGAACGTGTCGGTGCCCGATCCGCCCTGCAGATTCTCGAACGCGGAGAAATCGAGCACGCGGTCCGGATTGGCATCCACATCGACGTACTGATCGGTCCCATCGAGATCCCAGCGCGAGGTTCGATTCAAACCAACGAGAGTGTCGGATCCTGATCCGCCCTGAACCGAATCAACGTTCGAGAAGCCACCCGTGAGCGCGGCGGACGTTGCCGAAAAACCATCAACGGAGTTCGTCGTCAGCGTCACCGTGCGAGCGCTGCCGTAGCCAGCCGTCGCGCCAAACCCGTTGAACGAGACAGTGTCGTGCCCCGTCCCACCGTTAAACGATCCCGTCAGAACGGCGTTATTCGCGAACCGCAGGGCATCGTCGCCGGCGCCGCCCGTGATCGTCGCCGCTGGAGTTCCCGTCACGCGGAAGTCGTCAATCATCGACCCGCCGTTCAGTTGCTCAAATCCGCTGAAGCCAAGCGTCGACGGCGGCGCCGTTGTCCGGGAAAGCTGATTCGTACCGAGTGACCAGGTGGTATCGACGTTCTCACCGTTCAAAGTGTCGATCGACGAACCGCCGCGGATGGAATCAATGCCGACAAATCCGCCGGCAGCCAGAGCCGGAGCTGTCCCGTCGTAACCGTTGGCGGTGCTGTTCTGCAGCGTCACTGTAATCGGCGAGAGAAACGCCTGAGCGTTCAGAGTGTCGGTCCCCGTCCCGCCGTTGATTGCTCCCGTCACGGAAACGCCGTTCGAGAAGACGATCGCATCATTGTCGGCGTTGCCGTTCACGTTGACGGTAATCGAAGGTGAATTCGCCAGCGCATTGATCGTATCGTTGCCGGCGTCACCGTTGATCGTCAGCGTTGTCAGACCGGTCGCCGGATTCGGGTTGCTCAGATTGACCGTGTCGTTGCCGGCCGCCGCGTTAATCACAACGCTGGTGTGGTTCTGAAAACGGATCGGTGCAAATGCGGCATTGAAATTGACTTCGGTCTGCCCCGCGGTCGGTGCATCGACCACGTTGATCGTGTTGTTCGCCGCTGTCCCGTTGATCGTCAGCGAGTCGAGCGTCTGCAGATCCTCGATCGTCCCCAGTCCTGTGAAATTGATCGTCTGCGTATTACCAAGTGTCGTCAGCAACTGTCCGGCGTCACTGGCCGCCCCAACGCTGTAGGTGCCCGTCGCCCCGGCGCCACCGCCAGTTAACTGAATCTGGTCGCTGCCGGTGCCACCATCGAAGGTCAGCGTCCGGGAGATTCCGCCGAGGTAGTTGACCGTCAGCAGGTCGTCGTTTGCTCCCCCCTGAATCGAACCTGTGACTCGCGCTGTCGCACCAATCGCGATCGTATCGTTACCGGCGTCGCCGAGGATGTTGCCGCCGACGGTCGTGCCCATTTCCAGCGTGACCTGATCATTCCCCAGGCCACCGCTGATCGATCCACTCAGAATTGCCGGGCCGGATGACTTGAGATCAAACGTGTCATTGCCATCGCCGCCGGTCAGGTTCTCGATGCTGACAAAGTCGGTCGCTGTCGCGAGCGACGAGAATTTGCCAGTCAGAGTCCCCTGGTCCATTCCAGTCACGGCGAACGCATTTCCGTCGTCGTCGCCTTCCAGCGTGTCGCTGCCCGCTCCTCCGTCGATCCCGTTGTTGACGGTGCCAGCCGGACTGAAGACCAGATTGCCGGCGTTGTCGAACACGAACCGATCGTTGCCGGTATCACCCAGCAGCGTATTCGACAGCGTCACAGTCCCGTTGATCGTGAACGTGTCGTCGCCGTCGTTACCACGGACTACTCCCAGCAGCACCGCTCCGTCCCGCAGAACGAAGCTGTCGTTCTCCAGCCCGCCGGAGATATTCCCTTCGACGCGACCGCGGATGTCGATCGTATCGTTCGACTCGTCGCCACTGATGTTCCCACCGACCTGGCCGCCCGCGCCGATCAGGAAGGAATCTTTCCCGACAAAGCCGGCCAGATTGCCGTCAATTCTGGCGTTGATGTTGAACGAGTCCGCGCTGTCTCCGCCGTTCAGATGTTCGATGTCAACGAACAGGTTGACCTTTTCACTGACCATCCCGCTGTTGAGTGAGTTGACCGTAAAGATATTGCCGTCTTCGTCACCCGTAATCGTGTCGCCATTGATTTCGCCACGGCCGTCAATCGACCCGGCAATTCCGCCCAGGGAAGTAAAGTTGAACTGATCGTCGCCATCGCCTCCGATCAGATTTTCGATCCCCGTAAACAGCGACGTCTTCGTTGCCAGTTGCCCGGTTCCGATCGCAGCGACCGGCGACGCTCCGCTCAGATCTCCGGTGATGTCAAAGATGTTGCCGTCGTTGTCGCCGATCAGTGTATCGGTGCCGACTCCGCCGGAGACCATACCCAGGGCCAGCCCGTTATTGGTAAACGTAATGACGTCGTTGCCTCCCAGTGCGATGATATCACCGACGAGAATAGCGTCGATCAGGAACGTATCGGCACCGGCTCCCCCCTGCAGTGTTTCGATATTCGCAAAGTCATTGGGAGCGATACCGGAAACGTTTGCCTTACCGGCCAGAGTGCCCGTGTCCTTGCTTGTCAGGACGAACGCGTTGCCGTCGTTGTCGCCCACAAGCCGATCGATGCCGCCGACGCCGTCAATCGGTCCGTCGAGGAAGCCGGCATTCGAGAAACTAAACGTGTCGGATCCGGCTCCGCCGATCAGGGTCTCGACCGATGTGAACCGTCCGCCGATCACGGGAGTCGACGCGTCAAACAGCAGGCCGGTGTTGCCGCCATCAATGAAGAAGTCCATGCGGGTCCGCGTGTCGTCACCGACAATCGCATCGCTGCCGCCACCACCATTGAGGTTTCCGCCGAGCGTCCCGCCCAGGTCAAATCGGAACGTGTCAAAGGTCGAACCACCCGTCAGGTTCTCGACTCCGCGCTGTGAATTCGTCCGATCACCGAACTGCAGCACCTGCCCGGTCGTTGCGTCGGTGTATGTGCCCGCGCTCGGACCGTTGATCGTCCAGGAGGTCACTCGATTCAGTCCAACGAGTGTGTCACTGGTTCCCCGGCTGCCATAGATCGCGTCAACTCCGGTAAAGCCTTCACTGATGGCGGTTTCGCTTCCCAGGAAACCATCCGAGGCGACACCTGTCAGCGTAAACGTGCGCGACGTCGCAAATGCGGAATAGTCCAGCAGGTCGGTACCAGTGCCGCCAGCGAAGCCACCGATCAGCGTCGATGCTCCGTTGATAAAGACAATCGAGTCATCACCTGCACCGCCGGTAATCCGGTTCGCTCGAACGCCAGTTACCTCGAACCGGTCGTTCATGCTGCCGCCGGTCAGTAGCTCAATTCCGCTGAAGGCTAGAGCTCTCTGTGTGGCCACGTCTATCAATCGATTGCTGCCGTCGATTTCCCATGTCGAGTTTCGATCCTGGCCGATCAGTTCATCCATACTGCTGGCGCCGCCGAGCACCGTGTCGATACCGGTGAAGTTGCCGGTGATGGCGGCATTGCTGCCTGAGAAACCTCGTGCGTCAGTCGCAAAAACACGGAACGAAAGCGGCGTCAGATAGGCTGAGAAGTCCAGCGTGTCATTGCCGCCGCTCAGCAGCGGATTCGTCCCACCGGCGTCGAGCTGGCCGCTGACCGATCCGCCGACATCAAAGATAAACCGGTCGTCCGAAACGGCACCGCCGCGCAGAATTTCAACACTCGTAAAGTCAAAACCGCCGACGTCGCCTGCGTTCGGTCCAGTGATATTCCAGGTGTTCGTGAGCCCAACCCTGTCGAGCGCCGTCAGCGAGTCATTCCCCGCGCCGCCATCGACCAGTGCCACTCCGAGTTGATCCCAGCCACTCAGATCAAAGTTGTTATTCGACGAGTTGCCGGTGAGTTCGGCGATCTCACCCACAAAATTGGCCAGCGTAATGGTTGTCTGAACGCCACCAGCGCTACTCGTCAGTTGAGCATTAACGGTACTCACTGCGGCAAGCGTCAAATTGACATTCGACTCCGTGGCATCGTCCTGTGCGATGAGCCGGAAAGTGTCCGTAGCAGCACCGCCGTCGATACTCAGCATTCCGCCTCCGGAAACCCGCAGGTCACTGTCCTGAATCTCGATCAGGTCAGACCCGGCGCCCGTGGAAATCTGAATGTTCGTCAGCAGCGGATCGTTCCGCAGCGCGTCGTTCAGCACGATGACTGAGTCATTGGGACTGATCCCATCAGAGAAGCCGAGGTCCAGGCTCAGCGTCGGCGTATCGGTGACGTGCAGCGGCACACCGGTGCCGTTCATCAGATCGGTCCGCAGTGCCGATTCCGAGGCGGCCATCACGAGATCCATGACCGGCGTCACTGTATCCAGCGCCGTACCGCTGCGCAGTCCCACGTTGTTCTGACTGGCCAGCGGTGTGAGTGTGAACTGATTGAACGTTTCCGCCTGAAGTTCCTCGACAGCTTCAACTGTCACCGCCGTCCCGTCCATAAATTCGAAGCTGCCCGCACTCAGATCAGAACCGGACGGCCGGTAGTTGACCGTCGACGTTCCACCAGAACCGATGATCTCAATCGTGTCGTTGTCGGAGTTCGGCGTTCCCGGTGCCGGGAGCCCGTCGGCGTTGAAGTTGACGTTGACCCCGGTCTGATTCACGGTCAACTGGTCATCGTCGGTCGAGCCGACAATCGTAATGCTGCTCAACCCGAGCTGCGGCAGCATCGCAATCATGGAACCGTTGACGGAGACCGTGATCAGCCCCGCCTGTTCAATCACGCTGAACATATCGGTCAGGGTATCGTCGACATTCACCACAGGCGTAGGTGCCATCCCGTTGGTATAGGCGCCGTCCGCGTTGAAGATCGGATCGGTGTCCGCATTCGCGAAAGCGTCTTCGATATCCTGGTAGGAAATCGTGCCATAGGCCACATTGCTGAATGTCACACTGCCCTGCGGCAGTGCCGGAGTACCGTTATTGTTCGGGTTGGGCGTTCCTGTTCCGTTAAGGCCGTCGTAGAACGTCGGTGTGCCAATATCAGGATTCGTCAAATTGATCAGCAGCAGGTCGCCGGGCGAGACGATCGGATCGTCACCGTCTACAAAAATCGAACCATTGAGCAGCGGCGTCACAATCAGGCTGTCGGCCTCGGTTCCCGCCGTATCAACGGTCACGCTGCCGGGCTGGTTGTTCCCGGAGTCGGTAATCGCGATCCGGTCCGCCCCGGCACCTCCGACGACGGTTGTATCACCACCTGCGTAGACGACGTTGACCTGGTCGTCGTCGTCACCAGCGTCCACGCTGTCATTACCATCTCCGGCCAGAATGGTATCCATTCCCAGTTCGCCGGTAAGCGTGTCGGCTCCGGGACCGCCGGCGATCGAGTCGTTGCCGTCCTGACCGTTGAGATCGTCGTTCGATACGGTTCCGAGGATTGTGTCGCTTCCCGCACCGCCAAGCACCGTGATGCCGATACTGGTAATCACCGACGCGTCAATCAGATCGTCGTCATTGCCACCGTTAACGATCAGATCACTGCCCTGAATATCTCCCCTGAGAACGACACTGCCCCCGGCCGCGTCAGGATTCGGGTCCATCGGATCGTCGAGCTGAATTGTGACGACACCTGTTCCACCGGCAGCCGAGAGGCTGTTGGTCATAACCATACTCAGCGAGTCGGCGACGTTCAGCGTGATATCGCCATTCGTACTCGTGAGGAACACACCACTGTTAAGCACAATGTCGTCTGCCGGGGCAGTCGATGATTCGGTGGTTGTCAGCGTAATGGACTGACCGGCCGAGAGAGCACCCGTCACATTCAGCCGTCCATTTGTCAGGATGTCTGCCAGTCCCTGGACGGTGATGGCCTGCTGAGTCAGCGAGTTTGTATCGCGAATGACAGTGTCAGCACCGCCGAGAATCGTCAGCGTTGTAAAGTCGTTGGCGACATCGTTCAGCGTGATGTCTCCACCCGCCGTCAGAGTTGTCGCACCACTGATAACCGTCGGGCCGGCCTGACTCAGAGAGCCACCCGCGATGATGCTCAGGTTGCCGGTGACAATGGGAATCCCGATATTCAGATCGGTCGTGTCCGTCAGCGTGACGTCAACTGCGTTGTTGATCAGCAGCGAGCCGCCAGCACCGTGGAAGTCGTTGTTTCGATCCAGCAGGACGGTCGCGGTCGGATCGAGCAGCAGTGTCGTGGTTGAACCCGCGCCGCCAACGAGAAGTCGCCCAGTGAGCGTTTCGACGATGTCTCCCAGGCCGGTCGTCGAATTCAGGACATCCAGTGTCAGGTTGCCTGCGGTCACAGTGCCGCTGATCGTGAACCCGCTGGCAACCAGATTGACGTCTCCCGTCGCTGTGCTCTGCTGCACAACGGGGGCCATTCCGGATGACTCAACAATCGAGACATCATTTCCGAAGAAGTTCAATCTCGGCAGCGTGTTCCCAATGACCATCCCCGCATTGGTCAGGACGGTATTACCGGTTACAGAGTCGAACCTCGCCGAGCCCGTCACGACAACATTGGTCGCGACGTCCTGAGTCAGGTTCCCCGCTCCGTCGGCCGTCACATTCAGCGTCAGTGCTCGAGTCCGTCCGAGCACCAGATCATTGATGTCACGTACGCTGACCGCCGCTCCGTCATAGTCCAGCGTCAGAATGCCCTGGAAGTCGTTGTCCCCCGCAGTCAGGTTAAAACTTGACCCGGCGTTTGCAACGAACGAAGCATCGCCGGACACCAGAACACCACCAGGTCCGTTCTGCTGGACGTTTTCAAAATCCGTCTCGGTCAGTGTCTGCGTGCCTGGTCCCGTTGAAAGATTCAGACCGCCAGCACCAATGGTCAGAACGTCTGTGCCAGCGGAACCGTCCAGGGTGACAAAACTCCCGAGGTTCAGATCCTGACTGCTGATCGCGAGCGTATCGTCCTGCTGTCCCAGTCGAACGGTGAGACTTCCCAGCGTGTTGCCCGTTCCGTTACGGCCAACGTTGTTGATTATTGCCGTCACCGCATTTTGCGGAGCAATAGCAAAACCAGAGGCAGTACTCCGACCGAACCGGTCGATGTAATCCAGATTTGTATTTGATGGCGTCGAGGTCGCCGAGAAATTAGCACCGTTGAGGTCAATGATCAGCGTCCCGCCTCCCTGACTGATTGTGACATTATCCGCGGCTGGAACTGCGGGATCCTCGCTCAGCGACGTGGCATTATTCAGCGCGACGTTCAGGATCAGCGTCAGGAGCGTCCGGTCCTCGAACCGCTCGACCGGGGTCGCCACAAAACTGCTGGTCTCAGCCTGCTGGGCACGCAGATGTCGCTTCGAGCGTCGGGAATTCGTTCGGAGGGAGCGGAGCCAGGGTGTCAGAAACATGTGGAGCAACTCCGACGTATTGAAACTGCGCTGACTGGAGTGTCACGAGAAACGGAGGGCTTTCCGGCCTCAGCCAGTCAACGTACCAGGTGTCTGAAGCCAAAGCAAAGAGCCTCAGCGTCCGGTCACTCACCGGACGCAACCCCTTGTCTGGCAAGACGGTTAGCCGTGTTGAAGCCGTCTGGCGGGTTGCACCGGAAGGCTCGAATGTATGGTCAAAGCCGAGTTGGACTGTCAGACACAGGCTGAAGTTCCGCGTTTCTCAGCGGGCCTGAATCCTTGCGCAGACGGAATCTGCGCATACAGACTTCCTCGTCTTCGTCGTCATGTGTAACACGCACTCTCTTGCCAAACCTGACAAATCCCCCCGACGCCCTGAACAGAATCCCGATCGTCTCACGACAACTCTGACAGGCGCAAGAAAAAGAACCCTCTGTGCGTGACGCACAGAGGGTTCTTTGTGAAAAACCGCCACAACCAGCCAGCCGTCAGAGACCGGACAGGTCGAGTATTCAATCAGCCTTACAGGCCCTTCTCGATCATCAGCTTCAGCAGGTTGCCGACGCGATTCGAATAACCCCATTCGTTGTCGTACCAGCTCACCAGCTTGAAGAACCGGCTGTTCAGCCCCATGCCGGAACCGACGTCAAAGATTGACGAAGCCGGGCAATGGATAAAGTCGGACGAAACGACTTCATCGCTCGTGACCTCCAGAATCCCCTTCAGGTAGGTCTCACTGGCCTTCTGCATGGCCGCGGAAATCTCGTCGTAGCTGGTTTCCTTGACGGTCCGGACCGTCAGATCCACGGCGGAAACTGTCGGCGTTGGAACGCGGAACGCCATACCGGTCAGCTTGCCCTGGACTTCCGGGCAGACGAGCCCAACGGCCTTCGCCGCTCCAGTGCCGGACGGGATGATGTTGATCGCGGCGCTGCGACCACCCTTCCAGTCCTTACGACTGGGACCGTCGACGGTCTTCTGAGTCGCGGTATAGGAATGGACCGTCGTCATCAGGCCCTCTTCGATGCCGAAACCTTCCTTCAGCAGCACGTGGACCAGCGGCGCCAGGCAGTTCGTCGTGCAGGACGCATTCGAGACGACGTGATGCGTCGCGGGATCGTACTCTTCATCGTTGACGCCCATGACGATCGTTTTGACGTCGCCTTTGGCCGGCGCCGAGATGATGACCTTCTTCGCCCCGGCAGTGATGTGACCAGCGGCGGCCGTGTCCTGCACGAACAGGCCGGTCGATTCGATGACGACATCAACGCCCAGATCCTTCCACGGAAGCCCCTCAGGCGTGCGGGCTGAAACAACTCGAATCGTTTCGCCGTTGACGATCAGCAGATCCGGCTCGTCCTTGCCTTCGCTGGTTCCGTGGCCGACTTCGCCCTGAAAACGGCCCTGAACCGAATCGTACTTCAGCAGGTAAGCAAGGTTGTCGGCCGGCACGATGTCGCCAACAGCGACGATATTGATGTCTTTCCCGACGAGACCCTGCTCGTGCAGAGCACGAAACACCAGACGGCCGATCCGGCCAAAACCGTTAATTGCAACATTGACTGCCATCAGTCTGTCTTTCTTCTGCAGGGATGACGAATTCCGGCTGAGCACGGACGCTCCGCACTCGAAACCAGTCAGTGTCAGGACGTCCGATCAACGCGGCGTCCTGCCTGGAAGCAGCCGGCTGGAGGCATCGCTGGCCTGAACCGTCTGGCTGATCAGCAAAATTTCTTCCGGCCGTCGAGAGCCAGGTTCGGCCTGGCAACGCGTGAGCAGCTTTCAGAGCGACGACCGGTCAGCGGGCGGAAACTCTCAAACCCCGCCCCGGATGCGGCCAGAGTTTAGCCACTGGAAGGTCGAATTCAACTCGCTCTGCCAACCGATCGGCACTCGTAAATCCGTCTGAGCGGCTGACTTCAGTCACCAGCAGATGAGCCATCAGACGCCGGCCGGCGGCACAGAATGACGCTCGCCTTCCCCGACTGGCGAGCAAACACAACGACACCCGGCGCGCTGCCATCGAGCGGCAGTTTACGCCGCACGGCTTCCGCGTCGATCGGAATGTGCCGGCACTTAATCTCGGCCTGCCCGAAGCCACAGCGTCGGACCGCGCGGCGCAGCTCCTTCTGATTGTTCGGCAGCGATTCGAGCACTCGAAACGGACGGATGAACGGCGAGGCGACGAGCGTATCGCCGGTCAGGTATTCCTCGGAGTCGTCCAGTCGCCGCAACCCGAGTTGCTCAGAAACGACATCGACCAGGCCCGATCGAACGACCGCTGGATCGGGGTCGTAAAGCCAGTCGCCGAGTTCGCCGACGTTCGTCCAGGCGGACAAGGGATCGGCGGCGATCGTCTCGCCCGCGGGCAGCACGGTTGCCCGCGAGAGTTCTGTTCCGGCGAGTTCGCCGAACCAGACGGTCGCTTCGCGGCACTCGCCGCCAAGACTGACGAGTTCGATCTCGCAGCCCGGAAACCTGCCGCCGAAGTTGCTCGCCGGGCTGAGCTTGATCGCTCCACCGCGGAACTTTTCCATCAGCCGCAGCAGGTCGTCGAGTCCCGGCAGACAGTCTTCGACGCGCAACACACGCTTGCGTCCCGCGGGCCGGCGGTCCGGGTCGATGTGCAGGAACTCCGCATGCGTTTCGATCTGCAGGACGTCGCCGCAACTCACGGTGATCCGGTCCGCGACGCCGTAAGTCTCGGCATTCCATTTGACAAACTGGCAGTAATTCGGCGCGAGATCGACGGCGTGGACGCGGCAACCGGCTCGCGCGAGGGCGATCGCGTCGGCACCGATACCAGTGCAGAAGTCGGCGACGAGCGGACCGTCTCCCGACTCGTCAGGCAACGCCGCAAAGCGACTTGCCTTGTGGTTCGCAACGGTTTCGGCCGACGCCTGTTCGAGTCCCTTCGCGTCAAACCACATCTGCGCGCCACGGCTGAACCGGCCGGAAGCAACAGCCCGCTGCCGCAGATCGCGGAGCGTCAACGCAGCACGAACCAGCTCTGCTGGAAACTCATCACGCAATCGCTTCTGGATGCTGAGACTTGACCCCGGTTCGCTCGCCACTCGCTCAATCAGTTCAGGCGCCGCGTGCAGCGCACGGAACAGTTCAACAGAATCATCAGTGAGTTCGGGCATCGCCATCAACAGTGATCACGGGTTCGATTCAGAGGCTGCGGGATCAAACGGGAGCCACGGATCGTAACTGTCACTCTCTGCTTTCGCGCGTCGCCCGTTGACTGCTTCAATCAGCAGAACCGGAACGGCCGCTTGCGACAAACTGGAATCATCGCCCCGGCAAACTCGAAAGTACCGCCGCGACTGCCACCTCGAACCAGGTTTGCTGACTCAGGTGTCAGGAGCGGGAAGCCATGCGCAGAATCAGTGGCGCGGCCGACGTCGAACAATACGCAGGCAGCAACTCCGGGGCGGCCGGAACAAAAGTCAGCCCGTCGACGCAGTCCTTCCGTGACGAGGCCTCATCGGACCACGGCGAACCTGTTTCCTCAGCCAGCGACGACCGGCAGTTCGACGGACTGAGGCGCGGCGAAGCAGCCCTCGCCGAAATCGACGCTCTGGAACGCCTGATCGCTGACGCCCGGCTTGAGTACGATGCGACGTCACTGCGGGCCTCCGAAGTGCGGCATCCTACGGTGCGGTCTGTCACTGAGATTCGCCGCGTCGAGACGCTTCCATGTGTCGTTTGCCACGGCACGACGGCCGTAACTCGTTACGTCATTGATGGACAGCCCGAATGTCTGGTCGTCTGCGATACGTGTGGACTCGGGTCACTTCTGCCGATGCCCGATCGCAAGCGTCTGGCGAGTTTCTCTCCCGGCGAGCCCGGCGTTGGGGAAATTTCTGACCGCAGTCTGCTGACTGAGTTCGGCGGCGGACTCAGTGCCCGGCTGCGAGTTCGCTCGCTGCTGCGAGGCGTTCCACGCGGCGGGCGAGTCCTCGCGGTCGGCAGTCGTTCGCTGCTGACCGCACTGTCCGAACTGGGTTACGCAGCGCATGGTCTGGCGACGTCGACAGCCATCGCCGCGACCAGCGACCGGCGGGTGCGGGTGGCTCCGGATCTGGTTGCTGCCGGATTCGACAGCCGCGCGTTCGACGCCGTCATCCTGTGGCACGTCTTCGATCGACAGCCGCAACCGGGGGAGATACTCGACGAACTGCGCCGCATCCTGCAGCCCGGTGGCCGACTGGTGATTGCGGTGCCTAACTTTGCGAGCTGGCAGTCTCGAACGTTCGGCGCCGACTGGTCACAGCTCGACCTGCCACGACAGCTCTATCAGTTTTCGCCTGACACGCTGCATCGACTGCTGCGCCGCCACGACTTCGCCTGCGAGTCGATCCGCCATTTCCCGCTGCGACCGAATGCGTTCTCCGGCCTGCAGAGCTGGCTGAATCGAGTGACTGCGACGCCGCGCAATTCGCTGGAAGAACTACAGGACTGCGACAGTCGACATCCCGACGTTCCAGCGTTGAGCTGGCAGCAGCGTACGTTACTCAAACTCAGCTATGGCTTCGGACTGCCCGTTGCCGCCTGCGTCGCACTCGTTGAAGCGCTGACTCGTCAAAGCAGCACGATGACCGTGACCGCGCGGGCCGGCAACCTGCAGACTGTCGATGCCATTCTCTGCAGGATCGCACCGGGCAGACTGGCGAACGCGTTTGCCTGATCCGACGATGAGTCCGCCAGCTCGCTGAATGCTCAGTCCTGGGACCCGACTCTGTGGACGCTTTCACTTCGAGCTGCCTTCTGAGGATGGTTCTTAATTGGACAGCGCCTGTTTGACACCGGAGACGAGAATACAAGCACGACGCGCAAGCGAGTGTATTTGACGTAACGGATTCACTCGCTTGCGCGTCGTGCTTGTACCGCGATCGAAAGTGGCGTTGTCCATTTAAACGGCGTCCCTGCAACCCGGAGTCCGCGCCGCTTTTCCGGTCTGCGCGGAGCCACTACGCTCCCGGCCCGGTCCCGGCACGACCTGCGTCGATGCGCAGCCGCCGGCCACCGCGCTGAACTCAGGACTCTGACCCGCAACGGAAGCAGTTCATGGCCGAGCCAAAATACCTGACCGCCCCCGACCCGAACGAAACCGGCTGGCCGAAGGGCGTCCCGTACATCATCGGGAACGAAGGCTGCGAACGCTTCAGCTTCTACGGGATGAAGTCCATCCTGCAGATCCATCTGACGATGCTGTTTGTCGCCACCGGGCTGATGCAGGCAACCGCCGAGGAACACGCTCAGGAAATGGTCCATCTGTTCGTCGCGGGCGTGTACGCGCTGCCGATGATCGGAGCGATCATTTCCGATCGGCTGGCCGGGAAGTACGACACGATCATCTGGCTGTCGCTGGTCTACTGCCTGGGTCACGCGGTGCTGGCTGTCGCCGAGAACTCAATCATGGGCATGACGATCGGCCTCACGCTGATCTCGATCGGTTCGGGTGGGATTAAGCCGTGCGTCTCGGCGCACGTCGGCGACCAGTTCGGCAAAGGCAACTGGCATCTGGTTGAAAAGGTGTTTCAGGCCTTCTACTTCATCATCAACTTTGGATCGTTCTTCTCAACGCTGCTCATTCCGTATCTGCACGCAAAATTCGGCGCCAGTGTCGCGTTTGGCCTCCCGGGCGTCTTGATGTTTCTCGCGACGGTCGCGTTCTGGATGGGTCGCAGGGTGTTCGTGCATGTGCCCGCTCGACCGGGCGGCCATCTCGGTCTGCTTGACGCGTTCAGCTCGATTTTCCTTTTCCTGGGCTGTATCGGTCTGCCGCTGTTTGTCGGCCTGCCGCAGATCTTTGAAGGACACATGCCGGGGCTTGGTTACTGGGTGCTGACCGGCTGGCTTGTTCTGATGGGCATGTGGATTTTCGAAGAGCGACGCCACATCAGCCAGGACGACGGTTTCCTTTCCATCATGATGGACTCGATCGAGTCGTTGATCAGCGGCGCCTCGACTCGTGTCCGAGCAGCACTGGCGCCAGACATTCCTGCGGACTCGCTGCAGCGGCACTGGTTCTTTTCTGCGTCCGCAAAGAAGTTCGGCGAAGACGCCGCCGAGGGCCCGCGTGCGGTGCTGCGGATCATCAGTATCTTTTTCATGGTCAGTGTTTTCTGGGCACTGTTCGATCAGCACGCATCAAGCTGGGTGCGTCAGGCCAGCCGGATGAATCTCCGAGTGGGGTGGTTGACCTACGACTTCACCGTTTTCAAATATCACTTCACCTCGCCGGGATATCTCGACCTGCTGCCCAGCCAGATTTCTGCACTGAACCCGCTGATGGTGATGGCGCTGATCCCGTTCAACAATTTCGTTCTGTACCCCGTCATGGGCAAGCTGGGCTTCCTCATGACCCCGCTGCGGCGGATGACGATTGGAATGGGAATCGCCGGATTTGCCTTTGCCGTCGTGGCAATCATTCAGAGCTGGATTGACGGCAGCCCGAAACCGAATTCGGTGTCCGTTCTGTGGCAGATCGCTCCTTACCTGATCATGACGCAGGCCGAAGTCATGGTGTCGATCACCGGCCTTGAGTTCGCGTACACGCAGGCTCCTACGCGAATGAAGTCAACCATCATGGGCTTCTGGCTGCTGTCGGTCTCGCTGGGCAATGTGCTGGTCGCCGCCGTCACAAAGGCTCAAAGCTGGCTGATGAAGCTGTTCTTTGTCGTCGACCCCAAAGAGGGCCCGACACTTACGCAGTTCTTCTGGTTCTTCGCGGGCCTGATGGCCTGCGCCGCTCTGTTATTCGGCCTGCGAGCCGCGTTTTACCGCTATCGGGACTACACGCAGTAAGGCGGCGGCTTACTTCCGAATCGACATTTCAGACCTTCCGGTTTCCCACCCCGCACCGTTTTGTGGAATCAGCCATGCCTCGTTTTGTCGCTGCGCTCAGTCTTGCTGTTGTTGTGTTGTCTGCTCCCTGCCTGGCTGACGGACCACAGGACAATCAGGCTCAGAATGTCCGGCCGGTGCCACCGGTCGGGCTCGAACTGTCGGGCGCAGATCGGATGGAACTCGAAACCGGACTGAAGGAACTGGATGCAGCCATCGCTGAACTGCGAAAGAAGAAGGACGCACGTACGGCTGAGCTGCTGCCGGATGTCGAAATCTTCTCGCGAGCCGTCCGGCACGGCATTCAGTATCGCGAGCTGTTCAAGCCGAACGACGTCAACGGAGCGAAGAAGGTCCTGGCGGAAGGCAAATCCCGGGCGGCAGCACTGCTCGGTGGGCAGGCTCCCTGGCTGACGCAGAAGGGGCTCGTTGTTCGCGGCTTCCGCTCGAAGATCGACCAGACGGTGCAGCCATATGGCTTGGTGATTCCGGACTCGTACAGCTTCGAGGGTAAGTCGCAGCACCGCCTTGATCTGTGGATGCACGGTCGCGGTGAGACTCTGTCGGAATCGAATTTCATCGCCGGGCGGATGCAGCAGGTTGGGAACATCGCTCCGCCGGACACGATCGTGCTGCATCCGTACGGTCGCTACAGCAACGCGTTCAAGTTCGCGGGTGAGATCGACGTGCTCGAAGCCCTGGAACATGCTCAGAAGAATTACCGCGTTGATGAGAACCGCGTCGCCGTGCGCGGCTTCTCAATGGGCGGTGCCGGCTGCTGGCAGATGGCGGTCCATTATCCGGACCTGTTCTTTGCCGCGACGCCAGGCGCCGGCTTTTCGGAAACGCCTGAGTTCCTGAAGTCGTTTCAGCAGGAAACGCTCAACCCGACCTGGTACGAAGAGAAGCTGTGGCGCATGTATGACTGCCCTGGCTACGCGATCAATCTGTTTCAGTTGCCGACCATCGCCTACAGCGGGGAGATCGACCGCCAGAAGCAGGCCGCCGACGTCATGGAAGCCGTGTGTGCCGCCGAGGGGCTGCGACTGACACACCTGATTGGCCCCAACACCGCGCACAGCATCCACAAGGACTCGCTGGCCGAGATCGAATCGAGGCTCGCGTCGATTGCTCTGGCCGGTCGTGCGAAGCTGCCGCGTGAACTGCACTTCGCGACATACACGCTGCGCTATCACCGAGCGTTCTGGCTGACCGTCACCGGCCTCGGCGAGCACTGGGAGCAGGCTCGCGTCGACGCACTGATCGTCCAGCCCGAGCCAGATAGAATTATTCTGAGAAAGGGAGAACTCAGGGTGCAGAGTGGTTCGATCCATGTTGCAACACGCAACGTAACCGGATTGAAGATTGACATTCCGGCCGGCCTCAGTCCGTTCAATGCACGGGAATCCGTGGTGGCCTACATCGACGGACGTCGCATTGAACTCGGCAGGCCGTTTACTGACGGTTCCTTGCGTGGAGATTTCGTGAAGATTGGTGACCGCTGGTACGCCGCCGATTCTGAAGCCGCGACCTCGGCTCAAGCCCCGGCACTTGTCAAACGCCACGGTCTACAGGGGCCGATCGACGACGCGTTCATGGACTCGTTCATCGTCGTCCGCCCGACCGGAAAAGCCCGACACGAGTCGATCGGCAAGTGGGCCGCGTCGGAACTCGACCACACCGTCAAAGAGTGGCGGCGTCAGTTCCGCGGCGACGCGATCGTCAAAGCCGACTCCGAGATCAGCGACGCCGACATCGCTTCGTCGAACCTGATCCTGTTCGGCGATCCGCAGAGCAACGCGATCCTCGCGAAGATTGCGGATCAACTGCCGATTCAGTGGTCGGCTGAGTCTGTTACGGTTGGCGGCAAAAGCTTCGACGCGGCGCATCACGCGCCGGTACTGATCTATCCGAACCCGCTGAATCCGAACCGGTACGTCATCCTCAACAGCGGCTTCACGTATCGTGAATACGCCTACCTGAATAACGCCCGCCAGGTCCCGAAACTCCCCGACTGGGCCGTCATCGACACGCGCACGCCGCCAAACCCGCTGTGGCCAGGCAAGGTCATTGCGGCCGACTTCTTCAACGAAACCTGGCAGGTGAAGTAGTCGCCCGCCGCCGAGTCGCCACGACCTGACAATCGGAATGCCTCGGCCCATTGCCACGCGGCGGATGCGGTCGGACAATGCGTGGAGTGTTCGACGACGCTCTACTCGTTTGCCAGATCCTGATCTTCAGGCTGGTTGGTCAGGGCTGGGCTGGACTGGGCCAGCGAGGGGAGCCCCCCAGGTTTTCGCTCCTACCTCGTTCCCGCTCCGGCCACTCATACGTTGAGCTCTGACAGAGCTCTCCCTCGGTTGGCGACGACATCAATGTCGGAATCTCAGCATTGCGTGACGACGAAAGGCAGTCCGGAAACCGTCCGGTTCCTGGTGCATGGGATGCACTGCGCCGGCTGCGTGTCACGCGTTGAAAACGCGCTCAAGGAAGTGACCGGCGTCAGCGAGCCGGCCGCCAATCTGGCGACGCATGAGGTTCGCGTCCGCTGGGATCGTTCGACTGCGGGTGGAGAGGCGATGGTGGTGCTGGCTCCGCCGATTGAGAAACTCGGTTACGAAATTGAATGGCCGAATGAGGCGGACGACACCTCCGCGGTGGGAGAACGCGACGCGACAGTATCGCTGATGTCGCTGATCGTCCCGGCGATTCTGGCGCTCGCGGTGTTCGGCCTCAGCATGAGCGGAGCCACGTTTTCGGGCCGCGAAATCCTGCTTCTGGCTCTGACTGCACCGGTCGTCTTCTGGTACGGTCGATCGTTCTTCAGCGGAGCATGGGCGGCGGCGCGATCCGGGTTTGCGGACATGAATACGCTGATCGCGATCGGGACCGGCGTCGCGTTTGGAGTCAGCACGCTCGGGACGTTGCTGCCGACGAGTTCCTGGGGAGGACGACCACCGATCTATTTCGAGTCAGCGGCGATGATCAGCGTGTTCGTCCTGCTGGGCCGGACTCTTGAAGAGCGAGCGAAGCGACGAACGACCGGAGCGATCAATGCACTGCTTGATCTGCGACCGCCGACCGCGACACGGCTGACGGGCGACGACGAATCGTCCAGTGAGGAAGTCCGCGTTGAAGAGATTCGTGTCGGCGACCGGCTCCTGGTTCGACCGGGCGAGAGCATCGCGGTCGACGGTGTTGTTGCGAGCGGCCATTCGACTGTCGACGAAGCCGCAATGACGGGCGAATCAGTCCCGGTCGACAAGACTGCCGGCAGTCGCGTGCTCGGCGGGACAGTCAATCAGTCGGGCAGCTTTGTGTTTGAAGCGACCGCCGTCGGTGAGGCGACGCTGCTCAGTCAGATCGTCGATCTGGTCCGTGACGCGCAGACGTCAAAAGCACCGGTGGCTCGACTGGCCGACCGCGTCAGTGCCTGGTTCGTACCGATCATTCTGCTGATCGCCGCGGCGACGTTCGTCGGCTGGCTGATAGTCGGCTCATTCGAGCAGGCGTTTCTGGCGTCGGTCGCGGTCCTTGTCATCGCGTGTCCCTGTGCGCTCGGGCTGGCAACACCGACGGCTATCATGGTCGGAGTCGGACGCGGGGCGGAACGGCACGTCCTGATTCGATCGGGAGCGGCACTCGAAACGCTGGCGACTGTCGACACGATCGTCTTTGATAAGACCGGGACACTGACCGAAGGCCGGATGGCCGTTGCGTCGCTGCAGCCTGAGGATGGCATCTCGGAAGATGACCTGCTGGCCACCGCAGCCGCGGTTGAGCAGCGGTCCGAGCATCCGCTTGCGGTGGCGATTATTAAGGCGGTAACCGAACATGATCTGGCCATTCCAACCGTCGAGGACTTTCAGTCGGTGGCGGGACGCGGGGCGAGTGCGACCGTGAGTGGTCAACGCGTGCTCGTCGGGACGCGCGTGTTTCTCGACGAGTCCGGCATTGGCGTGAGCGACGTCACCAGTGAGAGCGAATCGAGACTCGCCGCCTCGCAGGTGTTTGTCGCACGGGAGCAGCAACTGCTCGGCGTGATCAGTGTTGCGGATACCGTGCGCAGCGAAGCAGCGGAAACCGTCAGAGAACTGCAGCGGCTGGGACTGTCGGCAGTGCTGCTCAGCGGCGACCGCCGGTCGGTCGTCGAGTCACTTGCCGCATCCGTCGGCATCGAACGCTGCTTCGCCGAAGTCCTGCCCGACGGGAAAGCCCGTTTGGTCGAGGAGCTGCAGGAGGGAGGGCATCGCGTGGCCATGACCGGAGACGGAGTTAATGACGCGCCGGCACTTGCGAAGGCAGACGTTGGCATCGCCATGGGGGCCGGAACGGACATCGCGATGCAGACAGCCGACGTGACGCTGTCGACAAGTAATCTGAATGCGCTCGTCGACGCGGTCCGGCTGAGCCGCCGAACGATGCGCACCATTCGTCAGAATCTCTTCTTTGCTCTCATCTACAACTGCCTGGGGATTCCTCTGGCCGCCGGCGTGTTTCATCATTGGCTGGGCGTAATGCTGCCGCCAATGTTCGCTGCCGCGGCCATGGCCATGAGCAGTGTCTCGGTCGTGTCGAACAGTCTGCGGCTGAAGCGGTTTTCCTGAACGGCCAATACAGGAGCGCAGCGATCACGGTGCAGGACGTCCTTTCGATTCTCATGATCGGCTTTTTTCTGGGCGGCGCGGTCGTCCACGTCGTGCTGGCGCTGGCTGTCTGGGAAGACGGAACTCGACTGGATCGCGACGGAAGCCCAACCTTCTTCGTTGGGCCTTTCTTCTGGGCAGTCATGACGCTGATGTGCGGCCTGCTGGTCGTTCTGGTTTACTGGCTGATGCACCATTCGACGCTGCGCCGCGAAAACTAACGTTGACTGTCGGAGCGACACTGCCAGCAGAACTCGGGATCGTGGGGTTCATACGCAGCGGTTCTGCCGGATGCGCCATCTGCACTGCTTCCGTCGGAACGGCGACGCGGATCGATTCGAGTGCGTTCGCGGAATCACTCTCCGGGGCAGTGACGGCGCCCTATACCTGTCAGTGGAACGCGTGACTGCGCGCCTTCAGTCAGTCGACAGCAGAGAGAACGCGGACATGTCGCAGAAGCAGAAACGAAAGAACCGTAAGCAGCAGGATAACCGTCGCAGTTGCCCTCACTGTTCGTCGGGGGCCGAGACGTTCCGGTATATGGACAGCATCTTTCTGTTTGACGTCGATCTCGCTCGCGAAATCGTCAGCGATGGGCGTGAGCCGATCGAGCTGGAACCGGACGACGTCAGGTACAGCGTCGATACCAGTCGGATTTATGAACAGCATCTGGATCATGTGAATCCGAAGTACCCTGGCATCATCGCTCACATCTGGTATCCGGAACCCGACGGTAATGTTCTGCATGGCCATGTGCTGGTGGACGGGCACCATCGCGCGGCACGCTGCCTTCGCGATGAGCTGCCTTATTACGTGCATATTCTGAGCGAAGAGGAAAGCCGCACGATCCTGCTGAAGGCCCCGGACATCGACGCGATCCTCGCCTCGCTGGAATGTGACAGCCCGGAAGCCGTGGCGACTGCCTGAGTCCGACGGAAACTCGCGGTGTCCTCATCAAAAGAACTTCTGCCCGCCTGTCGCAGCGATCTCGTCATTCGTCAGATGAACGACGACGAGTTCGTCGTCAAACTGCCTGCGCACCGGAAGTACTTCAGTATTGGCGCGGCTGAAGAGTTTCTGCTCCGTCAGCTTGACGGGACAAGATCGCGCAGTCAGCTCTGTCGGTCATTCGAAGAACAGTTTGATGATTCGCTCAGCGATGCGGACATTGACGACTTCCTCGAAATGATCCGCAGCCGCGGGCTGCTGGAAGAACCGAAGCTCGACAAAACGGACTCATCATCTCGGCGCAACTCGCCTTCGCAGTCAGAAGCCAGCGAGCCTCGACCCGCGGCACGTTCGGAAACTTCCGACGAGTCCCCAACGGCACCCTCCCGCCGGCCCGAACTGAAGTCTGAATCTGATGCCGCAGATGACGAGGCTCCCTCACGTGGCCGGCAGAACATCCTGTTTTACCGACTGCCGCTGTTTAATCCGGATCGGCTCTTCAGTTGGCTGGAACCGCGGCTGAGGTTTGTCTGGACTCGATCATTCCTGGCGATCTCGCTGGCGGGACTGGCGGCGGCGTTTGTGATTTCGTGCGTCAACTGCGACCAGTTGGCGAGTTCGTTTTCGTCCGCGATGCGATGGGACACGATCGTTGTCGTCTGGGCCACGATCATCGTTGCCACGATGCTGCACGAAATGGCGCACGGACTCACATGCAAGCATTTTGGTGGTGATGTCCCCGATGTGGGCGTGCTGTTCCTGTTCTTCATTCCGTGTCTGTACTGCAACGTCACAGACGCATGGATGATTCGTGAAAAGCACAAGCGGCTGTTGATTACCGCCGCGGGCGGGTATCTCGATCTGTGTCTGTGGGCGATCGCCGTGTTTGTCTGGCGGGTCACAGTCCCGGACTGCCTGATGAACCACCTGGCGTTCGTCGTGCAGACCGTCTGCGGAGGACGCGGACTGATCAATCTGAATCCGCTGCTGCGGCTGGATGGCTACTACCTGCTGAGCGACTGGCTGTCGATTCCCAACCTCAGAAAGCAGTCGAAAGAGCACTGGATGGCTCACCTGCGCTGGCTGCTGTGGGGGGCTGAACGGCCTCGACCACTTCCGCGCGGCAGGACTCTGCTGCTGTATGGGATGATGAACTGGGGCTTCGCGCTGATCTTTCTCGACGTGATCTTCCTGCAGTTTCTGAAGTACGCAGGAGACGAGTTCGGCGTCGGCGGGATTCTGTTTCTGGTGCTGCTGATGGGCTATGCCCTGCGTCGCGTGTTCAAGGGGTTCTTTCGAAGTGAGGTTTCCACGATGCTCAAGTCACGACCAACTCGACTCGCTGCGTGGTTCGCGGGGATTGCGACAGTCATCGGCGTCCCGTTCTGGTTGAGCGTTCAGAGTTATGCCTCCGGAGAATTCGAGGTTCGTCCTGGACATCGAGTTGAAGTTCCGGCAGCGGTGACCGGATTCATTCAGCAGGTACTGGTTGAAGAAGGCCAGCCCGTCAAAGCGGGCGACACTGTGGCTGTCTTGCGTTCACCCGAACTGGAGAGTCAATTATCCACCCGACGGGCCGAACTTCAGGAAGTCGACTCGGCACTGGCTCAGTTACTGCTGGGGGCACGGCCGGAAGAGATTTCGCAGCAGGAAGAACGTGTCGCCCGACTGCGGGATTGGGTCGCGCAGGGAGAAACTGATCTGCAACGCGCACGCGATGAGCATGCTGAAGTGCTGACGGCCCTGAAGTCTAAAGTCACACAGATTCAAGTGAGATACGACGCGGCTCAGCAATCGATCAAGCGGTCGGAATGGCTGTATTCTCAGGGGGCTCTGGCTGGCCTTCAGTTGCGGGCGGAGCAGGCGGCACTGCAGGTGTTGAAGTCCGAGCAGACGGAAGCGCAGGCGAGGCTGCGAGCCAGCGAGCTGAGCGGTGTACACGAAACCGCGGCGGCAGTCGAACTGCGGCGCCAGCAGCTCGCCGACGCTCAGGCTGCTCTCACACTTCTGCGAGCGGGCACACGTCCCGAAGTCATCGCGGCTCAACGGGCACGGCGCGAGCGTATCGTGAATGAGCTGGATTTCCTGCAGACGCAATTGCAGCGTTTGACCGTTCATGCCCCGGTCGATGGAGTTGTTGTCGCACCGCGCCTCCCGGAGAAGGTTGGACAACTGGCTGTTGCCGGCGTTCCGATCTGCGCCATTGAGGACTCGTCGTCTTCTCAGATTGAACTGTCACTGACTGAGGATCAGGCGCGTGGAATCGCTGCCGGGCAGCCAGTCACTCTGAAAGCGCGAGCTTTTCCCCTGGATACGTTTCAGGGGCAGGTCACGAAGATCGCTCCGGCGACAGCAAAGCAGATTGAAGGCAAAAAGAACGTGCTGGTCGTCCACTGCACCCTGGAGAACTCAGACGGCCGGCTGAAATCCGGGATGACCGGAAATGGCCGGATCCTCCGCGGACAGCGTCCACTCAGCAACAAGCTGTTTCACAGTGTGATGAGCTATATTCGCACCGAGTTCTGGTGGTAAGCACCGAACACAACCAGACGGCACATGGCATTTCACGGCTGGAGTGTATAGCCGGGTGCGACAGTGACGCCTGACGTTGGCAGCCCGCTCGGCCAGACCGGATTTGGACTGACTCCGCCGTTCGGCGTGAACGCTGATAATGCCGGCTGAGGATCGCCCGTTGCGAGTTCGACCTGCCAGAAGTCCAGGGACAGCCCCGCCGACTCGCGCAGTCGAGCCAGTGCAGTGTTGAACTCGGCCAGCAGCTCGCCGGCGTTGGTCAGTGCTCGGACGTGTGCCTGCATCGCCGACTGATAGTTCTGCAGCGCGAGCAGCAGAGAATCGCGTTGCGTCTCACCAACCGGTGGCGCTGAGTAGCGGATTCCAGTCAGGCGTAGCCACTCCTGAGTCTGCTGCAACTGGTCGTGCATCTTCACGTACTGCTGCCACCGCTTCTCGCAGGTCGCGATCCGCGCAGCCAGTTCAAATGACACGCGGCGTTCCGTGTTGCGCAGCAGTACCTGGCTGCGGACGATTTCAAGTTCCCGCGCGGCCACGTCAGCTTTCGCTGCCTGATTCCCCAACGGGTAAGAGAACTGCAGCCCGGCCGACCACGAGCCATAGTCGAGCGTTCCTGCCTGGTTCAGCGCCTTGTCGAGACGGTCGCTCAGGCCGTTGATATGCACGCCGCCTGTCAGATTCAGCTCTGGCTGCAACTGGTTCTTCGACGGCACCAGTTCCTGTTGCTGAACCTGCAGTCGGATGCGTTGCTGGACAAGCTCGGGGCGGCTGGTCATCGCAGCGGCCGTCCACGAATTCAGGTCAAGTTGCGGAGAAGACTGAATTGGGATCTCGACCGGAATCAATTCCACGTCATCGCGTGGCGGCAGTCCCAGCAACTGGCGGAAGTTGAGTTCGCTGGTCTGAACGTCCAGATGGCTGGCGAGTTCGTCCTGTTCGAGCTGCTTCAGATTCACGTCGGCCCGCGCGACATCGGCAAAGGTCGTCTGTTCGGCGCGAAACCTCAGAAGTTCGACACGCACGCTTTCCCGAGCCAGTGGAATGACACTGCGAACGGCCTGCAGCCGGATGTGCGCGGCAGACAATTCCCAGTACGCCTGCTCGACACTGCGAATCCTTGCGATCATCGATTCCCGCACGTTCCAGTAAGTCTGATCGACCTGTAGCTGAGCGACGCGAATCGGTGTCAGGTTCACCGTGGTGCCGGCGCCTTTCAGGAGTGGCTGCGTTCCCTGAATGACGAAGTCGGCGGTGTATGCCGGGTTGAAGCCGCTGATTCCGTTCGGAAAGTACAGATAAGCCAGTGGCGGAGCGTAACCGACTTTCGTTTCAAGTCCGCTCGCCCAGAGTTTCTTCAGGCTGCCTGAAAAGTCGACTTCGTCGCGGCGGGTTTGTGTCTGCAGGCCTGGACCAAAGAACGAATCCGGTGGACCGTTAATCCGATTAGTGGTGATTCCCGCTGACAGTTGCGGATTGAACCGCCCCTGCTGCCGCAGGATTTCCTGAGCTGAGATCAGCGTGTCCCACCGCGTGGCACTCGCATGAACGTTCCCATTCAGCACCCGAACCACATCCGATTCCTGCAGAGCCAGACTGATCGCCTCGCGTAGCCCGATGCTGCGAGGAATCAGCGGCGGTGGTTCGGCTGCCTGGGACCAGGCTGTGGCTGGTCCCGGACTGTCGAGCGTGGAATGTGAAGGAGCGTGACCGTCAGTTTCGCCGGGTGACAAAGGGGGCATCCAGCCATCTGCGACTGGTTGTGAACCGTTGACTGTTGCTGGAACCGGTTGGGCCACTTGCATCTGGGGATACGGATCAGTGTCCCTGGCGTAACCTGGCATACTGCTTCCGGCATTGCCCGGTGACTGCCCGCGCACAGCAGTCAAACTGGTTTGGACTGGCCCGTTTTCAGGCATTATGGACCGACAGCCTGCGCAGACGACAACCACGAGCAGAATTGCAGTCTGGAACTGCAGCATCCTGTGTGAGAGGCGATCGTCGCTGAGACTCGATTCGGATTCAGAACGGATGGAGTTCTGCACGTGCCGGGACCGGCGGGAAGTGCGGGTGAGGTGAGACCCAAAGCGTAGACTCGCCGTGCAGAAATGGACAAGACCGGTTGCCTGGTCGGCGATGCGGGCATCGGGGAAGCGGCAACAGAAACGGCGGCAGTCGCAAATGCAGACTGCCGCCGTAACCTTTGTTCCCGAAAATGTCTGTCAATGCCGTCTTGACCTCAGACTGCCGCCGTCAGACGGCACACGCTGAATGCCAGCCGGATCGATTCAACGATGGACTCAGCACTTCGGCAGCGGCTTCTTTGAGGAACCATGCTTCTTCGAGCTGCCGTTCTTCTTCGAGGAACCGTTCTTCTTCGAGCTGCCGTTCTTCTTCGAGCTGCCGTTCTTCTTCGAGCTGCCGTTCTTCTTCGAGCTGCCGTTCTTCTTCGAGCTGCCGTTCTTCTTTGAGCTGCCGTTCTTCTTTGAGCTGCCGTTCTTCTTTGAGCTGCCGTTCTTCTTTGAGCTGCCGTTCTTCTTTGAGCTGCCGTTCTTCTTTGAGCTGCCGTTCTTCTTCGATGATCCGCCCTTCT